>NZ_AP019749.1:3515000-4115000 GCF_006740045.1 Comamonas terrigena NBRC 13299
AGCCGGGTGCCCAGCCAGGTGGGCAGCAGCATGGCCGGCGCCACCACGGCACACAGCGGCAGCATCTCGCGGGTGACCATGCCGGTGCCCAGGTACACCGCCATGGTCACCAGCAGCATGGACAGGTTGAAGTTCTGGATCACCGCCCGCTGCAGCTCCTTGGGGTAGCGCCGCAGGGTGCACCACAGCGTGGGCACCACGCCGGTGAAGCCGCCCACGCCGCCCAGCACCCCACCGGCCATGCCGGCCAGCCCGTCGCCCCAGCGCCCGCCCACCACCAGTGCCGGCCAGCGCGGCGCCAGCAGCATCACCGGGCACCACAGCACCAGCAGGCCGCCCAGCAGCGCCTTGAACCAGCGCATGTCCAGCTGCGGCAGCAACCACACCCCCAGCGGAATGCCTGCCAGCCCCCCCAGCACAAACGGCAGCAGCAGCGCCCAGCTCCAGCCCCGGCGCACCGTGAACGCCGCCAGCAACTGGCCCAGCAGCGCCCCCCACACCACCAGCACCGCCGCCAGCTGCGGCGGCAGCACCCAGGCCCAGAGCGACATGGCCACCATGCCGAAAGCAAAGCCCGACAGCCCCTGCACAAACCCCGCCACCCCGGCACCCAGCGCCACCACCATCCACAGCGATTCCATGTCCTGCCACTCCCTCGTGTCTGCACCGCCCGCAACGGCGCGGGCCATGGCGGGGATTCTGGCCACTTGCCATAAGCAAAAAATCGCGTATTTTTATTGCTTCATATCTTTTTACTTATGGAATAACGCTTGCCATGCAGTCCCCTGCCGCGCCCGCCACACCGTTGCCCCAGCTGGCACTGGCCCGCCGCCTGGCCCTGCGGCTGAAGATGAAGCACCTGCTGCTGCTGGTGGCCATTGCCGAGCAGCGCTCGCTGACACGCGTGGCCGAGCAACTGTCCACCAGCCAGCCCGCCGTCACCCAGGCCCTGGCGGAACTGGAAGCCCTGTTCGGCGCGCCACTGTTCACCCGCTCTTCCCGGGGCATGGCCCCCACGGACCTGGGCGCGCTGGTGCTGGCCCGTGCCCGCACCCTGCTGGCGGATCTGGACCACTGGGCACTGGACATGGCCGCCGTGGCCCAGGAGCGTGCCGCCCACCTGCAGGTGGGGGTGATCCCCTTCCTGCCCGGACGCATGCTGGCCCAGGCGATCGACCGCACGCGCCTGCAGGGGCGGCGCATCACCGTCACGCTGCACGAATCCACCAGCGACCAGTTGCTGGAGCGGCTGCGTGCGCACGAGCTGGACTGCGTGGTCGGCCGCACCTCGGCCATCCTGAACATGGACGGTCTGCAGCACACCGTGCTCTACGCCCAGGCACCGCAGCTGGTCGCCCACCGCAAGCTGGCGGCACGCCTGGCCCGGCGGCCGCTGGACTGGGCCGGACTGGCCGAACTGGACTGGGTGCTGGGCCCGCGCAACACGCCCATGCGCGAACAGATCACCGACTTCTTTCTGCGCGCCGGCGTGGAGCCCCCGCCACCCTATGTGGAAAGCCTGTCTGCCAAGGTGATTGGCGAGCTGGTGGCGGCCAATGAACGCGCCGTCTCCATCGTGCCGGCCGATATTGCCCAGGAACTGGTGCGCATTGCCGGCGTGGCCATCGTGCCCCACCAGTTCAGCTGGCAGCTGCCGCCAATCACGCTGTTCCAGCGCAAAGCGGGCGCCCGCTACGCCGAGCAGCAACTGCTGGTGCAGGCCCTGCAGCAGGTCTGTGCCGATCTGCCGGGCCAGGCCGACCGCACCACCCCAAACCCATAGCCTCTGCTGCGCTTTGGCCTGGGCTGCCTGCACCCGGGCCCTGCTTGGCCTAGCATGTCGCCCCTTGCCGCATGGCCGGCCCGCGGTGCTGCCACCGTCCCGCCCCCCATGCGCGCCCGCTGTCCCGTCGCTGCCCAGCAGCGGCCTGGGCATGTGTTTTTTGCCTTTCTTTTCCCATCCCCGTGAACCTACGCACCCCTTCCGTGCTGGCCGTTGCCGCCAGCCTGGCAGCCCTGGCTTTGACCGCCCAGGCCGAAACCACCGGCCTGCAGATCTATGGCCGCATCAACACCTCGGTGGAACGCAGCACCCAGGACCATGTCAGCACCACCGGCATGCTGAACAACGAATCCTTTTTCGGCCTGCGCGGGCAGGAGGATCTCGGTGGCGGCCTGCGGGCGGGCTTCCAACTGGAAAGCGGCTTTGAATCCGACACCGGTGCGAACACCGACACCACGTTCTTCAACCGCAAGAGCGAAGTCCATCTGTCCGGCCACTTCGGCATGCTGCGCATGGGCCGCATCATCAGCGAGGCCTACTACGCCACCGCCGATGTGGTGAATGCGCACAACTTCGACACCGGCACCTCGGCGGATGCGCTGTACGCCTTTGTGTCGCAGGGCAGCAACCATGTGTCCTACCGCACGCCCACCTGGAACGACCTGACGGTGGAGATCGGCACCAGCCTGCACGAACAGGCCGCCGAGCCCGCCAGAAACGCCTGGGACCTGGCCGCCACCTACGCGCAGGGCGACTGGTCCTTTGGCCTGGGCTATGGCGACTGGGGACCGGCCCGCCAGGCCACGCTGCGTGCCACCTATGTCCTCAGCGAAAGCTGGACCTTCTCGGCCTACCACCAGTACAGCCGTGGCTGGGACCACGCCGGCTATGCGGTGGACGCGACCCAGGGCGGCCGCCACACCACGCGCATCGCCGCCATCCACACCCGCGGCGCCAGCGAATACCACGTCAACGTGGGCTATGCCGGCAAGGCCGGCAACGCAGCCGACACCCAGGCCCTGCAATGGACGCTGGCGTACAACTACAACCTGAGCCCGCGCACCAAGCTGTACGCCCTGTTCACCCGGCTGGACAACCGCGCCCATGCCAGCTACGGCACGGGCACCCCCGGCGGGGATCTGCGCTCCTTCGGCGTGGGGCTGCGCCAGTATTTCTGAGCCGCAACCCGGCCCCGCGGCATTCAGGCCGCAAGCGCGGATGCCAGGGGATAGTCGGTCAGCCCCTTGGCCGCACCGCCAAAGAAGGTGCTGCCATCGGGTGGGTTCAGCGCCAGCCCATGCTGCAGGCGGTAGGGCAGATCCGGGTTGGCGATGAAGGGTCGGCCAAAGCCGATCAGATCGACCCAGCCGGCCTGCAAGGCGGCTTCGGCCGTGGCGGCGGTGTATTTCCCCGCATAGATCAGCGTGCCGCGGTAGACCAGCCGCAGCGCTTCCTTGAACGCCACCGGCATCTCGGGCGCATCTTCCCAGTCGACTTCGGCAATGTGGATGTAGGCCACGCCCAGGTCGTCGAGCAGCTTGGCCGCCGCCAGGTAGGTGGCCTGGGGCGTGTCGTCCACCGCGCCATTGAGCGTGGTCAGCGGCGCCAGGCGCACGCCGATGCGGTCCTTGCCCACCACGGCCACCACCGCTTCCACCACTTCCTTCAGAAAGCGCAGGCGGTTGCCCAGGCTGCCGCCGTAGGCGTCGGTGCGGTCGTTGGCCTGGGAATCGATGAACTGGTTGATCAGATAGCCGTTGGCGCCATGCAGCTCGACGCCGTCAAACCCGGCATCCAGCGCGTTGCGGGCCGCGTGGGCGAACTGCTGCACGATGGCCGGAATCTCTTCCAGCGTCAGCGCGCGCGGCATGCTGTGCTGCACCATGCCGCCCACGCCGGCCTCCGGCCCCTGCTGGCCGGGATCCACAAACACTTTCACGCCCTCGGCCAGCAGGGCCGAGGACGACAGCGGCGGCACGCCACCGGGCTGCAGGTCCACATGCGAGATGCGGCCCACATGCCACAGCTGGGCAAAGATGCGGCCACCGGCCTGGTGCACGGCATCGGTCACCTGCTTCCATCCGGCCACCTGCGCGGGGCTGTAGATGCCCGGGGTCCAGGCATAGCCCTGGCCCTGGGGGCTGATCTGCGTGCCTTCGCTGACGATCAGCCCGGCCGAGGCCCGCTGGGCGTAGTACTGCGCCATCAGCGCGGTGGGCACGTCGCCGGCGGCGGCGCGGGAACGGGTCATGGGCGGCATGACCAGGCGGTTGGGCAGCGTCAGTGCGCCCAGGCGGTAGGGGGTGAACAACATCGGCGAAGGCCTTTCAGATGGCATGGCGTCCATAGTCGCGCAGACAGAAAAATGTTGCAGTGCACAGGATATGGCATCGGCGGGACGGCCGCATGGCCTGCTGCGGCACCTGGCGGTCCCGTCCCCGCAGCCCGACCTAGGGCCGCCCCCCTGGCCACCCCGCCCCACTCCCCGGTACAAGAGACAGGTTGTTCCCCTGTCACCCCAGCCTAGGAGAGTTCCATGCCTTTTTCTTCCCGCGCGGCCGTGGCCAGCGTGCTGTGCACCAGTGCCTTGTTCCTGCTGGGCGGCTGCGCCGCCCCCCAGGCCAGCCCGCCCGCCTCACAGGCCTCACAGGCCGCACAGCCCGCGCCTGCCAGCGGCCTGTCGCGCACCCTGGTGGGCAAGGCCGATGTGTCCACCCCCGGGCGTGAAGCCGTGGTGGCCCGGGTCGAAGTGGCCCCCGGCGCACGGGCCGGGCGGCACACCCACCCGGGAGACGAGATCAGCTACGTCAGCGAGGGCCAGGTCGATCTGCTGGTGGACGGCCAGCCGCCCCGTACCCTCAAGGCCGGTGAATCGTTTGTGGTGCCCGCCGGCGTAGTGCACGACGCGCACAACGCCAGCAATGCGGCCGTCAAGCTGATCGGCGTCTACGTGGTGGAAAAGGGCAAGCCGCTGGCCACACCTGCGCCTTGAGCGCACCGCCCCTGAACGCACACAGCCGCCCCAGGGCGGCTGTGTGGTGCCCGGAACGCATCTGCGGAATTCCGTCCCGGCTGCAAAGGCCGCAACTGCAGCAACCACCGCCAACGCGTTACCGCCTTAGCTCCCGGCGCGCCGCACTGCCGCATCGCACCAGCGCTGCGCCACGGCGGGCGAGGTGGCGCAGACCGCCTCGTGGGTGATGGTGGTCACGGCGCGCTCCAGCAGCTGGATGTCGGCCTCATGCTGGCGGGCCACATGTGGGTCTTCAAAGAAGATGGCGCGCTGGCAGCGGCGCTCCAGCACCAGGTCGGCAATCTGCGCGTCGCCGCCCAGCGGGCCGCTGTTGAAGCGGTCCACCCAGGGACGGTCGGCCGGCCAGCCCTTGCTCCAGGCCAGTTCATTGAGCTTTTGCCCCGTGGTGCCGGTACCCACCCGGCGCTGAAAGCGCGAGAGCAGCTCGAAATTGCGGGCCGCAAAGTCCAGCATGGCGGGCTTCATGGCATCGTGGGCGATCAGGGCCACGGTCTGGTGCCCGAAATCGTGAAAGCGGTCGGCGCTGCGGTCGGGCGCCAGACCGGCATGGATGCGCTCCATCTCCACCCAGTCGCGCGCGCTGGCCACGGTCGACAGAAACGGCTTGCCGTGGATCACGCACTGGCGCTTCAGGGCCAGCGCCTCGGGAAAGATGGACGAGGGATCGACCGGGTCGGTCAGATAGATGGCGCCGTCCAGCGTGCGCCCTTCCCCGGGCATGCCCACCACCTCGGCCACCAGCTTCATCAGCCCGCCGTCGCGCCCGTAGGGGTAGCGCACCAGGCCTTTGTAGCCCTTGAGCATTTCGGCCGCCGCAATGGCGTCGCAGGTGCGGCCCACCACATGCAGGCCCAGCTGCAGCTCGCGGATGCCCGGCTCACAGGCGCGCAGCAGGGCGAACAGGGCGCCATCTTCGGTTTGGTGGTGCAGTCGGTTGGCGGCAAGACCCAAGAGCATGTCGGAGCATTCCCATAAAACTGGTTGGATTACCGAGCATAGACCCAAAATACGACAGATCCTTGGCAGTTTTGCCGCATCTTTCCCCCCCTTTTCCTGGGCCGTCACCTCTTTATGCGCCTGCAACGTCTGTTCCTCGCCCTGGCCACGGCCGCCCTGCTGGCGGGCGGGGGCTGCGCCGCCATCGACGCCAAGCAGCGTGAAATGATCTTCCAGCCCAGCGACCGCCTCTGGCCGCGCAGCGACCAGCAAGGCATGCAGGAGGTCTGGATCACCCACCCCCACCGGGTGGAAGCGGACCAGGAGGACACGTCCCATGAAGCGCGGCTGCATGCCCTGTGGCTGGACGGGCAGCGCGCCGATGCCCCGGTGCTGCTGTACCTGCACGGCGCGCGCTGGAACGTCAGCGGCTCCACGGCCCGCATGCGCCGCATGCAGTCGCTGGGCTTTGCCGTGCTGGCCGTGGACTACCAGGGGTTTGGCCAGAGCAGCAAGGGCCTGCCTTCCGAAGCCTCGGCCCGTGCCGATGCACAGGCCGCCTGGGACTGGCTGGCCAGCCAGTACCCCGACCGGCCGCGCTTCATCTTCGGCCATTCGCTGGGCGGCGCGATTGCGGTGGACCTGGCCACGCGCGTGCCCGATGTGCGCGGACTGATCGTGGAAGGCACGTTCACCCGCATTGCCGATGTGGCGCGCACCTTCAAATGGGGCTGGCTGCCATTCCAGCCGTTCATCACCCAGCCTTTCGATTCGGTGGACAAGGTGCCGCAGCTCAAGGCACCGCTGCTGGTGGTGCACGGCAGCGCGGACCAGCTGATTCCCTCGAACCTGGGGCAGCGCCTCTACGAGGCCGCCCCCACGCCCAAGCGCTGGGTGCTGGTGGACGGTGCCACCCACCACAACGCGGGAGCCCTGGGCCTGGCCCAGTACCGCGTGGCACTGCAGCAGCTGTGGCCATCCGAGCTGGGCCAGGGGCACAGCACCACCGCCGACAAAGGCAGGGACAGGAACTGAACCCGGCCCCGGCGCCTGCCGCAGCCGCCCGCCGGGAAAGCACGACCGGCCGGTCGCGCCGCACCCAGACCGGCGGGCAGAACGACCTGGGTCGGCTCCGCTACATTGCAAGCCTCTTGGACACCTTGGCATCGGGAGTGTGGCAAGGTGAAATCGGGGCTGGTATCTGTGTCCGCAGGAGTTTGGCCCGCTGGGCCAGACTCCTGCGGACACAGATGACCGGCCCCTGCTCCACGAGCGGCTGCCCGGCCCGCCGCGCAGCCTTGCGCAATCTGATAGGCTCGCGGCCCTGTATGCCTGCCGCGCCCGCTTCTTCTTCGGTCCCTGCGGACCCTGTCCCTGCCCACCACCTCGACACCCCGCTGCGCGGCATGTCGCCGCTGCTGGTGATCGGCCTGCTGGCGCTGCTGCTGGGGCTGCAACCCATCACCACCGACCTCTACCTGCCCGCACTGCCGCTGCTGACGGCGCAGCTGCAGGCCCCGGTGGCGCAGACCCAGCTCACGCTCACCGCCCTGCTGCTGGCCTTTGGCGGTTCGCAGCTGGTGTGGGGCCCGGTGTCCGACCGCTGGGGCCGCCGCCCGGTGCTGCTGGCCGGTCTGGCCCTGTATGTGGTGGCCGCCCTGGGCTGCGCGCTGGCGCCCAGCATGGACTGGCTGGTGGCTTGGCGCACCTTGCAGGGCGTGGCCACCGGCGCGGGGGTGATGGCGGCGCGCGCCATCGTGCGCGATCTGTACACCCCCACGGCCGGCGCCCAGGCCATGTCCAAGGCGCTGACCGGCCTGGGCGTGATCGCCTGTGCCAGCCCGATCGCCGGCAGCCAGCTGGCCCAGCACTTCGGCTGGCGCGCCACCATGGCCGCGCTGGCGGTGTTTGGCGCGGCCACGCTGGTGCTGGTGGCTCTGCGCTTTCGCGAAAGCCTGGCCACGCCGCGCCCGGATGCGACCCAGCCGCACCAGCTGGCCCGCACCTGGGCAGCCATCGTGCGCCACCCCACTTTTCTGGCCTACACGGCCACCACCAGCGGCTCCTATGCCGGGCTGTTCACCTTCCTGGCGGCCTCGTCCTTCACCTTCATCGGCGTGCTGGGCTGGACCGCCGCCGATGTGGGCCTGCTGCTGGGCGTGAACGGTGCCTGCTATATCGCCGGCACCATCCTCTGCCGCCGCCTGCTGCAGCGCCTGGGCGTGCGCCGCACCGTGGCGGTGGCCGGACTGCTGGCCGTGCTGGGCACCGGCAGCCTGCTGGCCGCCGCCCTGCTGGATGTGGCCAATGCCTGGGCCTATGCCCTGCCGTTCAGCCTGTACATGGTGGCCCACGGCATCCAGCAGCCCTGCGGGCAAAGCGGAGCCGTCAGCGCCTTTCCGCAGGCGGCCGGCACCGCCGCGGCACTCAACGGCTGCGCCATGACCCTGACAGCCTTTGCCATGGGCGCCTGGCTGGGCCAGCACCTGGACGGTACGGTGTACCCTCTGGTCTTCGGCACGGCCTTCTGGGCAGCCTGGACGGCCCTGGCCTCCTGGGTGCTGGTGCGCCGCTGGGGCGTGGCCCCGGCCGCCTGAGCCTTTGTCTGCCCTTTTTCCTGCCCCGCTCTTGATCTGTTTTCTGTGACCGTGACCGCTTCCGCCTCTTCCCTGCCCTGCATTGCCATTGCCGGGCCCACCGCTTCCGGCAAAACCGCTGCCGCGCTGGCGCTGTCTGCCGTGCTGCAGCAGCGCGGCCTGGCCGCTGAAATCGTCAGCGTCGATTCCGCGCTGGTCTACCGGGGCATGGACATTGGCACGGCCAAACCCACACCGGCCGAGCTGGCCGCCGTGCCCCACCACCTGATCGACATCCTGGAGCCCACACAAAGCTACTCCGCCGCCGAATTCGTGCGCGACACCGAACGCCTGGTGGCCGAGATCCGCGCCCGTGGCGCCGTGCCGCTGCTGGTGGGCGGCACCATGCTGTACTTCAAGGCGCTGTTTGAGGGACTGGATGAGATGCCGGCCGCCGACCCGCAAGTGCGCGCCGCGCTGGATGCCCAGGCTGCCGACATCGGCTGGCCCGCCATGCACGCCCTGCTGGCCCAGGTGGACCCGGTCACCGCCGAGCGCCTGGCGCCCGGCGACAGCCAGCGCATCCAGCGCGCCCTGGAAGTGTGGAAGATTTCCGGCAAGCCGCTGTCCAGCTTCCATACCGCGAAAGATGCATCGGCGCCGCGCTTTGATGCCACGCTGTTTTCGCTGGAGCCGACCGACCGGGCCTGGCTGCACCAGCGCATTGCCCAGCGCTTCGAGCAGATGCTGGAGCACGGCCTGGTGGACGAGGTGCGCACCCTGCGCGCCCGTCCCGATCTGCACCTGGACCTGCCCAGCATGCGCTGCGTGGGCTACCGCCAGGTGTGGGAAGAACTGGAATGGCAGGAGCGCCGCGACAAGCCCGCGCTGAACATGCACCTGGTGCGTGAAAAAGGCATTGCCGCCACGCGCCAGCTGGCCAAGCGCCAGATCACCTGGCTGCGCAGCATGCCCCAGCGCCACCCGATCGACTGCCAGGCCCCCGACGCCATCGTGCAGCTGGTGCAGGCTGCCTGGGGCGTGGTGCAGGCCAGCCTGCCCAGGTAAGCCGCTTCTCCCCCCACCCCGTATCCCCTCTTCGCCATGTCCTTGCCAGCTGCCAGCACACCGCCCGCCAACGTTCAGGTCGTGGACCTGGCCAAACGCTATGGCACAGGGGCCGATGCGGCCACGGTGTTCGAGCAGGTCAACCTGGAGGTGGCGGCGGGCGAGTTTGTCGCCATCGTCGGTGATTCGGGCGTGGGCAAGTCCACGCTGCTCAACTGCCTGGCCGGGCTGGACCGCTGGGACCAGGGCCAGGTGCTGCACCAGGGGCAGGACATCGGCAGGCTGGACGAAGCCGGTCTGGCCGTCTGGCGCCGTGCCCATGTGGGTTTTGTGTTCCAGGCCTTTCACGTGCTGCCGCATCTGAGCGTGGCGCAGAACGTGGCCCTGCCGCTGATGCTGCTGGCGCGTGGCACCCCCGCCGAGCAGGATGCCCGCGTGCAGGCCATGCTGGCGGCCGTGGGCCTGGGCGATAGGGGGCAGCGCCTGCCCCAGCAGCTCAGCGGCGGCCAGCTGCAGCGAGTGGCCATTGCTCGCGCCCTGGTACACCGCCCGGCCCTGCTGCTGGCCGACGAGCCCACCGGCAATCTGGACCCGGACACGGCCGCCCGCACCATGGACCTGCTGGTGGCCCAGACCCGCGAAGCCGGCGCCAGCCTGGTGCTGGTCACCCATTCCCCGGACGCTGCGGCCCGCGCCGACCGGGTGCTGCGGCTGACGGCCCGGGGCATTGCGGCGGCCTGAACAGCGCCGCACAGCGGGGCCGTGCTAGCGGCGTGGCCTCAGCGCGGCGTCCACTTCAAGGTGACAAAGCCGGCACGGCCACGCTGGTTGTAGCCGTAGGCGGTTTCATAGACCTTGTCGGTCAGATTGGCCACACGGGCCTGCACCGCCCAATCCTTGGCGAACTGGTATTCGGCGTGCAGGTCCATGGTGGTGTAGCCACCCAGGTCCACGGTGCCCTGCTTGTCGGTGCGCTTGCCGGCATACAGCGCGCTGGTGCCGAACTTCCAGGCGCCGATGCGCTTGTCCACCGACAGCGTGGCCTGGTGCTCGGGCAAACGGTCCGTCAGGCGCTGGCCCTTGCCATCGACCGCATCCAGGTGCTCGTAGCGTGCCGACAGATCCCAGCCCTGCCACTGGGTGCTGTAGCCCAGCGACCAGCCCTTCAGGCGTGCGCTGTCGATATTGAAGGGGAACCACATGCCGGTGCCGTCGTCGGCCCAGGAGATCAGGTTCTTGACCTTGTTGTCGAAGCCCGTCAGCTTGAACTCGTGGCCGCCCACGCTCCAGTCCAGCCCGATTTCGTTGCCCTTGGAGCTTTCGGGCTGCAGGTTGGGGTTGCCGGACATGGGGTAGTACAGGTCGTTGAAGGTGGGCGCCTTCATGCTGCTGGCCCGTGCCACGCGCGCACGCAGACCGGACAGGACTTCGTAGCCGTAGCCAATGCCCCAGGTGTTGTAGCCGCCGAACTGGGAGTTGTCGTCGCGGCGCAGGTTGAGCTGCCAGGAATGCGCAGCGTGGCTGCCGTTCAGGCCGGCATAGGCGGCATTGGTCGAACGGTCCTTGTGGTCGTAGCGCTCGGACGAGGCAATCTGCTGCTCCAGACGCTCCAGGCCGGCCACCACCACGCCCACCGGGGTCTTGATCTCGTTGCCCCATTTGTATTCGGTCTGCTCGGTCTGGAACAGGTCCTGGTAACGGTCGGTGCGACCCTCCAGGCGGTGGTGGGAACGCTGCTTGTCATTGGAACGCGACACGCTCAGGGTGCTGTTCCAGTTGGCAGAGAGCCTGCCCGACAGCTTGAGCTGGCTGGTGGCGGCACGGAATTCGTTGTACGAACCGTTCACCAGCGGCATGCTCCAGTCGGGCATGAAGATGTAGTCCTGGTCAAATTCGGAATAGCTGTCCGCCCGCATCAGATTGGCATCCAGGCGCCAGTCGGCATTGAAGGCATAACCCAGCGCCGCCGTGACCGAGGTCTGGTTGAACTTGTCGGCATCGGAACGGAATTCGGCGCTCTTGCGGTTGGTGGCCGAGAAGCCGGGATCGATGACGCGCGCCATGTTCAGGCTGTAGTTCCAGCCGGACTGCTCGCCCGCAAAACCGCCATCGGCCTTCTTGTAGCCCGCGCGGCCCCAGGTGAGCGCGGCATGGGGCACGAATGCCTGCTTCACGCCCTTGCCCTGCTTGGTGAAGATCTGGATCACCCCGCCAATGGCATCGCTGCCATACAGTGCCGATGCCGGGCCGTGCACCACCTCGATGCGCTCGATGGCTTCCAGCGGCAGCGACTCCAGCGTGGGCGTGCCCAGGGTGGCCGAACCGAAGCGCACCCCGTCCACCAGCAGGACCACCTGCTTGCTGCCACGGATGTAGACGCTTTGCGTGTTGCCGCGGCCACCGTTGCTGGACATCTGCACGCCGGCAAAGCGCTGCAGCACTTCGGCCAGCGAGCGGCCTGCCGAGTTGCTGATCTGCGCTTCGGTGATCACGCGCACATCGGCCAGGGTTTCGTCCAGCGGCGTTTCAGAGCGGGTGGCGGTCACCACCGTGGTGGACAGGGGCACGCTCTGCGCCGCAGCATGCTGGGCCAGGCAGGCTGCGGCCAGGGCCACGGCCGCCAGAGGAAAGCGCACGGAAGCGCGCTGGCCTTCCGCAGGGGATGGTTGGAAATTTCGCATGGATGCACACATGGTTGGCACCGGCGTCCCCGCCCGTGCTTCACACAACCAGCAACCCGGGTCTGCATGCACAGCGGCACGCCAGCGGATGCTGGACCTGTTTTGGCCGGTATCCAGACTGGCGCACGGCTTGCCAAGCCTTCCCAGAGCGCATGGCTCCAGTGGCAAGAGATGGCAAGCGGGTCCTGCGGGACCTGTGCGCTCACTGTTGCGGGGGCAGTACATGCTGTGCCAGCGCGGGCGCCGGCGTCCATGTTTCCCGTTTAACCGCAGCGCCAGAACAGCGCTGCAAGCACCAAAACCCCGCATTGTAGGCAGCAGGCTGACACGGGGCTTGTAGGATGGCGAATGCCCTGCCCATGGATCCCTGGGCCGCGCAGGCGTGCCCACCCGCCCTGGGGCGGTGCACACCGCTGTTTTGCCCTGGAACCTCCGTGCCCGCCTCACCCTCTCTCACCGCTTCTCCGCTGCCGCGCCTGCTGGCCAGTTTTTCGCTGCAGGAGTACCGGCGCCAGCCCTGGCGCAGCCTGACTGCCCTGCTGGCCATTGCGCTGGGCGTGGCCCTGGGTTTTGCGGTGCATGTGATCAACCAGTCGGCGCTGGATGAGTTTTCCCGCGCGGTGCGCAGCGTCAACGGCCAGCCGGATCTGGAATTCCGAGGCATGCGCGCCAGCCTGCCCCAGGCCATTTACCCACTGATTGCGCTGCGGCCCGAGGTGCAGCATGCCGCGCCGTGGATCGAGGGCACGGTGCAGATCGACAGCCCGCCCTCCACGGGCGGTGCGGCCGGCCAGGCGCCGCACGCCCCCCCGGAACCGCTGTCGCTGCACCTGCTAGGCGGCGACGCATTGCAGTCGGCCCCGCTGGCCCCTGCGCTGCAGCCCCGGCTGTTTGCCGGCCAGGACCGGTTGCAGCTGTTCGCGCCCGACGCAGTGTTTCTGAACCCGGCGGCACTGCAGGCCCTGGGCCTGGACGAAGCCAGCGCCCCCGGCGCCCTGCTGCCGGTGCGCGTGCACACCCATGCCGTGACGCTGCGCGTGGCCGGCACGGTGGCAGCCGGCGGCGCCCCGCTGGCGGTGATGGACATTGGCGCCGCCCAGGACCTGCTGGGCCAGGACGGCCAGATCCAGCGCGTGGATGTGCTGCTGCGCAGCGGCACCGACCGCAGCGCCTTCACCGCCACGCTGCGTGCCCTGCCCGGCTGGCCAGCCCAGGTGCTGGTGCAGCAGCCGGGCGGTGAACAGCAGCGTGCGGCCGAGATGTCGCGCGCCTACCGCGTCAACCTGACCGTGCTGGCCCTGGTGGCGCTGTTCACCGGGGCGTTTCTGGTGTTTTCGGTGCTGGCGCTGAGCGTGGCGCGGCGCGCACCGCAGCTGGCGCTGCTGGCGGTGCTGGGGCTCACGCCCGCACAGCGCATGCGCCTGGTGCTGTGGGAAGCCGCCCTGCTGGGCGTTGCCGGCAGCGCGGCCGGCATTGCGCTGGGCACCGGACTGGCCTGGCTGGCCCTGCGTATGCTGGGCGGGGACCTGGGCGGCGGCTACTTTGCCGGCGGCCAGCCCCCGCTGCTGTGGAGCGCGCCGGCCGCCGCCACCTTCTTTGCCCTGGGCCTGGCCGCCACCGTGGCCGGCGCCTGGTGGCCGGCACGCACCGCGCGGGCGCTGCCGCCCGCCGCCACGCTCAAAGGGCTGGGGGACGTGGTCCAGGCGCCTGCGCGCGCCTGGACCGGCCTGGCCCTGGTGGCCGCCAGTGCGCTGCTGGCCAGCGTGCCGCCCATTGGCGGCATTCCCCTGGCCGCCTATGGGGCCGTAGGGCTGATGCTGCTGGGCGGCATGGCGCTGCTGCCCTGGCTGCTGGAGCGCGTGCTAGGCGGCCTGCAGCGGCTGTGGCCGGCCACGCTGCGCCAGCCGCTGTCCATGCTGGCGCTGGAACGTGCCCGCCGCATGCGGGCCAGCGCCAGTGTGGCCGTGGGCGGCGTGGTGGCCAGCCTGAGCCTGGCCGTGGCGCTGACGGTGATGGTCACCAGCTTTCGCGGCAGCATGCTGGACTGGCTGGACGCCGTGCTGCCCTCGCCGCTCTACCTGCGTGCGGCCGGCGGCTCGTCCAAATCCGACGCGGCGCTGCTGCCACCCACGCTGCTGCAGGCCGTACGCGACCTGCCCGGGGTGGAACGCGCCCAGCCGATGCGGGCCACCAGCCTGTGGCTGGACCCGCAGCGCCCGGCCATCAGCCTGCTGCTGCGCCCGCTGCACGGCCCGCAGGCCCAGCAACTGCCGTGGGTGGGGGCAGCGCCTGCGCAGCCGGTTCCGGCCGGCATGGTTGCCATCTATGTGAGCGAAGCCGTGGCCACACTGTATGGCGTGCAGGCCGGCCAGCCCTGGCCGCTGCTGGACCGTGCGTTCAGCACCGGGCTGGCCGACGGCAGTGCTGCCGGGGCAGACAGCCCGGCTACCGCCCCCATGGCCGGCGCAGCGGAAACGCACTTTTTCATTGCCGGCATCTGGCGCGACTACATCCGCCAGTTCGGCGCGGTGGCCATGGACTGGGGCGACTACCAGCAGCTGACGGGCGATGCCCGCATGTCCGAGCTGTCGCTGTGGCCTGCTGCGGGCGAAGACCAGGCCACGCTGCAGCCGCGCATCGAAGCCGCTTTGGCCCGGCTGTCCGGCGGACAGGCACCGCCGCTGGAGTTCACCAGCAGTGCCGCACTGCGCCAGCGCTCGCTGGAGATTTTTGACCGCAGCTTTGCCGTCACCTACTGGCTGCAGGCAGTGGCGATCGGCATCGGGCTGTTCGGCATTGCCGCAAGCTTCAGCGCCCAGGTGCTGGCACGGCGCAAGGAGTTTGGGCTGCTGACCCACCTGGGGCTGACGCGCCGGCAGATCCTCACGGTGGTGGCCGGCGAGGGGGCGGCCTGGACGGCCATGGGCGCGCTGGCCGGCACCTTGCTGGGCCTGGGCGTGGCCGCCATTCTGGTGCACGTGGTCAACCCGCAAAGCTTTCACTGGACCATGGAGCTGCGCCTGCCCGCCGGGCGCCTGCTGGCCCTGGCCTGTGCCGTGGTGCTGGCCGGCACGCTGACGGCCTGGTGGGCCGGCCGCCAGGCTACCGGGGAGGACGCGGTGCTGGCGGTAAAGGAAGACTGGTAACAGCGGCATGGCGCCTGCGGCGGCGGCACACCTCAACCACGTGCCACCCGACATTCCCGCCATTACCGACGTGCCCGCCACGCTGCTCCGGCCATTGGTCGGCCCGGCTACGTTCTGTCATACCTGCATTGACGCCGCTGCCGTACAACCGCTGTCTAACCACCGGAGGCATGCATGCAAGTCCAGACCTATCTCCTGTTCCAGGGCCGCTGCGAAGAGGCCCTGAACTTTTACCGCGATGCGATCGGGGCGACCATCCAGGCGCTGATGCGCTACAGCGAAAGCCCGGAGCCGCCCCCACCCGAATGCACCCCCGCACGGCCCGACATGGTGATGCATGCCAGCCTGCAGGTGGGTGACAGTCAGATCATGGCCAGCGATGACCCCAGCCCCGGTACCCGCCCCTTCAGCGGCTTCAGCCTGACCTTGAGCTGCGCCGATGCCGCCGAGGCCCGCAAGCACTTTGATGCACTGTCCGCACAGGGCGAAGTCACCATGCCATTGGGGCCGACGTTTTTCTCGCCGTCTTTCGGCATGCTGAAAGACCGTTTCGGCGTGCACTGGATGTTGATGGTGGCGCAGGAACAGGCGGGCTGCGGCGCCGCCTAGGCAAGCCTTTGCCCGCCTGGTGACACAGCGGCATGCACAAGGCGCCTGGCATGGCTGCGCAGGCGCCGGCAGTGGGAGGCGACAGGCCGCCGCCATGCCTGGGGGACTGGGTGCGCCCTAGACCTTGGTCACCGGCTTCGCCAACGCCGCGCCGGGGACGGCCGCCGCCTGCGACGGCTTGCCTGGTGCCAGCAACGGGGCCTTGGTGCCCGCCGACGCACGTGCCTGCTCGCGTGCCTTGCGGCGCTGGAAACGCAGCAGTTCCTTGTCGTTGCGGCGGATGTGCAGCGACAGCCAGTCACGCAGCACGGCGGACAGCTGCGCCGCCACGGTGATGCTGCCGGCCTGCAGCTTCTTTTCCAGGTCCCACAGCTGGTCCATGAAGTGGTTGTGCCCGATCTTGTGGTTGTCCAGATCGGGGAAGCCCATCTGCGCCATCAGGTGCTCTTCGTTGCGCAAATGGTCCTGGGTACTGGTGATGACGCGGTGCAGGATGGACGCCACCACCGCCCGGCCCTGGCCTTCGCGGGTGGCGGTGTGCAGTTCATTGACCAGATCCACCAGCAGGCGGTGGTCTGCATCGATGGGGCCACCATCGATCACCATGTCATCGGCCCACTCGAAATAGGCCATCGCTCAAGCCTCCAGCGCCGGCACCACCGGGCGCATGCCCAGCGCAGGCGCGCTGCGCTGCACCAGCACGGCATCGGCCTTGAACACGCTGATGGCCTGCACCAGGGCCTGGGCCTGGCCTTCCAGCGACTGGGCGGCGGCGGCGGATTCCTCCACCAGGGCCGCGTTGGACTGGGTGACCTGGTCCATCTGCATCATGGCCTGGTTGATCTGCTCGATGCCATGGGTCTGGTCTTCGCTGGCCTCGCTGATCTCGTTCATGATGTCCGCCACCCGGCGCACGCTGACCACGATCTCGTCCATGGTGCTGCCGGCTTTCTCCACCAGCGTGCAGCCGTTGCTGACGTTGCTGACCGACTCGTCGATCAGGCCCTTGATCTCCTTGGCGGCTTCGGCGCTGCGGCCGGCCAGGGAACGCACTTCCGACGCCACCACGGCAAAGCCGCGGCCCTGTTCGCCGGCACGGGCGGCTTCCACGGCGGCGTTCAGCGCCAGGATATTGGTCTGGAAGGCAATGCTGTCGATGATGCCGATGATGTCGGCGATCTTGCGCGACGAGGTGTTGATGGCTTCCATGGTGTGGACCACGTCGCCTACCACCTGGCCGCCGCGCACGGCCACCTGCGAAGCGGTCTCGGCCAGTTGGGCCGCCTGGCGGCCGTTGGCGTAGTTCTGGCCCACGGTGCCGGCCAGCTCCTGCATGGCGGCCGTGGTCTGCTCCAGCGCACTGGCCTGCTCTTCGGTGCGGCCGGACAGGTCCAGGTTGCCGGTGGCGATCTGCGAGGTGGCGGTGGCGATTGCGTCGCTGCCGTTGCGCACTTCGGTCACGATGCCCGACAGGCTGTGGTTCATGGTCTGCAGCGCCTGCAGCAACTGGCCGGTTTCGTCCGTGGTGCGCACGGTGATGCGGCTGTTCAGGTCGCCGGAAGCCACGGCCTGGGCCACCTGCACCGCCTCACCCAGCGGCCGGACGATGGCGCGGGTGATGCGCCATGCCAGAAACAGGCCCAGGCACATGGCGCCAAAGCCGATCACCGACACCCACAGGCGGGCGGATTCGGTGTCCTCGGTGGCCTTGTGGCCGGCGTCCACCACCAGCTGCTTTTCAATCAGGGCCAGGGCGTCAGCGTTCTGCTGCACCAGCCCCAGCTGGACCAGGGTGGTGCCCAGCATTTCCTGGCGGGCGGCGTCTTCCTGGCCGGCGTCCAGCAGTTCGTAAAAGCGCTTTTGCGATTCCACATACAGGCCGCGTGCGGCTTCGGCCTTCTTCAGCAGCTCGCGCGCTTCGGGGCGCTTGACCTGCTCGCTCAGCAGCTTGAAGGCGGCGATGAAGCGCTCGCGGCCTTCGGTGATCTCGTTGCGCAGCGCCTGGCGCTCGGCCGGCGCGCTGACCAGTTGCTGCACGGTGCGCCGGCCATTGGCCAGGGCGATGCTGCTGAGGGTGTTGGCCGCTTCGGTCTTGACCCATTCCACCTCGATGATGTCGCGCGTGGTGTGGGTCACGCCGGTCAGGCGCACCACCGATACCACGATGATGATGAACATCAGCACATTGATCGTAAAAAAGCCAAACCCAGCTTGGCACCGATGCGCAGGCCACGGCCTGTCGACAAAAAATGAGGAAGTGACATGAAAAGCGTGAGGAGGAAAAACAAGAAATCCGCAGACCACCCTGCAGAGGTGCGCGATTGATACACGAAGTTACGAACCGACTTCTGATCCAGCGCAAACCTGCAAGCTTTTCACCCCATCCCTGGGGGAACCGCCCGCCCAGCGGTCGTTACCAAGACCTTCCGGTGCGCCTGGGTGGGGCCGTCTGCGCGGCCTGCCCGCTTTGTCAAACCCGTGCCGTGCGCAGGGGCCGCTACCATGACGCCAGAGACTGGATGGCAGACCCTGTGGCCTCTGCGCGCCCCATGCCACCGCACGGCAGTGCATGCCCGCCCATCCCATCCGCCAGCGCCACCCCCGCGCCGCGCCCAACCCATCCCCTTTTCAGGAGCCTTCCATGTTGCGACGTCTGCTTTTCACCACCGCCACCCTGCTCTGCCTGGGCCTGAGCGCCTGCGGCGGCACCATGCCCAGTGCCTCCAGCAGTTCCGGCAGCGGCATCACCGTGTTCGGCGACATCGACGCCAACGTCAGCCACACCCGCTGACTTCCTTTGCCCCGGCAAGCCCTGCCGGCCTGCACGGGACTTGGGGCGCTGCACAATCCCTGCTTTCCTGTGGATGAGGCAAGTGATGCAGATTTCTGAGCAATGGGTGTTGGTGACCGGCGGTGCCCGCGGTCTGGGTGCACATATCAGCCGCGCCGTCGCGCGCGAAGGTGCGGGCGTGGTGATCAACTACCACCGCAGCGACAAGGCAGCCGCAGCGCTGGCCGAAGAACTGGGTCCCCGCGCAGTGGCGCTGCAGGCCGATGTGACCGACGCCGCAGCGATACAGCATCTGGTGCGCACCGCCCAGGAACGCACCGGCCACGCCATCACCAGCGTGGTCAACAACGCGCTGACCAGCTTTGCCTTCGACGGCGATGCCCGCCCCAAGCTGGACACCATCGCCTGGGAGCGCTTCAGCCAGCAGTTTGACGGAGCGGTCAAAGGCGCGCTCAACACCATGCAGGCCACCTTGCCTGCCATGCGCGCGGCCGGCTTTGGGCGCGTGGTGAATGTGGGCACCAACCTGTTCCAGAATCCGGTGGTGCCCTACCACGACTACACCGCAGCCAAGGCGGCACTGCTGTCGCTGACACGCACCGCCGCCAACGACCTGGGCCCGGACGGCATCACGGTGAACATGCTGTCCGGCGGTCTGCTGCGCACCACCGACGCCAGCAGCGCCACCCCGGAAGCGGTGTTCGACCTGATCGCCAGCATGACCCCGCTGCGCCGCGTGACCACGCCGGCCGAGTTTGCCGATGCCGTGCTGATGCTGCTCTCGCCCTGGTCGCGTGCCGTGACCGGACAGAACCTGATCGTGGACTGCGGCCTGGTCAAAGGCTGAAGCCGGCCACGCAGGCCGCCCACAAAAAAGCCCGCCCGGCTGCAAGCCGGCGGGCTTTTTTTCGGAGAGCGCAGCCGCTCACTCGCCCTGGGCGGCGATCTCGGTTTCCACCTCGGCGTGGGTCTTTTGCACCGCAGCCGAAGGCATCTTGCCCAGCAGGCTGACCATGACGATGGCGACGGTCGACAGCACAAAGCCCGGCACGATCTCATACAGCTTGAACCACTGGTAGTGCTGCCAGACCAGCACCGTGACCGCGCCCACCACCATGCCGGCCAGCGCGCCATTGCGCGTCATGCGCGTCCACAGCAGCGACAGCAGCACGAGCGGGCCGAAGGCCGCGCCAAAGCCGGCCCAGGCGTTGCTGACCATGCCCAGCACCTTGCTTTCGGGGTCCTGGGCGATCACGATAGCGATCACCGCGATCACAAACACCATGGCGCGGCCGAACCAGACCAGTTCCCGTTCGCTGGCCTGCTTGCGCAAAAAGGTTTTGTAGATGTCCTGCGTCAGTGCGCTGGAGCACACCAGCAACTGGCAGGACAAGGTGCTCATCACGGCCGCCAGCACGGCGGCCAGCAGCACGCCGCTGATCCAGGGGTTGAACAGCAGCTTGGCCACTTCCAGGAACACGGTTTCGGCATTGGCATTCACGCCGCCAGCCAGATCGGGTCGGCCGTTGAAAAAGGCGATGCCGAAGAAACCCACGGCCACGGCGCCGCCCAGGCACAGCACCATCCAGGTCATGCCGATGCGACGGGCATTGGGAATGGTCTGCACCGATTCCGCCGCCATGAAACGCACCAGGATGTGCGGCTGGCCGAAGTAGCCCAGCCCCCAGGCCAGCAGCGAGATGACGGCAATCACGGTCTGGCCCCGGAACATGTCGAACGCGCCGCTGCGGGCGGTGTCGATGATGGCCGCACTGGGGCCCACGCCACCGTCGGCGTAGATCACCATCAGCGGCGCCAGGATCAGCGCGGTGATCATCAGCGAGGCCTGGATGGTGTCGGTCCAGCTCACGGCCAGGAAGCCGCCGATGAACACATAGGCCATGGTGGCCACGGCCCCCACCCACAGCGCGGTCTGGTAGTCCATGCCGAACATGGACTCGAACAGGCGCGCGCCGGCCACCACGCCCGAGGCGCAGTAGATGGTGAAGAACACCAGAATCACCAGCGCCGTGACGATGCGCAGCAGATTGCTCCGGTCTTCAAAACGGTTGGTGAAGTAGTCCGGCAGCGTCAGCGCGTTGCCGACCTTCTCGGTGTAGATGCGCAGGCGCGCCGCCACAAAGCGCCAGTTCAGCCAGGCCCCCAGGCACAGGCCGATCGCAATCCACGAGGCCGACAGCCCTTGCAGAAATACGGCACCAGGCAGGCCCATCAGCAGCCAGCCACTCATGTCCGAGGCGCCGGCCGACAGGGCCGTGACCACCGGGCCCAGGCTGCGCCCGCCCAGGATGTAGTCGGAAAGGTTGTCCGTGGCTTTGTAGCCAGCCCAGCCGATGGCAAGCATGCCCAGCAGGTAAATGGCAAACATCACCACGGTGGGTGTATTGGCGGTCATAGGTTGTCGTCGGTCGAAAAATGGGAAAAGCCGGGCGGCAGCGGCGCGCTCCCCACCCACCCGCTGGTGGTCGGTGGGGCCACTGCGGCGGAGGCGGAAGTGTCCGCACGCCGGCATGCCCTTGCAGGCCAGCGTGCATTGCGGTGCCGCAGCTGGCTATGGGCTTGCAGCCGCGGCAGCGCCCACCAGCACAAAAAGCTGCACGGGCTGCGTATGGGCCACCCCGCAGGGGCACCGCACCTGCGGTGCTGGCGAACGGCCAAAGGGTCTATTCTAGGTACTTACCCTAGACCTTCCCCACAGCTTCCCTGCACAACCCTGTGGACAAGTCGTTTCCCGCGGGTGCAAACCGTCCCCAAGTGTTTGATTTCATTGCCGACGGCTTAGCCTGCCCAGAAAGCAGGCAGGCGGCGCTGACTGTCGCGTGCGCACAGCAGCCAATGCCCAGCCGGCCTAGACTGCCAGCCTGCGGCAGTGTTAGCCACGGCTGCGTCCCCCTCCCTGTGCCCCGGCGGGCAGGGGCAGGCTTCCTCTTTCACCTTGAATTGACGTTATTGGCATGTTGCAGGCCTTGCTGGTTCTTTTGGTATTTCAATGGCTGGGCCAGGTGCTGGTCACCGCCCTGGGCATCCCCTTTCCCGGTGCGTTGGCGGGCACCTTGCTGCTGCTGATCGCGCTGCTCTACAAGCGCACGCTGCCCATGTGGCTGGAGCAGTCGGGCCATTTCCTGCTGCAGAACATGATGCTGCTGTTCATCCCCACCATTGCGGGCGTGATGCTGCACTTTGACCGCCTCTCGCGCGAATGGCTGCCGTTTGTGCTGTCCTGCGTGGTGGGAGCTGCGCTGACGCTGGTGGCCACGGCGCTCACCTTCAAATGGATGATGGGCCGCGAGCGCGCCCGCCATGGTAGCGCCGTGGAGGACGAGGCATGAACGAGCTTCTCACCCGCACCCTGGCCAGCATGACCGCCGGCCCCCTGCCCTGGCTGGTGCTGACCATCGCCTGCTACCTGGGCGCTGTCTGGCTGTACAAGCGCAGCGGCCAGCAGCCCTGGTTGATTCCGGTGTTCACCGCCGTGCCGGTCATCGTATGCGTGCTCTTGCTCACCGGCACGCCCTACGCCACCTACCAGCAGGGCACGGCATGGCTCAGCCTGCTGGTGGGCCCGGCCACCGTGGCCCTGGCGCTGCCGCTGTATGCCCAGCGCGATCGCATCCGCCGCCTGTGGCGCCCGATTGCCGTGTCGCTGGTGGTGGGCTGCGTGGTGGCCTTGCTGTCGGCCATGGGCATTGCCTGGCTGTTTGGCGCTTCCATGGAAAGCATGGTCTCACTGGCGCCCAAGTCGGCCACCATCCCCATCGCCCTGCCGCTGGCCGAACGCTTTGGTGGACTGCCTTCGCTGGCGGCCGTGGCCGTGGCCATCACCGGCATTGCGGGCACCATCGTCGCCCCCTGGCTGCTGCGCGTGCTGCACTGCACCGACCCGGCTGTCGAAGGCTTTGCCCTGGGCCTGACGGCGCACGCCATCGGCACGGCCCGCTCCATCCAGCAGCACCCCACGGCCGGCGCCTTTGCCGCCCTGGCAATGGGCCTGAACGGCGTTGCCACAGCGGTGGCCATGCCGCTGCTGATGGCCCTGCTGTAAGCCCCCCGCGCAGCACCAGGGCACTGCGCGCGTACGGGTGAACGGCGGAAGGCGGCAGGGTGCCGCCCCTCTTGCACAGCCTGACCGGGAACACACCGGCGCCTGCACGTCTGCGCTCCGGACCTGCGTACCCGTCGTCGTCAATCCAACTGGTAGCTGAGCAGCACGCTCACCCGCAGTTTGCGGTCGGGGTTGTTGAAGGCCGGATCGCCCAGTGGCTTGGCCAGCGCAAAGTCGGCACTGTAGTAGCGCTGGTTGTTCAGCCGGACCCCCACGCTGGCCGAGCGCAGGCTGGCCGACGGCACGCCCCGCTGCTCCTGCCGGGTCCGGGCGGCTTCGTACAGCACATAGGGCTGCACCTGCTTGAGCCACTTTTGCTGGACCGGCCAGCTGTAGTTCAGCTCCACGGCAGCGCCGATGCCCGAATCCCCGGTGACTTCCCCGGCCTGGTAGCCGCGGCCAAAACGGCTGCCGCCAAAGGAGATGCGTTCGGCGATGGGAAGGATGTCCGGGCTGTACTGGCCGCCGAAGGACACCGCTGCGCCCACTCCGCTGGCCTTGTTGCTGCGCAGGCCGGCATCCCAGGCCAGCCGCCAGAAAGCGAGCTTGGCCGGATTGGGTGCTGGCTCCACCCCGAAATTGGTGCTGCGCTCGGTGCCCGCGCCCAGTGCATTCAATCCATGCACCAGCATGAGCGAAGCATTGCGCACGGTGCGCTCCTGCGCGGAAGTCCAGTCCAGCTGCGCATACAGGGCCCGCACATGCTCTTGCGTCACAAGCTGCGCACCGGAGGCTCTTTCGGTGAAACCGCGCTGGTAGTTCAGCCCATAGATGCCGGCAGCCGCCATTAGCACCGTGCGCTGGTCCAGCCGCAGCGGATGCTGCACCGACACATCGATCCGCCGCTGCTGGGTCAGATCATCAATGCCGACCAGGCCCGGGCCATCCTGTACGGTCTGGCGGTATTCCGAGGCGTTGACCCTGAGCATGCTCCCCTGCCGGTTGAGCCACTGGCGGTAGCCCACGGCCAGAAACCGTTCTTCATCCCAGGGACGCAGCAAGCTGGTGGCCGTCAGCTGGCTGCCGGCTCCCAGCAGATCATTGGCCAGCACGGTGGCCATGGCCTTGGAATGGCCCTGTCGCAGGTCTGCGCCCAGGGACACGCTGACAGGCTGGTGGGAGGACGCCAGCACCAAGGTGGTGGCGCCATCGGTGGTGGTGGGCAGCTGCGCGGATGCCGTCACGCGGACGCCGGGAATGCGCGCCATCAGCTGCGTCTGGCAGTGGAAGGTCTCGCTGCGCAACGGCTTTTCCGCCAGCAGCGGCTCTGCCAGTTCACGCAGCAGGGCTTCGGACTTGCCGGCCTGGCCCTCTATGCGCAGCTGGGCGATGTGGCCTTCCACCACGGTGACTTTCACCACCCCGTTGCGAAAATCCTGCGGGGGCACGAAAGCGAAGGACAGCGCGTAACCGGCCTGTTGGTAGATGCGGGTGATCTCGGTCCCCGTCTCCACAATCCGCGCCAGGGTGACCGGCTGGCCTGCCAACGGGGCAAAGACCTTGGCCACGCTGTCGAACGGGACCGAGCGCACCCCCACGATATCGAACTGGCGCGGCACCACGGTCTGCGCCAGAAAGTCTGCACTCTGCTGTGGCGGCGTGATCTGCACCTGGGGCTTGGGCGGAGGGGCCACCGCCGGTGTCTGCGGCAGCGAATCCAGCGGATTGCCCGCCGGAGCCACTGCCTGGGCATATGCCCCCCAGGGGCACACCGCCCACCCGACCACCAACACACGCAGGTACAGCTTCATACAGGCCAGTTCTCCTCCTCAGCCCTGGCAGCCGGCCGTTTCAGGCCGGCTGCAGGACCATGCGGTTCAACGCTTGCCCAACAATCCACCCAGCACATTGCTCAGCACATTGCCGGTCTGCGCAGCCGGTGTGGTGGTGGTTCCTGCGGAAGCCGTTCCCGTGATGGCAGCCTGGGTTCCGGTTCCTGTCGTCGATCCTACCGTGCCACCGACGGCACCTGTGACGCTGCTGACGAGCGTAACGACAGGCGTTGCCGTGACCCCTGCCGTCGCAGTGCCGCTGACAACGGGAAGGCCGGTGCTGCCGCCCAGCAGATTGCCCAGGCCACCCGCCGCACCGCTGCCGGCGCCGCCATTCAGCACCCCGCCGACGGCCGCCACGGTCTGCCCGGCGCTAGAGACCACCTGCCCCAGCGGCGAAGCCAGCGGGGCCTGCGACTGGCCGATGGACTGACCCAGCTGGTTGACCGCGCCGCCGGCGGTCTGCAGCAGGTTGTTGACCGGGGCGCCCAACTGGGTCGCCCCACCGATGGACTGGGTGGCACCAATGGCCGTGACCAGCAAGGGAGTGACCAGCTGGCTGCCCGTGGTCGTCAGCTGGTTGACCGCCGTGCTGTCCAGGACCGAGCCGACCCGCGCCGACAGCTGCGAGACGCCTTGGCCCACGCCGTCCACCGCACTACCGGCCAGGCCCACCACATCGCCCACCGGACCCAGTGCCGGGGTGTTGAGTGTGGACAGGGTCGTGCCCACACCGGAAACGGTCTGCCCCAGCTCATTCACTACGGGCTCGATCACCTTGGCGGTGGTGCCAATCACGTCCGGATTCGTGCCGATGGAGCCCAGACCATCGCTCAAGGCAGTACCCACCGCCTGGACGGCTGCAGCCGGATGGGAGAGTGTGTCACCCAGCGCCGCCGTGGTGGGCGCCAATGCCGTGTTGGACCCGACGCCTCCGACACCGGATGCCACGCTGTCCAGCAGATTGCCGGTGGACGTGACGATGTTGCTGGTGCCGCCCGTCAGGTCGTTGATGGCCGCCACCGGAGCCGAGACCCCTCCTCCGGTGCCGCCGCCATCACCACCGCCGGTACTGCCACCACCGGTGCCGCCCGTTCCGCCACTGCCGCCGCCCGTGCTGCCACCACCGCCAGCCACCTCCGCTCCGCCCCCTGAGCCGCTTGGCCCGGCGTCCGAACGCAGCGATCCACTGGAAGAGCAGGCCGCCAGCCCCAGGGCCAGCACGATGGCCGTGGCAGCGCGCCAGCGGGTGGATGTGACGGCAATGCGAGATTCCTCGGACAAGCCGCGAATCGCGGCTAACCGAACTGTCAATTGTTTCGTACGCATGTTGACCTCCTACAGCGGTGCTGCGTGCTGCCCGCAAGGAACCAGCGGACTTGGTAGGGCGGATGGTCTGGTCGATACCGTTGGTCTTCCAATTTAAATATTGGCTCGCACGCTTACGAACAATTACCAAAAACTATCGAATTACGAACAACTTAATAAACAAACTACATGCTAAAAATCCCATTTCCTATTGATATTCCATCGATATTCATTTAGGAAATTATTCATGCCTTGCGCCGGTATGCCGCCACCGCACCCAGAATCAGGGCCATGCCGGCCCACTGCGCCAAGGTGGGCCTGGCGCCAAACCACAGCAGGTCCACCCCCAGCGCCACCACCGGGTAGATGAAGGACAGACCGGCCACCGCCTGGGCCGGCAGCCGCTGAAAGGCGGCATACATCAGCGTGTACATGCAGGCCGTGTGCACCAGGCCCAGTACCAGCACGGTCCCCCAGGCCCTGGCGCTGAACACGGCTGCCCCACCCCACACAGCCACCGGCACCCCCAGCACCAGCACGCCCAGGCCCATTTGCAGCATGGCGATCTGGGCCGGCGCCAGACGGCGCAGGCGCTGTGTGGCCAAGGTGGCCACGGCATACAAGGTGGCGGCCCCCAGGGCCAACGCCACACCGGGCCAGGCCGCACGGCTGGCCTGCGTGCCATCCAGCCCGCTGCTCAGCGCCACCCCCAGCAGCGCCAGGCCCAGCCAGGGTAGCTTCCTGAACGGCAAGGCTTCGCCCTGGAACACCGCCGCCAGCACCAGCAGCACAAACGGCTGCACGTGGTAGACCACGGTGGCCACCGCAATGCTGCTGTAGCGGTAGGCACTGAACAGCCCCACCCAGTTGCATACCAGCGCCACGCCACCCACGCCCAGCCAGCCCCATTCCCGGCGCGAGGGCGAACGCCATTGGCGCGCCCACGCCACCCAGGCCGCCAGGCCCAGGCCACCGAACAGGCAGCGCAGCCACACCACCCACAGCGCAGGCAGCCCGCTTTCCACCACCAGCAGACCGATGGTGCCGGACAGCGCCATGGCCAGCACCATGCGCCAAGTGCCCCCCGGAGCGAAGCAGGCTGAAGCACCGTCGGAGCTGCGGCAGCCGTTGCTGCGGCAGCCGGTGGCGCCTGGGTCGTTGCAGCAGGCCGGTTTGCCCCGGAGGCCGCAGAAAAGAGAGAGGAAATGTGCATGGCCGCAGCGTGACGCATTGCCTGCAAAGCATCAATAAGCCATCATGCAAAGCACTGTTGCATCTGATTCAACAACTACCCTATTTACCCCTGCTCCCATGCTGACCGAACACACGCTGGTGCCTGAAATGCTGGTCTTTGCCAAAGTGGTGGAGCTGCGCGGCTTTGCCGCCGCCGCACGCCAGCTGGGGCTGACCACCTCGGCCATCAGCCGCAGCGTGGGCCGGCTGGAAGCGCACTGGGGCGCCAGGCTGCTGCACCGGACCACGCGCTCGGTCTCGCTGACCGAGCTGGGGGCCGAGGTCTATGCCGGCTGCGCCCAGATGGCACGCCTGGCGCGCGAAGTGCATGCCACCGCCGGCCACTACGGCGACATCCCGCGGGGCACGGTACGCATCAGCGCACCGGTGGTGTTTGGCGACACCTGGCTGGCCCCGCAGCTGCCGGCACTGCGCCAGCGCTGGCCGGCCGTGGAAATCGCCATGCAACTGAGCGACCGCATGGTGGACCTGACCGAAGAAGGGCTGGACCTGGCCCTGCGCATCACCACCCCCGACCAGCTGCCTCCTGGCCTGGTGGCACGCGCGCTGCGCACGGTGCGCTACATCCCCGTGGCATCACCGGCCTGGCTCCGGCAGCTGCCCGCCCCCATCACCCACCCGCGTGCGCTGGCCGGCCTGCCCTGCATCACCCTGGGCTACGGGGATTTTCAGAACCAGCTGCGCTGGGAGCCGGTAGCGCAGGCCAAAGCCCCATCCGCCGCACCTGCCCCGCCATCGGCTGCGGGCACCTCACCGACCGCAGCCCCTGCCACCGACCGCACACCGCTGGAGCTGGCCGTGCACACCCCCATCACCGTAGCCAGCAGCACCGGCATCGTCACCCTGGCACTGCAGCACCAGGGTGTGGGCATTGCCGCCGACTTTGCGGCAGAACAGGCACTTGCAGAAGGCCGTCTGGTGCAGCTGCTTCCCGACTGGCAACTGGGCGGCAGCTATACGGAACGCACGGCCTACGCCCTGTATTCCCCCACACGCCATCTGCCGCTGAAAGTGCGGGCGCTGATCGACCATCTGGTGCAGGCGGCGGCGTGAGGGCCGCCGCGCCGCTCTCGTCCATAGCTCCCGGCCATGGGCCACGGTGTGTGATCCCCACAGGCAGATCTTCCATGCAGATGCTGAACCGCAAGCGCGAGCCTGCCGGCACGGCTCAACGGGAGCGACGGATCCGGCCTTGCCTGGCCTTCACCTCGCGGCGGTATGCCCGCAGCATCTGGCGGGGGTAAGCGCTGCCGGGCGCAAACAGGCTCTCTTCGTACTTCCGGCGCAGGTACTTGCCGTCCAGGTCCGCTTTGGTCACCCAGCCCAGACCCGCCTTCCGGCGCAGGACAGCAGCCTTGTGCCAGGCGCAGAAGGCCGCCCACACCATCAACTGGTGCGCTTCGCTCCACGTCTGAGCCTGGGCTTCGGCCCGGTCCCACAGCCTGGACAGTTGCGGAAACACGCCGCCACTGCCGGCAGTGGGCTTGCCGTCGGCAATCGGTATCTGCGACGGCCAGAACCGCAGCGTTTCACGCAGCACCCGCTTGAATTTCATGGCTTTGATGGAGGTAAAGACCTACGGCGAAGGCTCCTGCCCCACTGCTCGGGGAGCCCAGGTGCTGGAGTGGGAGGGTCCATCCGGCCCCTTCGGGCGGAAACAAGTGTGCTGCCAGCCCCAGTTGCGCGCTGTTCCGCCGAACGGATCGGCAGGCAATGTAACAGCACCGGTCAGAGCGGTGCCTTCGCCGCTTGTGGAAGGACGCATCTCGAAGTTGCATCGAAAAAGAACACCACGGTCTGCCTGCGCGCACTGGCGCCATGTCGCTGCACACCATCTGTCCCTGATAAAAAGCAGGTCTCCACACCGGCCGCCACTTGTCCCCGCCACACCCCATCAAACTTGTGGAAAAGTCTGCACCGACACCTGGATAAGTGAGACAAGCACTTGATTCACATGGATTTTTCTGCGCAAGCTTAATTTTTAAGCAACATCTATCCTACAGAGAAAATCAGGGACAGAAACCGCAGCCTCCGCCTCGCTCACCCCGTGCACGCGGCTGTTTTCCCCAGTTGGGCTGCCCAAGCTTGTGGACAAATGCCCACCGCCTGCGGGATAAGTGGCTTAAGTGACTGCCAGCACAGGGGTTTTTGGTTGCTGCTTATTTTTTATGCAAACCGGCCTCGGTATGGCAATCAGGGGCAGAAATCATGGCATGGAAGCACTCCGTGGCCTGTCGTTGGCACGTTGAGGGACAGATCCAGCCCGGTGTCGCAGTGTCCGCACCGGTTGTCCCCACCCGATCTGATCAAGCTTGTGGACAAGCTCATTGCCCACATGGGATAAGTCAATTAAGCACTTGTCATCATTGGACAATATGGTTTCTGATTATTTTTTAGGCACAACCACTGCGGGCGGGCGTGCGGCTTCGGCCCGCTGCAGCAGCCACTGGCTGAACACGCGCAGCGCAGGCGCCTGGGGTGCGCCTTCGGCCAGTGCGGGAGTGACCAGGTAGTAGGCACGGTTGCCGCGCAACGGGCGGTCACAGGCAATGACCAGATCGCCCCGCGCCAGCTCCTGCTCAATCAGCATGGGCGGAATCAGTGCCACGCCCAGGCCCTGGCCGGCGGCCACGGCCAGCATGGAGAACAGCTCCAGCCGCGCGCCATCCAGCGCGCGCGGGGCGCTGACGTCCATGGCATCGAACCATTGTTGCCAGCCGTAGGGCCGCGTGCTTTGCTGCAGCAGCGGCATGCCGGCGATCACGGCAGGGCTGACGGGCTGCCAGGCGCGGCCCAGGTCGCGCTCCTGGGCGGTGGCCAGCAGCTGGGGGCTGCACACCGGCAGGGTTTCCTCGTCCATCAGCCACTGGGCCTGCACGCCCGGCCAGTGGGCCACCTGTTCCGGGGTGCCGGCGTACAGGGCAGCGTCGAAGCCGGTGTCGGCGAACAGAAAGGGGCGGGTCTGCACATCGATGTGCACACGGATGTCAGGGTGGGCCTTCATCAGCTGCGGCAGGCGCGGAAGCAGCCAGCGCGTGGCAAACGTGGGCACGGCCGCCAGGTTGATGGTGCCGCCCTCGCCCTGGTGGGCCATGAGGTCGAGCGTGTCGCGCTCCAGCCCCTGGAGCCAGCGGGCCACCTGCTGGGCGTACTGGCGGCCGGCTTCGGTCAGCAGCACGCCGTGGCGGGTGCGCTTGAACAGCGGAAGGCCGACAAACTCTTCCAGCGCAATGATCTGGCGCGAGACCGCGCTTTGCGTCAGCGCCAGCTCTTGCGCCGCCTTGGTATAGCTCTCGTGGCGGGCGGCGGATTCGAAACAGGCCAGGGCTTGGGTGGAGGGAATGGCACGACGCATGCAAAACCTTCATGCAAAAAATCAATTACAGACTCAAGCATACCTAAATCCGGCAGAAATCAGCTTAATAAATGCGGTTTACGCATACATGGATGCAATCAAATCGTTTGCGACACCGCTCCGCGCCACCTACCATGCGTTCCCATCCAGTTGTCGTCGGCAATCCCTGCGGGCGACAAGCACCTCTTCCCCCCACCTTCACGGATTCAAGGAGACACAACATGGCCAACTTCCAATGGGACGATCCCTTCCACCTGGACGAGCAACTGACCGAAGACGAGCGCATGATCCGCGACGCGTCGCGCAGCTACTGCCAGGACAAGCTGATGCCCCGCGTGCAGTCCATGTTCCGCAATGAGTCCGTGGACACCTCCATCTTCCGCGAGATGGGCGAACTGGGCCTGCTGGGCCCCACCATCCCGACCGAATACGGCGGTGCCGGCCTGAACTATGTGAGCTACGGCCTGGTGGCCCGCGAGATCGAACGCGTGGACAGCGGCTACCGCTCCATGGCGTCGGTGCAATCCTCCCTGGTGATGGTGCCCATCAACGAATTCGGCACCGAAGCCCAGAAGCAGAAGTACCTGCCCAAGCTGGCTTCCGGTGAATTCATCGGCTGCTTTGGCCTGACCGAACCCGACCACGGCTCCGACCCCGGCTCCATGGCCACCCGCGCCTACAAGGTGGACGGCGGCTACAAGCTCAAGGGCAGCAAGATGTGGATCACCAACTCGCCCGTGGCCGATGTGTTCGTGGTCTGGGCCAAGGAAGTGTCCGAAGGCGGCAACGTGGGCCAGATCCGCGGCTTTGTGCTGGAAAAGGGCATGAAGGGCCTGTCCGCCCCCGCCATCCACGGCAAGGTGGGCCTGCGGGCCTCCATCACCGGTGAAATCGTGATGGACGATGTGTTCGTGCCCGAAGAAAACGCCTTCCCCGAAGTCCGCGGCCTGAAAGGCCCCTTCACCTGCCTGAACAGCGCACGCTTCGGCATTGCCTGGGGTGCCATGGGTGCCGCCGAGTTCTGCTGGCACACCTCCCGCCAGTACACGCTGGACCGCAAGCAGTTCGGCCGCCCCCTGGCTGCCAACCAGCTGATCCAGAAGAAGCTGGCCGACATGCAGACCGAAATCACGCTGGGCCTGCAAGCCGCCCTGCGCGTGGGCCGCATGAAGGACGAGCACCAGAACGTGGTGGAAATCACCTCCCTGATCAAGCGCAACAACTGCGGCAAGGCCCTGGACATTGCCCGTCTGGCACGCGACATGATGGGCGGCAACGGCATTTCCGACGAGTTCGGCGTGGCCCGCCATCTGGTGAACCTGGAAGTGGTGAACACCTACGAAGGCACGCACGATGTGCATGCCCTGATTCTGGGCCGCGCACAGACCGGCATCGCCGCCTTCGCGAACTGAGGTCGCGGCGCCCGCACGCTCGGGTGCGGGGTGGTGGGGCCCGGTCGCAGCGCTGCGACGGCCTGCGGCTCCACACCCCTCACCTTAGCGCCTGTCGGCACCGCTGGGGCGGCACCGCACCGTGCACCGCTGCCCCGGCGCTAGCTGATTGGGTTCTGGTTGTGCTTTGCCTCCAGAGCCCAATCACCTAGCGCACCAGTTGCCCTGGTTGGGAGAGCCCCCGGGCTCTCTGGCTTTATCCCCCTCACATCCCGCCGGATCGGATCCTCCATGACCGCCTCCTCCCCTGCTTCCACACCCGCTGCTTCCCGTCCCGCCGCGCTGGCCGGTATCAAGGTGCTGGACCTGTCACGTGTGCTGGCCGGTCCCTGGGCCACGCAGCTGCTGGCCGATCTGGGCGCCGATGTGGTCAAGGTGGAGCGGCCAGTGGCCGGCGACGACACCCGCCACTGGGGCCCTCCGTTCCTGAAGGACGCAGCCGGCAACGACACGCGCGAGGCCAGCTACTTCACGGCCTGCAACCGCAACAAGCGCTCCATCACCGTGGACATGGCCCACCCCGAAGGCCAGGCCCTGCTGCGCCGCATGGCAGCCGAGGCGGACGTGGTGGTGGAAAACTTCAAGGTCGGCGGCCTGCAGCAATACGGGCTGGACTACGACAGCCTGAAGGCGCTGAACCCCAGGCTGATCTACTGCTCCATCACCGGCTTCGGCCAGGACGGCCCGTATGCCGAACGCGCAGGCTACGACCTGATGGTGCAGGCCATGTGCGGGCTGATGAGCATCACCGGCCACGCCGACCACGAACCCGGCGGCGGCCCGCTGAAGGTGGGGGTGGCGGTGATCGACGTGTTCACCGGGCTGTACGCCAGCAATGCCATCATCGCTGCGCTCCATGCCCGCGACAACGCAGGCCATGGCTCTGGGGAAGGCCAGTACATCGACATGGCGCTGCTGGACGTGGGCATGGCCGTGCTGGCCAACCAGGCCGCCGGCTACCTGGCCACGGACAAGGCGCCGGGCCGGGCTGGCAACATCCACCCCAGTCTGGCGCCCTACCAGGACTTCAAGACCCGTGACGGCAATGTGCTGCTGGCCATTGGCAACGACGGCCAGTTCGCCCGTTTCTGCGCCGCTGTCGGCCACCCCGGCTGGGCCCAGGACGCACGCTTTGCCACCAACACCGCCCGGGTGCAGAACCGCTCCGATCTGCTGATACTGATGACCCCGCTGATGCAGACGCGCGGCACCCAGGACTGGATCACGCTGCTGGAAGACAAGGCCGTGCCCTGCGGCCCCATCAACACCGTGGCCCAGGCCTTCGACGACCCACAGGTTCGGGCGCGCGGCATCCGCAAGGAGCTGCCGGCCGCAGGAGGACTGGGCACGGTGGGCACGGTGGCCAGCCCGATGCGCCTGTCGGGCACCCCGGTGGTCTACCGCAGCGCGCCCCCGTCCCTGGGCCAGCACACCACCGAGGTGCTGACCGAAATGGGCCTGGACGCCGCCCAGCTGGCCCAGCTCCAAGCCCAGCAGGTGATCTGACACGCAGTCCCCCGCTGCCCTGGGGCAGCTGCTTTCAGAGGCACCTTCCCTGCAGCGCCACCGGCGCCACACGCGCTCGGCGCTGCAGGATTTTCTCCTCTGCCTTTTATATCCTTCGCAGCATATTCATGCGCGAGGGATAATCGTATTTCTTGATTATCTACATAATCCATTCACCCCAGGGTAACTACCGAATCAAAACCGCATTTCGCATATAGCGCTTTCAGAAGCCGGGCCGTACGATTCTTCCCACGTTTTACCCAAACGGCAGCTTCAACAAAACAATACGGAGATGACAACATGATTCGTCGCAGCCTGCTCGCCCTGGGCATCCTGGCCGCGTTCGGCACCGCCGCCCACGCCCAGAGCTACCCCACCAAGCCCATCAAGCTGCTGGTGCCTTTTGCCGCCGGCGGCACCACCGACCTGGTGGCCCGCGTGGTGGCCGACCCCCTGAGCCGTGAACTGGGCCAGCCCGTGATCGTGGAAAACCGCGGCGGTGGCGGTGGCGCCATTGGTGCCGCCGAAACCGCCCGCGCCCCGGCCGATGGCTACAACCTGGGTATTGCCACCGTGTCCACCACGGCCACCAACCCGGCCATCAACCCCAAGATCCCGTACAACGTGTTCACGGATTTCACGCCCATCGTGAACATCGCAGCCACACCCAACGTGATTGCGGCCAACCCCAAGTTCGTGGGCAAGGACTACAAGAGCTTCCTGGAAGAAATCAAGAAGAATCCCGACAAGTACTCCTACGGCACGCCCGGCACCGGCTCCATCGGTCACCTGATGATGGAAATGTTCATGCTGGCCACCGACACCAAGATGCTGCACGTGCCCTACCGTGGTTCGGGCCCCGCCATCAACGACGCGGTCGCGGGCCAGATTCCACTGCTGTTTGACAACTTCCCCTCGACGCTGCCCTTTGTGAAGGAAAAGCGCCTGACCGCCCTGGTGGTGGCTGCGCCCCAGCGTCTGGCAGTGCTGCCCGATGTGCCCACGCTGGCCGAAGTCGGCGCCCCTGGCGTGAACCGCATGGCCTACTACGGCATCGTCGGCCCCAAGAACCTGCCCAAGGACATTGTCAACAAGGTGAATGCCGCCGTGCACAAGGTGCTGCAGGATCCGGCCGTGCGCAAGCGCATCGAAGACACCGGCTCGCTGATCGTGGCCGGCACGCCCGAGAAGTTTGCCCAGGAAATCAAGGCCGAATACACCGCGTACAAGGCCGTGGTCGACAAGCAAAAGCTGACGATGGAATAAATATTTCCTGACCAGTATCAAAAAACCCCGCACTGCGGGGTTTTTTATTTTCCAAGCCCATGGCATGCGTGGTGATCAAAATACCCATTCAGGTGTGCCTTATATAAGGAATAAATAATCGCACCGGCTGCCCTGTATCTCCAGCAATATGCGGTATCCATGCGTGCATGGCGATTGCGGTGCACCGACCGTGGCTCCTGTGAAAAAAAGACTGCCAGAGCAGTCTTTTGCATGCGGACCGGTGCGAAGGCTGCAGCTTGGCAGACCCTGGATCGACTGTTTTATGCCCGAGCCCCCGCCTGCTGGCCACCGCTTTTCACCGGTTGCGCCACACGCTCACCCCCGCGCTGCTGAACGTCAGCCCCACCAGCAGCCACAGCACCCCCACCAGCAACTGGCTCACGCGCGGCCCCACCATGTCGGCAAACACCTGTTCCACCGCACACAGCGCCACGCAGTTGCTGCCCTCGGCCACCTGCTGGAGCGCCAGCAGCGACATGCCGCCCACCAGCATGCCCAGCAGCCCCAGCGCCAGCAGAAAGAAACTTGTCCATTTGGTCTCGCGGTCCATGGTGCGCCTCCACGTGGTGACGAAGTTCACGCCTGAAAACCAGCCTCCGGCCTGGGAGAAAAACGCTTCAACCGCCACTCCGGATGGACTGGATTTCATCTTGACACCATGGCCTGCGCCCTGCCAGCACCGCCCGCCCGGGTGCGGTGGTGTCTGACCCGGTGACGCGCTCCACAGGGTGTTGCAGCGCACCAGCGGTCATTGCGCAGGGCGGTGTTGCAGGCACGCACTCCCCCAAAAAGAGCAGCCCGTCTGCCCGGGATGCGGGCAGACGGGCTGTTACATCATCGGTGGGCCGGATTTACCGTCCATCACCTTGATTACACGCAGGCAACAAACTGGATGAGCGTTCAGCGCTGCGGCGCGGGGTGAAAGCTGCCCGCCCACTTCCAGGTGGCATATGCGCACCACAGCAGGCCCAGCACGGCCAGGCTGCCGCCCACGGCACCCAGGTGCTGCAGGCCGGCATGCGTGCCCACCTGGCTGCCCAGCAGCGCACCGGCGCCGATCCCCACGTTGAACAGGCCGGAGAACAGCGACATGCCCACATCCGTGGCATCCGATGCCAGCCGCAGCACCTTGGCCTGCAATGCCAGCGCCATGCACAGCATGGCCACCCCCCAGATGGCGCACACCAGGTACAGACCCGGCAGCCAGGCCGTGCTGGGCAGCAGCAGCCACAGGCTGGCAGTCAGTACCGCCAGCGCCAGCAGCAGAAAGCTGCGCGGAAAGCGCAGACCAAAGGCGCTGAAGCACATGCTGCCCACAATGCCCATGCCGCCAAACAGCAGCAGCACGATGGTGGTCACATGGTTGCTCAGCCCGCCGACCTGCTGCACCAGCGGCTCGATGTAGCTGTAGACGGTGAACTGCGCCGTCACCATCAGGATCAGCAGCGCGTAGGTGGCCAGCAGGGCCGGGCGGCGCAGCAGCACCGGGATGGAGCGGGCGGATCCGGCGTTCTCGCTGGGCAGCAGCGGCAGCAGGCGCCACAGCACCAGCATCACGGCCAGCGCCGCCACCCCGATGGCGCCGAAGGTGGTGCGCCAGCCCAGGGCCTCGCCCACCACACGCCCCAAGGGAATGCCCAGCACCATGGCCAGCGTGGTGCCGGTGGCCAGCAGACCCAGGGCCTGGGCCTTGCGTCCGGCCGGTGCCACACGCACCGCCAGGGCCGCGGTGATGGACCAGAACACCGCATGCGCCAACGCAATGCCGATGCGACTGACCAGCAGCACCGGGTAGCTCCAGGCCACCGCCGACAGCGCATGGCTGGCAATGAACAGCGCGAACACGCCCATCAGCAGGCGGCGGCGCTCCCAGTGGCGGGTCAGCAGCATGCCGGGCAGTGAGGCCAGCGCCACCACCCAGGCGTAGATGGTCAGCATCAGACCGATCTGTTCGGTGCGCATGCCAAAGCTTGCGCCCATGTCGCTGAGCAGGCCCACGGGAACGAATTCCGTGGTGTTGAAGACAAAAGCGGCCAGCGCCAGCGCGATCACACCCACCCAGGCACGGGCGTCGGACACGGGAGCCGGCGCAGATGCGGAGGCAGCGGAGGAAAGAGATTCGGACATAGAGATTCACACAGGCCGGCGCACAGCCCACAGAAGAAGGACGACAGGCAGACCCTGCGCCCCTGCTGCGCCTTGCGGCAATCGGTCTGCATGCGGTGGCGCGCCCTCAGACAGGCCCTGGCGGCCTGTTGCCCACCGCTGCAGCACACGCCGCGCAACCTGGGATGGTACGGCGTTCAGCCAGCACACGCGGCGCTAGCCGCAGCAATGCCCTGCGGGGCGTGGCACTACGGGCCGCACGGACCCGGACGCGCGCATTCACAGCCGGCTCCGCGCTTCACAGGCCCGCGGGGGGGCGTCGCTGGTGCAGCGGCGCTCACTCCGGCGACCACACCGCCAGTTCATTGCCTGCCGGGTCATGAAAGTGGAAACGCCGCCCGCCAGGGAAGGGAAAAATCGCCTTGCTGATGGTGCCGCCGGCGGCCTGCACCGCCGCCAGGGCCTTTTCCAGATCCACCGCAAATATCACCGGCAGCGGCTGCCGGGGCGCCTGGGCCGCATCGGCATTGAAACCGGCGCCCAGACCGCTGGAGGCGGTGTCCACATAGGTGCCTCCCCAGTCCTGGAACTCCCAGTCAAAGGCCTTGCAGTAGAAGGCTTTCACCCGTTGCAAGGTGGCGGCATCGGCGCCGGGAAATTCGATGAAATCGATCTGACCGATACGGGCTGACATGGGGGTTCCTCCATGGCGACAGGCTGGTGCATGCCCCACCCGCTGTGGCGCAGGCAAGGCAGATGACGGACAGGCGCCAATATGCCATGGCATCTGCCGGACGTCTGCCCGGCGTCTGCGCCCCATGACGCTGTCTGTGCCATCCCCATGCTGGGCCAGGCCCTGGCTATCCAGGTACACAGCGCACGCAAACAGTTGTACGATACAACCATTATTTTTCGACTGCCCCTTATGTCCACCGATACCGATCTGGTTGCCCTCGTCCGTTCTGCCTCGCGCACCATGGTGCGCGAACTGGGCTTCATGCAGACCACCCTGGCGGCCACGGACTACTCCCCGTCGGCCGTGCACACCTTGCTGGAGCTGGACATGCAAGGCGCACTCACTGCCGCCCAGCTGGTACAGCTGCTGGGGCTGGAGAAATCCAGCGTCAGCCGCATGCTGGCCAAGCTGGCCGCTGCAGGCGAAGTGACCGAGTGCGCGCCACCGGCCGGCATGGCGGCGGATGCCCGTATCAAGCCCTTGCAGCTGACCGCGCAAGGCCGGCGCACGGCGGCCGCCATCCACCGCTTCGGCGGGCAGCGGGTAGAGGCTGCGCTGCAGCAGCTCAGTCCCACCGTGCAGCAGACCGTGGCCCAGGGCCTGAACGCCTACGCCGGAGCGCTGCAAAGCTGCCGCCAGGGACAGACGCAGGAGCCCACCCAGGGGCAGGCCATACCGCCTCTGGTGACCCTTCATGCCGGCTACCGGCCGGGGGTGATTGGCCGCGTGGCGGAAATGCATGCCCGTTTCTATGCCCGGCATGCCGGCTTCGGAGCGCTCTTTGAAAGCAAGGTGGCCGGCGGTCTGGCGGAATTCGTCGGCCGGCTGGACCAGACCGGCAACCAGATATGGTGCGCCATGCAGCAGGACCGGATCGTGGGTGCCATCGCCATCGACGGGCAGGATCTGGGCCAGGGCCAGGCCCATCTGCGCTGGTTCATTCTGGATGACGGCTGCCGGGGCAGCGGTACAGGCCGCCGCTTGCTGCAGCAGGCGCTGGCCTTTTGCGATCGGCAGGACTTTGCGGCCACGCAACTGTGGACATTCCAAGGGCTGGATGCCGCCCGCGCCCTGTATGAAGCCCACGGCTTTGCCCTGGTGCACGAGGCCCCCGGCAGCCAGTGGGGCCACGCCGTGACCGAGCAGCAATTCACGCGCACCCGCCCCAGCGCCGGCGCCACCCCACCGGCGGCCAAGGCCTGACTCCAGTGCCGGTACTGATCGGGATGCTCCCCCTACCTGGCTTCCCGGCACAGGGATAGCACAAGGCAGCGGCGGCTGTGCCGCTCACTGCCCCATGCCCATGCCTCAGTACGCCACCGTGAAGCGCTGCTTGCTGTGCAGGTGCTGCTCCAGCGCATCGACCAGGGCCACGGCCAGGTCCTGCGCCGAGATATCGCCAGGCTGGCCGTCGGCCTGCATCAGCGGCGCATCCTGGCCGGTACGGTACTGGCCGGTGCGACCCCGGGATTGCGCGTCGGAGCCGCCGTGGAAGCCCACGGCCGGGCTCAGCAGCGTCCAGTCCAGCGCGCTCTCCTTCTGCAGTTCGGTGTACATATCGCGGGCGGCGCTAGCGCCGGGCTTGATGAAAGCCGGGAATTCCGGGGTGTCCACCAGTTGCACGCCGGGCGCCACATACAGGCTGCCGGCACCGCCCACCACCAGGTAACGGGCCACGCCAGCAGCCTTCACCCCCTGGACGATGGCGCGCGAGCCACGCAGGAAGTCCTCATAGATGTTCGGGTTGGTCCAGCCGGCGTTGTAGGCGCTGAGCACGGCATCGCTACCGGCCACGCACTGCTGCACCTGCTGGGCATCCAGTACATCGGCCTGCACGACCTTCAGCCCGGGCTGGGCGGCGAGCTTGGCCGGGTCGCGCACCAGGGCCACGACCTGGTGGCCGCGCTGCAGCAATTCCTTCAACACGGCGGCGCCGACAAAACCCGTGGCACCGATCAGAGCGACTTGCATGAGAGAACTCCTTGAGAGTGGTTTGTTTCAACAGGGTGCAAGATTACGCCGCGGCCTGCGCCTGAAACAGCCCTCTGGACCACCATTACTTTGAAGCACAGCTTCATAATCAAGCGCCATGGAAGACCTCAAACGCATGGCCATCTTTGCCACCGTGGTGCAGCAGGGCAGCATGAGCGCCGCCGCACGCCTGCTGGACATGAGCCCCTCGGCCGTCAGCCAGCACATCCGCCAGCTGGAGCGCGAAGCCGGCGTCAGCCTGCTGCACCGCTCCACGCGCCAGCTGGGCCTGACCGATGCCGGCCAGCGCTTCTACACCCAGTGCGCGGCCCTGAGCGAGGCGGCCACCCGCGCCCGGGCCGAGCTGGCGGCCGAGCGCCAGCAGCCCAGTGGCGAGCTGCGTCTGTCCGCCCCCGTGGGCTTTGCCCGCCATGCCGCGCCCGCACTGGGCGCCTGGCTGGGCCAGCACCCCCAGCTGCGCCTGCGCCTGCTGGTGGACGATGCCCCGATTGACCTGATCCAGGCCCGGGTGGACCTGGCGTTGCGCTTTGGCCCTCAGCAGGACTCCAGCTGGGTAGCCCGCCATCTCGGGGCTTCGCCTACGGTGCTGTGCGCCGCGCCACAGTGGCTGGAAACCTGGAACCTGCAGGCCGGCCGAGCACCCGGCGCCCTGCCCGCCCATCCGGCCGATCTGGCCACCGCCACCTGGCTGGAGCAGTCCCGCACCGAGCCCCCGCAGCTAGCCCAGGAATGGCGCCACAGCGCCACCGGTGACGTTGCCGCACTGCAGGCCCAGCCACGCATGACCAGCAACCACCGCGGCACGGTGCAGTACCTGTGCGAAGCCGGCCTGGGCGTGGCCCAGCTCACGCTGCTGGACGTGGTTCGGCCGCTGCGCGAAGGCCGGCTGCTGCGCCTGCTGCCCGACTGGGAGATGGGCCTGCTGGACCTGTGGGCCGTTACCCCGCAGCGCGACGCCCTGCCCGCCAAGGTGCGCCAGGCCGTGGAGGTGCTGCGCGCCTACTTTGGCCAGCTGGAAGGGGTGGTCCGCACCGCCTGAGGCGCTGCGGTGACCCGTCCGCCAAAGGGCAGGCCCGGGCCGCCAGCAACGCCGGCATGTGCAGGGGACAGGCCCCAGCCACCGTCGGTGGCCGCGGCCTGTCCCTCACCAGTCATCAGGCATCGTTTTCGTTGTCGTTGCGGCTGTGCGGCTCGCCGCGTTCGTAGATGGCGTGCGCACGGCCCACGATCAGCGGGTCCACACGGCCGATGCGGGCGACATCGCGCTGGGTGTAAGGCAGGCGGGTGAGCACATAGCGCAAGGCATTCAGGCGTGCGCGCTTCTTGCAGTCGCTCTTGACCACGGTCCACGGCGCATCGGCCGTGTCCGTTTCAAAGAACATGGCTTCCTTGGCGCGGGTGTAGTCGTCCCACTTGTCCAGCGAAGCGGTGTCGATGGGTGACAGCTTCCACTGCTTGAGCGGGTGGGCCTCGCGTTCCTTGAAACGGCGGCGCTGCTCCTTGCGGCTGACGCTGAACCAGAACTTGATCACATGGATGCCGCTGCCCACCAGCATGCGCTCGAACTGAGGCGCCTGGCGCATGAATTCGCGGTACTGCGAGTCGGAGCAAAAGCCCATCACCCGCTCCACGCCGGCGCGGTTGTACCAGCTGCGGTCGAACAGCACGATCTCGCCGGCCGTGGGCAGGTGCTGCACATAGCGCTGGAAGTACCACTGGCCCTGCTCGGTCTGGCTGGGCTTTTCCAGAGCCACCACACGTGCGCCACGGGGATTCAGATGCTCCATGAAGCGCTTGATGGTGCCGCCCTTGCCGGCTGCGTCACGCCCTTCGAAGACGATGACCACGCGCTGGCCGGTTTCCTTGACCCAGGCCTGCAGCTTGAGCAGTTCAACCTGCAGGCGGAATTTCTCTTTTTCATAGACCGAGCGGCGCAGCAGGTTGGCATAAGGGTAGCCGCCGTCCTTCCAGTCCTTGGCCAGCTCTTCGTCGGGGTTGGCCTTGCCTTCGGGCTCGCTGCCCAGCTTGTTCAGCGCCTTGGCCAGCGCACGCTTGTCGTCAGCGTCCGCACCTTCCAGCAGGGTGCGCAGCGCCTTGGCGCGCTCCTGTTCGGACCCCGGGCCATCGAGCACTGCCATGACGGCGGCAATGCGCTTTTTCTGCGCGGCCTGGGTGGCCTGGCCGGCCACATATTCCTCCAGCGCCTTGCCGCTGTGAATGCCCTGCGCCACATCGCCCTGGTCGGCCGGGCGCGGGCCATGCATGGGCTTTTTGCCGTGCAAAGCCTTGCCCAGCACCTTCTGCGCGGTGGCAACGGGCACCGGCGCCGCAGCACCGGTCGCGGCAGGTGCGGTCACTGTGGGCACGGTGGCCGCCGCCTTGCCTGCCGTGGACTTGCGTGCCGCGGTGCTGCCGGTCACCACCTTGGCCGCAGGCTTGGAGGGTGCGGCCACCTGGGAAGCTGCACTGCGCTTGCCGGGGGCAGCCTGGGGTGCTGGCAGCGGCAGTTCCACCGCGGTGCTGGCACTGCTTTTTTCGATGGCAGCTGCCAGGGTCTTGGCGGGCTGCGCGGCGGAGGCGCGCGCGGTGCGGGCCGGAGTGGAGGTGGATCGGTGGGTGGTTCGGGTCGTCATACAGCTTTCCTGGCAGTGGCGGGGCGGACTGCCATCGGGCAGCCACCGCCCATCGCCACAAGGGTTCTGGCAATGACCTTAGCACTTGCCGGGTCTTGGGTCTGCAGGTGTTTTCAGCGGCCCAAAACAAAGGCCCGCCGAAGCGGGCCCTGACTTGTGCGGCAGGCAGCGCGGGCTGCGCACCGCCACGACCGGCGGCTTACTCGATGGCCGTCTTGTTGCCACCCACAAAGCGGCTGAGCGTGTAGGTCGGGTTTTTCATTTCGCCGTTGGGTTCGAACGCGATCTTGGAGGTCACACCCTGGTAGTCGGTCTTCTGCAGGAAGGGGATGTAGACCTTGGGATCCCAGGAATTGGCACGCTTCATGGCGTCAGCCAGCAGCATGGTCGCGTCATAGAAGTACGGGCTGTAAACCTGGAACTGGCCCGGGAACTTGGCGTCATAGCGCTTCTTCCACTCGGTGCCGCCAGGCATCTTGGCCAGCGAAGAGCCGCCATCCGCGCAGACCACGTGGTCCAGCGGCTTGGCGCCGGCCGCCACCTTGGCCAGCTCGGGCACGCACATGCCGTCGCCGCCGAACATCTTCACTTCGCCCATGCCCAGCTGGGCCATCTGGCGCAGCATGGGGCCGGCTTGGCCGTACATGCCGCCGTAGAAGATGGCTTCGGGCTTCTTGGCCTTGATGGAGGTCAGGATGGCCATGAAGTCGGTGGCCTTGTCGTTCGTGAACTCGGTGGCCACGATCTTCACGCCCAGCTTTTCGGCTTCCTTCTTGAACACATCCGCCAGACCCTGGCCGTAGGCGGTGCGGTCGTCCACCACCGCCACCTGCTTCAGACCCAGGGTCTTGGCAGCGTAGGTGGCCAGCGCAGCGCCCAGGGCGTTGTCGTTGGCGATCACACGGTAGGTGGTCTTGTAGCCGGGCTTGGTCAGCGCGGGGTTGGTGGCGGCGCCCGTGATCATGGGGATGCCGCAGTCATTGAAGATCTTGGACGAGGGAATAGCCACGCCCGAGTTCACGAATGCCACCGCGCCGGCGACCTTGCTGTCGCACAGCTTCTGCGAAGCGGCCGTGCCTTGCTTGGGATCGGCACCGTCGTCTTCCGCCACCAGCTGGAACTTGACCTTCTTGCCGCCGATTTCGGGGTTCTTGGCGTTCAGGTCCTCGATGGCCATGCGCACGCCGTTTTCGTCGTCCTTGCCGAAGTGGGCCTGGGGACCGGAGACAGGGCCGATGTGGCCGATCTTGATGATTTCCTGGGCATTGGCCACAGACATTGCCAAACCACCTACCAAGCCCACGATTGCGAGCGAAACTGCCTTAACGCGCATGCGACTATCTCCATTGGTTGAACAAGTTGCCAAGCTATTGCCTTGGCCCGCGATTCCACATCGGTGCTTTCCCTTTGCAGAAACCGTGCCTGCGGCGGCTGTTTTGGCCCCATGGGCGACATTTTTCCTCGCTCCTGCCTTCCACAACGTGTGGCGTCGCGCCGCGGAAACGCGGGGATACCCCAAGGTGCGCACCGTCTTCGGCTGCGCTACAGCAGCGCCTGCACCAGGCCTGTGCCACCCTTGCTGCAGCGCAAGATGGCGCACAGCGCTGGTGCTGCGCGGGCCGCCCCTGCAATACCGGTCTTCAGCCGGGTGTCAGCTTGCGCCCGGCCGACCCCGCTGCGCCAGGACTGCACGACCGCCGGCGGTGCCTGCGGTTGCGACCACTGGCGCCCGCCCCGCGAACACGGGCCGCGCTCAATCCGCCGTCAGCCCCGCCAGTCCCTGCACCACCGTGGGATAGTGCAGCTGCACGCGCAGCTCGGTCTTGAGGCGCCGGTTGCGCAGACGGCGCGATTCGCCCATGAAGCTCAGCAGCGACACCGGCAGGCTGCCCTGGGCTTCGGTCCGGCTGATGCGCGGCGGACGCGGCAGGCCGCACAGGTCGGCGGCCAGGTCCACGTAGTCGGCCATGTACATCTCGGTGTCGTCGCTGGCATGCACCACGCGCTGGGGCTTGCCGCGCCACAGCGCCGCCACACACGCGCGGGCCAGGTCATCGGCCTGGATGTGGTTGGTGTAGACGTCGTCGTTGGCCTGCAGCAGCGGCAGCCCCTTGCGCAGCCGTGCCACGGGCGTGCCGCCTTCGCGGTCCAGGGCGTAGATGCCGGGCACGCGCAGCACCGTGGCACGCACCCCGCTGTGCAGCGCCCAGCCGCGCACCGCACGCTCGGCGTTGGCGCGGCGCTGACCGCGGGCATTGCCGGGAGCGATGCCACGGGTTTCGTCAATCCAGGCCCCACCGCAGTCGCCATACACGCCGGTGGTGGAGGCATAGACCAGGGCCTGCGGCAGCGTACGCCGTGCCAGGGCCTGCAGCAGGTGTTCGGTGCGCGGATCGCGCCACCAGGCCTGGGGGCCCGCCCCTTCCGTGGGCGGCGGCGCCAGGTGCAGCACACGCTGGGCCAGACCGGCCAGCCGGGCCAGGGTGGCCGGCTGGTCCAGATCGCCCGCCAGGGGCTGCACGCCGGCGGCGCGCAGCAGGGGCGCCCGGTCGCTGCTGCTGGTCAGCGCCAGCACGCGCGGGCCGTGGCGGCTCGTGCCGCCGGCCTGCAGGGCACGTACCACGCGCAGGCCCACGTCACCGCAGCCCACGATCAGCAGGCGCTGGCGGCGAAAGCGCGCTGGCAGCGCACCGAGAGGATTTTGGTTTGAAGGCACAATGGAAGGTTGTTTTTTCGCGCGAGGTTTTCACGCATTGCAAAAAGCAGGCGCAGCAGCAGCCCGTGACAGCCGCCAAGGATAGCCAAAACCCATGACCGATACCGCCAGCTCCACCCACCAGATTTCCGTCCAGCCCAGTGGCCGCCAGTTTGCCACCCAGGGTGCAGAGACCATTCTGGCCGCCGCCATCCGCAGCGGCGTGGGCCTGCCCTACGGCTGCAAGGACGGCGCCTGCGGCTCGTGCAAGTGCAAGAAGCTCAGCGGCAGTGTGGTGCATGACACCCATTCCGACAAGGCGCTGACACCGGCCGAAGAGGCCGATGGCTATGTGCTGACCTGCCGCGCCACGCCCCTGAGCGATGTGGTGCTGGAGTCGCGCCAGGTCACCGATGTGAATGCCTACCCCATCAAGAAGCTGCCGGTGCGCGTGGCAGGTCTGACCCCGATGTCGCACGATGTGATGCAACTCAAGCTGCAGCTGCCGGCCGCCGAGAAGTTCCGCTACTACGCCGGCCAGTACATCGAATTCATCCTGCGCGACGGCAGCCGCCGCGCCTATTCCATGGCCACCGCCCCGCACCTGCAGGAGACGGCCCCCGGCGTGGAGCTGCACATCCGCCACATGCCGGGCGGCAAGTTCACGGACCATGTGTTCGGCGGCATGAAGGAAAAGGAAATCCTGCGCGTGGAAGGCCCGTTCGGCAGCTTCTTCCTGCGCGAGGACTCGGCCAAGCCCATCGTCCTGCTGGCGTCGGGCACCGGTTTTGCGCCCATCAAGGCGCTGCTGGAACACATCCAGCACCAGGGCATCACCCGCCCCGTGGCCCTGTACTGGGGCGGTCGCCGTCCGGCCGACCTCTACATGCACAGCTGGCTGCTGGAACTGGCCGCCGCCCTGCCCACGCTGACCTATGTGCCGGTGGTCTCCGACGCCCAGCCCGAAGACGCCTGGACCGGCCGCAGCGGCTTTGTGCACCAGGCCGTGCTGGACGACTTTGCCGACCTGTCCGGCCATGAGGTCTACGCCTGCGGCGCCCCCATCGTGGTGGATTCGGCCCGCGCCAGCTACACCAGCCAGCGCGGCCTGCCGGAGGAAGCCTTCTTCGCCGACGCCTTCACCTCGGAAGCCGACAAGTAAGCCCGGCAGCCCGGCCGGGGCAGCACACGCCCGGACCGGCTGCGCCTGACCGCCGCAGGGGCTGGCCTGGCCGCCTGGCACACCGCGCAGCCGCCCGCAGGCCTACGGCACCGGGGCCTCGCCCGGTGTGCACGGAAATGGGCTCTGTGTTAGCGCGCACGATTCCGCACCACTGCAGTGCATTTGTGCCGCACAGCACCTGCATGACCACCATTCATGCAAGAAAACGCAGAAATGCAACCATGCGAAACATGGTCACGCAATTTTTTTGCACAATACCGTCACCATGATGAAGCGTAGAACCCTTGCCCTGGCCACCGCGGCTTTCGCTGCGACCGCATTCGCCCCCCTGGCCCAAGCCTTTGGCACCCAACAGCAGCCCATCCGCCTGATCGTGCCGTTTGCACCCGGCGGCCCGCTGGATGTGACCTCGCGCGCACTGGCCGAAAGCGTGCGCAACACCCTGGGCACCGTGATCATCGAGAACAAGGCCGGCGCCGGCGGCAACATTGGCGTGGACGCCATTGCCAAGGCCGCTCCCGATGGCCTGACCATCGGTCTGGCAACCACGGCCACCAACGCCGTCAACCCCTGGCTCTACACCAAGCTGCCGTTCGACGTCGAGAAGGACTTTGTCGCCATCACCCAGATGGTGCGCGTGCCCAATGTGCTGGTGATGAATGCCGCCCGCGCCGAGCAGCTGAACATCCATTCCGTGGCGGACCTGATCAAGTACGCCAAGGCCAATCCCGCCAAGCTGAACTACGGCAGCGGCGGCAATGGCAGCGCCGGCCACCTGGCAGGCGAGCTGCTCAAGCAGCGTGCCGGCATCCACGCCCTGCACATACCCTACCGCGGCGCCAACCCCGCCCAGCTGGCCTTGCTGGCGGGCGAAGTGGACTTCAACATCGACAACCTGGCCGCTGCTGCCCCCAACATCAAGAGCGGCAAGCTCAAGGCCCTGGCCGTGACGTCGCTGCTGGCCTCGCCCATGCTGCCCGATGTGCCGCCGCTGGCCGCCACGCTGCGCGGTTTTGCGATTGACACCTGGTGGGGCCTGATCGCCCCGGCGGCCACCCCCAAGGATGTGGTGGCCAAGCTGAACAAGGCCTTCACCGACGCCCTGAACACGCCCGAAACCCAGACCCGTTTCAAGACCCTGCTGGCCGAGCCCGTGGCCACCACACCCAAGCAGTTCGAGGACTTCATGGCCGCCGAACGCGCCAAGTACAAAGGCCTGGTGGCCGCTTCCGGCGCCAAGGTGGACTGACCTCCAGTCTGCTGCCCTGCTACCTGCACAGCTGCTTCAAAGAGAACGCCCTGGGTGCCCGCACCGCAGGGCGTTTTTGCAGGCGCGGCGGGGACGGTACGTACCGTGTCACACGGGACGGTGGCGCACCGCCTGAGCGCAGAGGCTGGCACAAGCAGCACGGCCTCGAACGGCCTCGATCAGATGGGCTACATCAGTTGCACGGCATGGCGCTGCGGTAGCAATGCCTGCCGCAGCTCCACGATTTCCAGCATCGCGCCCAGCACGCAGTCGCATTCCGCCTCGCCCAGCGGCAGCGACAAGGCCATCATCCCGCGCCGCGCCAGGAAGATGCCGCGCGCCATCAGGTCGAAGAACAGCAGATCTTTCACGCGCAGGTCGCTGCCAGCCAGATCGCCTGCGTTACGGATGGGCCGGTCGGTGGCATGCAGCGTCAGCAGCGATCCCAGGCCCGTGGCCTGCAAGGCCACGCCTTCGTAGGCGAACAGGGCATTCAGCCGCTCACGCAGGTGATCACCCCGCGCGTTCAGCGCATCCAGGGCCTCGGCCGTCAGCACCCGGGACAGGGCGGCATGGCCTGCGGCCATGCTCAGCACATTGTTGTTGAAGGTGCCAGCATGGGCCAGCGCATCGCTGCGGCGCGGATCGAACCGGTCCATCACGTCCGCGCGTCCGCCGAACACGCCGAACGACAGCCCGCCGCCCAGGTATTTGCCCGCAGTGGTCAGGTCCGGCGTGATGTCCAGCAGCGCCTGCCGCCCGCCAAAGGACAGGCGCGAGGTCATCACCTCGTCCAGAATCAGCAAGGCATTGCAGTCGCTGGCCAGATCCCGCAGCCCGCGCAGAAAGGCCGGCGTGCCGGGAATGCAGCCGCCCGAGCCCAGCATGGGCTCCACCAGGATCGCGGCCAGATCGGCGCCATGCCGGCGTACCAGCGCCGCGGCGTATTCCAGATCGTTGTAGGGCGCTACCAGCCAGTCGTGGGGCACATTGACCGGCGATCCACCGCCTGCAAAGCTCAGCACGCCACCGTGGTAGGCGCCGTCGAACACCATTACCTTGCGCCGGCCGGTGTGCACGGTGGCGGCGGCCACGGCCATCAGATTGGCTTCGGTGCCGGAATTGGTGAAGCGCATCAGTGCCATGGAGGGAAAGCGGCGCTGGATCTCGTGCCCCAGCCGCGCCTCCCGTGCCGTGTGGGAGGACAGGTTGAGCCCGCCCACCAGCGCTTCCTGCAAGGCAGCGCGCACCGTCTTGTCGGAGTGACCGAAGAGGCCGGCGGTGAATTCGCCCAGGGTGTCGATGTAGACATGGCCATCCGCATCCCAGAGCCAGCAGCCTTCACCGCGCACCATGGTCAGGGGGAAAGGCGGGTGGTAGAGCACCGAGCGGGTGTTGCCGCCGGGCAGCACATGGGCCGCCACCTCGCACAAGGTCTGGCTGCGCGGGTTGTGAGCCACATAGTCGGCCACCGCTGCGTGCAGGGCCACATCCAGAGCGTTGTGCACAGACATGGTGATTCTCCTGAAGCCAGCACCCTGTACAGCCCGCCGGTGGGGGCGTGCCCCGCCACTAGCGCCTGCGCGATCTCCCACCATTAGGCGCCTGTGCGGCGCGCAGCGCCAGTCGGGCCCTGTCCAATCACCCACTGCCAGGCGTGGCATTGCCTGCCGGATCAGGCGCAACGCCGCCCTGCGCGGCACCAGCCGCTATGCATTCCGGTACAGGTCGGGCACACGGCACATGATCCTCTGGCAGCGACAGTTCCCACTAGCACCGGGGGCACACAATGCAGCGCGCACCGGCGCCGGATTTCCCATAAAAAAAAGCCCAATGGCGCTGAAGGCCTTTGGGCAGCCATGGAGCCTGCAAGCGGAGGCTTCAGTGCGGTGTGGTCACCTGCGGACACCAGTCGGCGGCGGTCTGGAAGCGGTCGATGCGCTGCTCCGCCACGGCGGCCAGCTGTGCGGCGGAAACACGTTCCGGCGCCAGCTCGGCCAGCGGCCGCAGCACAAAGGCACGTTCGGCCAAGCGGGGATGGGGAATGGTCAGCACCGGGCTGGCGATCTGCTGGTCGCCATAGAGCAGCACGTCCAGATCCAGCGTGCGCGGGGCATTGCGGTAGGGGCGCTGGCGCCCGGCGGCCTGCTCGATGGCTTGCAGCGCGTGCAGCAAGGCCAGGGGCGCCAGCGCCGTCTGCAGCGCCACCACGGCGTTCAGGTAGTCCGGCCCGCCGGCATCCACCGGCGCGCTGACATACAGCGACGACACGCCAACCACCTGCGTGTCGGGCAACAGGGCCATGGCCTGCACGGCCTGGGCCAGGGCCTGGCCCCGGTCCCCCAGATTGGCGCCCAGACCGATGAAGGCGGACTGCGCGAGTTGGCCGGACGGGCTGGCGGCCGCCACGCTCACTCGCCTGCGGCCTCGGCACCGCCCGCGCCGGCGGGCTTGCGGCGACGGCGGCGGCGCTTCTTGGCCGGGGCATCGCTGTCGCCCAACAGGGCATCCAGCGTGTCAGCACCGGGTGCAGCCGGGGCGGCCGCGGGGCCGCCTTCCGCTGCTGCGGCCTTCTTGGGCGCACGGCGGGCTGGTGCCGGTACTTGGCTCTTCTGGCGCTGGCGTTGTTCTTCGCGGGCCTGGGCCACCAGGTCTTCGCGGCGGGCATCGTCGGCCTGCTGGAACTCCTGCCACCAGCTGGCCAGCGATTCCTCGACCTCTCCCACATCGGCGCGCAGGCGCATGAAGTCGAAGCCTGCGCGGAAGCGGCCCTGGGCCACCATGCCGAACGGCGTGGAACCGGTGCGCTTGTCGAAACGCGGCTGCATGACCCAGATTTCGCGCATGTCGGCGGCCAACTTGCCGCGGCCGGAGACATCGCCGATGCGCTGGTCGAACACCTCGTCAATGGCTTCCTGCAGCGCGGGGAAGGCGTGGAAGCCCTTGTTCAGGCGCTTTTCCCAGCCGGTCTTCACGTCCTGCCACAGCACGCAGGCCAGCAGGAAGCTGGGCGCCACGGGCTTGCCTTCGCCCACGCGGCGGTCGGTGTCGGTCAGCGCGGCGGTGACGAAGGGATGGTCGGCACGTTCCACCACCACATCCAGCAGCGGGTAGATGCCTTTTTCCAGACCCAGCTTCTTGAGCTGCTCGACGGACGACAGCGCATGGCCGGTCTGCAGCAGCTTGAGCATTTCGTCGAACAAACGGCTTTGCGGCACTTCCTTGAGCAGCGGCTCGCATTCGAGCAGCGGCTTGGCGGTCTTGGGCTCGAGCTTGAAGCCCAGCGGCGACAGCTTGGCGGCAAAGCGCACGGCACGGATGATGCGCACCGGGTCTTCGCGGTAGCGCGTGGCCGGGTCGCCGATCATGCGCAGCATCTTCTTCTGCGCGTCCTGGATGCCCTTGTGGAAGTCCACCACGACCTGGGTTTCCGGGTCGTAGTACATGGCGTTGATGGTGAAGTCGCGGCGCGTGGCGTCCTGGTCCTGCGGACCCCAGACGTTGTCGCGCAGCACCCGGCCGCTGGCGTCCACCGCATGCTGCATGTGGGCCAGCGCGGCCTTGCTGGTGCGTTCGTTGCCGCTGACCTGCTCGGCCAGGCTGTTGTCCAGGAAGGCGCGGAAGGTGGAGACCTCGATCACCTCGTTCTCGCGGCCGCGGCCATAGACCACGTGCACGATGCGAAAGCGCTTGCCGATGATGAAGGCGCGGCGGAACAGGTTCTTCACCTGCTCGGGCGTGGCGTCGGTGGCCACGTCAAAGTCCTTGGGACGCAGGCCCAGCAGCAGGTCGCGCACGGCGCCGCCAACGATGTAGGCCTCGTAGCCGGCATCCTTGAGGGTGCGCACCACATCCACGGCGCGGCGGTCCACCAGCTCGGGATCGATGCCGTGCACCTCGGCCGGCACGTCTTCACGCTTGCCGAATTGCGGCTTGCGCGAACGGGTGGCGGCCGGGGCCTTGCCCAGCAGTTTGTCGATAAAGGTTTTGATCATGGTGTCTCGGTAAACAGGTCCAGCACGCGCCAGCCACGCTCCTGGGCCAGGGCGCGCAAGCGCGTATCAGGATTGGTGGCGACCGGATGGTCCACTTTCTCAAGCAGGGGCACGTCGTTCATGGAGTCGCTGTAGAACGTGGTCTCCACATCGCTCCAGGACAGCCCCCGTGCGGCCAGCCAGGCGTCCATACGCACCACCTTGCCTTCGCGCATATTGGGGATGCCGTCGATCTCGCCGGTGAACCAGCCCTGGGCGTCGCGGGCCAGCGAGGTGGCCACCAGCTCCTGCACGCCAAAGGCTTCGGCAATGGGGCGGGTGACAAATTCATTGGTGGCCGAGGTGATGACCACGGTATCGCCCGCGTCCAGGTGGCCTTGCACCAGTTGCAGGGCTGCGGGCGTCATGGCCGGGCGGATCACCTCGTCCATGAAACGTGCATGGGCCGCCGCAGCGGCTTCGGGTCCGCGCTGCACCACGGCGGCGGTGGCAAAGCGCACGTAATCGGGCACATCCAGGCGGCCAGCCAGGTAGTCGGCAAAGAATTCATCGTTGCGGCGGCCGAACTCGGTGCGGTCGCACCAGCCGATGGCAATGGAGAATTCGCCCCAGCCGTGGTCGGAATCCAGCGGCAGCAGCGTGTGGTCAAGATCGAACAGCGCCAGCCGGGGGCGCTGCGGTGCAGTGGGTGCGGACATGGTGTCGAAAGAAGTTGCAGGTTGCGGCGAAATGGCCATGGCCTACTCGGTTTCCAGCATGGTCTTGAGCAGCGGAATGGTGATGGCGCGCTTGTTGCGCAGCGCAAAACCGTCCAGCATGCCCAGCAGCTGCATCAGGCTGCCCAGATCGCGCGAGAAGCGATTGAGCATGTAATCCATCACATCATCGCTCAGGAAGACACCGCGTGCATCGGCCTCCTGCCTCAGCACGGCCCGGCGTTCGGGCTCGTCCAGCAGGTGCAGCTGGAACACATGGCCCCAGCCCAGGCGGCTGCGCAGGTCGTCGCGCAAGGTCAGATCGGCCGGCGGCGCATCGCCTGCGGCCAGCACCCAGCGCGGCGAGCCGGACGGCGGTGCAATCGCATTGACGAACCAGTTGAAGGCCCGGGACTGCTGCATGGGGGTGTACAGGTGCACATCGTCCATGATGACGGCGGCCCAGCGCTCATCGAATTCCGGGGGGAAGCCGGTGCTGGCATCCATCCAGCCCACTTCGGCGCCCTGCTCGCGCAGCGCGGCGTACACCGCCTTGAGCAGATGGCTTTTGCCCGAACCGGAGACGCCCCACAGGTAGGTGGGCACCGGAGCGCGGGCGGCATCCGAGGACAGGCCTTCGCCCACCCAGGTGCGCAGATGCTGCACCACGGCGGCGTTGCTGCCTTCGTAAAAACGCGACAGCGAGGGGCCGGTCGCCAGGCCGATGTCCAGAGCCAGCTGCTTCATCGCGGCCATGCGCAGGCCTCCTCCCGGGGAAGGACCGACAGGGTCCAGACGATCAAAGCAGGCACAGACAAGGGTGGCAGCATTCCAGACAGAACAAGGGACAGGCAGTGCGCCCCACCGAAGCAGAGCATCTTGCACACAACCCGTAACAAGGCTGCGCTGGGGGATTTTAGACCGTAGCGCACGACCCCATGGACAGAAGGCATGCAACGCAGGGCTGGCGACAAGGACAAAAGGCCTTGCAAACGCCGTACCTCCAGCCCGGTGAATGGGGTCTCGCCTTAGAATCAGCAGATTCAGCCCGCCCCAGGGCATCTCCTGCACTGACGACCCCATGAGCTCCTCCACCTCTGCCTCCCCCCCCATTTCCTACAAAGACGCTGGCGTTGACATCGATGCGGGCGACGCCCTGGTCGAGCGCATCAAGCCGCTGGCCAAGAAGACCATGCGTGAAGGCGTGATGGCAGGCATCGGTGGCTTCGGCGCCCTGTTCGAAGTGCCCAAGCGCTACAAGGAACCGGTGCTGGTCTCCGGCACCGACGGCGTGGGCACCAAGCTCAAGCTGGCGTTCGAGTGGAATATGCACGACACCGTCGGCATCGACCTGGTGGCCATGAGCGTGAACGACGTCCTGGTGCAAGGCGCCGAACCCCTGTTCTTCCTGGACTACTTTGCCTGCGGCAAGCTGCATGTGGACACGGCCGCCGCTGTGGTGGGCGGCATTGCCAAGGGTTGCGAGCTGTCCGGCTGCGCCCTGATCGGCGGCGAAACCGCTGAAATGCCCGGCATGTACCCCGATGGCGAATACGACCTGGCCGGCTTTGCCGTGGGCGCGGTCGAAAAGTCCAAGATCCTGACCGGCCAGAACGTGAAGCCCGGTGACCTGGTGCTGGGCCTGACCTCGCACGGCGTGCACTCCAACGGTTTCTCGCTGGTGCGCAAGTGCATCGAGCGCGCCGAAGCCAACGGCACGGTGCCTGCCACGCTGGACGGCAAGCCTTTCAAGGCCGCCATCATGGAACCCACCCGTCTGTACGTGAAGAACGTGCTGGCCGCGCTGGAACAGCACCCCATCAAGGCCCTGGCCCACATCACCGGTGGCGGCCTGCCGGAAAACATCCCCCGCGTGCTGCCCGAAGGCACGGGTGCCGACCTGAAGGCTGGCAGCTGGCCCCAGACCGAGCTGTTTGCCTGGCTGCAGACAACCGCCGGCATTGACGATGTGGAAATGAACCGCACCTTTAACAACGGCATCGGCATGGTGCTGGTCATCGACGCCGAGCACGCCGAAGCCACCGCGGCCACGCTGCGCGGCCTGGGCGAGACGGTCTACCAGATCGGCCAGATCGTCGAGCGCAGCGAAGGCGCTGCCGTTCAGGTTCGCTGATCGCGCAGCAGACAGCAGCAGGGCGCGGACACCATGGGCCAGAACTCTTCCCAGCTTCCCAGCATTTGTCCTTCCCTGCCCCCCACGCCGCCACGCGGCGTAGTGATTGCCAGCTATCTGCTGATGGCAGGTGCCTTGCTGCTGGTGATGTGGCGCGGCCTTCTGCCCGGCCTGCTGTGCGCCTGCGTGGGCTTTCTGCTCACCCGTGCGCTGGCCGGCGGCATCACCCGGCTGCAGCGCCGCCCCCAGGGTGCCATGCCCGAGCGCTGGGTCCAGAATCTGGCGGCCGGCATCATCATGCTGGCGCCGCTGCTGCTGCTGACCGGCGCCCTGACCCACACCCGCAGCTACATCGTCGACGCTCCCCAGCAGTACCGCGAACTGCTGGACTACCTGGCACGCACGGTGCTGGAACTGCGCGACAAGCTGCCCCATGACCTGACGGCCCAGTTGCCCCAGGGCGCAGCCGAGATCCAGCACATCATTGCCAACTACCTGGCCAACAAGGCCGGCACCCTGGCCATGGCCGGCAAAGCCTGGCTGGCCGGCGTGCTGCACGCCTATGTGGGTCTGCTGATCGGCGCTCTGGCCGCCGTGCGCCCGCGCACCGTGCCGCACCATCCGCTGACCCAGGCCCTGCACCGCCGCGTGACGCTGCTGGGCGAGTCCTTCCGCCAGATCGTGGCCGCCCAGTTCTGGATTGCGCTGTTCAACACCTTGCTGACCGCGCTGTTCCTGCTGATCATCTTGCCGGTGTGGGACCTGTCCCTGCCCTACACCCCGGCCCTGATCACCCTGACCTTTGTGGCCGGCATGATCCCCATCGTGGGCAATCTGCTGTGCAATGTGGTGCTGACGGTGGTGGGCCTGTCGGTCTCCCCGATTGCCGCGGCCGCCTGCCTGGCCTTTCTGATCCTGATCCACAAGGCCGAGTACGTGATCAACGCCAAGGTCATCGGCCAGCGCACCCACATGGCCGTGTGGGAACTGCTGTCGGTGATGTTCGTGGCCGAATCGGTGTTCGGCCCCGCTGGCCTGGTGGCCGCCCCGCTGTTCTACGCCTACCTGAAAAAAGAGCTGCACGACGCGCGCATGATCTGACGCAGCGCGCGCCATGCTGCCTGCAGCGCCGGGGCACAGGGCAACGCCCCATCCCTCCTGCCGCCTTTCCGCCACAAGGGCCTGTTGCACCGGAGCCCGCAGCGCGTTTTTTGCGGCGGCCCCGCCTTCTCGCACGGAGGGAGCGGACCGCCACCCTCACGCAAAAAAAAGAGCAGTGCCTGTGCACTGCTCTTTATCTTTATCTTTTTCTGTCCAAGGCTTTCACCTTTCAGCCCTTGCCATCTGTGCAAGGGCAGCTCACAGGCTCGCCAGCACCGACTCAGGAACTGGCACGCAGCTGGGCCAGCTGCTCTTCCACCATGTCCAGATCCTGCGCGGCCCCGGCGTGCTGGGCATAGGTTTGCAGATCCTGCATGGCGGCGCGGCGCTCGCCACGCTCCATGCGCACCAGACCGCGATCGCGGTACTCGCCCCAGGCGGTGGGTGTCAGCGTGATCAGGCGGTTCATCACGGCCAGCGTCTGCGCCTCATCGCCCTGCTGCTGGTGGATGTTCTTCAGGTTGCGCAGCATGCGCTCCAGAATGCCGCGGTGGCCGGCCGGCTGCAGGTACATGGCCAGCGGCGCCATGTCCTCCTGCTCCAGGCCCCAGGCCTGCTTGAAGGGCTCCAGGCGCTCGCCCAGCTGGGCATGCGACAGCCCCTGGCCGGTCAGCGGGTCCTGCACGATGATGCCTTCCTTGAGCTGCACCTTGACCAGGAAATGCCCCGGGAACGACACCCCGTGCGCCGTCAGGCCGATGCCATGGGCCAGCTCCAGCCACAGCACGCCCAGCGAGATGGGAATGCCGCGGCGCGTGTCCATCACCCGGTGCAGATAGCTGTTGTCCGGGTGGAAGAAGTCGTTGTGGTTGCCGGCATAGCCCAGGTCTTCGTAGAAGAACTGGTTCAGGATGGTCAGGCGCTGCAGGCCATTGGCACCCCATGGCACGCAGTCGCGCAGCAGCTTGAGCGTGCGTTCGTACTGGTAGAGCGCGTCTTCGATATCCAGCTGCGGATCGGCATCCTGCCCCAGGCTGATGGCCGCCTCGAGCAGCAGGCGCGGCTCATCACGGCGCACCAGGGTTTCAAAATATTCCAGGGGAGTAGGCAGTCCAAAATCAAGCGTCATTCGATTCACTTCACGCTGCTGAGCACGGGATCACCGGCGCAACAGCTTGCGCAAGGGCAAGCCAGTCACTGCCAATACCCCGAAATACACACAGGAGGAGAGCGCCAACGCTCCCGCCATCAGGCCGACGCGCTTCCATTCGCCCAGCGCCAGCCAGTCAAAAGATTGTGCAAACCACAGCAAGGGTACCGCCAGCAAAATGGCCGCCGCCGTGACCTGCATCAATAGTTTGCCCCAGCCCGGCGCCGGCACGAAGGCCTTGCGTCGGATAAGTCCTACAAGCAGCCAGGCGGCATTCACCAACGCCGCCAGCCCTATCGACAGTGCCAGACCAGCATGGGCCAACCAGGGCACCATCAGCAAATTGAAAATTTGCGTCAACACCAGCACACAGATAGCAATCTTTACCGGGGTGCGGATGTCCTGGCTGGCGTAGTAGCCCGGCGCCAGCACCTTGATGGCCACCAGCCCCACCAACCCCACGCCATAGCCGATCAGGGCGATGGCAATCTGGCCCACATCGCTGGCATGCAGGGCGCCGCGGTGGAACAAGGTGGCCACCAACGGCGTGGCAAAGGCCAGCAGCCCCACGCCACAGGGCACGGCCAGCAGCAGCACCAGGCGCAGGCCCCAGTCCAGCATGGCGGAGTATTTCTCGCTGTCCCCCGCCGCCTTGGCGGCAGCCAGCTGTGGCGTCAGCACCACCCCCAGCGCCACACCCAGCATGGCCGTGGGAAATTCCATCAGGCGGTCCGCATAGAACAGCCAGGTCACACTGCCGGGCGCCAGGTGCGAGGCAATCTGGGTGTTGATCATCAGGCTGATCTGCGCCACGCCCACGCCCAGCAGCGCAGGGCCCATCAGGCGCAGGATGCGGCGCACCCCGGCATCGCTCCAGGCCTGGCGGATGGCCGACCACGACATGCCGATGCGCGGCAGCAGACCCAGGCCGCGCAGTGCGGGAATCTGCACCCCCAGCTGCAGCACGCCGCCCAGCATCACCCCGGCGGCCATGGCGTAGATGGGTTCGATCCCGCGCGACTGGAAGTACGGTGCCAGCCACCATGCCGTCGCAATCATGCTGAGATTGAGCAGCACCGGCGTGGCCGCCGACACCACAAAGCGCCGCCAGGTGTTCAGCACCCCGGCCGACAGCGCCACCAGCGACATGAAGCCGATATAGGGAAACATCCAGCGCGTCATCTGCACGGCCGCATCCATGCCACCGGGGTCCTGCTCCAGCCCGCTGGCCAGCAACCACACCAGTGCCGGGGCACCGACCACGCCCACCACACACACCAGCAGCAGCACCCAGAACAGCACTGTGGCCACGTCGGAGATCAGTGCCCGCGTGCGCTCCTCGCCGTCCTGGGCCTTGGTGCTGGCCAGCACCGGCACAAAGGCCTGGCTGAAGGCCCCTTCGGCAAACAGCCGGCGAAACAGATTGGGAATGCGAAAAGCGACATTGAAGGCGTCCGTCAGGGCATTGGCCCCGAACATGGAGGCCATGATCAGATCGCGCAGCAGGCCTGTGACGCGGGAGGCCAGCGTGAACAGGGAGACGGTGGAGGCAGCTTTGAAGAGTGACACCCCGGCAGTGTAGCGAGAGCGCACACCCACTGCCGGCGCCCGGGCTGTGCCGCGTGCCGCCGTGCATGCCCACCTGCGTGGTGCCGGCCCTTCGCAGAGGCGGAACCCAGGGGACCACCGGGAATGCTATACTGCTCGGCTTCGCTGGCATCATCCCAGACACACTCAAGGAATATACATCATGGCAACCAAAGCCAAAAAGAACCCCCGCCTGGCCTCCGGCCGCAAGCGCGCTCGCCAAAACGTCAAGCTGAACGCAGCCAACACCTCGCTGCGTTCCAAGTACCGCACCGCTGTCAAGAACGTCGAAAAGGCTGTTCTGACCGGCGACAAGGCCAAGGCCACCGAACTGTTCGCCAAGGCACAATCCGTGCTGGACACGATTGCCGACAAGGGCATCTTCCACAAGAACAAGGCTGCTCGCGACAAGAGCCGTCTGTCCGCCAAGGTCAAGGCCCTGGCCGCCGCCTAAAAGTCACTTTAGGCATCGCACGGATGGCTTAGGCCATCTGCTGTTTGCTTCGGTGCGCTGCCAGCGAAACAAGAAAACCGCCCTCGGGCGGTTTTTTTGTGCCTGCATGCTTATGCTTGTGGGTCCGCAGTGGGCCTGGGCCGCTGTGGCGGTGGCCCGCCCCTGGCTGCAGGGCATTCCCCCTCAAAAAATTGCGGGCATAAAAAAGGCTTCCTGCGGAAGCCCTCGGTCTGTTCTGTCGCCTCAAAAGGCCGTGGTCAGGCCTCGGGCGCATCCGGCAGCGTGCACGCCTCCACCACCTGCAGGCGGTTGTCCTTGGCAAAGTTCAGCACGAAATCCCAGGCCATGGGCTCATGGGCGCGCAGGTCGGAATGGATGATCACGCACTTGACCCCGTCGATCGAGGTGGGCACGCACCAGGGCGAGTAGCTGAGGTGGCTGCCGCGCGTGGCACCACCAGGCCGGAACTGGCTCATCACCCCTGCCAGGCGCTCGGCCCAGTCACTGGGGCGGAAGGTTTTTCCATCCAGGGTGACACCCTGGATAAAGAGTTCTTTGGAGGTAGGGGAGACCATCGGATCGATTTCTAAGAGAGACAGGCCACAACTGCAGGATCGCCGCCAGGTGTGCCAAGCCCTGGGATTCTAGCTCTTATACAAGACCGGCCTTATTGCGCGGCAGCTACCCGACCAGAACCTGGGTGCGTTCGCATGGCTGTGATGCGCAATCCTCAACTCTCGCACAGCACGCGCACTCTAGAATTGCGCTTTGCCAACCTGGCGCTCCATCGTGCAGCAAGTATCCAAAATACCAGCAAGATATGCGCCACCACTGCTTTGTCAGGAGAGTATTCATGACCGCTCACATCGAGGCAACCTCGCCCCACGTAATGAACACCTATGGCCGCGTTCCCATCGCGCTGGAACGAGGCCAAGGCTGCCGCGTGTGGGATGTGAACGGCAAGGAATACCTGGACGGTCTGGGCGGCATTGCCGTCAACACCCTGGGCCACAACCACCCCAAGCTGGTGCCTGCGCTGCAGGAGCAGATCGCCAAGCTGATCCACACCAGCAACTACTACCACGTGCCCGGCCAGGAACAGCTGGCCCAGATGCTGACCGAGCGCGCCCAGATGACCAATGTGTTCTTCTGCAACACCGGTCTGGAAGCCAATGAAGCCGCCATCAAGATCGCCCGCAAGTACGGCGTGGACAAGGGCATCGAAAAGCCGGTGATCGTGGTCTATGACCATGCTTTCCATGGCCGCTCCATCGCCACCATGACCGCCACCGGCAACCCCAAGGTGCGCAACGGCTTCGGCCCGCTGCTCGATGGCTTCATCCGCGTGGCCCCCAACGACATCGAAGCCCTGAAGGCGGCCACCGCCGGCAATCCCAACATCGTGGCCGTGATGATGGAGCCCATCCAGGGCGAAGGCGGCCTGCACCCCATGCGCGCCGACTACCTGAAGGAAGTGCGCGCCCTGTGCGACGCCAACGAATGGCTGCTGATGCTGGACGAAGTGCAGGCCGGCATGGGCCGCACCGGCAAGTGGTTTGCCCACCAGTGGTCCGGCATCGTGCCCGACGTAATGACCCTGGCCAAGGGCCTGGGCTCGGGCGTGCCCGTGGGTGCCGTGGTCACCCATGGCAAGGCCGCCACCGTGCTGCAGCCAGGCAACCATGGCTCCACCTTCGGTGGCAACCCGCTGGCCATGCGCGCCGGTGTGGAAACCATCCGCATCATGGAAGAAGACAAGCTGCTGGACCATGTGGCCGCCGTGGGCGAACACCTGAAGGCCAAGCTGCAGTCCGAACTGGGCAGCATCCCGGGCTTTGTGGAAGTGCGCGGCCAGGGTCTGATGATCGGCGTGGAGCTGTCCAAGTCCTGCGGCCAGCTGATCGGCCAGGCGGCCGAAGCCGGCCTGCTGATCAGCGTGACCGCCGACACCGTGATCCGTCTGGTGCCGCCGCTGATTCTGACCACCGCCGAAGCCGACGAACTCGTCACCCGCCTCAAGCCGCTGGTGCAAGCCGTGCTGGCAGCCTGAACGCGTTAGGATGGACTGCATGAAGCATTACCTGCAATTTAGCGACTTCACCGCCGACGAGTACGACTACCTGCTGGCCCGCGCCGCCCTGATCAAGAAAAAGTTCAAGGGCTACGAGAAGCACCACACGCTGAGCGACCGCACGCTGGCCATGATCTTCGAGAAGGCCAGCACCCGCACCCGCGTGAGCTTTGAAGCCGGCATGTACCAGCTGGGCGGCTCCGTGGTGCACCTGACCACGGGCGACAGCCAGCTGGGCCGCGCCGAGCCGATCGAGGACAGCGCCCGCGTGATCAGCCGCATGACCGATCTGGTGATGATCCGCACCTTCGGCCAGGACAAGATCGAGCGCTTTGCCGAATACTCGCGCGTGCCCGTCATCAACGGTCTGACCAACGAGTTCCACCCCTGCCAGATCCTGGCCGACATCTTCACCTTCATCGAGCACCGCGGCTCCATCAAGGGCAAGGTGGTGGCCTGGGTGGGCGATGGCAACAACATGGCCAACACCTGGCTGCAGGCGGCCGATCTGCTGGGCTTCAAGGTGCACCTGTCGACCCCCGGCGGCTATGAAGTGGACGAGCAGCTGGCCTTCAACGGCAAGCCCGTGCACCCCGGCTGCTACGAAGTCTTCCAGAACCCGCTGGACGCCTGCAAGGGCGCCGACCTGGTCACCACCGATGTGTGGACCAGCATGGGCTACGAGGCCGAGAACGAAGCGCGCAAGAAGGCCTTTGCCGACTGGTGCGTGGACGCCGAGATGATGGCCGCCGCCAAGGCCGATGCCCTGTTCATGCACTGCCTGCCCGCCCACCGCGGCGAGGAAGTGGAGGCCGACGTCATCGACGGCCCGCAATCCGTCGTCTGGGACGAAGCAGAGAACCGCATGCACGTGCAAAAAGCACTGATGGAATACCTGCTGCTGGGCCGCCAACCCGGCTGATCCAGCACGCCCGGGCTCACCTGCATACCCCCACACCATGCATCCGAGCCCCGGCACACCACACCGCCTGCAGGCCTTGCGCCGGCTGGCGGTATTTTTTTGGCCGCTGCGCCCCAGCCTGGGGGACGCACGCTACGGCCAGTGCGGCGGTGCACAGGCCCTGCGCCAGCCGCACATCGCACGCCACAGCCGCGTGCCCTCCGTCTACGGGCCGCGCAAGCGTTTTGCGGCCCGGGTGCGCGCGCTCTATGTGCGCATCCACACCTTCTATCTGAAGTTTCTTCAAGGCCACACCTAGTGGGCCGCAAGCGGTCACGCCCCCGGCGTGGCTTTTGCTTTCCCTGTGACAGGCGGCTTTCCGGCGCGGAAAGGCTGCCGGTTGCCTGTGCCCCGATCCTGAAGAAACACGATGAGCCAATCCCTCCACCCCTGCGTGACCTGCGGCGTGTGCTGCACCAATTACCGCGTGGAATTTTCCGTCTACGAGCTGCAATCCATGGGCGGCACCGTGCCCGACCACCTGGCCCATGAAGTGCCCGGAAAAGGCAACCGGGCCCGCATGAACGGCACCGAAAAGCACCCGGTGCGCTGCGTGGCCCTGACCGCCCTGCCCCACCTGGGCGAGAACTGCGTGGGCTGCGGCATTTACGAGCAGCGCTCACGCCCCTGCCGCGACTTTCCGTTTGCCTCCTACGGCTGCCACGACACCCGCGCCAAGTTCGGCCTGCCCGCACTGAGCGAGGAAGACGTGGCCCCCTGGCTGGAAACCGCCTGAGTGCGCCGCCGCCGCACTGCCCGACATCCCGGTTGGTGCAGGAGGCTGCGGAAGCCGCTTTCCCGTGACTTCCGTGCTTTTCTGCACCGCAAGCAGGTGCCGCAGGGCACAGACAGCTCCTGTTTTTGAAAAACCTGCCACGCCGCTTTGCCGGCGTGCCCGCAGGCTGCGCCGGCGGCACGCTGCAGGCACAATCCGCCACCCACTTTTTGTAGCCGCCCGCCTGCCATGACCCACCCCTGCCTTGCCTGCGGCGCCTGCTGCGCCGCCTTCCGTGTGGATTTTTCGGTCTATGAATCCGAAGCCCATGGCGGACGCGTGCCGGCCGGGCTGGCCGACGAGATCACCGAGCACAGCTGCCGCATGCGCGGCACGGACTACGCCCGCCCGCGCTGCGCCGCACTGGTGGGCACGGTGGGCGAAAAAGCCCACTGCGGGATCTACGAGTGGCGCCCTTCGCCCTGCCGGGAATTTGCAGCCGGCTCCGATGCCTGCAACCGCGTGCGGCTGCGCATCGGCCTGCCGGCGCTGGAAAGCGGCCTGCTGTAGGCCGCCGCTCACCCTGCTGCGCCGCAGGGTGGACGGCAGGGGCGGCAAGCCCCTGGGGGGCGCGGGTTACAAGGACTTGCGCGTATCCGAGCAGCTGTCGCCGCCGCAGGCGCTGCAGCCACCGCAGCTGCCGCTGGACGTGGACGGCGCGAGTGCCGGGTGCACGCGCCCGGCACGTTGGCGCCAGCGGGCCGGCAGATAGCGCCACAGCAGCGAGGCAGCTGCCACGGTGACGACGATGCCCACAATGATTTCCTGCCACATGGCCTGACCTCCTTTAACCCCAGCCCAGCGCCACCGCCACCCGGTAGGTGACGAAGCTGGCGGCATAGGCCAGGCCGAACAAATACGCCGTCATGATCAAGGGATAGCGCCAGCCATTGGTTTCCCGCTTGACCATGGCCAGCGTGGAAATGCACTGGGGCGCGAACACGAACCAGACCAGCAGCGACAGGGCCGTGGCCAGCGACCAGCTGCTGGCAATCAGCGGGCCCAGCTGCTGGGCCATGGCGTCGTCGCCTGCGGCCGACAAGGCATACACCGTACCCAGTGCACCCACGGCCACTTCGCGCGCGGCCATGCCGGGCACCAGGGCGATGGCGATCTGCCAGTTGAAGCCGATGGGCGCCAGCACCACTTCCAGCCAGCCGCCGATCTGGCCGGCAAAGCTGTAGCGGATGGCCGCCTCGGTCACCCCGTCCGGCGCCGACGGGTAGCTGGCCAGAAACCACAGCACGATGCTCACCGTCAGGATGATGCCGCCCACGCGGCGCAGGAAGATCAGCGCGCGTTCATACAGCCCCAGCACCAGGCTGCGCAGGCTGGGCCAGCGGTAGGCCGGCAGCTCCAGCATCAGCGGCGTGCGGGATTTGTCGGTGCGGGCCAGCTTGGCCACCCAGGCCACCGCCATGGCACTGGCGATACCGCCGATGTACAGCGCAAACAGCACCAGGCCTTGCAGATTGAAGATGCCGCCCACGCTCTGCTCCGGGATGAAGGCCGCGATCAGCAGTGCGTACACCGGCAGACGGGCCGAGCAGGTCATCAGCGGGGCGATCATGATGGTCAGCAGGCGGTCGCGCCAGCTGGGGATGGAGCGCGTGGCCATGATGCCCGGCACGGCACAGGCAAAGCTGGACAGCAGCGGAATGAAGGAACGCCCCGACAGGCCCACCGTGCCCATGATGCGGTCCAGCAGAAAGGCGGCACGCGGCAGATAGCCCGAGTCTTCCAGCACCAGGATGAAGAAGAACAGGATCAGGATCTGCGGCAGGAACACCAGCACCGCGCCGGTGCCGGCGATCACGCCCTCGACCAGCAGGCTGCGCAGCACGCCTTCGGGCATCACGCTGCCCACCCATTCGCCGACAAAGCCCACGGAGCCTTCGATGCCGTCCATCAAGGGCTCGGCCCAGCTGAACACGGCCTGGAACATCAGGAACAGGGTGGCCAGCAGCAGCAGCGTGCCCCATACCGGGTGCAGCACCACGGCGTCGATGCGGTCGTCCCGCTGGTTGTCCACCGGCGGCACCTGCACGGCAGCCTGCAGGATGGCGGTCACCTCCTGGTGCAAAGCCAGCAGACCGGCACGGGTGTTGTGACCGGCTTGGGCCTGCGAACGGCCGTCCAGCGCGGGAGCCTGGAGCTGGTGGGCGGCATCGCTGTCCAGCCAGGCCAGCAGTTCCTGGGCGCCGTCCTGGCGCACGCCCACGCTTTCGAGCACCGGCACGCCCAGCGCGGCACTGAGGCGGGCCTTGTCCACCACAATGCCCTGGCGACGGGCCATATCGCTCATGTTGAGCACCACTACCATGGGCAGACCCAGGGCGCGGGCTTCCAGCACCAGGCGCAGGTTCAGGCGCAGGTGGGTGGCATCGGTCACGCAGACCAGCAGTTCGGGCGGCGCCTCGCGCGCATGTTCGCCGGTGACGATGTCGCGGGTGATGCGCTCGTCTTCGCTGTGCGCATGCAGGCTGTAGGTGCCGGGCAAATCCAGCACCCGCACCCGCCGGCCAGCGGGAGTGTGCAGCCAGCCTTCCTTGCGCTCCACCGTCACGCCGGCGTAGTTGGCCACCTTCTGGCGGGCACCCGTCAGCAGGTTGAACAAGGCGGTCTTGCCGCAGTTCGGGTTGCCCAGCAACGCTGCCCGCAGGGGCTGTGCATCGGTGGACGGCGCGGCGCTGGGGATGATGGAGGTGATGGCAATGGGCTGCACCGTGGCGCCTTGCGGTGTGCGGTCGTCGCGCGCGTTCATGCTGCGGCCTCCACGCTCACCCGCACCAGAGCGGCTTCCTGGCGCCGCAGCGCAAACGTGGCCTGGCCAATGCGCACGGCTAGCGGGTCTCCCTGCGGAAAACCGGTGGCGATGATGCGCACCGGCTCGCCCGGCAGAAAACCGATTTCCATCAAGCGCAGCAGCGCTTCCTGACTGGCAGGTTCGTCGCTGGCCAGCAAATCCACCACCCGTGCCGGCACCTGCCGCGCGAGTTGGTCCAGGCCAATGGTGGCCGCTGCGCCGGAGGGCAAAGCAAAACTATTCATGAAACACGCAATCAATCGCTACTTATTCTCATTTTCACTCCAAACAGCCTGGTCTGTCTTGCGCCAGGACAGAACTGGAGTGTCAGCGGCCACCCTGTGAACAGGGCCATAGGGGCGGAAGCGCCCCGTCCCGGTGGCGTGTGCTCCCGAGTCGCCGTGGCCGGCCGTGCGCAATTGCGTTCAATACAGATCCAGCGCCGCCGCGCACAGTGCGCCGCTGTGACCGAACTCCCCTCCCCCTCCCTGCTGTCTTCGCTGCTGGCCATGGCCAGTTTCGCCCTGGTGGGCGCCATCACGCCAGGCCCGGTGAATGTGCTGGCCCTGCGCCATGGCAGCCAGGCGCCGCGCCATATTGCGCTGCTGTATGTGCTGGGCGCCAGTGTCAGCTACGCCGCCGTGGTCTGGTGCATGGGCCAGGGCGCCCGGCAGCTGGTGGACGGGTTGCCGCGCCTGGCAGGCACCGCGCAATGGCTGTGCGCAGCCTATTTGCTGTGGCTGGCCTGGCGCCTTGCCCGCTCCGCAGCCCACCCCGCTGCTGCCGATGGCACCACCCTGCCCCACCAGCCCACCCCGGCCGCCCAGGCCTTTGTCCAGGGTGTGGCGGTGCAGACGCTCAACCCCAAGGCCTGGCTGTTTGCCCTGTCGGCGGTGGGCGTGTTTGCCCTGCCCAGCGCAAGGGGCAGCCCCGCAGCGCTGTACCTGCTGTGTGCCATCTCGCTGCTGGCCTGCCTGCTGGGCGTGGGTTGCTGGGCGCTGCTGGGGCGGGTGCTGACCAGCTGGCTGTCCACGCCCCGGCGCCAGCAGGCACTGCACTATGCCCTGGCAGCCCTGCTGGTGGCCAGCGTACTGGGCATGCTGGCATGATGTGCCGGACATGACGGCCCAGCCCCACCAGTTCCACCGCCACCCGGCCCTGCCCTGGGCCGAACTGCGCGTGAGCCGCCAGTCCCCCCACTGCTACCGGCTGCACACGCATATGGAGTATTCGCTGGGCATCGTGGATGCCGGCAGCGCCGTGTTCCAGCACGCCGATGGTGCGCAGCCCATGGCGGCCGGCAGTGTGGTGCTGATCGAGCCCGGCGTCTGGCATGCCTGCAACCCGGCGCAGGTGGCAGCCTGGTCTTACCGCATGCTCTATGTGCAGGCCGACTGGCTGCATGCCCAGCTGGGGGTGGCGGGCCTGCGCTTTGTGCAACGCGCCCGGCACGACGCGGCAACCACAGCGGCGGTGCAGCGGCTGTGCCAAAACTTGCTGGAAGGCGATGCCGCGGCCTGGACGCAGGCACTGACCGCCCTGCTGCGCCAGCCCGCCATCGCCCACCTGCTGGCAGCACCGCCGGCCCTCCCGGCCAGCGATGCGGCGGTGCACCACGCCCTGCAGCGGCTGCACCGCCAGCCGGATGCGACGCCCAGTGTGCAGGATCTGGCCCGGGCCGAAGGCATGAGCGCCTCGCGCTTTATCCGCCACTTCAAGGCCGCCACCGGCGTCACGCCTGGTGCCTACCGCTTGAATCTGCGCCTGAACGGTGCGCGCCGGCTGCTGGCCGAGGGGGCGGCGCTGGCCGATGCGGCCCATGCCATGGGCTTTGCCGACCAGGCCCATCTGCAGCGCGCCTTCAAGGCCCACCATGCGCTGACACCCGGGCGCTATGCCCAGGGCGCCCGGCCCTGAAGCCGGCTGGCGGCGGCGCTAAACCACCGCAGCAGACCCCGGCAATCCGCGAGCCCCACCATCGCCAGGCGCGAACACACCGATACTTGAGGGTTTTGGCACACCCTTTGAACGGAATCGACGCATGGCCGATTTTCAGCAGATCCAGCAACGCGAAACCGGCTTGCAGCAACACCTGACCAGCGCCCAGATGGTGATGATCGCCATCGGCGGCGCCGTGGGCACTGGCCTGTTCATGGGCAGCGCCTTTGCCATCGGCTTTGCCGGGCCGGCGGTGCTGGTCAGCTACGCGATTGGCGCCTTCATTGCCCTGCTGCTGATCGGCTGCCTGGGCGAGATGACAGTGGCCCACCCCACCTCCGGCTCGTTCGGGGCCTACGCCGAGTACTACCTGGGCCCGATGGCGGGCTTTGTGGTGCGCTATGCCTACTGGGCCGCCCTGGTGCTGGCCGTGGGCATGGAGGTGACGGCCGTGGGCATGTACATGGCCTATTGGTTCAAGGAGGTGCCCCAGTGGGTCTGGGTGGGCCTCTTCTCGGCCGTGCTGATCGGCGTGAACCTGCGCAGCGTCAAGGTCTACGGCGCGGTGGAATACGGCTTCTCGGCCATCAAGGTGGCGGCCATCGTGGCCTTTGTGCTGATCGGTGCCTATGTGGTGTTCGGCACGTCCACACCCGGCATCGGCTTGGCCAACTACCAGTTGGGCGGCGGCTTCTGGGCCAAGGGGGCCTGGGGCATGTGGCTGGGGGTGATCGTGGCCATGTTCAGCTACCTGGGCGTGGAAGCCATTGCCGTGGCGGCCGGCGAGGCCCAGCACCCGCAGCAGGCGGTGCAGACCGCGATGAAGACCACGGTGCTGCGCCTGGTGCTGTTCTATCTGCTGACGCTGGCGCTGATGCTAGCCATCGTGCCCTGGACCGATGCCGCCACCCAGACCAGCCCCTTTGTGCGAGTGATGCAGGTGCTGAACATTCCGTTCGCTGCCGGCGTGCTGAACTTTGTGGTGCTGGTGGCCGCGCTGTCGGCCATGAACAGCCAGCTCTACACCACCTCGCGCATGATGTTCAGCCTGGCCCGCGCCCGGCAGGCGGCGCGCGTGTTCGGTGTGACCAATGCCAACGGCGTGCCGGTGGCCGCCATTCTGGTCTCCAGCCTGGGCGCGGCCGTGGCCATGTTCATCAATGCCTTCTGGCCCAAGGAATCGTTCGTCTGGATGATGTCGATTGCCATGTTCGGCGCCATGTTTGCCTGGTTCATGGTGTTTGTCACCCACCTGGCGTTCCGCCGCCGCCGCATGCGCGAAGGCGCACCAGCCATTGCCTTTCGCATGTGGGGCTTTCCGTGGCTGACGCTGCTGGGGGCCGTGCTGATGGGCGCCGTGCTGCTGACCACGGCCTTCACCCCCGCGTTCCGCCTGACGCTGGCCTTTGGTCTGCCCTGGCTGGCGGTGCTGGCCGGTCTGTACCTGCTGCGCCGCAACAAGGGCTGAACGCTGCAGCCCGGCCCAAAACCGACCATACTGCCCAGCCTGCGCCCGCCTCCGGTCGCAGGCTTTTTTGTTTGCTGCCATGACCGCTGACACCCAACGCACCCTGTGGGACATCTCCCCCGCCATCCACGCCGCTGCACCGGTCTTCCCGGGGGACACGCCGTACAGCCAGCAATGGTGCGCCACCATCGGCCCGGGCTGCCCGGTGAATGTCAGCGCCATCACGCTGAGTCCCCATGTGGGTGCCCACGCCGATGCGCCGCTGCACTACGACCCGCAGGGCGCTGCCATCGGTGCGGTCGATCTGGCCCCGTTCCTGGGCCGCTGCCGCGTGATCCACGCCATCGATTGCGGGCCGCTGATCGAATGGCGGCACATCGCGCACGCCATCACGCCCGACCTGCCTGCGCGCGTGCTGGTGCGCACCTACCAGCAGGCCCCTGCCACCTGGGATGGCGCGCTGGCCGCCTATGCACCCGAGACGGTGCAGCGCCTGGCCGACCTCGGCGTGCAGCTGATCGGTATCGACACCGCCAGCATCGACCCGGCCAGCAGCAAGACCCTGGACAGCCACCAGGTCATCCGCCAGCGCAATCTGCGCGTGCTGGAGAACCTGGTGCTCGACGCGGTTCCCGCAGGCGATTACGAGCTGATTGCCCTGCCGCTCAAGCTCACCGAGGCCGATGCCTCCCCGGTGCGCGCCGTGCTGCGCGCCCTGTGACCCGCTGCGGCACATTCCGGCGAAAATCGGCGGTTTGCGCCATGCCCCTGCGCGCAAGCTGCCATCCGAAACGAGACAACTTTCCATGCCCCTGACCCTGCAAGACTGCCGCACCCTGGATGCCAACGATGTGCTGCGCCCGCTGCGCGCGCGCTTTGCCCTGCCCGAAGGGGTGATCTACCTGGACGGCAATTCCCTGGGCGCCCAGCCCAAGGCCGCCGCCGCCTGCGCCGCACGGGTGGTGGAACAGGAATGGGGCCAGGGCCTGATCCGTTCGTGGAACAGCGCCGGCTGGATCGACCTGCCCCGGCGCCTAGGCGACCAGTTTGCCCCCTGGGTCGGCGTCGGCCCGGGCGAGCTGGTGTTCACCGACACCACCTCCATCAATCTGTACAAGGTGCTGACGGCTGCCGCCCGCATCGCCCAGGAAGACGCACCGGAGCGCAAGAAGCTCATCAGCGAACGCAGCAACTTCCCCACCGATCTGTACATCGCCCAGTCGGTCTGCCAGGAATATGGACTGGAGCTGGTGCTGCTGGAGCCCGAAGAGATTGCCGCGGCCCTGCAGCCCGATGTGGCGATTTGCATGCTCACCCATGTCAACTACCGCACCGGCGCCATGCACGCCATGCAGGAGGTCACCGCCGCCGCACACGCCCAGGGGATTCTGTGCATCTGGGACCTGTGCCACAGCGCCGGCGCCGTGCCGGTGGACCTGCACGGCGCCAACGCCGACTTTGCCGTGGGCTGCAGCTACAAATACCTGAACGGCGGCCCCGGTGCGCCGGCCTTTGTCTGGGCCCATCCACGGCTGATCAACCGCTTCTGGCAGCCGCTGTCGGGCTGGTTCGGCCATGCCGCGCCCTTCCAGTTCACACCCGACTACCAGCCGGCCGCCGGCATCGACCGCTATCTGTGCGGCACGCAGTCGGCCCTGTCCCTGAGCGTGCTGCAATGCGGGCTGGATGTGTTCACCGAGGCCGAGCCGTATGGCGGCATGGCCGCGCTGCGCCGCAAGTCGCTGGCGCTGACCGATCTGTTCATGCAGCTGGTCCAGGAACGCTGCCAGGGCCATGGCCTGGGCTTTGCCACCCCCGGTGACCACGCCCTGCGCGGCTCCCAGGTCTGCCTGACCCGCAGCGAAGGCCTGGGGGTCGACGGCAAGGACAGCGGCGCCTACGCCATCGTTCAGGCCCTGATCGCGCGCGGCGTGATCGGCGACTTCCGCAAGGGCGACGGCGGCAAGCACCTGGACATTCTGCGCTTTGGTTTCACCCCGCTGTATGTGGGTTTTGAAGACGTGTGGCACGCCGTGGAGCACCTGCACCAGGTGCTGGAATCGGGGGAATGGCGCCAGCCGCAATTCAACCAGGTGCATGCGGTGACCTGAACCCATGGCCCAACGCATTGCCATCATCGACTTTGAAACCACCGGCATGAGCCCGGCGCACGGCGCGCGGGCTGCCGAGGTGGGGATTGTGCTGATCGAGGGCGGGCGCATCGTGGACCGCTACCAGAGTCTGATGAACACCGGGCAGCGCATGCCCTGGAGCATCACCCAGCTCACCGGCATCACCAACGCCATGCTGCAGGATGCCCCGGCGGCCGACACCGTGATGCGCGAAGCTGCCGCCTTTGTGGGTGACGCCCCCATGGTGGCGCACAACGCCTCGTTCGACAGCAAGTTCTGGGCGGACGAGCTGCAGCGCCTGGGTATCCCTCCGCAACAGCCTTTCGCCTGCACCGTGCTGCTGTCGCGCCGCCTCTACCCCGAAGCGCCCAGCCATTCGCTGGGCCGCATCGTGCGCCACCTGCAACTGCCGCCTGCCGACAAGGCCCACCGCGCGCTGGCCGATGCCGAGATGACCGCCCACCTGCTGCTGCGCATGCAGGCCGATCTGCAGCAGCGCTGGCACATCCCCGATGCCCACCACGCCCTGCTGCAACAGTTGCAGGTCTGTCAGAAGAAACACCTGGCACTGCTGCTGCAGCGGCTGTCGCAGGCACAGACGCAACCGCAGCTGCCCGGCCTGTGAGCGGCCCGGTTGTCCGTCTGCCCTAATACGCCTGGGACGACAGAGAGGCCCACAGGTGCGCCGCCACCAGCGCGCGCCAGGGGGCAAACGGCGCCAGCCAGTCACGCGCCCGGGCCTCGGTGATGCGCTCCACGCCCTGCAGCCGGGCCAGGGCTTTGCGCACGGCCACATCGCCGTGCAGACTGCCATCGGGCCAACCCAGACCGCGCAGCAGCGTGTAGTGCACGGTCCAGGGACCGATGCCGGGCACGGCCAGCAACTGCTGCATGGCCGCATCCACGTCCGCCGCACGCATCGCGCCGGCATCGCTGGCCTGCACCCAGTCTTCCAGCGGCAGCGCCCCGCGGTCCACCTCGGCGGCCAGTGCCAGCAGCGCCCGCGTCTTGGACTGGGAGTAGCCGGCAGCGCGCAGGCCATCCGGCCCCAGTTGCGCCACCTGGGCAGCGTTGGGATAGGTCCACAGCCCGGGCGCTCCCGCATCGCCATGGCCATCCTGCGCCAGCGGCGTGCCTGCGGCGCGGATCAAGCGGCGGCGCAGCGCCACGGCCGCCGCCACACTGATCTGCTGGCCGGTGATGGCCCAGGTCAGCGCCTCCCAGGCCGTGGGGGCCGCCGGGACATGCAGACCCTGCTGGGAACGCAGCAGCGGGCCCAGCAGCGGGTGATCGGCATGGGCGGTTTCCAGCGCCTCGGGCGGATAGGCCAGGCCCAGCATGCGACGCGCGGTGGCCGCCCAGCGGGCCTGGGTGCCGGCATCGGCGTGGTGGTGCGCAGGCAGGTACAAGGTGGCGCGCACCTGCAGCGGGCCGTCCGCGGACGGGGCCACAGACGGGGCTGTGGCCTCCCACACCAGCTCCATCCAGGCCGCCTGGCCTTCCCAGTCCAGCCCTTTGCGCAGGCGCGGCAGGCCGTCGGCCCCCTGCGTGATCTGCTCCGCCAGCTGCTCGGCATCGCGCTGGTGGAAGGACAGCACTTCCTGCAGCCGGTACCCCGCAGGCAGCGGCTGCACATGGTGCAGTGCCGCCGGGATTTTCTGGGCAGATAAGGAAGGCATCTTGTGTGGCAGCCCGGCCCGCAGGCGGCTGCGTTGCTGGAAAAGGTTCAGAACAATCCGGGCAAGGCGACACGCACGTCGTGCCCGGCCTGGGCCGCTTCGCGCAGCAGCAGCGCGCGCTTGCGCTCCACGCCCCAGCGGTAGCCGGAGATGCTGCCATCATTGCGCACCACGCGGTGGCAGGGAATGGCCACCGCCACCGGATTGGCAGCGCAGGCCCCGGCCACGGCGCGGCTGGCTGTGGGTTGACCGATGCGCCGGGCCAGCTCGGTGTAGCTGACGGTGTCGCCCGCCGGAATGGCGCGCAGCGCCTGCCACACGCGCTGCTGGAAGGCCGTACCCTGCACGTCCAGCGGCAGATCCAGCCCCTGCGCCGGCCGCTCCACCAGCGCCGCCACCCGGGCCATGGTGGCTTCAAAAGCAGCATCCCCCCCGACCAGTTCGGCCTGGGGAAAACGGTCCTGCAGCACACGCACCAGGGCCTCGGCATCGTTGCCCAGCTGCACGCAGCACACGCCGCGCTCGGTGGCCGCCACCAGCAGGCTGCCCAGCGAACATTCGCCCACGGCAAAACGGATGGTCTGGCGCGCGCCACCGGCGCGGAAAGCCCCCGGCGCCATGCCCAGCATGCGCGGCGCGTCTTTGTAGAAGCTGCTGCTGGCCGCGTAGCCGCTGCCGTAGAGCGCATCGGTGACCGAGCTGGACTGGCCGGGCTGCAGCGCGGCCTGCACGGCCTGGGTACGGTAGGCCTTGGCATAGGCCTTGGGCGTCAACCCCGTGGCCTGCTTGAACAGCCGGTGCAGCTGCCAGGGGCTGAGCCCCACGCGCTGGGCGAGTGCAGGCAGCGCAGGCGGGACCTCGCCCTCCAGCCAGCGGCAGCAGCGCGCCACCAGGGCAGCGGTGTCGCTGGCAGCAGCGGAAGGGACGGTGGCAGGGCGGATGGCAGACATGGCAACAGGTTTTCCGGGGGATGGCTGCACTCTAAAGCGTGGCGCGCCATCGCGCCTCCACATTCTTGCAGGCTGCGCTTTCGGTTACCCTGCGCGCTGTTTTGCCGATTGCCCACGACTGCGACTGCCCCATGACCACCGAATCCTCCGGCTGCCCGATGCACGGCAGCGGCCGCCCGGCCTCCATCGTCCACGAAGAAAAAGCCCAGCTGGATTTCAGCCGGGACATGAGCTACGGCGACTACCTGCAGCTGGACCAGATCCTCACGGCACAGAAACCGCTGTCGCCCGCCCATGATGAAATGCTGTTCATCGTCCAGCACCAGACCAGCGAGCTGTGGATGAAGCTGATGCTGCACGAGCTGCGGGCCGCCATCGCCGCGCTGGCCAGCCCACAGGCCGACACCCGGCCCGAGGCCTTCAAGATGCTGGCCCGCGTGAGCCGCATCATGGAGCAGCTGGTCAACGCCTGGACCGTGCTCTCGACCATGACGCCGCCGGAATACACGGCCATGCGCCCCTACCTGGCCAATTCCAGCGGCTTTCAAAGCTACCAGTACCGCAGCATCGAGTTTTCGCTGGGCAACAAGAATGCCGCCATGCTGCAGCCCCACGCCCACCGCAGCGATCTGCTGGAACAGGTGCAGGCCGCCTACCAGGCACCTTCGCTGTACGACGTGGCGCTGCAACTGCTGGCACGCGAAGGCCTGGAGGTGCCGGCCGACCGGCTGCAGCGCGACTGGACCCAGCCCTACGAAGCCAGCGAAGGCGTGAAGCAGGCCTGGCTGACCGTCTACCGCAACCCGCAACAGCACTGGGACCTGTACCAGCTGGGCGAAAAGCTGGCCGATATCGAAGACGCCTTCCGTCTGTGGCGTTTTCGCCACCTGACCACAGTGGAACGCGTGATCGGCTTCAAGCGCGGTACGGGCGGTACCGGCGGCGTGAGTTATCTGAAAAAGATGCTGGATGTGGTGCTGTTCCCGGAAATCTGGAGCCTGCGCACCGAGCTGTGAGCCGGGCGGGCCGGTGGCGCCGCGGCGCACGCGGCCTCCCGCCCCCGTTTTTCGCCTGTGCGCGACAGCACGCAGGTGCGGATTTCGCTAGGCTTGCGTCCCAGGAGACTCCCCACCCGTGCCTGCCGATACCGCCTCTAGCGCATCCCCTGCGCCCTCGCCCGCTCCCCGCCCTGCCCCCGACCAGCGCCTGTGGGTGATGCTGGTGTCCCTGCTGTCGGCCTTTGCGCTGAGCCAGGCCTACCGCACCGTCACCGCCATCATCGCCACGGGACTGCAGGCGGATTTCGGCATTTCTTCCCAGTCGCTGGGCGCCTTCGCCGGGCTGTTTGGCCTGTCCTTCGGGGTGGCCCAGCTGCTGATGGGCATCGGCATGGATGTGTACGGCCTGCGCCGCACGGTGCTGCTGTCGTTTCCGCTGGCCGTAGTCGGTGCAGCGCTGTCGGCGCTGGCCCCCAGCTATGGCTGGCTGATGCTGGGACAGTTGCTGATCGGCGTGGGCTGCGCGCCGGTGTTTCTGGCCAGCACGGTGTTCATCTCGCGCCACTTTCCCAGCGAGCGCTTTGCCTTCTTCTCCGGCCTGGGCATGGGCGTGGGAGGCCTGGGCCTGCTGTTCACCGGCACACCGCTGGCCTGGGTGGTGCAGCACTGGGGCTGGCGCACCGGCTTCGGGCTGCTGGCCGTGCTGTCGCTGCTGTCGTGGCTGCTGATTGCCTGGCGCGTGCATGAACCGGTGTCCGCCCACACCACGCAGCAGACGCGCGAAAGCTGGGGCCAGGCCTTCCGCCGCATGGGTGCACTGTTCCAGCTGCCGCACACCGTGGGCATCCTGATTCTGGGCATGAGCTGCTATGCGGCTTTTCTGACCTTGCGCGGGCTGTGGCTGGGGCCCATGCTCATCGGGCGCTACCAGTTCTCTCTGGTGGAAAGCGGCAACGTGGCGTTGCTGGTGTCGCTGATCTCGCTGTTCACCCCGGCCATGTTCGGCCGCATGGACCCAGGGCCGGCCCGCCGCCGCCGCTGGCTGAACAATTTCTCGCTGCTGATGGCGGCGCTGTTTCTGCTGATGGCCTTTTTGCACCACGCCGCCGCCAATGTGGCGCTGATTCTGCTGATGGGGCTGGTGTCGGGCTACAGCATCCTGCAGTACGCGGATGTGCGCTCTTCCTACCCTCCGGAGCTGACCGGTCGCGCACTGTCGCTGTTCACCATGGCCATGTTTCTGGGCGTGGCGCTGATGCAGTGGCTCACCGGCATCGTCGCGGCCTGGGCCGAGGGGCGCGGCATCGAGCCCTACCAGGCGGTCATGTTCAGCATTGCCGCCATGCTGGCTACGGCATCCACGGCCTTCCGTTTTCTGCCCAGCTCGCCGCTGCTGCAGACCAGCAAGGCCTGAGCCGGGGCCGTACACACCGGGCGCCCACGTGCCCTGCAGACAGCGCCTCCGGGCTAGATGGAACGCACTGGTGACGGTTTCCGCACCATCGCCGCAGAGCAGTTCGCGCCCCCACCGTGTGGCGCTGGGGGCGGCGGCTGCGCAGCAGCGGTGTTCCCTGCAGCGGATGGGCTGGTTAGCTGGGTGACGCCTTCCGCTACAGCGTGGTGGCGCTGGAGCCATCCCCGCGGTACAGCCAGGGCAGGTCCATGATGCGTGCGCCCAGCAGCTTGAGTGACAGATCGCGCCCCCAGCGCATGGGCCCGCTGGCGTGGAAGATGCGGCCATTGCGGCGGGAACGGGCCTGGACCCGCGCAGCACGCTGCCAGCGGTTGAGCGCGTAGCGGCGCAGGCGCAAGCGCACATCCAGATCGTCCATGGCCAGGGCACGCTGCAGCTCGGCCGCGTCCTCGATGGCCATGCCAGCCCCCTGGGCCAGATAGGGGCGCATGGGATGGGCGGCGTCGCCCAGCAGGCCCACCAGGCCCTGGGCCATCTGGTCGGCGCTGGACAGCGGATCGCGGTCGGACAGCGGCCACAGCCGCCACTGCGTGCCAGCAGCAGGCACGGCACGGATCAGGTCCTGCAGCGGCGTGCAATAGCGGGCCAGCGCGGCTTCCAGATCGACCGCATTGGCAGCATGGTCCCAGGTTTCCATGTCGGCCGGTGCCGGGCCTTCGATGATGGCCACGATGTTCATCAGCTCGCCACGGCGCAGCGGGTACTGCACCACGTGCATGTGCGGGCCCAGCCAGGTGGTCACGCCGTCGCTGCGCATGGCGGCCGGCAACTGGGCCTGGGGCACCACCGCACGGTAGGCCAGGTGGCCGGTAGGCTGGGCCTTGCCGTCGTTGAGCAACTGGGCGCGCAGCCGGCTCCAGACACCATCGGCCGCGATCAGTGCATCGCCCTCCACGGTCTTGCGGGCGGAGGTGGTGATGGTCACCACCTGGGGGGTCTGCACCACGGACTCCACCGCCTGGCCGGCGTTGATGTGCATCTCCGCCCGCTCCCCCACGGCCTGCAGCAGCAGCCCGTGCAGATCGGCGCGGTGGATGGACAGGTAGTTGGCGCCGTAGCGCTCCACCATGGCAGCGCCCAGCGGCATGCAGGCCAGCTCGGCACCGCTCAGGGCACTGCGCACACGCAATCGGGCAGGAATGGCCGCGACGTCCACCAGAGCACGCTGCAGGCCCCAGGCTTGGAGCCGGCGCACCACATTGGGCCCCAGCTGCACGCCGGCACCGACTTCACTGAACAAAGGCGCGCGCTCGAACAGGCGCACATCCCAACCGGCATGGGAGCTGGCCAGTGCAGCCGCCAAGCCGCCAATACCGCCCCCCGCAATCAAGACCTGTTTTCTCATGGCTGGCTATTGTCCGCCGGACTGGGGCGGTGATTGGTTGGAACTGCGCAGAAATTGATGCAACGCAGTCTGTTGATTCTGTCCCTGAAATCGCCATACGGCGAAACCCTGGCATTACCACTGGCCGAAATGGAATATGTTGTGTCCGCACTTTGCGGGCCTGGCATAAGCCGCTTGCATACCGGACAGGCTTATCCGCAGCAGCGTTCAGCCGCAATACCGCGGCGACGCAGCAGATTCAAGCCACAAAAAACAAAGCCCGCTGAAAGCGGGCTGTTGTCTGCCATAAAGGCTTAGATAGCGAACTTTTCGCGATCCTGGTTTTCAATCCACTTGGGCGCCTTGCCACGGCCGGTCCAGGTCTGGCCGGTTTCGGGATTGCGGTACTTCGGAGCAACTTTGCCACCTTGACCTGCGCCACGGGTGGCTTTGGCAGGCGGAAACACGTCGTCAGCGCTCAGGCCATATTCGGCCACCAGGGCGCGCACCTTGGCAACAGCGTCGCTCAGTTCGCTCTTGCGTGCTTCTTGAATCTTCTGTTCCAGCTGTTCGCGCTGCTGCAGTAGCTCTTTGTAAGAGGTCATGGATTGCATCCTTTCAATAATTGGGAGGATTATAAAAACAAATACGCAATCTGGGTTTTTTTGTGGGTACGCAGTATCCACAAGTGCATATTATAAAAATTCTGTGCAGCCATATTGCAGGAGAAATGTAACACCCGGATTTTCCGAGAAAAGGTACCGACAAAGCGCCTTGCAAGTTCATTTCCGTTACCTGCATATCTTCGCCGCCACCGCAATGCCCTATCCACGGGTATGGGCTGTGGACCGATAATCGCAGCCATATGCCTTGCACCGGGCGACTGCCACGCCTGCCGGCACCCAGGGAATCGATTTTTTCGGAGTTTGCATTGGCCCGTTATTTCATTGGTGACATCCAGGGATGTCACAGCGCCTTCCTGAACCTGCTGCAGCAGGTGGAGTTCTCGCCCAGCCGCGATACCCTGTACCTGCTGGGGGACCTGGTCAACCGGGGTCCCGACTCCGCCGGCGTGCTGCGCCAGTGCATGGCCTGGGGCGACGCCGTACAGCCCGTGCTGGGCAACCACGACCTGCACCTGCTGGCCGCCGCACACGGCATGCGCAAATCATCGCGCCGCGACACGCTGGCCAGCGTGCTGGAGGCGCCCGACCGCGCGGCCCTGCTGGACTGGCTGTGCCAGCAGCCGCTGGCCCGCAGCTGGACCGATGCACAAGGCCGGCAGGTGCTGATGGTGCACGCCGGTGTGCAGCCCAGCTGGACGCTGGAGCAGACACTGGCCCTGTCCGCCGAAGTGCAGCAGGTGCTGACCAGCCCGGCGCTGCCGGACTTTCTGCAGCAGATGTATGGCAACCTGCCCGATCAGTGGAATGAGGCCCTGACCGGCGCCGACCGCCTGCGCGCCATCGTCAACACCCTGACGCGCATCCGCTTTTGCACGCCCGAAGGCCGCATGGACTTTGAGAGCACCGAATCGGCCGCACAGGCTCCCGAAGGCCTGATGCCCTGGTTCACCTGCCCTGCCCGCCAGACGGCGCAGCATGTGGTGGCCTTTGGCCACTGGTCCACGCTGGGCCTGATCAACCAGCCGCAGCTGATGGCACTGGACACCGGCTGTGTCTGGGGCGGGCAGCTGACCGCTGTGCGCGTGGAGAATGATCTGCAGGTGCGCGAGCTGATCCAGATCGACTGCGAACAGGCCCAGCGTCCCGGCTGAGCGGCTGTACAGACCCCACAGACAGCCAGCCACCATGAAAAAAGCCAGCAGGATTGCTGGCTTGGCACAGTGGTGCGAAGGGCTCTGCAGGTGTATCCGCAGAGCGAAGGCGCTGGAGAGGCCTCCAACGCCCTGCGGTATCAGAAACTGCCTGCGGGCTTGAACAGCGCCGCCACCTTGCGCTTGGTACGGATACTGGGGCTGCAGCCCGGCGCCACGGGTGCGGAAGCCGCATCCCAGGCCGCCGGTGCGGCCGTTCCGGCCGGGGCCTCGTAGGGCTTGTCGAAGAAGGGATCGGAAGAGCCGGCGCGCAACGGGCGTGCCATGCCACGGCCCACCGGGCGGTAGCCGGCGGAATGGGCCGAGCCGTAACCGGTATCGCCCTCGTCGTGGCCACGGCGGCTGCGACCATGGTCACGGCTGTGCTCCGACCGGCCTTCGCGGCTGCCGTGGTCGCGCTCGCTGCGGTCGCGGCGCTGGAACGACGGCAGTGGATAGTTCTCCACGTCGATCTTCTTCTTGATGAGCTTCTCGATATCGCTCACCAGCTTGCCGTCCGAATTGGACACCAGGGTCACCGCCAGGCCGGAGGCGCCGGCACGGCCGGTGCGACCGATACGGTGTACATAGTCTTCGGCATTGAACGGCACGTCGTAGTTGAACACGGCCGGCACATCCTTGATGTCCAGACCGCGTGCCGCCACGTCGGTGCACACCAGCAGGTCCACTTCGCCGGCCTTGAAGGCTTCCAGCGCCTTGAGCCGTTCGTCCTGGCTCTTGTCACCGTGCAGGGCGGCGGCGCGCAGACCGTCGCGTTCCAGCGCACGGGTCAGGCGGGCACAGCCCAGCTTGCTGTTGGAAAACACAAAGGCCTGGCGGATGCCGCGGTCCTTGAGCACGGCACAGATGGTGCGGCGCTTGTCGTCGTCGTTGGCGCTGTAGAAACGCTGCTCCACGGTGGAAGCGGTCTCGTTGGGGCGGGCCACTTCGATGGTCACCGGGTCTTGCAGGTAGCTGCCGGCCAGGCGCTTGATCTCGGGCGAGAACGTGGCGGAGAACAGCAAGGTGGTGCGGTTCTTGGGCAGGTGCGACAGGATGCGCTGCAGATCGGGCAGGAAACCGATGTCGAGCATGCGGTCGGCCTCGTCCAGCACCACGTATTCCACCTGGTTGAGCACGGCATTCTTGGCTTCGATGTGGTCCAGCAGGCGGCCGGGGGTGGCCACCAGCACTTCCACGCCCTTCTTCAGCTCCAGGGTCTGGGGCTTCATGTCCATGCCGCCGAACACCACGGTGCTGCGCAGCTTGGTGTGCTTGGCGTACAGCGCGATCTGCTGGGCCACCTGGTCGGCCAGCTCGCGCGTGGGCAGCAACACCAGCGCCCGCACCGGATGGCGCGCAGGCGATGCCGAGCTGTTCTCATGGCGCATCAGCCGCTGCAGCAGGGGCAGCGAAAAAGCCGCTGTCTTGCCGGTGCCGGTCTGGGCTGCACCCATCACATCCTTGCCGGTCAGGACCACGGGGATCGCCTGCGCCTGGATGGGGGTCATCGACTCGTAGCCCATTTCGGCCACAGCGCGTGCCAGAGGCTCCGCCAAGAGGAGAGAGGAAAAAGAACTTGTCATGGATACCGCTATTGTCGCACTGCCCGCATTGACAGCTGTTGGCGCTCTACAAATCCGGACTGCGACAGCGGTCACCCGCCCGGCCCTCTTACGCCGGGAATACCGGGAGGGCGTACGCCCCGTGCAGAATTTGATAGCACAGATGTGGCGCCATGCCAACACCTGCGCCTGCTGCGCCCCAGTTACAGCGATGCCGCCGAGAAGGTGTCGCAGGAATTGACGCTGCCGCTCTTGAGCCCAGTCATGAACCAGCGCTGGCGCTGGGCACTGGTGCCGTGGGTGAAGCTGTCCGGCACCACCTGACCGGTCTGGGCACGCTGCAGCGCGTCGTCACCGATCTTGGCCGCGGCATTCATGGCTTCTTCCACATCGCCCTGCTCCAGGATCTGGCGTGCATTCTGGGCATGGTGGGCCCAGACGCCGGCCAGGCAGTCGGCCTGCAACTCCAGCTTCACGGACAGCCGGTTGTATTCCACCTTGCTGACACGGCCGCGCATCTCGTCGACCTTGCCGCTGATCCCCAGCAGGTTCTGCACGTGGTGACCCACCTCATGGGCGATCACATAGGCCTGGGCAAAGTCACCGGGAGCGCCCAGCTGGTTCTTGAGCTGGTCGTAGAACGACAGATCGATATAGACCTTCTGGTCGCCCGGGCAGTAGAACGGGCCCATGGCCGACTGGCCGGTGCCGCAGGCCGTGCCCACGGCGCCCCGGAACAGCACCAGCTTGGGGTCCCGGTACTGGCTGCCGCCCTGGCGGAAGATGTCGGTCCACACGTCTTCGGTGTCGGCCAGCACGGTCGAGACGAAACGGGCCATGGTGTCATGGGCCGGTGGTGCCTGCGCAGGCGACTGCTGCTGCACGACCTGCCCGCCACCACCTCCGCCGCTGAGCAGGCTCAGAATCGTCAGCGGGTTGACGCCCAGCACCCAGCCGCCCACCAGGGCCACCACAATGGTGCCAATGCCGATGCTGCGGCCACCGAAGATGGGACCTCCCCCACCGCCGCCGTCCGAGCGGCGATCTTCGACGTTGTCCGACTCGCGGTTACCTTCCCACTTCATGGTCTGCTCCTGATGCGCTGTGGGGCGCCATTATGAAGTCGCGCCGGCACGGCTGCTCAGGGTTCGCCGCCTTGCAGCAACACGGCCGCCTGGGCGCCTTCGACCGGGGCGTGCACATGCCACTGGGCATTGCGGCTCATTTCCCGGGACTGGCTCATGTGATCGTCCAGCGTCCCGACAAAGGTCCACAGCAGGAGCGCAATGGTGGCGATGCCCACCCCCACCACCGCCCATTGCCAGCGTGCCGCCGTACGGTGAGCGATTCCTTTTTCCTGACCAGATTCCATATGTACATGCCCACAAAACCATAAGCGCTGGATGCTACGCAGCCACCGCGAGAGTGCGAACTCACTTTAGCGCCAGGCTTTGTAGGAGAACACGCCACACCTTGACACAAGGCCCGGACAGACCACCTAGCCCATCGCAAACGCCCACGGTATAAAGCCACATGCAAGTGATGTCTGTGCCCCCTACCGCCCCCTCTGCCGTGCACGCCATGCAAGGACTGTTCACCCCGCAGGCCACCGAGGCACTGCTGCCCTGGAAAGCCCTGGCTGCCGAACTGGAAGCCGTGCTGCAGGACGGCAGTGTGCAGGTGCCGCCCCGCATTGTGATGCCTTTGCCGCAGGGCGGCAGCCTGTTTTGCATGCCCGCCAGTGATGCGCAGGTGGCAATGACCAAGCTCATCACCTTCACCCCTGGCAATGCTGCAACGGCGCGCCCCACCATCCAGGGCGATGTGACGATTTTTGACATTGCCACCGGCCAGCGCCAGCTGATCATCGACGGGCCCACCGTCACCGCAAGGCGCACCGCTGCCGTGTCGCTGCTGGCCGCCCAGCACCATGCCCCCAACCCCAGCGGTCCGCTGCTCATCATCGGTGCGGGCGTGCAGGGCAAGTCCCATCTGGAGGCCTTTGCGGTCGGCGCCGGCACGCGCGAAGTTTGGGTGGCATCGCGCAGCCTGGACAGCGTGCGCCACCTGCTGGACCATGCCCATGCACTGGGCCTGCAGGCCTATGCCGCCACTGACCTGGCCCAGGCGGCGGCCCACTGCCCCAATATCGTCACCTGCACCAGTGCCCAGGCGGTGGTGCTGCAGCATGCCCCCCGGGCCGACGCCTTCATTGCTGCCGTGGGCGCCTTCACGCCGCAGATGGTGGAGCTGGCCCCCAGCCTGTGCCAGCACATCGCCCGGCAAGGCCTGGTGATCGTCGACACCGCCGAAGCCGTGCACGAAGCCGGCGACCTGCTGCAGGCGGGCCTGGATGTGCAAAGCTTTCCCACATTGGCCCAGAGTCTGGCGCGGCAACGGCCCCGCCCCGCCGGCCCGGTGCTGTTCAAGAGCTGCGGCTGGGGAGGCTGGGACCTGGCTGCGGCACGCCTGGCAGCCCGCATGCACCGCCAGCCATTGCACGCCAACGATGATCCTCCCCTCCAGGAGCCATGACCATGCAAGAGACGGATTGGGCACCTCCGGTCACCACCCCTCCGGCAGGCACGGCACCGCCCGCCGGGCCGTTTGCGCCGCGTTCGCAGCCGCCGGCCCAGCACGCCAAGGCGCCGGCCTCGCGCAAGCGCAGCCTGCGAACGCAGCTGGCCTGGGTGTTTGGCGGTCTGACGGCAGCCCTGGTGCTGATGCTGTCCTTCGCCTTTGGCGAGCTGCTCAAAAGCCGCATGCAGCGGGAAGCCGGCGCGGCCTTGCAGGTGGTGTCCAGCACCGCCGCCAAGCAGCTTTCCGATGCCTTGTTCGACCACAGCCGGCTGGTGCAGGCACTGGCCCACTCCCCCGACCTGTGGCGCAACGGCCTGACCTCCGCCGAGGTGAATGCCCTGTTCGCCCGCATCCGCCTGACCCGCCCCTACTGCGTCTGGGTGGGCGTTGCCGACCCCAAGGGCACGGTGGTGCATGCCACCGGCAACCAGTTGGTGGGCCGCAACATCAGCGACAACACCTGGTTCACCGCCGGGGCTTCCGGCCCTTATGTGTCCGACGTGGTGCCCGCCAAGCTGCTGGCGCCGCTGCTGCCCCCCAGCGCCTCGGGCGAGCCGCTGCGGCTGGTGGATTTCTCGGCCCCCATCCGGGTGGATGGGCAGCTGATCGGCGTGCTGGGCATGCACACCAGCTGGGACTGGGCGCGCGAGATGGTGCAGGAGCTGCTGCCCACCTTCTCGCGCGAGGACCAGATCTCGCTGTTCATCTTCGACCGCCAGGGCAAGCTGATCTTTGCCCCCGGCGGCAAGCTGTCGCCTTTCATCGCCGTCGACCAGACCCTGCCCCTGCGCCCGGAACAGCTGCAGGCGGACCACCGCCAGCCCCGCGTCCAGGCCAGCGTGGTGCGCTGGAACGACCAGAGCGACGATTTTCTGACCGCCGTGGCCCAGTTGCCCGCCCGCAATGCCCCCAGCGACCTGGGCTGGTACGTGGTGGCGCGCCAGCCGGTGGCCAGCGCCTACGCCGACGCCCAGCAGCAGATGCTGTACGTGATGGGAGCCGGTCTGCTGGCCGCCATCACGGCCACCTGGCTGGTGTGGTGGCTGGCCCGCCGCATGGTGCGCGAGCTCAACACCCTGGCCCAGACCGCCCGCCGCATCGACGCCGGGGAACGCCAGGTGCCCATTCCCGAGCTGCAGAGCAACCGCGAAGTCCAGCTGCTGTCACAGTCCTTCAACGCCATGACACAGCGTCTGCTGGCCGCGAACGAATCCATGGAGCATGAGGTGCAAATGCGTACGCAGGAACTGTATGACGCCAACCGCGAGCTGGACCGCCAGGCCAGCACCGACCCCCTGACCGGCCTGCTCAACCGCCGCGGCTTCGATGCCCAGGTGCAGTTTGCGATGGCGCTGGCCCGCCGCAGCGGCCGCCCGCTGTGCCTGGCGACGCTGGATATCGACCATTTCAAGCAGGTCAACGACAACTACGGCCACGAAGTGGGCGATCTGGTGCTCAAAAGCGTGGCCAACCAGCTGCGCAGCCGGCTGCGCGATTCGGACGTGATCGCCCGCTTTGGGGGCGAGGAGTTTGTGGTGCTGCTGCCCGACACCCCGCCCGAAGCCGCCCAGCGCATTGCGCGCGAGATCCTGGCGGCCATCGAACAGCACCAGTGGCCGCTGGTGGGCCGGCTCACATTGAGCGCCGGCATCACTGCGCTGCGCCCCACGCTGCAGAACGGCACCGAAGACAACGACACCGCCTTGCTGCGCCGCAGCGACGATGCGCTCTACCAGTCCAAGAATGCCGGGCGCAACCTGGTGCACTACATCCCCTGATACGGACCCGAGTCACCCCGCTGCACGCACCGCAGCATTCCCCCAAATAAAAAAAGCGCGGAGGTCCGCGCTTTTTTTATGGGAGGGGCAGCAGCCGCTGCGTCAGGCCTTGGGCAGGGTCACGCCATGCTGGCCCTGGTACTTGCCGTTGCGGTCCTTGTAGCTGGTCTCGCACTGCTCGTCGCCCTGGAAGAACAGCACCTGTGCGCAGCCTTCACCGGCATAGATCTTGGCGGGCAACGGCGTGGTGTTGGAGAACTCCAGCGTCACATAGCCTTCCCACTCCGGCTCGAACGGCGTCACGTTGACGATGATGCCGCAGCGCGCATAGGTGCTCTTGCCCAGGCACACCGTCAGCACATCGCGGGGAATGCGGAAATACTCCACCGTACGGGCCAGCGCAAAGCTGTTGGGCGGGATGATGCAATAGTCGCCTTCGAAATCGACAAAGCTCTTTTCGTCGAAGTTCTTGGGGTCCACCACCGTGCTGTGGATGTTGGTGAAGACCTTGAATTCACGCGCGCAGCGGATGTCGTAACCGTAGCTGCTGGTGCCGTAGCTGATGATCTTCTTGCCGTCGACCTGGCGCACTTGGCCGGGCTCGAAGGGCTCGATCATGCCGTGCTGCTCCGCCATGGTGCGGATCCATTTGTCGCTCTTGATGCTCATTGGGAAAATCCTGTTCGCTTGTTTTTTGATAGCGCCATGCGGCTATACAACCAGCGCAATTGCGCTATTTTGCTTGAGAAACAATGGTTTGCTCAATCAGGCGGTCATCACCCAGCACGATCATGGCAAACAGCAGCTCGTCCAGCGTCTCGGCCTGGGCCGTCTTGCGCGCCAGCAGCGGTGTGCAGGCCGGGTTGAGGACCACAAAGTCCGCCTCGCAGCCCGGCTGCAGATTGCCGATCACCCCGCCCAGGCCCAGCGCCTGCGCGGCACCGGCCGTGTGCTGCCACCACAGGGCACCGGGCTTGAGGCTGAAGCCCTGCTTGGCATGGCCTTCGCGCCCCACCACATAGGCCGCCTGCATGGTGCGAAACGGTGAAAAGCTCATGCCGCCGCCCACATCGCTGGCCAGGCCGTAGCGAAAATCCGCCGCATCGGCCTTCTGGTAGTCGAAGTAACCGCTGGACAGGAACAAATTGCTGGTGGGGCTGATGGCCGCCGCCGTGTGCTTTTCGCGCAGCAGCGCGCGGTCTTCGTCGTCCAGCCAGATGCAGTGGGCGTAGACCGCGCGTTCGCGCATCAGGCCGAAGTCGTCGTACACCCCCAGGTAGCTGCGCGCGGCAGGAAAGAGCTCGCGCACCCAACGGATCTCGTCCAGGTTCTCGGACACATGGGACTGGATCCACACATCGCGGTATCGGGCCGCCAGCTCCCCTGCGCCCCGCAGCTGGGCGGGCGTGCTGGTGGGGGCGAAGCGCGGGGTAATGGCATAGCCCAGCCGGTCCACGCCATGCCAGCGCTGGATCAGCGTTTCGGTATCGATCAGCCCCTGCTCGGTATCGTCGCGCACGCCGTCCGGGCTGTGACGGTCCTGCAGCACCTTGCCGGCAATCATGCGCATGCCGCGCTGCTGTGCGGCGGTCATGATGGCATCCACCGAGTTGGGGTGGGAGGTGGCAAACGTCAGCGCCGTGGTCACGCCGTTGCGCAGCAGCTCGTCCAGAAAGAATTCCGCCACGCCGTCGGCATAGGCGCGGTCGTGAAAACGCGCCTCGTGGGGAAAGGTGTAATGTTCCAGCCAGGGCAGCAGACCATCGGCCGGGGCGCCGATCACATCGGTCTGCGGGTAGTGGATGTGCATGTCCACAAAGCCCGGGGCGATCAGCCGGCCGGGCAGATGCTGCACCTGCGCGCCGGCTTGCTGGGTGTACTGCGCCTGCAGTGCCTGCCAGCTGCCGGCAGCCACCACACGTTCCTGCCCCTGGGCATCGGGGGCGGTGGCCAGCAGGCCATCGCTGTCGTACAAGGGGCTGCCGTCGGGGGCAAAGCGGAGCAAGGCGCTGCGGTAGATCTTCATAGGCTGGGAGCTTAACGGGCTCCCGCCGCCCTGTGCAGCGGGTCGCCCATCACCACACCGGAGCCTGTGGTGCACACGCAGCAATCCGTGCAGGTCCCATCAGCCATGCCGACCCTGCTGCGCACGCCGCACACGCTCCGGTTTGGGAGTGGCTCCAAGCATATGCCATGCCTGCTGGCAGGCCGTCACCCCGCGCCCCCTGCGATGGCAGGGCCTGCGGTGCGGGGCAGCAGGGCTCAGCGCGGCAGCTGTCCGACCACGCCTTCGGCCAGCCAGTTCATCTGCAGAATGTCCGCGTCCGGCAGCGTGCTGCCGGCCGGAATGCGCACCTGGCCCAGGTTGTCGCGAATGGGCGCGGCACCGGCGCGGAAGGCATGCAGCTTGCCGTGGGCCATTTCGTCCTGGCGCTGCTGCACTTCCATGCGCACGTCCTTGGGCACGCGCGGACCGAAGCTGTCCACGCGGATCATGCCTTCGCGCACACCGCCCCAGGTGTCCTGGCTTTTCCATTCGCCCTTCTGCAGGGCACGCACGCGGGCCGTGTCGTAGCCGCCCCACTGGTGGGTCACGGCCAGCAACTGGGCCTGGGGCCCGGCCTTGCGCATGTCGCTGTGGAAAGCGATGGCCATCTTGCCGCGCTCCTGGGCGGCGCCCATCACCGCGGTCGATGCCACCTGGAAGGACAGCACATCGGCGCCTTCGTTCATCAGTGCCATGGCGGCTTCACGCTCGCGTGGTGGGTCGAACCAGGCATTGAGCCACACCACCTTGACCTGGGCCTTGGGGTTGACGCTGCGCATGCCCAGCACAAAGGCGTTGATGCCCTGGATCACTTCGGGAATGGGGAAGCCCGCCACAAAGCCAGCCACGCCGGTCTGGCTCAGGCGCGCCGCGGCAATGCCCGACAGATAGCGCCCTTCGTAATAGCGCGCATTGGCCGTGGCCACATTGGCTGCACGCTGGTAGCCGGTGATGGATTCGAACTTCACCTGCGGGAAGTCGCGCGCCACGCGCATCGTGGGCTCCATATAGCCGAAGCTGGTGGTGAAGATGATGTCGTTGCCATTGGCCGCCAGATCGCGGATGACACGCTCGGCATCCGGGCCCTCTGCCACATCGGCCACCACCGTGGTCTGCACCTGGTCGCCCAGTTGGGTCTGCAGCTGGCGGCGGCCAGCGTCGTGCTGGGTGGTCCAGCCGGCATCCAGCACGGGCGTCACATAGACAAAGGCGGCCTTGACCGGGCGTTGCAGCGGCACCGCCTTGGCAGGCGCGCTGGCAGTGGAAGCGGGGTTCGGGGGGGATGCAGCCCAGACAGGGGCCAAACAGCAAGCGGCCGCGAGTGCGGCTGCGAGGTTTTTATACATGGTAGTCCTCTACATGGCCCGGAGTTGAAAACGCCAGCCGGTGGGGCAGTCCAGCGGGCGAAGGCGCGGATTGTAGGCCCAATCGCCCAAGCCTTGCCGCAGCACAGCTATTGCCCGAAGCAGGCGCTTGGCAAGCCCGGTTCACCCCGATGGTGCAATGCACCACTCATGCGTAGCATGGGGCGCATAGACCGCAGCGCACACTGGCCTGCACCGGTGCCGCGCGGCGCCCCGCTGTCATGTCTTCGGAGACGGTTCCATGCCCATGTTTGTCGACACCTCCCCGCCCGGCCAATGCATCTTCTGCAAGCTGGTGGCGGGCGAGATTCCCGCAGCCACCATCTATGAGGACGCGCTGACCATTGCCTTCATGGACATCGGCCAGGTCAACCCTGGCCATGTGCTTGTGGCCACCAAGCGCCACGCGGTCACCTTGCTGGAGCTGACGCCCGCCGAATGCGCCGCCGTGATGCAGACCGCCCAGCGCGTCGCCCAGGCGGCCGAGCAGGCCTTCGGGCCGGACGGCATCACCCTGTTCCAGGCCAATGGCGCGGCCGGAGGGCAGACGGTGTTCCACTTCCACCTGCACATGCTGCCGCGCCATGTGGACGACGGCATGCACCTGACCTGGCCGCGCAAGGAGCCCGGCATGGCCGTGCTGCAGGCCTATGCCGATAAGCTGCGCACGGCCTTGGCGGCGCAGAAGACGAACTGATCACACGGGGGACCGACCGCCCCCGGTCCTGCCGGCAGGCACCCGCAGCGGCGGCTGGGGCCGCCCGCCGCAAGCGCTGCGCAGCGCCTCAGAGGCGGTCAGTTGCGGTTCGCAAAGCGGGCAAAGCAGGCATCGAGCTGCTGCACCCAGGCGGCCTGCTGCTGCGGGCTGGCGAACGTGGCTTCCAGGCTGTTGCGCGCCAGCTGGTAGGCGTGCTCGGCCCCCATGCCGGTGGCGGCAAACAGCTGCACATAGTTGTCGTTGACGTAGCCGCCGAAATAGGCCGGATCGTCGGAGTTGACCATCACCTTCAGCCCCGCATCCAGCATGCGCGGCAGATTGTGCTGGGTCAGGTCATCCACCACGCACAGCTTCAGGTTGGACAGCGGGCACACAGTCAGTGGAATGCCACGTTCGACCAGGTGCTGCATCAGCGCGGCATCTTTTTCGGATTGCACGCCGTGGTCGATACGCTCCACCGCCAGCGCATTGAGCGCGCCCCACACATAGGCGGGCGGCCCTTCTTCACCGGCATGGGCCACCAGCCGCAGACCCAGCTGCTTGGCACGGGCGAACACGCGGGTGAACTTTTCGGGCGGGTGGCCCAGCTCGCTGCTGTCCAGGCCGACGCCGATGAACTGGTCGCGGAACGGCAGGGCCGCTTCCAGCGTGGCAATGGCGTCTTCCTCGCTCAGATGGCGCAGGAAACTGAGGATCAGCTCGGCGCTGATGCCCCATTGCGCATGCGCATCGCGGCAGGCCCGCGTCAGGCCGTGGATGATGGTGCCCATGGCCACGCCACGCTCGGTGTGGGTCTGCGGGTCAAAGAAGATCTCGGCCCGCACCACGTTGTCCTGCACCGCGCGGCGCAGGTAGGCCATGGTCATGTCGTAGAAGTCTTCTTCCTGCAGCAGCACGCTGGCGCCGGCGTAGTAGATGTCCAGAAAGCTCTGCAGATCGGTGAAGGCGTAGGCGGCACGCAGCGCCTCCACGTCGGCATAGGGCAGATCCACGCCATTGCGTTCGGCCAGGGCAAAGATCAGCTCGGGCTCGAGCGAGCCCTCGATGTGGATGTGCAGCTCCGCCTTGGGCATGGCGCGCAGCAACAGGGGCAGACGGGAAGTTTCCACGACGGGCACAGTATGCATTTCAATCCTCTATGGCGCTGCGCGCCGCTCTCAGACTGCGAATATGGCACGCCCAGGCCCAGGTGCAAGAACCGTGCGCAAAAAACCGTACGCCATCGCCGCCTGTACGCCACCGGGCCATGCCCGGGAGCCGCCCTGTATCCTGGCCTTCACTCCCCCGGAATGGCACAGGCCGCGATAGCGGCCCGGGACCTGGTGGAGGTCAGCACACGCCAAAACTGACGCCACTGGCTTTCAGATAGCGGCGGTAGGCGGACGACATGCGGTCGGCAGCCGAATGCAGCTCGGCGCGCGGGTCCAGCGGCAGCGGCTTGGGCAGTTGCGACTCCAGCACCGGCTGGTCCTGCGTGAAGATGGTGTGCTGGAACTGCTGCAACTGGGCGTCGGTGGACTCGAAGTCGGCCACCGCCAGGCGGAACCAGACGCGGCTGGTGTCCGGCGTGACCGGGCAGATGAACAGGCCGATGGCTTCGTGCCAGCCCTGCTTGCTGCTGCCCTCTTCCGGGATCTTGGTCAGCAGCGCGGTGTAGGGTGCCGTCACTTCATAGGTGTATTCCACTTCGGCAGGCTTGGTGGAATGCAGGTTCGACTGGGGCTGCACGGCCTTGCAGCCGGTGGCCTTGACGCCGGTGGGCGTGGGTTCCACCTGGTAAGGCGCCATGGCCGTGGCATCGCGGCTGCCCAGCCAGCCTTCATGCACAAAGCCGAAGTGCGACATGTCCAGGAAGTTCTCGATGATGCGTGGTGCGCTGGCTGCCACGTCGTACGGGCCGCAGTTGAGCTTGCGCAGCTGGTCGTTGGCCTCCGCCTCGAACACCGGCAGTGGCACGTCGGCGCCTTCCGGTGCTTGCAGCTGCACCCAGACCAGGCCATAGGCTTCCTGCACGTTGAAGGACTTGACGCAGTGCTGCGGTGGCGGCGTGAAACCGGGCACCGCCGGCACCTTCACGCACTGACCGTTGTCTGCGAACTGCCAGCCATGGTAGGGGCACTCCAGATTGCCTTCGTTGACCCGGCCCAGCGACAGGCGTGCGCCGCGGTGCGGGCAGCGGTCGACAAAGGCCTGGGCGCGACCGCTGGTGTCGCGCCAGAGCACCAGGTCTTGCTCCAGCAGCCGCACGGCCAGGGGAGCATCAATCACATCGTGGGAGAGGGCAAGCGGGTGCCACTGGCTTTTTTCCATCATGGGGCGCGATCATTCCAAACAAAAAGGCTGCCCGGAGGGCAGCCTTTGCATAACCGAGCAGTATTGACGGGCTTGATACCCGTCATAACGCCAGGCGTATACCGCCTTACTTGGCGCCGGGCACCTTGCCTTCCACGCCCTTGACGTAGAAGTTGACGCCTTGCAGGAAAGCGTCGTCGGCGGCCTTGTCGGCTGCCAGCACTTCCTTGCCGTCGTTGGAGGCGATCGGGCCCTTCCAGATCACGTACGTGCCTTCCTTCAGGCCCTTCTTGACCTCTTCCACCTTGGCCTTGGCTTCGGCAGGCACGTCTTCGGCGATGGACACCAGATCGATGGCGCCTTCCTTCACTCCCCACCAGCTGCTGCCCGTGGCCCAGGTGTTGTTCAGCACATCGTTGACGGCCTTGGAGTAGTAAGGCGCCCAGTTGATGATGGACGAACCCAGGTGGGCCTTGGGACCGTAGGCGGTCATGTCCGAATCCCAGCCGAAGGCACGGATGCCCTTTTCTTCGGCGGTCTTCAGCACGGCAGGCGAATCGGTGTTCTGGAACAGGATGTCGGCGCCGCCGTTGATCAGGCTGGTGGCAGCTTCGGTTTCCTTGGGAGGGCTGAACCATTCATTGACCCAGACCACCTTGGTCTTGACCTTGGGGTTCACGCTCTGCGCGCCCAGCGTGAAGCTGTTGATGTTGCGGATCACTTCGGGGATGGGCACCGAGCCCACGATGCCCAGGGTGTTGGACTTGGTCATCGAGCCGGCGATGATGCCGGCCAGGTAGGCGCCTTCGTAGGTGCGGCTGTCATAGGTGCGCACGTTCTCGGCGGTCTTGTAGCCGGTGGCGTGTTCCCACTTCACGTCCTTGAAGTCGCCGGCCAGCTTCTGGATGCTGTCCATGTAGCCGAAGGTGGTGCCGAAGACCACCTTGTTGCCCTGGGAAGCCAGGTCGCGCAGCACGCGCTCGGCGTCCGGACCTTCGGGCACGCTTTCCACGAAGGAGGTCTGGATCTTGTCGCCAAACTCGGCTTCCAGCTTCTTGCGGGCCTGGTCGTGCGCGAACGTCCAGCCGCCGTCACCCACCGGGCCGACGTAGGCGAAACCGATCTTCAGCGGCTCGGCCTTGGCGGCAGGTGCGGGTTCGGCTGCGGGAGCGGCCGGTGCCGGCTCTTCCTTCTTGCCGCAGCCAGCCAACACGGCCGCTGCCACAGCGGACATGGCCGCCATCTTGAACAAAGAGCGTTTCTTCAGGTCTGTCATGAATATTCCTTCTGGAGGAAAAAAGAGGTGATTTGCGACACGCACGCACAGTGCCCGTGCCGGTCGGCGGGGTGCACTATGTTTGCACAGTTCCGGCGCAGATTCTGCCTGCGATCCATCGCCTTGCCGCACTGTGCCTGTGGCACAACGCTGCAGGCGACGTTCGTCCGGCGGGCATGTTACACATGCAAAAACCGCACCATGGCGCGGTGCCGGGCGGCGGCGACCGCGCACCGCATGCAAAAGGCCTCCCGAAGGAGGCCTGCATCAGGGGCTTGCGGGCCCGTGCTTATTTGCCGCCTGCGCCCGGCACCTTGCCTTCCACGCCATTGACGTAGAAGTTGATGCCACGCAGGAAGCCGTCATCGGCCACCTGGCCGGCGGCCAGCACTTCCTTGCCGGTGTTGTCCTTGATGGGACCGGTCCAGACGGCGAAGCTGCCGTCCCTCATGCCGGCCTTGGCCTTCTCGACCTTGTCCTTGATGTCCTGGGGCACCTGGTCGGCGATCTTCACCAGATCCATGGCGCCTTCCTTGACGCCCCACCAGTAGTTGCCGCCCTGCCAGTTGCCGGCCAGCGTGTCTTCCACCACCTTGGTGTAGTAAGGCGTCCAGTTGATCACGGCCGAGCCCAGGTGGGCCTTGGGCGCGAAGGCGCTCATGTCGCCGTCCTTGCCGAAGGCATAGGCACCGCGCTCTTCGGCGGTCTTGAGCACGGCGGGCGAATTGGTGTTCTGGTACATCACGTCCACACCGCCGTTGAGCAGGCTGGTGGCAGCTTCCGATTCCTTGGGGGGGCTGAACCATTCGTTCACCCATACCACCTTGGCCTTGATCGAGGGATCGATGGCCTGGGCGCCCAGCACAAAGCTGTTGATGTTGCGCACCACTTCGGGGATGGGCACCGAAGCCACCACACCCACGGTCTTGGTCTTGGTCATGGCACCGGCCACCAGACCGGCCAGATAGGCGCCTTCGAAGGTCTTGCTGTCGTACACGGCCACGTTGTCGGCCTGCTTGTAGCCGGTGGCGTGCTCGAACTTCACGTCCTTCAGATCGGCGGCCGCCTTCTGCACGAATTCCTGGTAGCCGAAGCTGGTTGCGAAGACCAGCTTGTTGCCCTGGCCGGCCATGTCACGCATCACGCGCTCGGCGTCGGCCGACTCGGGCACGCTTTCCACCATGGAGGTTTCGATCTTGTCGCCGAACTTCTCCTGAATCGCCTTGCGCGCCAGCTCGTGCTGGAAGGTCCAGCCGCCATCTCCGATGGGGCTGACGTACATGAAACCGACCTTCAGCTTGTCGGCCGCCGGTGCCTGGGCAGCAGGGGCAGCGGCCGGAGCCGGTGCTTCTTCCTTCTTGCCGCAGGCCGTCAGGGCCGCCACGGACACGGCCGACAGGCCGATCATCTTGAGCAAAGTGCGCTTGCGCAGTGCGTTCATGCGAGTGTTCCTCTGGTGGGAGTTCTGTGAAAAAGGGGAATCTGGTCTCAGGAGCCGGGATAGAACGGCTTGCCGAGGGAAGCCGGCATGTTCGCGCGGATCCAGGCCGGATTGCGCGAGATGATAACCAGCACCACGATGGTGGCCAGATAAGGCAGCATGGACAGCAGCTGGCTGGCCACCTGCACGCCCGTGGCCTGCAGGTGGAACTGCAGCATGGTCACGCCGCCGAACAGGTAGGCACCCAGCAGCACGCGGGCCGGCCGCCAGGTGGCGAAGGTGGTCAGCGCCAGGGCAATCCAGCCACGGCCCGCGACCATTCCTTCGACCCACAGCGGGGTATACACCGTGGAGATGTAGGCACCTGCCAGACCGCACAGCGCGCCACCGGCCATCACGGCCGCCAGACGGATGGGACGCACGGCATAGCCGATGGCGTGGGCCGATTCGGGCGATTCGCCCACGGCACGCAGCACCAGCCCGGCGCGCGAGCGGTACAGGAAAGCGATCAGCGCCAGCGCCAGCAGCACGGTGATGTAGACCAGCGGATGCAGCTTGAACAGTGCCGGGCCGATGACCGGGATGTCCGACAGCAGCGGAATGGCGTACTTGGGCAGCTCTGGCAGCTTGGCCTGCACATAGGCCTGGCCGGCAAAGGCCGAGAAGCCGGTGCCGAAAAGGCTCAGCGCCAGACCGGTGGCGTACTGGTTGGTGTTCAACCAGATCACCAGCACCCCGAACAGGCCGGCCAGCAGCGCGCCCGCCGCCATGCCGGCGGCAAAGCCGATCCAGGTGCTGCCGGTGTGCACCACCGCGGCAAAGCCCGCCAGGGCGGCGCACAGCATCATGCCTTCGGCCCCCAGGTTGACGATGCCGGCTTTTTCATTGATCAGCAGACCCAGGGCCGCCAGCGCCAGCACGGTGCCGGCGCTCAGGGTGGAACCCAGTAGCAGTGCGTAAGCGTCCATCACTGGCCTCCTTTTGCTGCGCCCTTGGGAGCGGAGACCCAGCGCAGGCGGTAGGCGATCAGGGTGTCGCATGCCAGCAGCGTGAAAAGCAGCAGACCCTGGAAGACGCCGGTCAAAGACTTGGGCAGGCCCAGACGCGACTGCGCCAGCTCACCACCGATATAGAACATGCTCATGAGAATGGCAGAGAAGATCATGCCCACCGGGTGCAGGCGCCCCACGAAGGCCACGATGATGGCAGCAAAGCCGTAACCGGCCGGCACATAGGGGGTGAGCTGGCCAATGGGGCCCGCCACTTCCAGTGCACCCGCCAGGCCGGCACAGCCGCCCGAGATCAGCAGCGCCGTCCACAGCGCGCGGCGCGAGGAGAAACCGGCGTAGCGCGCCGCCGCCGGGGCCAGACCGCCCACCTGCTGGGCAAAGCCCAGCTTGGTGCGGAACAGGAAGACCCACAGCAGGGCCGAGCCGAGCAAGGCCAGCAGCGTGCCGATGTGCAGGCGCGTGCCTTCGATCAGCTTGGGAATCTGCGTGACCCGCTCGAACATCTTGCTCTGCGGGAAGTTGTAGCCCATGGGGTCCTTCCAGGGACCATAGACCAGATAGCCCAGCACCAGGGTGCCGACATAGACCAACATCAGGCTGACCAGGATCTCGTTGGCGTTGAACTTGTCGCGCAGCAAGGCCACGATGCCCGCCCACACCATGCCGCCGAGCACACCCGCCAGCAGGATCACCGGCACGATCCAGGGACCGGTGGTCTTGTCGGCCAGCAGGGCCACACCACCGGCTGCCACGGCACCGATCACGAACTGCCCTTCAGCGCCGATGTTCCACACATTGGAGCGAAAGCACACGGCCAGGCCCAGTGCGATCAGCAGCAGCGGCGTGGCTTTCATGGCCACCTCGCCCATGGCGTAGGTGGTCTTCAGCGGCTCCCAGAAGAAGGCCTGCAGCCCCTTGACCGGGTCCTTGCCCAGCAGCATGAACAGGACGATGCCGATCAGCACCGTGATGGCCAGCGCCAGCAAGGGCGATCCATAGGTCCACCAGCGCGAAGCCTGGGGACGTTGTTCCAGCTTGATCATGCCTGCCCCCCTGCCCCGGCCTGGCGCTCGCTGCGCGCCAGGTGCTGCTGCACCTCGGCATGCCACAGGCCGCTCATCCATTCGCCAATCTTCTGCACCGAGGCATCGGCCCGGTCCACGGAAGGGCTCAGGCGCCCCTTGGCCACCACATGCAGGCGGTCGCTGATTTCAAACAATTCGTCCAACTCCTCGCTGAGCACCAGCACGGCGCAGCCCGCGTCCCGCAGCGCCAGCATCGCCCCCCGGATCTGCGCTGCCGCGCCCACGTCCACCCCCCAGGTGGGCTGGGAGACGATGAGCAGCCTGGGCTTGGCATCGATCTCGCGGCCCACGATGAATTTCTGCAGATTGCCGCCCGACAGCGACTTGGCCGCGGCATTCGGGCCGCCGGCCTTCACACCGAAACGGCGGATGATGTCGGCCGCATGCGCCTGCAACTGGCCCATGCGCAACCAGCCGCCAGAGCCCACGGCGTCATTGCGGGTCAGCAGCAGGTTGTGCGCCAGTCCCATGGTGGGGACTGCGCCCCGGCCCAGGCGTTCTTCCGGCACGAAATGCAGGCCCAGCGCACGGCGCTGGCGCGGGCCCATGCGGCCTGCGTCCTGGCCCAGCACCTGCACCATGGCCGGCGCGGCGCGGGTGTCTTCGCCGGACAGGGCGTAGAGCAGCTCTTTCTGGCCGTTGCCGGACACGCCGGCAATGCCCACCACTTCACCGGCGCGCACCTGCAGCCCAATGTCGATCAGGTCCACGCCGAACTGGTCGGTCTTACCCAAGCTCAGCCCTTGCACCTTCAGCACCACGTCGCCGGTCTTCGGCGCCTGGCGTTGCAGCGCCGGCGGCTCCGAGCCGATCATCAGGCGCGACAGCGAGGCATTGCTTTCGTTCTGCGGGTTGCACACGCCGGTGACCACCCCGCCGCGCAGCACCGTGCAGGCCGAGCACAGTTCGCGGATTTCGTGCAGCTTGTGGCTGATGTAGAGAATGGAGCAGCCTTCGGATGCCAGTTTTTTCAGCACCACAAACAGCTTTTCCACCGCCTGGGGCGTCAGCACCGAAGTCGGCTCGTCCAGAATCAGCAGGCGCGGGTTGGTCAGCAGGGCGCGGATGATTTCCACGCGCTGCATCTCGCCCACCGACAGGGTGTGGACCGGGCGCAGCGGATCGATGTCCATGCCGTATTCGCTGCCCACTTCGGTGATGCGGCGCGTCACGTCGGCCAGCGGCATGCCCTTGTCCAGGCCCAGCCAGACGTTTTCGGCCACGGTGAGCGTGTCGAACAGGCTGAAATGCTGGAACACCATGGCGATGCCCAGCTGCCGCGCTTCCTGCGGGTTGCGGATGGACACGGGCTTGCCGTCGAAGTGCACCGCACCCTCGTCGGGCTTGACCGTGCCATAGATGATCTTCATCAGCGTGGACTTGCCAGCGCCGTTTTCACCCAGCACAGCATGCACTTCGCCTGGCTGCACCGTCAGCGACACCCCACTGTTGGCCACCACGGCCGGGTATCGTTTGGTAATGCCCACCAGCTGCAAACGCGGTGATGCGACACCGGGCGTGGGGGTTGTATCGGGGGGATTCATGCCGGGATTTTCTCTCAGATTGTTTCTGTCACTGGGATGAATTGGGGTTAACCGCTGACTGCTACTGGGCTATACGCTACTGTTTAGAGAGCATCAAAGCCACGTCTTTCACCGCCTCTCGCAGCCAGATGGCCGCTGCCGAATGGTGGGTGCGCGCATGCCACAGCTGGTAGTACGTCAGTCGTGGTAGGGGCACCGGGCAAGGCAGTATCTGCAGCGGCAGCCGCTGCACAAAGCGTTCACAGAACTGGCGGCCGGTGGTCAGCACCAGCAGGCTGCCGGCCACGATGTCGGGCATCAGGCTGAAATGGGCGCAGCGCGCCGTGATGTTGCGCTGCAGACCCAGCTGTTCGAGCTGCAGATCGATCACGCCCCGCGCGCCCGGGTAGGTGGGCATGGGGGCGATGTGCTCGGCCTCCAGCCAGGCCGACTCGTCCCAGCCCCGGCGCACGGCCGGGTGGCGGTTGCTGACCAGGCACACCACCTCGTCGTCGAACAGGGGGCTCTGGTGCAGCTCCATCGGGGGGGCCGGCCAGTTGCCGATCACCACATCCACCTCGCCCTGGGCCAGCTGGGCCTGGTAGTGCACCTCGTGGCTGAGCGCCATCACCTCCACCGGGCAGCCCGGGGCGTGGGCTTTCAGATAGGCCACCAGCTGGGGCAGGAACAGGGGATCCAGGTAGTCGCTGGCCGCGATGCGGAACGTGCGGCTGGCCTGGGCCGGGTCAAAGCTGCGGGCCTGGGAAAACAGCCCTTCGGCCGCACGCAGGATGGCGGCCGCAGGCTCGATCATGTGCAGCGCCGCATCGGTGGGCTGCATGGCCGCACCGGAGCGCACCAGCAGCGGATCGCCCGCCAGTTCCCGCAGCCGGCGCAGCGCGGTGGACACCGCCGGCTGCGACATGCCCAGGCGCACGGCTGCCCGCGAGACATTGCGCTCCACCAGCACCGTGTGCAGCACACGGATCAGGTGCAGGTCAATCTTGTCAAACAGGGTTTGCTCGCGCATGGAAGCAGAAAAGGCGAAAAGGGAATGGGTTACGGATGTGTAAAAGCTGCTGCGCAGTATGCATGGGCAGCGCAGGCCGGCAGCCCCGGGGAAGTCCCGCCCACGGGCCGCTGCCCCTGGCGGGGAAGTACACCATGCAATTGCAGTGCCAGGCCACCGCGTGGTGGCGGCCTGTGCCGGGTCCTCAGTGCTGCTGCACCGCCTCCCCGGTCATGACGGCCTCGTCCAGCTTGGCCTGCCAGTACGCCAGGCGCGCATTGTGGCGGGCCATGATGGCGGCGTCGATCTCTTCCTTGTGGATGTCGGAGAAGTCTTCCAGCTCCGACACCAGGGCGGCCATGCGCTGCTCCAGCCGCTCCACCTCGTCGGCCAGCAGCTCGGCCTCGGTCTTTTCGGTGCGAAAAGGGTTGGACAGTGCACTCAGGAAACTGTTGCCCTTGTTCTGCTCGATGGCCGTGACCGCCTTCTTGGCCTGTTCATACAGGTTCTGCATGGTCTGGAACTCGGTCATGCGCTCGTTGAAGCGCTCGCTAAGCACCTGCTTGAGGCGGGACTCCGCCTGCAGGTAGTCTTCATGGCGCAGCCGCACCTCCATGCTGCGGGCCTTGTGTTCGGCCCGGGTCAGCGGCCCTTCGATGCGAAACAGGCCGGCAAACACCAGCAGCGCTGCCATGCCATACCACAGCAGCCAGTCCACCGGCACCTGGAAACCGCCCCACACCAGCAGCGCCGTGCCCGCCAGTGCCAAGGTGTAGATGACCTGGCTTTCATAGCGGACCGCGCGCGGCAGCGGAATCGGCGCGAGCTTGACCACCGCATGCATGCGCAGCGGGGTGTTGGCTTCAGGCAGCTTGAGCTTGGCCACTCTCTCCTTCGCTTCCTCCACATCGAATGTGGGCATGGGGGACGTTGCAGCCTCCACAGCAGGAGCGGCGGACCAGAACTTCAGGGCGTTCTTGGCTCGTCGGAAAAAGGAGGGCAGCTTCATGGGGCAGCAGACACGCGCAGACAGGTGATCACACCCAAGTCTACCAAGTGCGGGCGGCCGGCGGTTCGCGTATATCCCCTGCCGCCGCATCCAAAACGGCATAAGGATTGCTTGCATTGCTCCCAAGTTTGAAGCCGCAGCTATCTGTACGCCTGGATGCCGCACATACGTTCTGACATATGCAAGCGCCCTGGCACTGGCGTACCCTGCTTCTCTATGCGGCCTATGCCCACGAGGACCACCAGAAAATGACCACCCGCACCATCCAATTCCTGCGCAGGGGCCAGCCGGTCACCTTGCACGACGTCCCGCCCGACCGCACGCTGCTGGAAGTGCTGCGCGAAGACCTGCACTGCACCGGCACCAAGGAAGGTTGTGGCGAAGGCGACTGCGGTGCCTGCACCGTGGTGCTGGGCGAGCGCATGCAGCAGGCCGGAAAAGACCCGGTGCTGCAGCTGCGCGCCATCAACAGCTGCATCCGCCTGGCGCATTCGGTAGACGGCTTGGCCCTGTGGACGGTGGAAGACCTGGCCCGCGACCCGTTGATCGCCCATGCCGCCGGCCACCCGCTGCACCCGGCGCAAGAGGCCATGGTGCAGTGCCACGGCTCGCAATGCGGCTTTTGCACCCCCGGCTTCGTGATGAGCCTGTTTGGCCTGTACGAGAACCACACGCTGCAAGGCGCCCCGGTGGACCGCACCCAGGCGCAGGAGGCGCTGTCCGGCAATCTGTGCCGCTGCACCGGCTACCGCCCCATCCTGGATGCCGCCCAGCAGATGGGGGATCTGCCCCCGGCGCCGCTGAACCAGTCCGCGGTGCTGCAAAAGCTGGAACAGCTGCAGCGCGAGCGAAAGTCCGTGGACAGTGAGTCCGCCTACCAATCCCCGACCGATCTGCAGGAACTGCTGCGGCTGCGCGCAGACCAGCCGCACGCCCAGGTGGTGGCAGGCTGTACCGACGTGGGCCTGTGGGTGACCAAGCAGCACAAGCGCTTCCCCGCTGTGCTGGACCTGACCCGGGTCACCGCCCTGCGCCAGATCACACGGCAGGACGGCCAGTTGCAGATAGGCGCCGCCGCCACGCTGACCGAGGCCTTTGCCGCCCTGGAGCAGCACTACCCCGAGTTGCACCGCTTTGCGGCCCGCTTTGCCGGCCTGCCGGTGCGCAACAGCGGCACGCTGGGCGGCAATGTGGCCAATGGCTCGCCCATCGGCGACTCCATGCCGCTGCTGATCGCGCTGAACGCCCAGATCGTGCTGGCCAGCGTGCGGGGCGAGCGCCGTCTGCCGCTGGAAAACCTGTACACCGGCTACCGCCAGAACGTGATGGCAGTGGACGAGCTGCTGGTGCGCATTGACGTGCCCCTGCACGCCACCCAGGCCACGGCACAGGCAGGGGACCTGCACCTGCTGCGCGCCTACAAGGTCAGCAAACGCCAGGACGATGACATTTCCGCGGTCTGCCTGGTGCTGCGCGTGGCCGTACAAGGCGGCATCGTCACCGAAGCCACGATCGGCGCCGGCGGGGTGGCCGCCACCCCGGTGCGCGCCACCCAGGCCGAAGCCGCATTGCGCGGCCAGCCCTGGAATGCTGCCACGGCGCAGGCTGCAGCCGTTGCGCTGCAGGCCCAGTTCAGCCCGATTTCCGACATGCGCGCCAGCGGCGCCTACCGCAGCCAGCTGCTGGCCAGCCTGGTGACGCGCTTCTGGAACGAAAGCCAAGGCCACCGCGCCACCACCCTGGAACAGATTGCCGTGGAGGTTCTGCCATGAACGCCCCCCATGAAGCCGCACTGACGGCTGCCACCGCCCAGGCCGTGGGCCAGTCCGCCTTCCACGAAAGTGCCGTCGCCCAGCTCAAGGGCGAAGCCCAGTATGTGGACGATGTGCCCGAAGTGCGCGGTACGCTCTACGCCGCCCCCATCCTCAGCCAGGTCGCCCACGGCCAGCTGCACGGGGTGGATGCCAGCGCCGCCCTGGCCCTGCCCGGGGTGCGCGGCGTGGTGCTGGCCGCCGACATTCCCGGCGACCCCATCCTGGCAGCCTTTGGGCACGACGAGCCCATCTTTGCCCAGGACACGGTGCAGCACATCGGCCAGGTGATCGGCCTGGTCGTGGCCGACAGCGTGATGGCCGCCCGCCGCGCCGCGCGCAAGGTGCAGTGCGACATCACGCCCCTGCCCGCCCTGCTGAATGTGCACGACGCCCACCGGGTCCAAAGCTATGTGCTGCCGCCCGTGCATGTGAAGCGCGGCGATGCGGCGGCCGGTCTGGCCCGTGCCGGCCACCGGCTGCAAGGTACGCTGGAAGTGGGGGGACAGGAACATTTCTACCTGGAAGGCCAGATTGCCTACGCCCTGCCGATGGAGCAGGACCAGTGGTGGATCTACTCCAGCACCCAACACCCGGGCGAGGTGCAGCACTGGGTGGCCCATGCCCTGGACATCGGCAACCACGCCGTCACCGTGCAGTGCCGGCGCATGGGCGGCGGCTTTGGCGGCAAGGAAACCCAGTCCGGCCACCTGGCCGTGTGGGCCACGCTGGCGGCACGCAAGTTCAACGCCCCGGTCAAGCTGCGGCTGGACCGGGACGACGACTTCATGGTGACCGGCAAGCGCCACCCGTTTGCCTACCACTGGGATGTGGGCTTTGACGACACCGGCCGCATCACCGGCCTGCAACTGGAGATGCTGGCAAACTGCGGCTTTTCCGCCGATCTGTCCGGCCCCGTGGCCGACCGCGCCATCTTCCACGCGGACAACGCCTATTTCCTGTCGGACGTGTCCATCAGCTCCTACCGCTGCAAGCTCCATACGCAAAGCCATACGGCATTTCGCGGGTTTGGCGGACCGCAGGGGGTGATCGTCATCGAAACCATCCTCGGCGACATTGCCCGCACCCTGGGCCTGGACGCCCTGGCCGTGCGCCGCCGCAATTACTACGAAGCCGACCCCGCTGCCGGCCGCGATGTGACGCACTACCAGATGCGCGTGGAGGACAACATCCTGCTGCCCATCACGCAGAAGCTGGAACAGTCTGCGAACTACCCGCAGAGGCTAAAGGCGATTGCGGACTGGAATGCCCGCAATGACGTGATCCAGCGCGGCATTGCCATCACCCCGGTCAAGTTCGGCATCAGCTTCACCGCCACGCTGTTCAACCAGGCCGGCGCCCTGGTCCATGTCTACACCGACGGCACGGTGCAGGTGAACCATGGTGGCACCGAAATGGGACAGGGCCTGCACACCAAGGTCGCCCAGATCGTGGCCGACGAGCTGGGGGTGCCGCTGGCCCAGGTCAAGGTGACGGCCAGCGACACCAGCAAGGTGCCCAATGCCAGCGCCACCGCCGCCAGCAGCGGCACCGACCTGAACGGCCGCGCCGCCCAGTACGCCGCACGCAGCGTGCGCGACAACCTGGCCGCCTTTGTGGCCGGGCTGGACCACTGCGGCGCCGGTGCCGTCGGCTTTGTCGGCGGTGTGGTCCGCACGCCCAAGGGCGAGCGCGCCTTCACCGACGTGGTGCAGGCCGCCTATGCCAACCGCATCCAGCTGTGGAGCGATGGCTTCTACCGCACACCCAAGATCCACTACGACAAGACCACGCTGACCGGTCGGCCCTTCTACTACTTTGCCTACGGTGCGGCCTGCACCGAAGTGGCCATCGACACGCTGACCGGCGAATCCAGGGTGCTGGCCATCGATGTGCTGTACGACGCCGGCCGCAGCATCAACCCGGCCATCGACATCGGACAGGTGGAAGGCGGCTTCATCCAGGGCATGGGCTGGCTGACCACCGAGCAGCTGGTGTGGAACGACAAGGGCCTGCTGACCACCCATGCGCCCAGCACCTACAAGATTCCGGCCACCGGCGATGTGCCGGCCCACTTCAAGGTGGAACTATTCGAGGAGCCCAACCACGAGGACAACGTGGGCGGCAGCAAGGCCGTGGGCGAGCCGCCCTTCATGCTGGCCATCAGCGTGTACGAGGCGTTGCGCCACGCCATCGGCAGCCACCATGCCAAGCAGGGCCATGCCCATGCGCCGGTGCAGCTGGAAGCCCCGGCCACGGCAGAGCATGTGCTGAACGCCCTGCAGGCACTCCCCAGCTGATCACCGCCCGATCACTCCATGTGCGCTGCTGGCGCGCACGGGCCGGTGGTCCAGCGCTGGGCTGCGGCGCCCTCACTGCCGGAGGACATCCGGCAGGCGGGCCTGCACTGCCCGCCCCTGGCCGCTGCGCTTGGCCTCACGGCAGGCGGCTTCCGCAGTGCGCAGCAGCTGGTCGGCATCCAGATCGGCGGCATCGGTCCACAGCCAGCCCACGCTCAGCCCCAGCACAAAACGCTGGCCGGCATAGTGGGGGGCCCATTCCTGCACGGCCGCACACAGGCGCCAGGCCAGGGTCTGCACGGCCGCTTCGGTGTCGGCAGCGTGCAGCCACAGCACAAAGGCATCCGCCCCCACCCGCGCCGCCAGGCCGTGGGCGCCCTGCTCGCGCTGCAGCAGCCACGCCACCTGGCGCAGCACCTCATCGCCTGCCGCCCGCCCGGCCGTGGCATTGAGGGCCGTGAAATAGTCCACATCCAGCCACAGCAGCCCCTGGCCCTGCGGCTCGGTGGGCGGCGCCGCACACCAGGACTGCAGCTGCATCTGCAGCGTGTACTGGTTGGGCAGGCCGGTGCCCGCGTCGTGCGCATCCTGCCAGCGTGCCAGCCGGCGCTGCTGGCGTAGCACTTCGGCATCGTCCAGCAGCCACAGATTGCCCAGGGCGGGCAGCTGCATGGCCTGGCCTTGCACCTGCAGCCAGCGCGTGAGGCCGGGCTGGAGCTTCCACGGCACCTCCCCCCGCACATGGCCGAAGCTGGCCAGGCTGCCGGTCGCCCGCGCAATCCACTGCCGCAGCCCCGACTGGTTGTGCAGCAGCTGGTGCAGGTGCACGCCTTGCAGCGATTTGGCGTCGCGCCCCAGCAGCGCCGCCGCACGGCGCGAGACATAGAGCAGCACTTCGCCCTGCTCCCACACCGCGCCGCCGGGCATGGCTTCCAGCAACTGGACCACGGCAGCCTCCAGGCTGCCGGCCTGCTGCTGGCTGCGGTGCAGCTCCTGCTCCAGTGCCTGCCAGTGTTCCCGCAGGTGCGAGGCCTCATCCAGCACCAGCGGTGACAGCCCTTCCGGTACAGCAAGGGGCGGCACCGGTACCACGCTGTCCGGCATGCGCCCGCCGGGCTGGACCGGTGCGGCCAGGGGGCGCAGGGCCTGTGCCTCGGCCCGCCGGCGCGTGCCCTGGCGCAGCAGCCCCACCAGCGGGCGGCTGAGCCACCACAGTGCACCCAGCAAGGCCAGCGCCACGGCCACGGCCGTGGCCACCAGCGCCAGCCACTGCCACGGCGTGAGCCGCTGCAGGCCCAGTAGGCGCGTGGACAGGTCGCGCACCGCCACCACCTGCCAGCGCGGCAGCGGCAGGCCTACCCGCGTGACCATCAGGTGGCCCCACTGCTGGCTGTCGGCATTGGCGGTGCTGCTGGAGGACAAGGCCGCCCATTGTGCGTCGCTCACCCCCAGCGCCGTCTGCACACGCTCGGCGGCCGGCGCGGCCGCAGCGTCCGGGGAAGCCACAGTCTCGGACCGCTGCGGTGGCGCTATCCGGGAATCGGCCAGCAGCAGCCCGTCCTGGTCCACCAGCAGCCAGCGCTGCGTCGGCGCGTCTTCCCCGGGCTGAGGCAGCAGACTGGGCAGGCCCATGCGCACCAGGCCGGCCAGTGCGCCCCGCACGGCACCGCCGGCCTGGCGCAGCGGCACGGTCAGCACCAGGCCCAGCTGGGGCGTGGCGCCTTCGACCGCCGCTTCCACGGTGATGTGGGTGACCTGGGGCTTGCCGTCCGACAGCGTCCGGCGCAGCGCATCGCGCAGCGCACTGCCGCCCGCCGGCGTACCGCCCGAGGGGGCATAGGACACCATGCTGCCGTCGCTGGCCGTCATCACCAGGGTGTCGAAAATGCCGGCATAGCCTGCGTCTTCCCGCAGCAGCAGCTCCAGCAGATAGGGGGTGTCGAGCATGCTGGAATGGATGCCCTGGCCCATGGACTGCAGAACGCGTTGGTAGGACTCGATGCGTACCCCCAGCGTGCGCGCGGTGAAGCCGGCCACCATTTCCTGCTGGCGGCGCTCGTCGCGCAGGGTCTGGGCATCGGAATAATGGGCCAGCAGACCCAGGCACAGCATGCAGGCCAGCAGCAGACTGGCCACCGCCACCAGCCCCCAGGAGCGCACCAGCGGGCCCGGCCACCAGGCCAGAGGCTCGGTCGCTGTCGTACGGCGCATAGTTGGCCAGCGCCAACCGCCGCCAGAAGATGGTGGCAATGTAGACATGGGCGTTCGCTGCAACAGAGCACCCACTATAGGAAAGCCACGGCGCCCCCGATTGCAGGAGGAACCCTTGGTATGCGATCGGTTTACCCTGAGAGGGTCAGACCTCAGCCGCCCGCCACCACCTGCAAGGCCGTGGGATGGGGCAGGTTCAGCACATTGCCGGTGCCGGCAATCAGGCCGTGCTCACGCAGGTGGCGCAGCACGCGCGAGAAGGTCTCGGGTGCAATGCCCAGCTGTGCGGCGATCAGGCGCTTGCGCTGGTGCAAGGTGACGCGCATGGTGCCGTTGTCGGCATGCTGGGCATGGCGCAGCAGCCACTGGGCGCAGCGGGCTTCGGCATCCTGGGCCAGACGGCTGACCGCGGTTTCCGTCTGTTGGCAATAGCCCTGGGCCATGTCCCGCACCAGCGACTGCACCGAGCCGGGCAGCGCCGAGATCCCCTGGCGGAACTCCAGCAACGAAACGCGCCGCAGCCGCACCCGGGAGTCGGCCACCATGTCCACACAGCAGGGTTGTCCGGTCAGCACGAAGGCGGCATCCAGCCAGGCCGGGCCTTCGACCACACCGAGCTGGTGGCGCATCTGTCCCTCATCGCGCACGCCCAGCAGGACCCGGCCGCTGTCGATGTACAGGACCTCATTGGGGTGTTCGTGCCGCTGGCGCAGCAGCTGCCCGGCAGAGACCACCTCGGCCTGGGCGAACGGGTCGAAAGTCGGAATGTGGAACATGGCACGGACTGTGCCGTGGCCGGCTGCTGCGGGTGTTGAGGAAAGTCAAATGATGTGTGCGCCTGCATGGAATGCCGGCCCGGCGGCATTCCATGCCTCTTCCCGCCTGGGCGTCCCGTCCCTGTCCAGCAGGAGCCCGCCACCCTCCGGTGGCCGTTTCCGCCGCCACGCGCCACCCGGTGCGCCGGTGCATGAAAAAACCCGCAGGCCTTGCGGGCTGCGGGTTGGGCAGGTGAGCGAGGTGCTCAGCGGACGGCGGCGCCGCTTTCAAACCACTGCTTGAAGCTGCTGCGCTCCTCGTCGCTCAGAGCGCCCGGATTGCCGAACGGCATTTTGCGCAGCTGCACCACCTGGGTGTAGATCTGCTGGGCGTGGCTCTTGATCTCTTCGGCCGTGTCGAACTTCACGTTCTTCTGCGCGATGGTGTTGACGCTGTGGCAGACCATGCAGTGCTTTTGCATGATGGCGTGCACGTTCTCGTAGCTGCCCACCGGGGCCTGGGGCGCAGCGCTGGCCGCCGGGGCCGGCTCCGCCGCAGCGGGGGCCGCCGCCTGCTCGCCCTGCATCACCACCTGACCGACCGGCGCAATGTTGGCGGCGGCGGGTGCAGGCTGCGGTGCAGGCTTGAGCCAGATGGCGGTGCCGATCAGCACCGCCACGCCCACGGCGGCATACTTCCAGGGATGGGGGTTGCGGCCCAGCTTGTAGCCGTGGCGCATCACGAAGAACTGACGGATGGCCGCGCCGGCGAACATCATCAGAATCAGCACCAGCCAGTTCTGCGGGTGGCTGTGCAGCCAGCCGTAGTGATTGGACAGCATGGCAAACAGCACCGGCAGCGTGAAATAGGTGTTGTGCACGCTGCGCTGCTTGCCGCGCTTGCCGTGGATGGGGTCCACGGGCTTGCCGGCCTTCAGGTCGGCCACCACGGTGCGCTGGCCGGGAATGATCCAGAAGAACACGTTGGCGCTCATCGAGGTGGCAATCATCGCCCCCATCAGCAGGAAGGCCGCCTGGCCGGGGAAGATGTGGCAGGCCAGATAGGCCGCGATGCACACCAGCACCAGCACCAGACCGCCCACGATGGCATCGCCGTTGGGCTTCTGGCCGAAGATGCGGCAGATGCCGTCATACAGCAGCCAGAACACCACCAGGAAGGCCAGCGCCGCCACGATGGCCATGTTGCTGGACATGATGGGGTTGGTCGGGTTCACCAGGTAGATGTTGGCGTTCCACAGATAGGACACCGTCAGCAGCGCAAAGCCCGAAAGCCAGGTGGTGTAGCTTTCCCAGAAGAACCAGTGCAGGTGGTCGGGCAGCTTGGGCGGGGACACCGCAAACTTCACCGGGTGGTAGAAGCCCCCGCCGTGCACGGCCCAGAGTTCGCCGCTGACGCCCTGCTTCTTCAGGTCCTCATCGACCGGCGGCGTCAGGCTGCTGTCGAGGAAGACAAAGTAAAACGAGGAACCGACCCAGGCAATTGCGGTGATGACGTGCAGCCACCGCAGCAGCAGGTTGGCCCAGTCGAGAATGTAGCTTTCCATAGCTCTCAACCCTGGCGGCGTGGGGGCCGCCTTGTGTGATCAACCTGCCCACCACTGCGGAGGCTCTGGGCAGAAGAAATGGTCGCGCACCATGGCAGAACGCCGGAGCACCGCTGCGACCAGTTTTTGTGAACACAAAGTGTATGCAATTTCTGCGCCGCCTTGCGAAAAAACACCGCCGCAGCCCCCCGTGCATACCCTGAATGCAGCACGGCACTGCCGATGCACAGTCCATGCCCGGCCCGCCCGCGCCTCAGCTCGGCTCCAGGGCGCGGGTCTGCATCAGCTGCGCGGCAATCGCCACGGCAATCACTTCGGGCTCCTTGCCGGCGATGCCGGGAATGCCCACCGGGCACTGCACGGCGTCCACGGCCGCGGCATCGAAGCCGCGCTCCAGCAGCCGGCGGCGGAAACTGGCCCATTTGCTGGCACTGCCGATGAGGCCCACAAAAGGCAGGTCGCCCGCCTCGCGCTGGCGTGCCAGGCAGGCGGCAGAGATGTCCCAGTCTTCCACATGGCTGTGGGTGAGAATGACCACCCGGCTGCCAGCGGGCAGGTCGGCCACGGCATCCTGCACCGGGTCGGATTGCACCAGCGTGGTGCAGGCATCGGCCACCGCACTGTCTGGCCACAGACCGGGACGGCTGTCCACCCAGACGATGCTGCAGGGCAGGCGCTGCAGCGCCGCCACCAGCGCCTGGCCCACATGGCCGGCACCGAACACCGCCACCGGCAGGCGCCGGGCCTGGCGCAGCTGCAGCGACGGCAGATCCTGCACCCCGACCACCCGGTACGCCAGGTGCACCACACCCCCACAGCACTGGCCCAGGCTGGGGCCCAGCGCATAGCGCTGCACGCCGTGCGGCTGCCGGCCGGCCAGCACCTGCTGGGCATGGGCCATGGCCTGGTATTCCAGGTGGCCGCCGCCAATGCTGCCCACCAGACCGTGCAGACTGCCCGGCGCCAGTCCGACGGACACGGCCATCCAGGCCCCCACCTCGCGCGGGGCGGAACCCTGCACCTGCTGCACCTGCACCAGGCACACCGGGCCGTGGGCCACTGCGGCCTGCAGCTGTGTCCATGCATCGCGCACCGTCATAGAGAATCTGCCCTTGTCTGCCTGTGTGATGGGAATGCCATGGTGCCAGCGAATCGGCACCGTGTGCGCCATTCGTGCGCCCTGCACCCATGCACATTGCTTGCCAGCAGGGGCTGCGGTTTCAGGATACGCTTGGCACCATGGCTGAACCCTCTTCCTCCAACCCCTCTTCTGCCCGCCCCGGCCGCCACTGGCTGTGGCGCGGCATGGCCGCCGCCGTGACGGCGCTGCTGGCCGCCTGCGGCTCCACCCCACCATCCACGCCTTCGGGCGCGGGGGCCTCCAGCCCTGCGGCGGTGCGCGAATACCGCCAGGACGCGGCCCGGCATATCTATGCCCGCAACCAGCACCGCATCTACCAGGGCAAGCTGCCCCCGATGCTGTATGCGATTGGCGTGCTGGAGGTCGAGCTGGACCGCAATGGCGGCGTGCGCCGCCTGCACTGGCTGCGTGCGCCCACCCATGCGCCCGAGGTGGTGGCCGAGATCGAGCGCACCGTGCGCGCTGCAGCCCCCTTCCCCAACCCCTCCGGCATGCGCGGCAAGCTCAGCTACACCGACACCTGGCTGTGGGACAAGTCCGGGCGCTTCCAGCTGGACACGCTCAGTGAAGGCCAGCGGGGAGAATAATTCCCCGAAGGTGGCATGCCCCCACCCCGGGTGCAGGCCCCCGCGCTGCGCAGCCGCCTCCACGGCGGCCCCGCAGGCTCCGGATCAGGAGCCGCGGTAGGTGGAATAGCTCCAGGGGCTGACCAGCAGCGGTACGTGGTAGTGCTGGTCGGCATGGGCCACACCAAAGTCCAGGCTGACCTGGTTCAGGAAATTGGGCTCGGGCAGCTGCACGCCCCTGGCCTTGAAGTAGCCGGCCACATCGAACGTCAGGCGGTAGGTCCCGACCTGCAGGCTGGCGTTGTCGAACAGCGGCGCATCCGTGCGGCCATCGTGGTTCAGCGTCAGCGTCTTGAGCAAGGTGGCGCTGTCGCCCTGCGTGGCAAACAGCTTGACCTGCATGCCGGCAGCCGGGCCGCCATGCATGGTGTCCAGAACGTGGGTACTCAGGCCCATAGGGATAACTCCTTAAAAGCGGGTGGCAACGCGCCATCTCCTGTCCACCAAAAGTGTATACAATTTTTGCACCAGATCGCATCGAGATGAACCCCATGCAATCCTCTTCCACCAGCACCATTGCCGACGCGCTGACCCGCGCCATCGTCGAACACAAGCTGCTGCCAGGCACCAAGCTGGCCGAGCAGAAGCTGGCCGACCACTTCGGCGTCTCGCGCACGCTGGTGCGCCAGGCTCTGTTCCAGCTGTCGCAAAACCGCCTGGTCACGCTGGAGCCGGCACGCGGCGCCTTTGTGGCCACCCCTTCGGTGGACGAAGCCAAGCAGGTCTTCGCCGTGCGCGCCATGCTGGAGAGCGAGATGACCCGCGCCTTTGTGCAGCAGGTCACGCCCGCCCAGATCCAGTCGCTGCGAGCCCATATCAGCGCCGAGAAAAAAGCCATGGACCGCAACGATGTGGGCCAGCGCACCGAGCTGCTGGGCGACTTTCACGTGGTCATGGCCGAGCTGATGGGCAACCAGGTGCTGGCCCAGCTGCTGGGCGACTTGATCTCGCGCTGCGCGCTGATCACGCTGATGTACCAGAGCACCAGCGCCGCCGAACATTCGCACGAGGAGCATGCCGCCATCGTCGCCGCCCTGGCTGAAAAAGACGAAACCACGGCCGTGCGGCTGATGCAGGAACATCTTTTGCACGTGGAAGCCGGTCTGACCTTTGACCGCGAGCTGCCCACCAGCGACCTGTCGATGGCACTGTCCTCCGTTGCCCTCTGATTGATCCAGGAACCTTCCATGACTTACGACGCCACCACCCCCTATCCTCGCGACCTGGTCGGCTACGGCAGCCACCTGCCCCAGCCCCAGTGGCCCGGCAAGGCGCGCGTGGCCGTGCAGTTCGTGCTGAACTACGAGGAAGGTGGCGAAAACCACGTGCTGCATGGCGACCCGGCCAGCGAGCAGTTTCTGTCCGAGATGTTCAACCCGGCCGCCTACCCGGCGCGCCACATGAGCATGGATGGCATCTACGAATACGGCTCGCGCGCCGGTGTCTGGCGCATCCTGCGCGAATTTGAAAAACGCGGCCTGCCGCTGACCGTGTTCGGCGTGGCCACCGCACTGCAAAAACACCGCGAACTGGCCCAGGCCTTTGCGGATCTGGGCCATGAAGTGGCCTGCCACGGCCTGAAGTGGATCCACTACCAGAACGTTCCCGACGAGGTCGAGCGCGCCCACATGGTGCAGTGCCTGGAGATTTTCGAGGAGCTCTACGGCCACGACGGCGACCACGGCCTGGGCTGGTACACCGGCCGCGACAGCCCCAACAGCCACCGCCTGGTGGCCGACGCCGGCCGCTTCAGCTACGACAGCGACTACTACGGCGACGACCTGCCATTCTGGATGACGGTCGAGAAGACCGATGGTGCCAAGCACAACCAGCTGATCGTGCCCTATACGCTGGACGTGAACGATATGCGCTTTGCCCTGCCCCAGGGCTACTCACACGCCGATCCGTTCTTCCAGTACATGAAAGACAGCTTCGACACCCTGTACGCCGAGGGCGATCCGGCCGGCGAGAACGCACCCAAGATGATGAGCATCGGCATGCACTGCCGCCTGCTCGGCCGCCCCGGCCGCATCACGGCGCTGCAGCGCTTTCTGGACCATGTCCAGAGCCACAGCGACGTCTGGGTGTGCCGCCGCATCGACCTGGCCCGCCACTGGGCGCAGCGCTTTCCCGCGCCCGCCCTGTAAGAGGATCGCAGCCGTCCTGCCGCCCGAACGCCCTGCCCGCGTCGGGCTGCGCACTTTTTTGAAAGAAGCACCATGGCTCTGACACTGGAACAACTCAACACCGCTTCGGTTGCCGAAGCCGTCGCCCTGCTGGACGGGCTGTACGAGCATTCGCCCTGGATTGCCGAAGCCGCCCTGGCTCAGCGCCCCTTCACCTCGCTGGCCCAGCTCAAGCACGCCATGGTGCAGGTGCTGGCACAGGCCGGCGTGCAGCCCCAGCTGGACCTGATCCGCGCCCACCCGGAGCTGGCAGGCAAGGCCATGGTGGCCAAGTCGCTCACCGCCGAATCCACCAACGAGCAGAACAAGGCCGGCCTGACCGCCTGCACGCCCGAAGAGTTTGCACGCATCCAGCAGCTCAATGCCGACTACAACGCGCGTTTCGGCTTCCCCTTCATTCTGGCCGTGCGCGGCCCGCGCGGCCTGGGCCTGAGCAAGGCGGAGATCATCGACACCTTCGCGCGCCGCAGCCTCAATCTCCCCGACTACGAGCGGGCCGAGGCCATCCGCAACATCCACCGCATTGCCGAAATCCGCCTGAACGACAAGTTCGGCTATGAACCCACCGAAGGCAACGATGTCTGGGACTGGCAGGAAAAGCTGGCCCAGCACAGCGAGCCGGGCTACGCCGAAAAAGGCCAGCTCACCGTCACCTACCTCACCGACGCCCACCGGGCCTGCGCCCAGCGCATCAGCCACTGGATGCGCGACTGCGGGTTCGACGAGGTCGAGATCGATGCCGTGGGCAATGTCGTCGGCCGCTACCAGCCGGCCACCCCCGAAGGCAAATACCTGCTCACCGGCAGCCATTACGACACCGTGCGCAACGGCGGCAAGTACGACGGGCGCCTGGGCATCTTTGTGCCCATGGCCTGCGTGCGTGCACTGCACCGCGCCGGCAAGCGCCTGCCCTTCGGTATCGAGGTGGTGGGCTTTGCCGAGGAAGAAGGCCAGCGCTACAAGGCCACCTTCCTGGGCTCTGGCGCCCTGATCGGCGACTTCCAGCCCGCGTGGCTGGACCAGAAGGATGCCGACGGCATCACCATGCGCGAAGCCATGCAGCACGCAGGCCTGTGCATCGACGACATCCCCAAGCTCCGGCGCGATGCAGCCGACTACCTGGGCTTCATCGAGGTACACATCGAGCAAGGCCCGGTGCTCAACGAGCTGGACATTCCGCTGGGCGTGGTCACCTCCATCAACGGCGGCGTGCGCTATGCCTGCGAGATGTATGGCACGGCCAGCCATGCCGGCACCACGCCGATGGACCGCCGCCACGATGCGGCCCTGGGCGTGGCCGAGCTGGGCCTGTACATGGAGCAGCGTGCACTGCAGGACGGCGACAGCGTGGCCACCATCGGCATGCTGCAGGTGCCCAACGGCTCCATCAACGTGATCCCCGGCCGCTGCCAGTTCAGCCTGGACATGCGCGCCCCCACCGACCCACAGCGCGACGCCATGGCCAAGGATGTGCTGGCCAAGCTGGAAGAGATTGCCCGGCGCCGCGGCCTGCAGTACAAGACCGAGCTGGCCATGCAGGCTGCCGCCGCTCCCAGCGCCCCCGAGTGGCAGGCCCGCTGGGAGCAGGCCGTGGCAGCGCTGGGCGTTCCGGTTTTCCGCATGCCCAGCGGCGCCGGCCATGACGCGATGAAGCTGCACGAGATCATGCCCCAGGCCATGCTGTTCACGCGCGGCCTGAACGGCGGCATCAGCCACAACCCGCGCGAATCCACCACCAGCGACGACATGCAACTGGCCGTCGATGCCTTCGGCCATGTGCTGCAGCAACTGGCCTCCGAATAACGCCCACGACCACCGAGACAAGACCATGACCCAAGACCGCCAAGCCACCTACGCCGCCCTGGACGCCTGGATCGACCAGCATTTCGACGAGCAGGTGCAGTTTCTGCAGGCCCTGGTGCAGGTGCCCACCGATACGCCGCCTGGCAACAACGCGCCCCACGCCGAGCGCACGGCCGATCTGATCCAGGCCTTTGGCTTCACCGCCGAAAAACATGTGGTGCCGGCCCAGGAAGTGCAGGACTACGGCATGGAGTCCATCACCAACCTGATCGTGCGCCGTCCCTACGGCAGCGGCGGCAAGACCATTGCGCTGAATGCACACGGCGATGTGGTGCCGCCCGGCGAAGGCTGGAGCAAGGACCCCTACGGCGCCCAGATCGAAGACGGCAAGATGTACGGCCGTGCCACGGCCGTGAGCAAGAGCGACTTCTCCACCTTCACCTTTGCCGTGCGCGCGCTGGAAGCCGTGGCCAGGCCCGCCAAGGGCAATGTGGAGCTGCACTTCACCTACGACGAAGAGTTTGGCGGTGAACTGGGCCCGGGCTGGCTGCTGAAGAAGGGGCTGACCCAGCCCGATCTGATGGTGGCGGCCGGCTTCAGCTATGAGGTGGTGACCGCCCACAACGGTTGCCTGCAGATGGAAGTGACTGTGCACGGCAAGATGGCCCACGCCGCCGTGCCCCACACCGGCGTGGACGCGCTGCAGGCCGCCGTGGCCATCATGCAGGCGCTGTATGCCGAGAACACCAAGTACCAGCATGTGACGTCCCTGGTGCCGGGCATCAAGCACCCTTATCTGAACATCGGCCGCATCGAAGGCGGCACCAACACCAATGTGATCCCCGGCAAGGTGGTGCTCAAGCTCGACCGCCGCATGATTCCGGAGGAAAACCCCGTCGAGGTGGAAGCCAGCATCCGCGCCGTGATCGCACAGGCGGTGGAAGGCTTCAACAGCCAGCGCGGCTACGCCGGTGAAGACGCCGTGCGCGTGGACATCAAGCGCCTGCTGCTGGCCCGCGCCATGACGCCGCTGGCGGGCAACCAGCCACTGGTGGATGCCATCCAGACCCATGGACAGGCGGTGTTCGGCGAGAAGCCCCCGGCCGTGGGCACGCCGCTGTACACCGACGTGCGCCTGTATGTGGAGCGCGGCATTCCCGGCGTGATCTACGGCGCCGGCCCCCGCACGGTGCTGGAAAGCCACGCCAAGCGTTCCGACGAACGCCTGGTGCTGGAAGACCTGCGCCGCGCCACCAAGGTGATTGCCCGCAGCCTGGTGGATCTGCTGGCCTGAGCGGCTCCCTACCCCTTCCACAGAACCCGGCCTTGGCCGGGTTTTTTTGTGGCCCGGCCGGACCTGTCCGGCTCCGGCCTGGCGGTGCATTTCACAGTGCAAAAAATGCTTTTGCACCACAAAAATGCATTGCACCGTTTTTGCCGCAACACGCACCAATCAAGGGCAAATCCCTAGCCAAACCGCCCCAAACCCGGACAAACACGGGGCAGAAACTGGCACGCACTTTGTATACACTTTTTGTATGGATCGCTGTGCGCAATCAACCGTGCACACGGCCCACGCTCCGTACAGATAGACCACAAGGATTCAAGGAAGACCCCATGTCCACGACAGTCCACCCTGTTGACGAAAAACTGCCCTGGGGGCGCGCCAGTGCCCTCGGCCTGCAGCATGTGCTGGTGATGTATGCCGGCGCTGTGGCCGTGCCGCTGATCATCGGCCGCGCACTCAATCTGCCGCCGGAGCAGGTGGCCCACCTGATTTCCGCCGACCTGTTCGTCTGCGGCATCGTCACCCTGATCCAGGCCATGGGCGCCACGCAGTGGTTCGGCATCAAGCTGCCGGTGATGATGGGCGTGACCTTTGCCGCGGTGGGTCCAATGATCTCCATGGCCCAGTCCACCGGAGGCCATGCCGGTGCGGGACTGATCTTCGGCTCGGTCATCGGGGCGGGGGTGATTTCCATCCTGATCGCCCCGGTCATCAGCCGCATGCTGCGCTTTTTCCCGCCGGTGGTGACCGGCACCATCATTGCCGTGATCGGCATCAGCCTGATGCGCGTGGGCATCAACTGGATCTTCGGCAACCCCGTGGGCCCCACCGCCCCCAGCGTGCCCAACCCCGAGCACCTGAAGTGGCTGTCCGAAGCCCAGGCCATGGCCGGCGCACCCGGCACCTCGCTGCCGCCCGTGCCCAAGGGCTTTGCCGTGGTGCCCACCATCCCCAACCCCAAGTACGGCGACCTGACCGGCGTGGGTATTTCCGGCATCGTGCTGCTGACCATCCTGCTGATCGCCCGCTTCGGCAAAGGCTTTCTGGCCAATATCTCGGTGCTGATGGGCATTTTGGTGGGCGGCGTCATCACTGCCGCCATGGGCCTGATGGACTTCCACAAGGTCGGCGAAGCCAAGTGGTTCGATGTGATCCTGCCGTTCGAGATCGCCACGCCCATCTTCGACCCGGTGCTGATCCTGACCATGTCGCTGGTGATGGTGGTGGTGATGATCGAGTCGACCGGCATGTTCCTGGCCCTGGGCGACATGACGGACAAAAAGATCTCGCAGGACGAGCTGACCCGCGGTCTGCGCACCGACGGCCTGGGCACGCTGATTGGCGGCATCTTCAACACCTTCCCCTACACCAGCTTCTCCCAGAACGTGGGGCTGGTGGCGGTGACCGGCGTCAAGAGCCGCTGGGTGTGCGTGGCCGGCGGCGTCATCCTGGTGGTGCTGGGGGTGCTGCCCAAGATGGCGGCCCTGATCGAATCCCTGCCCACCGTGGTGCTGGGAGGCGCGGGCCTGGTGATGTTCGGCATGGTGGCCGCCACCGGCATCCGCATCCTCTCGAACGTGGATTTCCAGGGCAACCGCAACAACGCCATGATCGTGGCGGTGTCCATCGGCGTGGGCATGATTCCCCTGGTGGCCCCGAATTTCCGCCAATGGATGCCGCACGCCATCCATCCACTGATCGAATCCGGTATCCTCCTCGCCTCGCTCTGCGCGGTGCTGCTGAACGTTTTCTTCAACGGCACCAAGGGTGATACCGAAGCCGCCGTCCGGGCCGCACGCCAGGCCGATGCCCACTAAGGCATCCCGCCTGCCTGCAGCCTCTGTCCCGGCTACCGCCGGGCTAGCGCCCCCTGGCCGAATCGTTCCCAGGGGGCTTTGGCATTCTGAAAGCGCTCTGCACCCGATATCCCTTGCCTGATCACGGGGTTCGACTTCCCTCCACGGGAGGCGGCCATCAGGTAAGCTTCCAGACAGCTCCGAGCTTTTTCGTTGAGATTTTTTCTATGACACAAAACCTGTCCACCGCTGAACAAGCCCTGCGCGACGCGGCCCGTGAATACCACCGCAGCCCCAACAAGGGCAAGATTTCCGTCACCCCCACCAAGCCCCTGTCCAACCAGCGCGATCTGTCGCTGGCGTACTCGCCGGGCGTGGCCTACCCCTGCCTGGACATCGAAGCCGACCCCGCACAGGCGGCCGAGTTCACCGCCCGTGGCAATCTGGTGGGCGTGATCACCAACGGCACCGCCGTGCTGGGTCTGGGCGATATCGGCCCGCTGGCCGCCAAGCCGGTGATGGAAGGCAAGGGCTGCCTGTTCAAGAAGTTTGCCGGCGTGGATGTGTTCGACATCGAACTGGCCGAGCGCGATCCGGACAAGCTGATCGACATCATCGCGTCGATGGAGCCCACCCTGGGCGGCATCAACCTGGAAGACATCAAGGCGCCCGAGTGCTTCTACATCGAGCAGGAACTCTCCAAGCGCATGAACATTCCGGTGTTCCACGATGACCAGCACGGCACGGCCATCATCTCCAGCGCCGCCCTGCTCAACGGCCTGGAACTGGTGGGCAAGGAAATCGGCAAGGTCAAGGTTGCCGTCTCCGGCGCCGGCGCGGCCGCCATTGCCTGCGTGAACGTGATGGTGGGCCTGGGCGTGAAGCGCGAGAACGTCTTCATGGTCGACTCCAAGGGCGTGATCTACGAAGGCCGCCCCGGTGGCCTGGACGCCTCCAAGGCCCAGTACGCACAGAAGACCGAAGCCCGTACGCTGGCCGATGTGGTCAACGGTGCCGACGTGTTCCTGGGCTGCTCGGCCCCTGGCGTGCTGACGGCCGACATGGTCAAGACCATGGCCGACAAGCCCATCATCCTGGCCTTGGCCAACCCCGAGCCTGAAATCCGCCCCGAACTGGCCAAGGCCGTTCGCCCGGACTGCATCATGGCCACCGGCCGCTCGGACTACCCCAACCAGGTCAACAACGTCCTGTGCTTCCCCTACATCTTCCGTGGCGCGCTGGACTGCGGCGCCACCAAGATCACCGAAGCCATGAAGCTGGCCTGCGTGCGCGAAATCGCCGCCCTGGCCAAGCAGGACGTGAGCGATGAAGTGGCCGCCGCCTACCAGGGCAAGGAACTGAAGTTCGGCCCCGACTACCTGATTCCCACGCCTTTCGACGTGCGCCTGATTCTGCGCATCGCCCCGGCCGTGGCCCAGGCCGCCGCCGAATCCGGTGTGGCCACCCGCCCCATCGAGGACATCGAGGCCTACCGCGAAAGCCTGACCCGCTTTGTCTACCAGACCAGCATGTTCATGCGCCCGGTGTTTGCCGCGGCCAAGAGCAAGGTCCAGCGCGTGGCCTATGCCGAAGGTGAAGACGAGCGCGTGCTGCGCGCCGTGCAGGTGGCAGTGGACGACAACCTGGCCAAGCCCATCCTGATCGGCCGCCCCGCCGTGATCGAAGCCCGCATTGCCAAGGCCGGCCTGCGCATCCAGCCCGGCGTGGACGTGGAAATCTGCGACCCCGAGGACGATCCCCGCTTCCGCCAGTACTGGGAGGCCTACCACCAGCTGATGGGACGCGACGGCATCACCCTGGAAGGTGCCAAGTCCACCGTGCGCCGCTCCAACACCGTGATCGCCGCACTGATGGTGCACCTGGGCGATGCGGATGCCATGCTGTGCGGCCTGGTCGGCAAGTTCGACAAGCACCTGGCCCACATCGAGGAAGTTCTGGGCCACCAGGCCGGCGCCGACCGCATGGCCACCGTCAACGCACTGATGCTGGACAACCGCACCCTGTTCATCGCGGACACCTACATCAACGAAGACCCGACCGCCGAAGAGCTGGCCCAGATCGCCAAGATGGCCGCCGACGAAGTGGCCCGCTTCGGCCTGCCTCCCAAGGTCGCCTTCCTGTCGCACAGCAACTACGGCTCGTCCACCCGCAAGTCGGCACTGAAGATGCGCGCGGCCCGCAACCTGTTTGCCGCGGCCAACCCCGGCATCGAGTGCGACGGCGAAATGCACGGCGACTCGGCCCTGGACCCCGTGGTGCGCAGCCGCACCGTGCAGGACGCCACCCTCAGCGGCGAAGCCAATGTGCTGATCTGCCCCAACCTGGACGCCGCGAACATTCTGTTCAACGTGCTCAAGACCACGGCAGCCCACGGCACCACCATCGGCCCCATGCTGCTGGGTGGCGCCGCTGCAGCCCATGTGCTGACCCCTTCCAGCACCGTGCGCCGCGTGGTCAACATGACCGCCCTGGCCGCCGCACAGGCCCAGACGCGCAAGGCCTGAGGACCTAAGCCCCAGCCAGCGCATCTGTGCAGTCCCTGGAGGACAGCCACCAAGCCCCCTGCCACCGGCCGGGGGCTTTTTTCATGGGCCGCAGCAGCCGTGCCGTCGGCAGACCGGCGGCAGGCCCCCGCCTCACATTTCGTCGATGGCGGTGCTGGCGGCCCCATCCCGCGCCTGTGCCAGCCCTTCATGGGCTTCGATGGCAAAGCGGTCGCGGCAGTTGACGTAGAAGCTGGCACCGAAGCGGCCCACCGGGAAGAACTCCTGCAGGCGCACCCGCCATTTCTCGGTGTCCACCAGACCGTCGCGCACTGCCAGCCACTGCACGCGGCCGATGAAGACATAGCGGCTCTCCGTCTCCAGCGTCTCGTGCAGCACGCACTCGAAGGCCACCGGGGCCTCGGCAATGCGCGGCGGCTTCACGCTCTGCGATGCCGTGGCGGTCAGCCCGGTGTGCACCAGTTCGCTGTGGTGCGGCGGCAGGCGGTCGCCGCAGCGGTGCATGGCGGCGGCCATGGCTTCGTCGGTGATGTGCACCACGAACTCCTGGTCGCGCAGGATGTTGGTGGCGGTGTCCTTCTGCGCCGCATCCTGCAGCTTGTTCACGCTCAGCATCACCACGGGCGGGTCCTCGCCCATCATGTTGAACATGCTGAAGGGGGCGGCGTTCACGGTGCCATCGGCACCCAGCGTGGTCACCAGCGCAATCGGGCGCGGCACGATCAGGCTGGCCATCAGCTTGTAGCGGGCATAGGTGTCCAGCTGCGCAAAATCAATTTCGGTCATTGGAGTTTCTCTGTGCCGTCACCGGCATCGACAGGGGGAGTAGCAGGCTGCGCTGCATGCGGCGCATGTACGGCCTGTTTTCTTGCAAATGCCATGCCCAGCGCTGGTGCAGGGCCGCGACAGGCCGCCAGGCCAGGAATACCGTCTGTCGCCCGTCGCACCAAGAACTTGCAACCGTGCACCACGGCCACGTGTTGCGCCGCCCGCACGGCACCAGATCCGTGCACACACCCCCACAGAACACGTTCGGCGATTTTGTATACACATGGCACCGATCTTGCACTGAAGGCTGCAGACCCCTTTTGCAACCGATGAAGTGAGGAGCATCCATGCACCAACGTTCTTTCCTGAAAGCCGCCGCAGCTGCTGTGACCCTGGCCTGGGGCGCAGCCCACGCCGCCGACACGCCCATCAAGTTCCAGCTGGACTGGCGCTTTGAAGGCCCGGCCGCTTTCTTCCTGCAGCCGGTGGCCAAGGGCTACTTCAAGGGCCAGGGCCTGGATGTGACGGTGGATGCAGGCAATGGCTCCGGTGGTGCCGTGCAGCGCGTGGCCTCGGGCACCTACGACATGGGCTTTGCCGATCTGGCCTCGGTGATGGAATTCCACGCCAACAACCCCGACGCGCCCAACAAGCCCGTGGCCGTGATGGTGGTCTACAACAACACGCCGTCGTCGGTGATGGCGCTCAAGAAGAGCGGCATCAAGACCCCCGCCGATCTGAAGGGCAAGAAGCTGGGCGCCCCGGTGTTCGACGCCGGTCGCAAGGCCTTCCCCATCTTCGAGAAGGCCAACAAGGTGGGCAATGTGGCCTGGACGGCCATGGACCCTCCGCTGCGCGAAACCATGCTGGTGCGCGGTGATGTGGATGCCATCACCGGCTTCACCTTCACCAGCCTGCTGAATCTGGAAGCGCGCGGCGCCAAGGCCCAGGATGTGGTGGTCATGCCCTACGCCGACTTCGGCGTGAAGCTGTACGGCAACGTGATCATCGCCAGCCCCAAGCTGATCAAGGAAAACCCCGAAGCCATCAAGAAGTTCCTGGCCGGCTTTTCCCAAGGTGCCAAGGACGTGATGGCCCACCCTGCCGAGGCCATCCAGTCGGTCAAGGCCCGTGACGGCATCGCCAATGTGGCGCTGGAAACCCGCCGCCTGCAGCTGGCCATCGACACCGTGGTCAACAGCCCCGACGCACGCAAGGAAGGCTTTGGCCGCCTGGACAACAGCCGCCTGACGCTGATGGCCTCGCAGGTCTCCGACGCCTACGCCACCAAGACCCGCGTGAAGGCCGAAGACGTGTGGAACGGTAGCTTCCTGCCTTCCGCCGCCGTGCTGGACGTGCTGCCCAAGAAGTAAACCACGCCCCCTTGGGCAGACACCACTGCGGTGTCTGCCCAAGGGGCAATGACTCTCCCTCATTGGAATCTGCACCGTGAACAAACGTTCCTTTCTGCGTAGCGCCATGGCCGTTCTGGCCACCACCGCCACCACCTGGGCTGTCGCCGCCAGCCCGGCACTGACCCCGCTCAAGTTCCAGCTGGACTGGCGCTTCGAGGGCCCGGCCGCCCTGTTCGTGCACCCCGAACAGAAAGGCTATTTCAAGGAAACCGGCCTGGATGTGAACGTCGAGGCCGCCAGCGGCGCAGGCGCCATCCAGCGCGTGGCCTCCGGCACCCACGACCTGGGTTTTGCCGACCTGGCCGCGCTGATGGAGTTCCACGCCAACAACCCGGACGCGCCCATCAAGCCCGTGGCCATCATGGTGATCTACAACACCACGCCGGCTTCGGTGATGGCGCTGAAGAAATCCGGCATCACCAAGGCCTCCGACCTGACCGGCAAAAAGCTGGGCGCCCCCATCTTTGATGCCGGCCGCCGCACCTTCCCCATCTTTGCCCAGGCCAATGGGGTGGGCGAGGTGCAGTGGACCACCATGGACCCGCCGCTGCGCGAGACCATGCTGGCGCGCGGCGACCTGGATGCCGTCACCGGCTACACCTTCACCAGCCTGCTGAATCTGGAGACCCGTGGCGTCAAGCGCGAAGACATCGTGGTGCTGCCCTATGCCACCCACGGCGTGCAGCTCTACGGCAATGTGATCATCGCCAGCCCCAAGCTGATCGCCGAAAAGCCCGAGGCCGTGCGCGCCTTCCTGAAAGCCTTTGCCAAGGGCGCCAAGGAAGCCATTGCCAACCCCGAAGCCGCCATCGCCTCGATGAAGGCCAAGGACGGCCTGGTGAACACGGCACTCGAGGTCAAGCGCCTGAAGCTGACGATTGACACCGCCATCGACAGCAAGGGTGCACGCGACGAAGGCTTTGGCCAGTTGCGCAAGGAACGCCTGGCCCAGATGGCCGAGCAGGTCTCCAAGGCCTATGCCACCAAGAACCCGGTGCCCGCCAACGCGGTGTGGAACGGCAGCTTCCTGCCCTCTGCCGCCGAACTGGACGTGCTTCCCAAGCGCTAAACCCGGATGCCGGGCAGCCATGCATGCGCCGCCCGGCACCGACCTTTGAAGTGATTCCTATGACGGCTTCCTCCCAAGACCCCGCCTTTGTTGATTTCCGTGACGTCTGGCTGGCCTACAACGACGAGTTGCTGGCCCAGAACCATTTCGCGGTGGAGGCCATTGACCTGCAAGTGCGCCGTGGCGAGTTCATCGCCATCGTCGGCCCCTCGGGCTGCGGCAAATCGACGTTCATGAAGCTGGCCACCGGCCTGCGCATGCCCAGCATGGGCAAGATCCTGATCGACAGCCAGCCCGTCACCGGCCCGCTAAAGATCTCGGGCATGGCCTTCCAGTCGCCCTCGCTGCTGCCCTGGCGCACCACGGTGGACAACGTGCTGCTGCCGCTGGAGATCGTGGAGCCCCACCGCAGCCAGTTCAAGGCCAAGCGCAAGGAATACGAAGAACGCGCCCGCAACCTGCTGAAGAAAGTGGGCCTGGGCGGCTATGAAGACAAGTTTCCCTGGCAGCTGTCGGGCGGCATGCAGCAGCGCGCCAGCATCTGCCGTGCGCTGATCCATGAACCCAAGATGCTGCTGCTGGACGAGCCTTTCGGTGCGCTGGATGCCTTCACCCGCGAAGAGCTGTGGTGCATTCTGCGCGACCTGCATGCCGAGCAGCAGTTCAACGTGATTCTGGTGACGCATGACCTGCGCGAATCGGTCTTCCTGGCCGACACCGTGTACGTGATGAGCAAGAGCCCCGGCCGCTTTGTGGTGCGCCGCGAGATCGACTTTCCCCGCCCGCGCGACCTGGAGCTGACCTACACCAAGGAATTCACCGACATCGTGCTGGAGCTGCGCGGCCACATCGGCGCGCTGCGCAAAGACGGCGCCGTGATCAACCAATAAGCGCCCAGGACATTGCCATGAACAAACTGAACAACAAACTGCTGGAACGCTGGTCCCCCTGGCTGCTGCTGCTCGCCGTGATCGTGCTGTGGCAGGTGGTCTGCTCGGCCTTCCAGGTGTCGGAATTCATCTTCCCCAGCCCCTGGCTGATCCTGCAGCAATTCCTGGAATTCCACGCCGTGATCGCCGGCCACGCCTGGCGCACCTTCTGGGTGACGATGGCCGGCTTTGGCATCGCCATCGTGGTCGGCGTGCTGCTGGGCTTTCTGATCGGCAGCTCGCGCCTGGCCTACGCCGCCGTCTACCCGCTGATGACCGCCTTCAACGCCCTGCCCAAGGCGGCTTTCGTGCCGATTCTGGTGGTGTGGTTCGGCATCGGCATTGGCCCGGCCATCCTGACGGCGTTCCTGATCAGCTTCTTTCCCATCATGGTCAACATCGCCACCGGCCTGGCCACGCTGGAGCCCGAGCTGGAAGACGTGCTGCGCGTGCTGGGCGCCAAGCGCTGGGATGTGCTGATGAAGGTGGGTCTGCCGCGCTCGCTGCCCTACTTCTACGGCTCGCTCAAGGTCGCCATCACGCTGGCCTTTGTGGGCACCACGGTGTCGGAGATGACGGCGGCCAACGAAGGCATTGGCTACCTGCTGATCTCGGCCGGCTCGTCCATGCAGATGGGCCTGGCATTTGCCGGCCTGCTGGTGGTGGGGGCCATGGCCATGGTGATGTACGAGCTGTTCAGCCTGGTGGAAAAGCGCACCACCGCCTGGGCCCACCGCGGCGCCAACAACCACTGAGTGGTCCCCCGCGCCACGTGCAAAGGCCTGCCCTGGTGGCAGGCCTTTTTGCATGGGCAGGGCCAAAGCCGCATGCCCCACATGGCTGGCTGCCTTGGGCACCCCCGGCACTCTGTACCATGCGCAGCTTGCCCCGCTCTGGATGCCTGCCGTGACTGCCTCTGCCCCCTTTTCCACCGCCCCCGCCGCTCCCACCGCTCCTGTCAAGCTGGTGCGCATCGACCCCAGCGACCTGTCGCAGGCCCGCAGCGGCCAGCCCAGCCGTCCGCTGCGCGGTGACACCACCTACAAGACGCTGGACGTATTCAGCGGCAACGGCGGCAAAGCCAATGCCGGCGTCTGGGAAGCCACGGCCGGGGCCTTCCGCTCCCACATCCAGGGCTATATCGAGTTCTGCCACATCGTCGAAGGCAGCTGCCGCCTGGTGGACCCGGATGGCAGCGTGCACCATTTCCAGGCGGGTGACAGCTTTGTCTTACCCGACGGCTTCAGCGGCCACTGGGAAGTGGACGAACGCGTGAAGAAAGTGTTTGTCACCACCGATGTCGATGCGCCGGCAGCGGCATGAGACCCGTCTGCAGGCGTTGTGCCGGCAGTGTGTTCCGGCGCAGCTAACGCTTTGATTTGCATAGCAGGCACAGCGCATCTGCACTGCGCCGACGGCGCTCACCCCCGGCGATCGCACGGCCGCCGTCCGCCTCCTGTCCCGCCGCCCTTCCTGGCACGTATGTAAGAAGTCGTTTCTGGCATGCGACATGCAATAGCTCTGGTAACCCCGCCTGTGCCCAGGCGGCCTTGTTACCCGCACCCGCCCAGGAGGCGCGCATGCTCGCAGCACCCATGATGGATGACCGCCCCCCCGAAGGACAGCCTCTGTCCGCGACCGATGCCAAATACCTGCGGCAGGCCTTTGTCTGGGCGAATGCGGCCCGCACCCGCGGCAACCGGCCCTTCGGTGCCGTGGTGGTGGCCGCCGATGGGCGCATCCTGGCCGAGGCCTTCAGCAACACCCGCGAGACGGGCGACTGCACCGGCCATGCGGAAATGAATGCCGTGCGCCAGCTGGGCAACCCCCGTGTGGCGCCCGAGCTGCTGGCGGGTGCCACGCTCTATGCGTCGGCCCAGCCCTGCGCCATGTGCGCCGGCGCCATCTGCAACGCCGGTATCGGCCGCGTGGTGTTTGGCCTGGACGATACGCGGCTGCTGCAGATCCGGCCCGACCTGCGCGGCAGCACACTGGACTGCCACACCGTGTTCGACAACGCCACCTATGCCATCACCTGCATCGGCCCGGCCCTGGTCAACGAAGCCCTGGCGGTGTACGAGGACAGCTGGTTCCCGCCCTCCTCCTGATATCCACACCGGCTGGCCCTGCTCTGCTTCGGTGAGCAGTCCAGCCGCCATGGTGCAGCGCTGACGGGCATACGCACCAAGTTGGCACAGTGTCTGCTTGCAGCTTGACCATGCCCTGGCACGCCCACCTCTCCCTCGACTACCACCACCGCACCGGCCGCACGGCCGCGCATTTCACCCACGACGGCCCGCTGCGCGTGCTGCGCAGCCTCTACCCCGAAGGCCCTACCATCTGCCACCATGTGCTGGTCCATCCGCCTGGCGGGCTGGTGGGCGGGGACACCCTGGACATCCAGGTGCACGCCGGAGCCGGTGCCCACGCCCTGGTCACCACCCCGGGCGCCACGCGCTTTTACCGCAGCGAAGGCGAACCGGCACTGCAACGCACGCGCCTGCGGCTGGATGCCGGTGCCCGCCTGGAATGGCTGCCGCTGGAAGCCATTGCCTACAACGGCTGCCTGGCCCGCAACCAGCTGGAACTGGATCTGGCCCCCGGCGCCGAACTGCTGGCCTGGGACATCACGGCCCTGGGTCTGCCCCACGCCGAGGCGCCCTGGCTGCGCGGTGAATTCCTGCAGCACATGGAATGGCCCGGCCGCTGGCTGGAGCGCGGGCTGATCCGCGCCGACGATGGGCCGCTGCTGGATGGCCCGCTGGGCCTGGCCGGCCAGCGCTGCCTGGGCAGCCTGGTGTTTGCCTGCGGCAGCCCCCTGTCCCGTGCCCGCCGGGAACAGGTGCAGGAAGCCACACACGCCTTGCTGGCCAGCCACCCCCAGGGCCCGTGGTGCGGGGTCACCAGCCCCAACGACCATGTGCTGGTGCTGCGCGGCCTGGCCCCGCTGGTGGAGCCGCTGATGCAGCTGTGGCAGCAGGTCTGGGCGCTGTGGCGCCGGCTGCTGTGGGAGCGGGAAGCCCCGCTGCCCCGCATCTGGTCCATGTAGAACGCGAAACGCTTTCCGCGCTGGGTGGTGCCCAGCGCTGCCGCTTACACAGCCGGAAGGCGGCATGGCGCCCATGCCGCACACCGGCCATCAGCGCATGCGGAACACTTCCAGTGTGCGGTGCAGCACACCGGCGTTGCTGCTCATGTGGCCGGCGGAATGGGCTGACACCTCGGACATGCGGGCGTTCTCCTGCGTGACCGCATCCAGCTCGCCAATCGCACGGTCCACCTGCGCAATGCCCAGGGCCTGTTCGCGCGAGGTTTCCACAATTTCCTGCACCAGCTGGCTGACCTGGGCCACCGACTGCACCGCCTGGGAGATGGTGGCACTGGCTTCCTGCATGCGCTCCGCCCCCTGGTGGATGCGGTCGTTGGAGCCGGAGATCAGCCGCTTGATTTCCTTGGCCGCTTCGGCGCTGCGCTGCGCCAGCGTGCGCACCTCGCCGGCCACCACGGCAAAGCCGCGCCCCTGCTCGCCGGCGCGCGCGGCTTCGACCGCCGCATTCAGCGCCAGGATATTGGTCTGGAAGGCAATGCTTTCGATGGTGGTGATGATCTGCCCCATCTGCTGCGACGAATCGCGCAGCTGGTGCACCATGTCCTCCACCTTCTGCATGGCCTGGCCGCCACGTTCCGCCAGCTCGGCGCTCTTGCCGCTTTGCTGCAGCACTTCTTCTGTGGTCTGCTGGGATTGCTCCACGCTGCCAGCCAGCTGCGTCATGGCGGCAGCCGTCTGCTGCAGGCGCTCGGCCTGCAGTTCGGTGCGCTCGGACAGGCTGCGGGCGCTGCCGGACAGATCGCGCGAGAGGTGGCTGAAGCTGTCGATCTCGTGGCGCGCATCGCCCACGATGGCCCGCAGATTGAAATGCACCTGGTGCAGGTGCTCCATCAGCAGCGCCATCGGATGGCGGCCCGGCACCAGCGGCAGCTGGCGGTCCAGCTCGCAACTGGCCAGCTGCTTGGCAAAGCGGTGGGTCAGCGCAAAAGGCTGCGTCAGGGTGCGGTGCAGCCAGCCCAGGCCCAGCGCACTCCACAGCACCATGGCGGCGGCCTGCAGCCCCACCTGCCATGCGGCGGTCCAGCCCAGCACGGCGGGCAGGCAGCCCATCAGCAGCAGCGGCAGGACCACGGCGGCGATGCGCAGCGTGAAGTTGGCGCGCTGCATTTTTCCGAACAGATTGCGCAGCCCCAGCAGGCGCGCATGGCCGGCATGCAGCACCATGTCGGGCTGGCCCTTGGCCCGCTCCTGCGCCAGGCGGGCATAGAGCTGCTCGGCTGCCTGCACCTGTTCGCGCGTGGGCTTGGCCCGCACCGACATATAGCCCACGGGCTTGCCGCCTTGCATGATGGGCGTGACGTGGGCGTGGACCCAGTAGAAGCCGCCATCCTTGCGGCGGTTCTTGACGATGCCCTTCCAGCTCCGGCCGTGGCCGATGGTGGCCCACATATCGCGGAAGGCTTCGGCCGGCATATCAGGGTGGCGCACCAGGCTGTGGGGCTGGCCCATCAGCTCTTCCATGCTGAAGCCGCTGACACGCACGAAGGCGGCATTGCAGTGGGTGATGTTGCCCTGGCTGTCCGTGGTGGACATCAGCAGCTCGTCATCGGGAAACTGGAACTCGTGGAGGGTGACAGGCAGGTTCTGGCGCATGGCAAAGAGAGTGGCGCGGCAAAGCCCGCCGGATGGTGTCAGGGAAAAGAAGAAGGCGAAGCAGCGGGAGGAAAAAAGGAAAGAGAGCTTTCAGGAAGCGCGCTGCATGGGATCTGCAGAAGAGGAATCGGTAACGGAAGGGCTGCACACCGGTGCAGCAGCGCCCCATGCGGGCAGAGCACTCTCACGCCACAGCTGGCGCGAACGCACACCGGCAGCCACTGCCCCTTGCAGCTGCTGCGGGGCCTGGGGCAGGTGATGGCAGCCGGACTGGCGGCGGGCCGAGATCAGCTGCGCGCGGCTGTCATAGCAGCGCCGGCAATGCACGCATTGCGAATCTGCGCCCGGCATGCCCTGCTGCCAGGCACGGTGCAGGTCCAGCGATTTGCCACACAGGCACACAATCCCTCCCGGGTCCGTCATCACCCTGGTACGGTGGCAGAACGCGGGTGCCCTGAAATACTCCATCACACTTCCTCACCCGGCCCCACCGCCGCCAAGGCGAGTGGACGCGCGCTGATCCGCAAAAGTTTCGATTTGTAAATTCTATGGAATTTCCATCTGAATAGAAATTGATGCAAGGCAAGACTGGGGCATTGAAACCGGAATCCAACACCGGTTGCAGTCTGCCCGCCACCGCGGCCACCGCGCTCCCACGGCCCGATGCGCTGGTGCCTGCCTCCGTACTCCCCACGGCGGTGCGCAGTGCGCCCAGCCCGGCTGCGCCCTGCCAGATGCTGGCACCCACGTTCCGCCAGCGCCCACCGAAACTCAGCGAAGCGCTCACTCCGCGGCAGCACCTTTTTTCAAGCGCTTTCATGTTTTTGTCAGAAAAGTGGAAACTCAAGGGTTAACAATTAAGGGATAACCATATAACAACCAAATGAAACTGGCGTTACGGCGCCCGCCCCATTCTGGGGCCCCCCGACAGAGCGGTGCCTGCTGCCCACTGTGGCGACTGACTCCCGGCTGGCGCACTGCCAGCCCCGGTACCAGCCTGCCACGCGGCCTGTGCGGCGCCACCGCGCTTCCAAAAAACGCCCGCCTTTGCGGGCAGAGTGAGAAGGAGTGGACATGTTCCGCCGAACCATCCTGGCCACCACGGTCGCCCTGAGTCTGACTGCCGCCCTGGCCCCCCTGGCCCATGCCAAGGACGCCTGGCCCGTCAAGACCATCACCCTGGTGCAACCCTATGCCCCCGGTGGCACCAGCGACATGCTGGCGCGCATCATCGCCATGGAACTGGAAAAGCGCATCACCGCCAATGTGATCGTGGAAAGCAAGGCCGGCGCCAATGGCAACATCGCCACCGCCTATGTCAGCCGTGCCAAGCCCGATGGCGGCACCTTCCTGGTCGGCTCCAGCAGCCCGGTGGTGATCTCGCCCTCGCTGTACAAGAGCGTGCCCTACCACCCCGAGAAGGACCTGACGCCCATCACCACCATCGCCAAGGCCCCGTTCCTGCTGGTGACCAGCCCCAAGTCGGGAATCCACAACGTGCCGGAACTGATCGCCCAGGCCAAGGCCGGCAAGATCAATTTCGGCTCGGCCGGCGCCGGTTCGCCCCAGCACATGATTGCCGAGATGTTCAACACCGAGGCCAAGATCAAGGTGCCCCATGTGCCCTACAAGGGTTCGGCCCCGCTGGTGGTGGCCGTGATGGCCAACGAGGTGCAGTACGCCATCGACAACCCGGTGCCGCTCAAGCCGCAGATCGACAGCGGCAAGCTCAAGGCCCTGGCCATCACCAGCAAGCACGCCTCGCCCAAGTTCCCCGGCGTCAAGAGCCTGCATGAGCTGGGCTTCACCAACTTCGAGGTGGAACCCTGGTACGGCATGATCGGCTCCAAGGGCCTGCCCAAGGACCTGGCCGAGCGCATGAACAAGTATGTGCAGGACATCCTGGCGCAGGACCACGTCAAGCAGAAGATCTCCGAACTGGGCGCCGACGCGTTTGGCATGTCCACCGGCGAGTTCGCCAAGCTGATCAGCGCGGACATCAAGAAGTGGGGCGCCGCCGTCAAGGCCTCGGGCGCCACGGCGGACTGACCGTCCTCCGTACCCCGGACCGACAAAAACGACCTCCTATGGAGGTCGTTTTTTTCATGGTGCCGCAGGCGCCCGGCCCCAGGGCCTCCGCATCTGACGTTCAGATCGCCACCAGCTTCTGGATGCCTTTTTCCTGCATCTCGCTGCCCGGCCCGCTAGCAATCACCTCGCCGCGCTCCATCACCAGGTAGTGGTCGGCCAGTTCCTCGGCAAAGTCGTAGTACTGCTCGCACAGCAGCACGGCCATGCCACGCTCCTTGGCCAGCATGCGGATCACGCGGCCGATGTCCTTGATGATGCTGGGCTGTATGCCTTCGGTGGGCTCGTCCAGAATCAGCAGCCCCGGCGCAGGTGCCAGCGCACGGGCAATGGCCAGCTGTTGCTGCTGGCCGCCGGACAGGTCACCGCCGCGGCGGTGCAGCATCTGCTGGAGCACCGGGAACAGCGCATACAGATCCTGCGGAATCGGCGTGCGACCGCTCTTGTAGGCCAGGCCCATGCGCAGGTTGTCCTCCACGCTCAGACGGCCAAAGATCTCGCGCCCCTGGGGCACAAAACCGATACCGCTGCGCGCGCGCTCGTACGGCGTCAGGCCCTGGATGGGCTTGCCGTTCCAGCTGATGGTGCCGCTCTTGATCGGCACCAAGCCCATCAGGCTCTTGAGCAGCGTGGTCTTGCCCACGCCGTTGCGGCCCAGCAGCACGGTGATGCTGCCGGGCACGGCCTGCACGCTCACATCGCGCAGGATGTGGGAGCCGCCGTAGTACTGGTGCAGGTTGCGAACTTCAAGCATCGGGTTCCATCCATTTCCGGAGCGTCTGCACGCTCTCCATATTCATAGCAGCGTCTCAGCGCCCCAGGTAGACCTCGATCACGCGCTCATCGGCCTGCACCTGGGCCAGCGTGCCTTCGGCCAGCACGCTGCCGTCGCACAGCACGGTCACTTTTTCGCTGATGGTGGCGATGAACGACATGTCGTGTTCCACCACCATCAGCGAATGCTGGCCCTTGAGGCGCAGGAACAGCTCGGCCGTGCGCGCAGTTTCGTCGTCCGTCATGCCCGCCACCGGTTCATCGAGCAGCAGCAGCTTGGGGTCCTGCATCAGCAGCATGCCGATCTCCAGCCACTGCTTCTGCCCGTGGCTGAGCTCGCCGGCCATGCGGTGCACGCTGCCCGCCAGGTGGATGGTGTGCAGCACCTCGGCCAGGCGGTCGCTCTGCGTGCTGTCGAGCCGGAAGAACATGCTGTGCTTGACCCCCTTGTGGGTCTTGAGCGCCAGCTCCAGGTTCTCGAACACCGTGAGCTGCTCGAAGACCGTGGGTTTCTGGAACTTGCGACCGATGCCCAGCTGGGCGATCTGGGGCTCGTTGTGGCGCAGCAGGTCGATGGTGGAGCCGAAGAACACGGTGCCGCTGTCGGGCCGGGTCTTACCGGTGATGATGTCCATCATCGTGGTCTTGCCCGCGCCATTGGGGCCGATGATGCAGCGCAGCTCGCCCGGGGCGATGTCCAGGTTCAGACCGTTGATGGCCTTGAAGCCGTCAAAGCTGACATGCACGTCCTCCAGGTACAGGATGCGGCCGTGCGTGGTGTCCACCTCACCCGGTGTGGCGATGCGCGAGTAGCCCGCCTTGCGCCCGCCGGATTCCGTGTCCTGCGCCGCCTTGACCGCCACCGCCTGCATGCGGCGCGTGCCTTCTTCCATCAGATCGGGCGTCATGCGCGGCCCTCCTCTTTGCTGCTCTTGCTGCTGTCCACCGGCTTGCGGCGACGCAGCTTGCGCACCAGTCCGGCAATGCCATCGGGCAGGAACAGCGTCACCACAATGAACAGGCCGCCCAGAAAGTACAGCCAGAATTCCGGCGCCACCACCGTGAGCCAGCTCTTGGCACCGTTGACCACGAACGCGCCGGCAATGGGGCCGACCAGGGTGCCGCGTCCGCCCACGGCCGCCCAGATGGCGATCTCGATCGAACTGGCGGCCGACATTTCGCCAGGGTTGATGATGCCCACCTGCGGCACATACAAGGCACCGGCCACGCCGCACATCATGGCGCTGATGACCCAGATGGTGAGCTTGTACTGCAGCGGCGAGTAGCCCGAGAACATCACCCGCGTCTCCGCGTCGCGGATGGCCTGCAGCACCCGGCCGAACTTGCTGCCCACCAGCCAGCGTGCCAGCAGGAAGAAGCCCAGCAAGGTGCAGCCGGTGATGACGAACAGTGCCATGCGCATTTCCTGCGTGGCCAGTGGCATGCCCAGGATGCGCTTGAAGTCGGTGAAGCCGTTGTTGCCGCCAAAGCCGGTTTCGTTGCGGAAGAACAGCAGCATGGCCGCATAGGTCATGGCCTGCGTGATGATGGAGAAATACACGCCCTTGATGCGCGAGCGGAAGGCGAACCAGCCGAACACAAAGGCCAGCACGCCGGGCACGGCCAGCACCAGGATGACCGTGGCCACAAAGCTGTCCGACAGCGCCCAGTGCCAGGGGAATTCCTTCCAGTCCAGGAACACCATGAAGTCGGGCAGGCTGCTCTGGTAGCTGCCGTCGGTGCCGATCTGGCGCATCAGGTACATGCCCATCACATAGCCGCCCAGCGCGAAGAACAGGCCGTGGCCCAGGCTCAGGATGCCGGTATAGCCCCAGATCAGGTCCATGGCCAGCGCGCAGATCGCGTAGCACATGATCTTGCCCAGCAGGCGCACGGCGTAATCCGACAGGTGCAGGGCGCTGCCTTCGGGCACCCACAGGTTGAGCACCGGTGCCAGCGCACACACGGCGATCAGCGCCAGCATGAAGGCCGACCAGCCGGCCTTGCTCAGCAACGGTCTGCGCCCCGGCAGGGACGAGGCCGGCAGCAGCACATTCGTTTTCAAGGAAGATGTCGTCATATCAGTGGTCCTTGGCGGAGCATGGGAGGCCGCCCGCGTTCGGCGCAGACAGCGCGCAGGCGCCGCGCTGCAGCGGGGCGATTGCCCCTTGCGAGGGGAAGCGGCACCAGAGCACAGGGGATGGCTGCATGGTCATTCCGCGCTACGGCCTTTCATGGCGAAGATGCCCTGCGGGCGCTTCTGGATGAAGGCGATGATGAACACCAGCACCGCGATCTTGGCCAGCACCGCACCGGTCCAGCCTTCCAGGAACTTGTTCAGCAGGCCCAGGCCCAGTGCGGCGTAGACGGTGCCAGCCAGCTGGCCCACACCACCAAGCACCACCACCATGAACGAGTCCACGATGTAGCTCTGCCCCAGGTCCGGCCCCACATTGCCCACCTGGCTGAGGGCGCAGCCGGCCAGCCCGGCGATGCCGCTGCCCAGTGCAAACGCCATGGTGTCCACCCGTGCGGTGTTCACCCCCATGCACGAGGCAATCGGGCGGTTCTGCGTGACGCCGCGCACGAACAGGCCCATGCGGGTTCGGGCGATCAGGTAGGCCACGCCGGCCAGCACCGCAAACGCGAACACGATGATGACCAGCCGGTTCCACGGCAGGGTGAGATTGGGCAACACCTGCAGGCCGCCGCTCATCCACACCGGGTTTTCCACAGCCACGTTCTGCGCTCCAAAGGTGGAGCGCACCAGCTGCATCAGCACCAGCGAGATGCCCCAGGTGGCCAGCAAGGTCTCCAGCGGTCGGCCGTACAGAAAGCGCAGCACGCCGCGTTCCATGATGGCGCCCACAAGGGCCGATGCCAGAAAGGCCGCCGGCACGGCGGCCAGCAGATACCAGTCAAAGAATTCGGGGAGGTAACTGCGGAACACGCCCTGCACCAGGTAGGTGGCGTAGGCGCCGATCATCATCAGCTCGCCGTGGGCCATGTTGATCACGCCCATCAGGCCGTAGGTGATGGCCAGGCCCAGCGCCACCAGCAGCAGGATGGTGCCCAGGCTCACGCCGGTGAAGGCCACGCCCAGCCGTTCGCCCCAGGCCAGCTTGTCGGCCACCTCGGCCTGTGCGCGCTGCAGCGCAAGCTGCACCTTCTCATCGGTTTCCTGGGCCTGCCGCTCATTCAGCAGCAGGCGCGTGGCCGGGGTGGCACGCTGCGCCAGCTGGGCCGCAGCCTTGATGCGCTGGGCGGGGTCTTCGCTGCCCAGTTGGGCGGCCGAGCGGGCCAGCTCCAGCTCGGCCTTGACGGCCGCGCTGCGCTCCTGGGCCATGGCCTTGTCCAGCAGCGGCAGGCGGTCGGGGGTGGCGCCTTTGAGCATGGCGCGTGCCGCGTCCAGCCGCGTGGCCTCGTCGCCCACCAGCAGATTCAGGGAGGCCAGCGCACTGCCGATCTCGCGGCGGATGCGGTTGTTGGTGCCCACGTCTTCGGCCCCTTCGGGCACGGGCACGGGCTGGCCGGTGACAGGGTCCACGCCCTGCCCGGCACGCACGATGAGTGCGCGGCCTGCGGCGACCTGGACGTCACCGTCCTGCATGGCCTGCAGAAAATCTGCAGTGCGCTGGCCATCGCCATGGGCCACGGCATCGGCCATGGCGGCCACGCGCGAGGCGTTGTCGCCGTCGGCCATGGCCAGCGCCTGCTCGGCCGTCAGGGCCTGGGCCGGGGCCTGCCACAGCGCGCCGCAGGCCACAGCGGCTGCCAGCAAGGGCCGGATCGTGCGCAAAATTCTGAACAACATAGAAACTCTTGCCTGTCTGGTTGTGACAACGGCCCGTCGCACAGGACGGGCCGTGGAGGAAACCGCACATGTCCGCCGGGGGTGCACACCAGGCACGCACCCCTGCGGCGGCTGCGTTATTTCTTCTCGGGCTCGTCCTTCTTCTTGTCGTTGCCGTCGATGTAGGGGCTCCAGGGCTGGGCCTTGATCGGGCCCTTGGTCTTCCACACCACGTTGAACTGGCCGTCGGCCTTGATCTCACCGATCAGCACGGGCTTGTGCAGGTGGTGGTTCTTGGGGTCCATGGTCAGCGTGAAGCCGCTGGGCGCCTTGAAGGTCTGGCCGGCCATGGCGGCGATCACCTTGTCCGCATCGGTGGACTTGGCTTTCTCGACGGCCTGCTTCCACATGTGGATGCCGACATAGGTGGCTTCCATCGGGTCATTGGTCAACGGCTTGGTGGACTGGCCGGGCAGCTTCTTGGCCTTGGCGTAGGCCGACCACTGCTTGATCCAGGCGTCGTTGGTGGGGTTCTTCACGCTCATGAAGTAGTTCCACGAGGCCAGGTGGCCCACCAGGGGCTTGGGGTCCAGGCCGCGCAGCTCTTCCTCACCCACCGAGAAGGCGACCACGGGCACATCGGTGGCCTTGATGCCAGCGTTGCCCAGCTCCTTGTAGAACGGCACGTTGGAGTCGCCGTTGATGGTGGACACCACCGCCGTCTTGCCGCCGGCAGCGAACTTCTTGATGTCCGCCACGATGGTCTGGTAGTCGCTGTGGCCGAAGGGGGTGTAGGCCTCCATGATGTCCTTGTCGGCCACGCCCTTGGCCTTCAGGAAGGCACGCAGGATCTTGTTGGCCGTACGGGGATAGACATAGTCGGTGCCCAGCAGCACCCAGCGCTTGGCGTTGCCGCCGTCGTCCCCCATCAGGTATTCCACTGCGGGAATGGCCTGCTGGTTGGGCGCTGCGCCGGTGTAGAACACGTTCTTGGAGAGTTCCTCGCCTTCGTACTGCACGGGGTAGAACAGCAGGGAGTTGGTTTCTTCATAGACCGGCAGCACCGACTTGCGGCACACCGAGGTCCAGCAGCCGAAAGTGACCGCCACCTTGTCCTGGCTGACCAGCTGCTTGGCCTTTTCCGCTGCCAGCGGCCAGTTGGAGGCGGTGTCGATCACCACGGGCTCCAGCTTCTTGCCCAGCACGCCACCCTTGGCATTGATGTCCTCGATGGTCATCAGGGCCATGTCTTTCAGCGCGGTTTCCGAAATCGCCATGGTGCCCGACAGCGCGTGCAGCACGCCCACCTTGATGGTGTCGGCGGCCTGGGCGGACAGGGCCGTGAAGCCGATGCCGGCGACCGCTGCTGCAGCGGCCAGGGTCTTGAGGGTGAAACGACGGGGCATGAAGGAACTCCTCTCTTGGATAAGGGGGTGGTGTTGCCTGTGCCAGCGGCCAATGCAATCACCATGACCTGCATGCTAAAAATCCGCCCGGCTGGCGTATATACGCCGGATGGCGTACGCCATGGCCGCCCACCGTACCGTTGCCCGCCTAGCCGCCCTGGCGCAGCCGCCCCAGCGCCGATGCCGCGGCCGCGGTGCGCGTTTCCACCCCCAGCTTGGTGTGGATGCGTTCCAGGTGCTTTTTCACCGTGGCCGGGCTGCTGCCCAGGATGTCGGCAATGTCGCGGTTGATCTTGCCCTGCGCCACCCAGTACAGCACCTCGGCTTCCTTGCCGGTCAGGGCAAAGGCGTCGCGCAGCAGGGTGATGGCGGCGCTGCCGGATTCCTCGCGCATGACCACCAGCAGTTCCCCCGCCTCGCCTTCTTCCATTGGCGGATGCAGGTGCAGCAGCAGGCGTCCGTCGGCACCGCCTTCCGCCGCAGGCTGTACCGGGGTCAGTGCCATGCGCGGCGGCTCGCCGGCGCCGCCGGCCACCACGGCGGCATGCTGGCGTGCCATCCATTCCTGCACGGCCGCAGGCACCACGGGCAGGCCCAGGCCGCCGTAGCGCTGCAGCAGGGTGCGCGCCAGCGGGGTGTGCCACAGCACCCGCCCGTCGCCCACGCGCACCGTCATGCTGGCGTAGCCAAAGGCATCCAGGGCGCTGCGGGCCTGCAGGGCCTGCTGTGTCTGCTGCCGTGCGCGGCGGGCGGTGGCCAGGTGCACGCCCATGCGCGCCAGCACCTCGGCCGGTTTCAGCGGCTTGGTGACATAGTCCACACCACCGGCGGCCAGCGCCGCCACCACATGCTCGGTCTCGGTCAGCCCGGTCATGAAGACCACGGGAATCGGTGCGGTGCGTGCATCCGCCTTCAGCCGGCGGGCCACCTCGAAACCGTCCATGCCCGGCATCATGGCGTCCAGCAGGACGATGTCCGGCTGGGCCTGCAGCGCACGCTGCAGCGCCTGCTCGCCCGACAGGGCCACCAGCACGGTGTAGCCGGCTTCGTCCAGCGCATCGTGCAGCACGGCCAGGTTGTCCGGGACATCGTCCACGATCAGCACCACGTCGTCCTGCGCATTCATGCTGCGGCCCTCCGTTGCAGCGGCGGCTGCCCCAGCAGCTGCGCCATACCTTCCAGATCAAACTGCTGCGCCATGCCGCGCAACTGCGCCCACAGCACCGCATGCTGGGGGTGGGCGGCCTCCAGGGCCTGCAAAGCCTGGCGCACGCCGCGCACATAGCCTAGTTCCACGGCCTGGCGCAGCGCGGACAGGTCCACGTGCATGCCGATTTCCATATCCATGCCCAGCTCCGCAGCCGGCCGGGGCATGGCCGCCGGCGCCCCATCCGTCCGGACCGTTTCCGGTGCCGCAACCGGGGCCGTCTGCGCAAGCGGTGCTTCATCCGCGTACTGCCAGGAAAGCTGCAGCCTGCGGCCCAGCCACAGCAGCAGTTCGCTGTGGCGCACGGGCTTGGTGTGAAAGTCCTGCGGGGTGATGCCCACATCGTTGGGCAGTTCACGGTCGAAGGCATTGGCCGAGACCACGGCGCAGGCCATGGCACTGCCGTGCATGGCACGCAGGCGGCGCAGCGTCTCCCAGCCGTCGATGCCCGGCATGGCCAGGTCCATGAACACGGCATGCGGCACCCAGCCTTCGGCCACCAGGGCCAGCGCCGCATGGCCGCTGGCGGCCAACTGCACGTCCAGCCCCAGCGGGGCCAGCAACTGCAGCAGCACGCCCCGGTCGGCCTCTTCGTTGTCCACCACCAGCACGCGCCGGCGTTCCCCGGCATAGCCCACCGGAACCCGCAACGGCGCCACAGCGACTGCGGCCATGTCGTCGACCGAGGGCAAAAACCAGCTCACCTGGAAGCATGCCCCGGCGCCGGCCCGGCTTTCCACCGTCAGCGCGCCACCCATCAGCTCAGTCAGCATCTTGGCCATGGTCAGGCCCAGGCCGGCGCCGCCCGTGCCCCCCGCACTGCTGCCGCGCGCAAAGGGCTCGAAGATGTGCACCAGTTCGTCCTGTTCCATGCCGGGGCCGGTGTCGATCACGCGCAGCGTGGCCATCTGGCGCGCATAGCGCACCTGCAGCGTCACGCTGCCCTGGGTGGTGAACTTGATGGCATTGCCCAGCAGGTTGATGGCGATCTGGCGCAGGCGCTTTTCATCCGCCCGCACCACCGCCGGAAGGCTGCCTTGGACGTCGTAGTGGAATTCCAGGCCCTTGGCCTGGGCCTGCAGCGCAAACAGGTCGGCCAGGGACTGCATGCCTTCGGCAAAGCGCATGGGCGCGACCTGCAGCGCCAGCTTGCCGGATTCGATGCGGGCGATGTCCAGCGTGCCTTCGATCAGCGACAGCAGGTGTTCACCCCCCCGGCGGATTACCTGCACCGCGTGCTGGCGGTGCGGCGGCACGCTGTTGTCTGCCCCCATCAGCTGTGCATAGCCCAGGATGCTGTTGAGCGGCGTGCGCAGCTCGTGGCTGATGGCGCTGAGGTAACGGCTTTTGGCCTGGTTGGCCTGGTCGGCGGCTTCGCGCGCGGCTTCGGCAATGGCGCGCGCCTCCTCGGCCAGCTTGCGGGCGGCCTGCAGTTCGGCATCGGTCTGCTGGTGCAGGGCGATTTCCCGCACCAGCAGGCCGGTCTGGCGGTTGGATTCTTCCTGCGCCACGCGCCGGCTTTTCTGGGCCAGCACCAGCCACCAGGCCACGATGCCGGCGATCAGCAGCAGGCCCAGATAGGCCTTGAGCAAGGTGGCCCGGACCGAAGCCGCCGCTGCCTGCACCGTGGCGGGCGATGCCGCGCGCTCCAGCGTCTGCAGCTCCTGGTGGTAGAGCAGCCCCAGCACGGCGGCCAGCACCGGGGCGATCACCAGCATCAGCAGCAGGAAGTGACCCAGGCCTTTGTCCAGCAGCTGCCACAGCGGCCGGGGCAGCAGCCAGCGCAGGGCGCTGCGCCACTGCACGGCCAGATGGGCCTGCGGCTTGCAGACATCGCCGCAGCGCGCATCCAGCGTGCAGCACAGCGAGCAGATGTGGCCGCCATAGGCCGGGCAATGCGCCATATCCGGCGCCTCGTAGCTGCGGTCGCACACCGTGCAGCGCAGGGTGGCGGTGGCCGTGGCGGCACCGCCGGCACTGCACTGCGTGCAGCTGGCACAACCCGACTGCGCGCTGCGCGCAATGTAGTAGCGGCCCCGGGTGGCCCAGGCGATCAGCGGTGCGCTGACCAGGGCCACGACCATGGCGATCACGGCCGAGAAGGCCTGCGCCAGCGGACCAAACGCCCCCAGGTGCGCGGCGATCGACAGGCAGGAAGCCAGCGCCATGGCGCCCACCCCCACGGGGTTGATGTCGTACAGGTGGGCGCGCTTGAATTCGATCCCCGGCGGCGACAGGCCCAGCGGCTTGTTGATCACCAGATCGGCCACCACGGCCATGATCCAGGCGATGGCCAGGTTGGAATACAGGCCCAGCACCTCGCCCAGGGCGCGGAAGACGTTCATCTCCATCAGCATGAAGGCGATGAAGGTGTTGAACACCACCCACACCACCCGGCCAGGATGGCTGTGCGTGAGGCGCGAGAAAAAATTGCTCCAGGCCAGCGAACCAGCATAGGCATTGGTCACATTGATCTTGAGCTGGGAGATCACCACAAACAGCGCCGTGGCCGCCACCGCCCAGCTGTAATGGGGAAACACGTTTTCGTAGGCGGCCAGGTACATCTGGTTCGGGTCCACCGCATGCTCGGCCGGTACGGCGTGGGAAATCGCCAGGTAGGCCAGCAGCGCCCCGCCCAGCATCTTGGCCACGCCCAGCACCACCCAGCCCGGGCCGCCCAGCAGCACCCCCGCCCACCAGCGCCCGCGCTGGCCGGGTACGGGCTGGGGCATGAAACGCAGGTAATCGGCCTGTTCGCCCATCTGCGTGATCAGGGCAATGCCCACGGTCAGCGCGGCGCCGAACAGCGGCAGGCTGAAGCCGGCGCCGGCATTGCGCTCGCCGCCGTAGTGCAGCACCTCGCTGAACACCTGGGGCTGCTTGATGGCCACATAGACAAACGGCACCACCAGCATGACCAGCCACAGCGGCTGGGTCCACACCTGCAGCCGGCTGATGATGGACACCCCGTGGGTGACCAGCGGAATCACCAGCAGCGCACACACCAGGTAGCCCCAGGCCGGCGGGATGTCCAGCGCCAGGTCCAGCGCATAGGCCATGACCGCCGCCTCCAGCGCAAAAAAGATGAAGGTGAAGCTGGCGTAGATCAGCGAGGTGATGGTGGAGCCGATATAGCCAAAGCCCGCACCGCGCGTGAGCAGGTCCATGTCCAGCCCGTAGCGCGCGGCATAGATGCTGATGGGCAGGCCGGCCGCAAAGATGATCAGCCCCGTGGCCAGAATGGCCCAGAAGGCATTGGCCCAGCCGTACTGCACCAGCAGCGTGGCCCCCACGGCCTCCAGAATCAGGAACGAGGCCGCACCGAAGGCCGTGTGCGCCACACGTGCATGGGACCATTTGCGAAAGCGCTGCGGGGTGTAGCGCAGCGCGTAGTCTTCCAAGGTCTCGGTCGCCACCCAGGTGTTGTAGTCGCGGCGTACCTTGACCACCTGCTGCGCGGCAGGCGCCGCCACAGCCTGCTCGGCCGCGGCTGCGGGGGGGTTGTCAGCAACAGTGGTCAGCGGGGGACGGGCCATGGAGACCCACGCTTGCAGCTTTCATGCCGCGCCGCACGCACGCCACCACCATGGCGCCCGGCAGGTACGCGACCGCCCGCGCCCACCTCCACCTCAATGGCACCGCTGCGGCACACCCTACCTGGCCATCCCCAACCCATGCATGCACCACAAAAAGGCATGCACCACAAACAGGCAACCCCTTGGCTGCACTATTTTTGTGCGCACAGGCTTCGCCAAAGCGGTGCAGCACTTGGCACAGCGCTTGCATCGCCTGTGGGCATGGAACTCACACCTCGCGAAAAAGACAAGCTGCTCATCTTCACTGCGTCGTTTCTGGCGGAGCGGCGCCGTGCACGGGGACTCAAGCTGAACTACCCCGAATCCGTGGCCCTGATCAGCGCCTATGTGCTGGAAGGCGCACGCGACGGAAAGACGGTGGCCCAGCTGATGAGCGAAGGCCGTACGGTGCTGACCCGCGACGATGTGATGGAAGGCGTGCCGGAGATGATTCCCGACATCCAGATCGAAGCCACCTTCCCCGATGGCACCAAGCTAGTCACGGTGCACGACCCCATCGTCTGAGCGCTGCCACGACCGTTCCCACTGCACCGCACATTGCACCGCCTATTGCGCTACCTCGTGCCCTTTCGCCAGCCGGCTCTCCCCTTCTTGCCCAGACTGCCATGAAAACCAAACACCTCCTCACCACCCTGACCGCAGCAGCGGCTGCCCTGCCCCTGTCCGCCCTGGCCCATGTGGGCGCGGATGGTGGCGGCCACCACAATTTCCTGGACAGCCTAACCCATGCCTTCGCCCACCCGTTCACCGGCGCCGACCACCTGGCCGCGATGCTGGCGGTGGGTGCCTGGAGCGCGCTGACCGTCACCCCCGCCTGGCGCGCGCCGGCGGCGTTTGTCGCGCTGCTGGTGGCCGGTGCATTGGCCGGTTTTGCCGGCCTGTGGGTGCCGGGCGTGGAGCCGATGATTGCCGCTTCCGTGCTGGTGCTGGGCCTGCTGGTGGCCGTGCAGAAGAAGATGCCCTGGGTGCTGGCCGCTGCGCTGGCGGGCGTGTTCGCCTTTTTCCATGGCGCCGCCCATGGCTTTGAGTTGGCGGGCGACACGGGCTGGGCTGCGGTTGGTGCCCTGACCGGCATTGCGCTGGGATCGGGCCTGTTGCATGTCTGCGGCATGGTGCTGGGCAAGGCCGTGATGCAGCGCCACCAGTGGGCGGCCAAGCTCGGCGGCGGGGCCACGGCGGCCCTGGGTGCCTTCATGCTGACCAAGCTGGCATAAACCGGAGGCCCGCATGATCCCCGGAGAACTGCTACTGGACGAGGGCGCCCACCCTCTCAACCCGGGCCGCCGCACCGTGGCCCTGGTGGTGCGCAACGCCAGCGACCGGCCCATCCAGGTCGGATCGCACTACCACTTTGCCGAAACCAATGCGGGACTGTCCTTCGACCGCGACGCCGCACACGGCATGCGCCTGAACATCGCCAGCGGCATGGCCGTGCGCTTCGAGCCGGGCCAGCAACGCACGGTGGAGCTGGTGGACATGGGCGGCGACCGCAAAATCTACGGCTTTCGCGGCCTGGTACAGGGAGACTTGTGATGGCACAGATGGACCGACGCGCCTACGCCGAAACCTTTGGCCCCACCGTGGGCGACCGCGTGCGCCTGGCCGACACCGAGCTGCTGATTGAAGTCGAGAAAGACTTCACGCTGGCCGCGGGCGGCTATGGCGAGGAAGTGAAATTCGGCGGCGGCAAGACCATCCGCGACGGCATGGCGCAAAGCCAGCGCAGCCGTGCGCAGGGCGCCATGGACACGGTGCTGACGAATGCGCTGATCATTGACCACTGGGGCATCGTCAAGGCCGACATCGGCCTGCTGGGTGGCCGCATTGCCGCCATCGGCAAGGCGGGCAACCCGGACACGCAGCCGGGGGTGGACATCATCATCGGCCCGGGAACCGAGATCATCAGCTGCGAAGGGCTGATCGTCACCGCGGGCGGCATCGACACGCACATCCACTTCATCGCACCACAGCAGATCGAAGAGGCGCTGACCAGTGGCGTGACCACCATGATCGGCGGCGGCACGGGCCCGGCCACCGGCACCTTTGCCACCACCTGCACGCCCGGTCCCTGGAACATGGAACGCATGCTGCAGGCCGCCGACGCCTTCCCCATGAACCTGGGCTTTCTGGGCAAGGGCAACGCCAGCCTGCCACAGGGCCTGCACGAGCAGATCAGCGCCGGGGCCATCGGCCTGAAGCTGCACGAAGACTGGGGCAGCACGCCCGCCGCCATCGACAACTGCCTGACCGTGGCCGAGGAAACCGACACGCAGGTGGCCATCCACACCGACACGCTGAACGAGTCCGGCTTTGTGGAAGACACCGTGGCCGCCTTCAAGGGCCGCACCATCCACACCTTCCACACCGAAGGCGCGGGCGGCGGCCATGCGCCCGACATCCTGAAGGTGGTGGGCGAGGCCAATGTGCTGCCCAGCTCCACCAACCCCACACGCCCCTACACCATCAACACGCTGGACGAACACGTCGACATGCTGATGGTCTGCCACCACCTGGATGCGGGCATTGCCGAAGACCTGGCCTTTGCCGAAAGTCGCATCCGCAAGGAGACGATTGCGGCCGAGGACATCCTGCACGACATCGGCGCGATCAGCATGTTCAGCTCCGACAGCCAGGCCATGGGCCGTGTGGGAGAGGTGATCCTGCGCACCTGGCAGACCGCGCACAAGATGAAGCTGCAGCGCGGTGCACTGCCAGGTGATGGCGCGCGCAACGACAACTTCCGCGTCAAGCGCTACATCGCCAAGTACACGATCAATCCCGCCATTGCCCACGGCATCAGCCACGAAGTGGGTAGCATCGAAGTGGGCAAATGGGCAGACATCGTGCTGTGGAAACCCGCTTTCTTTGGGGTCAAACCCGCCTGCATCCTAAAAGGCGGCTTCATTGCCATGGCCGCCATGGGCGACCCCAATGCGTCCATCCCCACGCCGCAACCGGTGCACTACCGGCCCATGTTTGGCAGCTTTGGCGGCGCCATCGCCAGGACCTCGCTCACCTTTGTCTCGCAGGCCGGCCTGGCCGCGGACATTGGCCAGCGCTTCGGCCTGCACAAGACGCTGTCGGCCGTGAAAGGCATTCGCGGCGTGCGCAAGCAGCACATGGTCCACAACGACCTGGCCCCCCACATGGAAGTGGACGCCCAGACCTATGCCGTGCGTGCCAACGGGGACCTGCTGACCTGCGAGCCCGCGCACAGCCTGCCAATGGCGCAGCGCTATTTCCTGTTCTGAGGGCCGCGCATGCCCTGCCTAGCCCTGCGGCTTGCCCGCCCTGAACCACGCCAGCCAGTCACCGGCGGGCACGCGCGGGCAGCGGGCCAGGGCCTGCGGCAGGGCTTCATACACCAGCATGCGGCAGGTCACGACCAGCCCATCCCCCTGCTGCACGGTCTGGGTCAGCAGCCGCTTGCGGTACTGGCCCAGATCCTGCGGCCAGATGTCTTCCAGCTGGTCCAGCTGCTGCTCCAGCGCGGGATGCAGCGGGTAGACCTCGGCCAGCACCGGGCCGCAGCCATCCAGCTGCAGTCCGGGCCACTGGCCCATGTCCCACAAGCTGCCCTGCAGCCAGGTGGTACCCACCTGCGCAATGCCGGGCTGAAAGCGCCGGATGTCATTGCTGCCGCCTTCACGCAGCGTGCCGTACACCGCCACATGGTCTGCACCGCAGCTGTGCCAGGGCGGCATCGCCGCAGGAAAAGGCTGGAAATCGTCTCTTGACATGCATGTCATGCTATCGCTTTCAAAGTCCTTTTTGCACCTGAATTCACCATGTTGACCGCCAACAAACTGCTGCCCCAAGGCCAAGGCCTGTCTGCCCCCCTGCTCAAACGCGCTGCGACCGTGGAGCTGGACTGGGATGTGCGCCAGAAGAGCCGCTTTGCCGCCACCGACAGCCAGGGCCGCGAACTGGCGATCTTTCTTCCGCGCGGCCAGGCCGTGCGCGGCGGCGACGTGCTGGTGGCCGAGGATGGGTCCCTGGTCCGCGTGCTGGCGGCGCCGCAGAAAGTGCTGCACATCACCGCCTGCGCGGTGCACGGATCGCCCTTCGACCTGATGCGCGCCGCGTACCACCTGGGCAACCGCCATGTCCCGATCGAGCTGCAGCCCGACCATCTGAAGATTGAGCCCGACCATGTGCTGGCCGATATGCTGCGCAGCATGCACATGACCGTGGTGGAAGCCGATCTGCCGTTCGAGCCGGAAGGCGGAGCCTACGGCGGCCATGTGACCAATGACGGCCACAGCCACCACCACCATGGCCATGCGCACAGCCACTCCGATGGGCACAGCCATGACCACGGGCACGCCCATGACCACGGCCATGCGCACGATCATGGTCACGGGCATGACCACGGAAAGTGCAACCACGGATGAACTGGCTGTTCCTGATCGCCGCCGGCCTGTGCGAGATCTTCTACGCCGCCGCCATGCCGCGCACCGAAGGTTTCACCCGCCTGGGCCCCAGCCTGTTCTGCGTGGCGTTCATCGCGGCGAGCATGTACCTGCTGTCGCTGGCCACGCGCAGCATTCCCGTGGGTACGGCCTACGCCGTCTGGGTGGGCATTGGCGCCGTGGGCACCGCCGCCTACGGCATGCTGTTTCTGGACGAAGACCGGAGCCTGGCCCGCATGGCCTGTTTCGGCATGATCGTGATGGGCATTGTGGGCCTCAAATTCCTGGGCCTGCGCGGAGAACCAGCATGACCAGCAGCGCTCCCTTGCAGCTTGCACCCAGCAGCTTTCTGCAGCTGATGTGGCTGGCCTCGCCCGCCTTGCCGATCGGTGGCTTTTCCTATTCGGAAGGGCTGGAATCCGCCATCCAGGCGGAGCGGGTCACGAACGAAAGCGAAGCCGCACACTGGCTGGTACAGCAGCTGCACCTGACCCAGTCCCGCGGCGACATGGCGGTGATTGCGCAGGCAGCTGCGGCCTGGCACAGCGATGACCGCGAGCGCATTGCCGCACTCAACCAATGGGTGCGCACCACACGCGAAACCAGCGAGCTGCGGCTGCAGACCGAGCAGATGGGCCGGTCGCTGGTGGACTGGCTGCGCAACCGCCATACCGGTGATGCGGCGCTGCAGCCCGCCATCGCCTGGCTGGGCACGCAGGATGCCAGCTACCCGATTGCGTTCTCGTTTGCGGCGCACTGCACCGGCGCCACGGGCCGCGACGCGCTGCTGGCCTATGCCTTCGGCTGGGCCGAGAACATGGTGCAGACCGCCATCAAGGCCGTGCCGCTGGGCCAGAGCGCAGGCCAGCGCATCCTGGCGCAGCTGACCCAGAACATACCGCAGGCGGTTGACCATGCCCTGGCCCTGCCAGACCATGGGCGGCAAGCCTTTTCCCCCATGCTGGCGATTCTGTCGGCCCAGCATGAACACCTGTATTCACGCCTTTTCAGATCATGACCACCTCTGCACTGCACCACATCCCCCACCGCACCAAGAAACTGCCGCCGCTGCGCGTGGGCATTGGCGGGCCCGTGGGCTCGGGCAAGACCACGATCCTGGAGATGCTCTGCAAGGCCATGCGCGACAAATGGGACCTGGTCGCCATCACCAACGACATCTACACCAAGGAAGACCAGCGCCTGCTGACCATCAGCGGCGCGCTGCCGGCCGAGCGCATCATGGGTGTGGAGACCGGAGGCTGCCCCCACACGGCCATCCGCGAAGACGCGTCCATCAACCTGGAAGCCATTGACCGCATGCTCAAGGACTTCCCCGATGCCGACATCGTCTTCATCGAGTCAGGCGGCGACAACCTAGCCGCGACCTTCAGCCCCGAACTGTCGGATCTGACGATCTATGTGATCGATGTGGCCGCCGGCGAAAAAATCCCGCGCAAGGGCGGCCCCGGCATCACCAAGAGCGATCTGTTCGTCATCAACAAGACCGACCTGGCCCCGCATGTGGGCGCCAACCTGGACATCATGCGCAGCGACACCGTGAAGCAGCGCACAACGCCCAAGGGGCTCAAGCCTTTTGTGATGACCAACCTCAAGACCCTGGACGGGCTGGATGAGGTGGTGCAGTTCATCGAACGCCAGGGCCTGCTGCAGACCGCCTGATTGCGCCGCGCGGCCCCGGAGGCCGCCGCGCTTTGTGTAGAATCGACGCCTTCGGAGGTTTGGGTGAGTGGTTTAAACCAGCAGTCTTGAAAACTGCCGAAGGAGTGATCCTTCCGTGAGTTCGAATCTCACAGCCTCCGCCAGATAGCTAATAAAAAAGCGCCTTTCCGGCGCTTTTTTATTTTGGTCTATATCGCTAAAGATTGCGCTGCGGGCTTCTTGCCTTGTCGCACAGGTTTCTATGCGGATACGTTCACGCTTGCGCAGTGAGAAGTAGCTTTCCGCCATGACATTGGCGTGCCAATTTCACCGCCTGCGCGAGACCGGCCGCCGAGTCGACACAGATCAGCCCGTCAGCCCGTCCCTGTCAGATACCAAGCGAGCGTTGCCGCCAGAACGACGGCTCAGGCATGACCCCCATCCCTGCCTGGGCGTTGTCCAGCATGTGTTCCGAACGGCTGGTCCCTGGAATGACACAAGTGACGGCCGGATTGCTGAGCACAAACTTCAGCAACACCTGCGCCCAGCTGGTGCAGCCGATTTCCTGCGCCCAGTCTGGCAAAGGCCTCTCCCGCAGCCCCCGCAGCAGCCCTCCTCCGCCAAACGGCTGATTGATCAGCACGGCGACGCCCTTGTCCATCGCCAGAGGAAGCAGCGTCTCGGCAGCGCTTTGGTCATCCACCGCATAGTTAATCTGCAGGAAATCCAGTGGCTCGCGCCGGAGCACGGCCTCCACTTCGCGGAATGCGGAGGACGTGTAGTGCGTGATCCCCACATACCGGACCTTGCCCTGCTTTTTCCACTCACGCAGCGTCGCCAAGTGCGTCTGCCAGTCCACCAGGTTGTGCACCTGCATCAGGTCCAGCTTGTTCGTACCCAACAGCGACATGGATGCTTCCATTTGCCGTATTCCAGCCTCGCGCCCGGAAGTCCAGACCTTGGTCGCCAGGAATGCCTTGGTACCGTGGTTCGACTTCGCCAGGAGCTCCCCGGTGGTCTTTTCGGAGCGCCCGTACATGGGCGAGCTGTCCAGAACCGTTCCGCCTGCATCAAAGAGCGCCTCCACCACACCTGGCAGACGCGCATACTCGGCACTGCCTGGGGCATGGCCAAAGCCCTGCCAGGTGCCGCAACCGACCACTGGCAGCAGCTCGCCCGTCGAGGGAATTTTTCGTGTCAGCATCTTTCCTCCCTGGGCCCCAGCTGTCGCGGCCAACGCACCTGGCCCAAGGGCCGCGGAGAGCGCTGCCGCCGCAGTGGCTCGCAGGAGCTGCGCCCGGTTGATGCCTGCAGAACATGGTCCAATAGGTTCGGTCATGTGGCCTCCGAAGTAGTGAGAGATTCCTTGGTGGTGGCGGCATCAGCCCTCTGCCGCATGGTGTCCTGACGCTTTGCGAGCCAGACGCACAGCGCACACCACGTTGCGGCTACAGGCATGGCAACCACAGCCATGCCTCCCAGCCCGACACCGACTGCAGACAGCGCCGAAGACAACCAGCCACTGACCGCATCGCCTCCACGGTACACCAGCGTCTCAATGGCGTTTTTCGCCTTGTATTTCTCTTCGCGGCTGACCACGGTGAACAGTACCTCGCGCGCCGGTCTGGCAATCGCGTAATCCAGCGCGCGCCGCGCTACCTGCACCAAGGCGAGAACCAGGAGCGTCGGCGCCAGCGCGAGCGCGCCAAACGCAACCACCGTCACCACTGGCAGTATGGCCAAGCAGAGCACCAGCCCGAATCGCTTCATCAGGCGTCCGGTGAGGAAGACTTGCAATGCCAGCGTCAGCGACGAGACACTGAAGTCGACTGCCGCGAAATACCGGGTTCTGGAGACGGTATCGGTCAACGACTCGGCAACGATGCGGCCCTGCTCAAAGTACAGAAACGTTGACGCAGCGGTGTGCAGCAGCAGATACGCACATATACCCAACAAATAGGGGGACCTGGCAATCAAGGACAGCCCCGCCCACACCTGGCCGCCCAATGGGCTCGACTGGGGATGTGCTGCCTGAGCGCTGTCGCCGCCTTCCCTGGATGGGGCGGGATATATCCCACGGAAGCAACGCAATGCCACCTCCAGGAGCAAGGCAGCGAGCAAAGCAAGCGCCATGGGGCCAAGCAAGCTCACGGCCGCTGCAGCCAAAGCGGGTCCGACGATGGTGCCAAACGTCCCTCCTGCAGCGATGAATCCGAAGAGCCTGCGGCCCTGCTCACTGCTGAAGCAGTCGTCCAGCACGCTCCAGAAAATGCTGACAACGAACAGGTTGAAGACGCTCACCCACACGAAGAAGGTTCTTCCCAGCCACACGCTGTCCGCATGGAGGGCCATCGCAGCACTGAATGCCAGCAAGGTCACCGCGAAGAGACGGTAGGCGAGCGGTACAAACCGGCGCGGTGACAACTTCGTGACCAGGAAGCCAAACGCTGGCACCAGCAAAAGCATCGTGACGAAGGTGGCGGTGAAAAGCCAGCGCAGCTCTTGCGGCCCACCCACAAGACCCATGGCATCCCGCAGCGGTCTCAGCAGGTAGTAGCCCGACAGCAGGCAGCCGAACCAGGCAAAGCCCAAGAGCACCGCCTTCACTTCATCGGGCTCGACGGCAACCACACGGCGCAAAAGCCGATGCGTGTATGACGCCGCGCCCGGCACGCTACCCAAGGGGGGAATGGCCATGTCAAAGACTGAAGTGAGAAGTGAATCGACCAGATTTTGGTAGCCCGTTCACAGGCCCTGCGTCCATTCCAATCGGAGTTCTGGCAAAGACTTCACCTGGATGAGACCGGACCTAGAACCGAAAGCGGTGCTGCGGCGCTAGGGCAATCACCTGTCGAGATGGAGCAACAGCATTCCCTGCGGCCCACAACGACTCCGTAGTATCCAGGCAAGCCGAGGCGGTGCGCAACGGCCTGCCCCTGCTGGGGCAACGGTTCTTGCTCAACCCCAAGGAGACGGACGTGTCATTTAAGAAGGTGGTGCTGGGCAGCCTGGCCATTCTGGCTGCCGCTGTCGTGGGGTGCTGGTTCAGCCTGGACAAGGAGACGCGGGCGCTGCTGGCCACCGTGCCGACCAACCGCGATGTGCTGTTCTGGACGGTGCCGCAACGCGATGCGGCCTTCCGTGCGCTGGACCGCCTGCCGATACTCGCCAAGGCGAACGTGGTGCCGGCCAGTGGCAGCCCCTCTCCCCTACCTCCAGGGCCACCTCTCCAGCTCCAGAGCGATGTGGATGCCTACATGGCCGGTCAGCGCAGTGCCGCGCTGCTGGTGGTGCACGACGGCAAGCTGCGGCTGGAACGCTATGGCCTGGGCTTTGATGGGCAGGGGCGCTGGACCAGCTTCTCGGTCGCCAAGTCCTTCACCTCCACGCTGGTCGGGGCTGCGGTGAAAGACGGCTTCATCAAGAGCCTGGACGACAAGGTGAGCCTCTATATCCCTGACCTCAAGGGCTCGGCCTACGACGATGTCAGCGTGCGGCAGCTGCTGACCATGACGTCGGGCGTGAAGTGGAACGAAGACTATGCCGACCCCCAGTCGGACGTGGCCAGGTTCAACAACCACCAGCCCGAGGAAGGCGTGGAAGCCTTGGTGAGCTATATGCGCAAGCTGCCACGGGAAGCCCCTGCCGGCTCCCGCTGGCTGTACAGCACCGGCGAAACGAATCTTGTGGGAACGCTGGTGCAGCAGGCCACGCACAAGCCATTGGCCACCTACCTGTCCGAGAAGATCTGGGTGCCGGCAGGCATGGAGCAGCAGGCCACCTGGATCTTGAGCAAGACCGGCAAGGAGATTGGCGGTTGCTGCGTGCAGGCCACGCCGCGCGACTATGCCCGCATGGGCTTGTTCATTCTGAACGGCGCCCAGGTCAACGGCCAGAGCATCGTGCCCGACGGCTGGTGGGCGGAAGCGACCACCAAGCGCACGGAGATCGGTATTCCCGGGCGTGGTTACGGCTACCAATGGTGGACCTATGACGATGGCAGCTATACGGCCCGCGGCATTTTTGGGCAGGGCATCTTTATCGATCCGCAACGCAAGCTGGTGATCGTGTCCAACGCCAATTGGGCCGGCGGTGCGCGCGACCCCCAAGCTACACAAGCACGTGAGAACTTCTACCGCGAGGTGCAGCAGGCCATCGACGACGAGACGGCCAAGCCTTCCTGATCGGGCGGGGACCGTGGGCCAATGGTGCAGCGTGCTTGGCCTTGCACACGCGGCCTTGCCTCACGCGCCAGCCGGCCTCACAACGGTCGCCCCAGGCCAGGATCGCCCCACTGGCGCCAAACCGCCCTGCACACCCAGACAGCAGGCGTGAGCCGATGCATTCAGTGGAACATGCTCTTGCTGCACCCCACGTCAAGACACCCGTAGCCCATTGATTTAAAAAAATACTCTCAAACTTGCACCACAGACAGGCGCGGTGCAGGTCATCGACTTTTTGAAATCACGTCTCCCATGTATTTGTTCAGGTCTCGAAAATCCTGAACGGTCCAGGAATGCGGAGCAATCTTCACTCCGTTCTCCTTCAACGTTCTGGGTATCAGGTCCCCGTTCGGGCGAAGTATGACCGAGGACACGATGACGCCCGGATAACTCTCCAGCCGTTTTTTGAAAGCAGCGGTGGTGAGGTCCGGTGTGGGTGGATTGCTTTTCCTGGCCAATGGCCCCGTGCCCTTGATATCCGCTCCGTGGCACACGGCACATCGCTGTGTGTAGAGGTTTTTTCCATTGGTGTTCTGCGCAAAAGCAGATGGCGGCAGAGCGAACGCCAAGGCTCCGAGCAAGGCGATGCCTAATTCTCTGGCTGTCATTTTTTTCGTTTCGTAGGGCGCAGGCTGGTGGGCGCAAAAGCAGAGGCACACGGGTTCCCCAGCGCGAACAGGATGCGCAGCATGGTACGACCTTCGGCGCCATACGGACCCACACCCGCCACGCGAATCCCGCCAGGCTCCAAACCCAACCAATCCCTCACGGGGTTCCGTTTCGGCCGTACAGGCGATAGCCCGGCCGCAGGCTCAAACGCTCGTAATAATCCTGTACCGCCGGATAGTCAGGGTGCGCCAGCGGTGTTTCAAACCAGCGGTTCACCGACAGGCCGACCGGGATGTCGGCCAGAGAGAACGACTCGCCGCACACATAGGCACCCGTGGCATCCAGCTGCCGGTCCAGGATGGCCATATGCCTGGACCATTCGCTGCAGCCGGTGGCCAGCGCATGGCGGTCCTGGTGCTCCGGGGAATGCCTGACCAGCGACATGAAGGCATAGCTCCAGGATTTGTTCAGGTCCGTCGCCTGCCAGTCCATCCATTGGTCGACCCGCGCCCGCGCCTGTGCTTCGGGCGGATATATCCCGGCGCCGTGGTAGCGGTTCGCCAGATAGCGAATGATGGAGTTCGACTCCCACAGCACAAAATCGCCGTCCTGAATGACCGGCACCATGGCGTTAGGGTTTAGAGCCATGAATGCAGCCGTGTGGGTCGACCGGAAACCCACGCCCCAGTCCTCCCGCTCAAAGGGGATGTCCATTTCGGCACAGGCCCAGAGTACCTTGCGGACATTGATGGACGACGCCTTGCCCAGCACACGCAACATGCCATGCCTTTCTGGTGAGGAGTTTGTAGGAAAGTGACGGTTGCAGCGAGTGTATGCGGCGCCAAATGTCGACGCTGTGCCAGCGTGACGGTGGTGACCGCGCAGAAAGGCTGTATCGTGCGCACAATGCATTCTGGCGCTTGAACCGAACGCGCGGTGCGTGCCTTGCACCGCACCACCTTGGCGCCACAGACCATCCAGGAAGACCCCATGCCGATCCCATCCATTCTGAAAACCACCGTGGCGGCGCTGGCGATCACGGCCAGTGGCGCGCTTTTCGCACAGGGCACACCGATCAATGCCGCCGCGTTTGACGCGCTGATCGCCCAGGGCCCGGTCGCCGATGCAGCGACCATCGCATCGAGCAGCTGGGCCACCAAGATCAAGCAGGCCGGCACGATGCGCTTTGGTGGCACGCAGACGTCGAATCTGTTCTCGCTGCTCAACGAAAAAGATGGAAAGATCCGCGGCTTCGACGCGGGCCTGGCCCAGCTCCTCACGCGCTATATCCTGGGCGATGGCGCCAAGTACCAGTTCACGCAGGTGAATTCGTCGACACGCGAGCAGGTGCTCATCAACGACCAGGTGGACATGGTGTTCGCCACCTACTCCATCACCCCGGCCCGCGCCGAGAAGATCTCGTTTGCCGGCCCGTACTACACCTCGCAGGCCGGGGTGCTGGTCAAGGCGAACAACAAGGCGATCCAGTCGTACAGCGACCTCGCCGGCAAGAAAGTGGCCACGCAGGCCGGCTCCACGGGACCGGCGATCCTGGCCCAGTACGCGCCCAAGGCGGTCGTGCAGGAGTTCCAGACGCACCAGGAAGCCCTGGACGGACTGCGCCAGGGACGGGTGGATGCCTACGTGACCGACTACACGCTGCTGCTCAACGCCCTGAGCCTGGGTGTCAGCAACGCCCGGCTGGCGGGTGCCCCCTTCGGCGCACAGGACCCCTACGGCGTGGGACTGCCCAAGGGCTCGGACGGCGTGGCCTTCGTCAACGCTTTCCTGAAAAAGCTGGAAGCCAATGGCACCTGGGCCAAGCTCTGGACGGTCTCCATCGGACAACGCACCGGCAGCACCGCCGTCCCGACGCCGCCTGCCCACCCCTGAGCGATGGCTGAGGTTTCCAGGCTTCTGACCGAGTACGGGCCTGCCTTCTGGCAGGCTCTTTTGCTGACATGGAAGCTCACGCTCGTGTCGTTCGTGCCCGGGTTCCTGCTGGGCACGGCGGTGGCGGTGCTGCGGCTGCTGCCGGTGCCGCCGCTGCGCTGGGTGCTGACCGGCTATGTCGAGATCTTCCGCAACATCCCCAGCGTGGCGCTGCTGATCTTCATCGTGTTCGCGCTGCCCGACCTGAATGTGGTGATCGACTATGAGCCCAGCGTGATCCTGGCCCTGACGCTGGTGTGCTCGGCCTTCACGGCGGATTACCTGCGCTCGGGCATCAACACCATTCCCGGCAGCCAGATCGAAGCCGCGCTGAGCCTGGGCATGCGACCCCGGCACATCATTGCCGTGGTGGTCTTGCCGCAGGCACTGCGCTCGGTGGTACAGCCGATGACATCGCTGCTGATTGCGCTGATGCTTTCGACCTCGCTGGCGTCGCAGGTGCCGCTTGCAGGCCGGGAGCTCACCTCGCTGGTGTCCAAGATCGCCAACGACTCCGCTGCGGGCATGGCCGCGTTCGCGGTGGCCGCCGCGCTGTATGTGGCGACCGGATTGCTGATCGCCTGGGCAGGCGCCACCTTGGACAAGAAGCTGCGGATACTGCGATGAGCCGCCCTCTGGAAGACATTCTGTTTGCGGCGCCCAGCCCGCGCGCCCGCATCACCACCCGGATGGCAAGCGTCATGGCCGCGGCCATGTTGTTGGCGCTGGCAGTGGCCATTGGCTACCAGTTCCATGACGCAGGGCAGCTGGACGCTCCGTTCTGGGAATTCTTTGCCTGGCCGACGACCTGGACCTTCCTTGCCAAGGGCCTGCTCGGCACGCTGAAATCGTCAGCGATGGCGGCCGCCATTGCGCTGTCCTTCGGGCTGGTGCTGCTGGTGGGGCGCCTGTCGCGCCTGAAGCTGGTGCGCTGGCCCAGCGTTGCGGCCATCGAGTTTTTGCGCGGCACACCGACGCTGCTGCTGATCTATGTGTGCTTTCTGGTGCTGCCAACGCTTGGGATCAAGCTGAGCACCTACTGGATGCTGACCCTGCCCATCGGCCTGAGCACTGCGGCCGTGGTGGCCGAGGTCTACCGCGCGGGCGTGCTGGCAGTCCCCCGCGGCCAGACCGATGCGGCGCGCAGCCTGGGCATGACCGAAGCCCAGGTGTTCTTTCTCATCGTCTTCCCGCAGGCGCTGCGCTACATCGTTCCGGCGCTGGTGGCGCAGCTGGTCATCGTGGTCAAGGACACCACCTTTGGCTACGTGGTGACCTACGGGGAACTGATGCAGAACGCCAAGGTGCTGATTGCCAACTACCACGCGCTGGTGCCTGTGTACCTGGTGGTCGCACTGCTTTACTGCCTGGTCAACTACGCCATCTCCAGGGCCAGCAAACGGCTCAGCAGGCCGATGCACTGACCCTGCGCTGGGCCACTGATGCGTACGAGGCGCTCTGCCGGGCGGCAAGGTGACAGGGTGGCCGCCGAGCTGCCGACGACCACCCACCAACCACCACCACGCTGTTCGGATCCCGGTACACCAGGGCACCGGGCACCCGGGTATCAGTCCATCAAACCGCTGACACGGCCTCCACGGCGGCGCCTTGTGCATGCAGCACGGGAGGCGCGGTGACGATGGAGGTCAGCGCCGGCTCTGCGGGCCGCAGCGCGGCCAGGTCCGGGCGTGGACGGCGCAGTGCCTCCTGGGTGGAGAAGGCCTGTTCCATCGCGTGGGCGGCGCCCAACAGCTCGTGGTCACGGCGAAAGCCGCCCACCACCTGCAGGCCGAAGGGCATGCCGGCATGGTCTGTGCCGCACGGCAGGGAAATGGCCGGGTGCGTGGTCAGCGTGACCACATAGGTCAACGCCAGCCAGCGGTAGTAGTTGGCCTGCTGCTGGCCACCGACCTGGGCGGCGTACAGCTGCGTCCAGGGGAAGGGCGAGACCGGCGTGGTCGGCGACAGAATGAGGTCGTAGTCGGCGAAGGTGTCCTGAAAGCGCTTGAGCAGCCGTGTCTGCTCTGCCTGCGCCCAGGCGGCGTCCAGCAGACTCATGCGGGCGCCCATTTCGTAGTTGGCACGCGGGTTGGGGCCCAGGCTGTCGGGGTCGCGCTCGTAGGCGGCCTGCATGCCGGCGACAAAGGATTCGGCGCGCAGCACATCGAAGCAGCGGTGCACATCGCCCAGGTCCAGCTTGACTTCATCGCAGGCCGCAAACAGGTGGCGCATGGCCGCAATCTTCTGCCGGAACGTGGCGCGGATACCCTCATCCACGTCGCAGGCGCCAAAGTCTTCCGTCCATGCCACGCGCAAGCGGCTGAGGTCGGTGCGCGCAGGGTGCAGGAAAGAAGCGGCATCCAGCGGGTAGCTCAAGGGATCACCGGCATGCACGCCCGCGCTGGCCGCCAGCTGCAGGCAGGCATCTTCCACCGTGCGCCCCATGGGACCGACGACCGACAGCGGCGTCCAGCCCAGCAGCTTGCGCACGCTGGGAACAATGCCCGGCGAGGGGCGGAACCCCACCACGCCGCATTTGGCGGCTGGAATGCGCAGGGAACCGCCGGTATCCGAGCCAGTGCACACCGGCAGCATGTCGCAGGCCAGTGCCGCGGCCGATCCCCCCGACGAGCCGCCGGCGTTGAGGTTGGGGTTGAAGGGATTGCCGGTCGCACCCCAGACATCGTTGCGCGAGTTGGCACCTGCGCCCATCTCCGGCACATTGGTCTTGCCGGCCACGATGGCGCCCGCGCGGCGCAGGCGGGCCACCAGCTCGATGTCCTGGGTCGGCACATGGTCGCGGTAGATGGGCGAGCCCCAGGTGGTGAGCAACCCTTCGGTGGGCTCCAGGTCCTTCACGCCCAGCGGCAGGCCATGCAGCAGCCCCAGCGGATCGCCCGCCATCACGGCCTTTTCGGCGGCATGCGCTTCGCTGCGCGCGCGGTCAAAACAGGTCGCGGTGACGGCGTTGACATAAGGGTTGACGCTGTCGATGCGGGCGATGCAGGCATCGAGCAGTTCAACCGGCGAAACCTGCCGCGCACCAATGAGGCGGCGCAGTTCGACGGCAGACAGTTCGACCAGCGACGGACTGGATGACGGGGCGGTGTGCATGGATGTCTCTCTCATGGATGTAGATATAGATATAGATGCCCCCCCGGCGCGGTCACTGCCGGCAGCGGGGGGCCATGCGGGTGGTATCAATCGGCGGTGATGTGCGCGCTGTCGGCCAGCTTCTTCATCACGGGCATTTCCTGGCGGATCAAGGCGGTGGCTGCGGCACTGTTGGCATAGGCGGGGTCAAAGCCCTGGGCCTTCATCTTTTCCTGCACGTCGGGGGCGGCCGCGACTTCCGCCAGCGTGGATTCCAGCTTGGCCTTCACACTGGCTGGCATGCCTTTGGGGCCAACGATGATCAGCCAGGTGTCCATGTCGATATCCTTGAAGCCGGCCTCGGCGAAGGTCGGCACGTCGGGCAGCAGGGAGGAACGCTTGGCCGTGGTCACGGCAACGGCCTTGATCTTTCCGTTCTTGATCTGCGGTATGGCGGCGGCCACGGTGTCGACCGAGAACGGGATTTGCCCACCGATCAGGTCCGTCATCGCCGGTGCGCTGCCCTTGTAGGGCACATGGGTCATGTCGATCCCGGTTCGGGCCAGCACCAGCTCGCCCGCAAAGTGGGCCGTCGTGCCGCTGCCGAAGGAGCCGAAAGCGTATTTGCCAGGGGACTTCTTGACGTAATCCACGAACTGCTTGACGCCGCTCACCGGCACGGCGCTGTTGGCCAGCACGATCAGCCCGGTACGTGCAGGAATCCCGATGGGATCGAAACTCTTGACCGGGTCGTAAGGCAGGTTGGGGCGGATGGCTGGGTTGACGGTGAAGGTGCTGCCGGAGCTGACCAGCAAGGTGTAGCCGTCGGCCGGGGCCTTGGCCACATACGTGGCACCGATGATGGTGCCCGCGCCCGGGCGGTTGTCGATGATCACAGGCTGGCCCAGTTTTTCACCGAGCTTCTGGCCCAGCAGGCGGCCGATCACATCCGTGGCGCCGCCAGGCGAGAACGGGATGACCAGCGTGACGGGCTTCGATGGGTAGGCATCGGCAGCGAGAGCGGGGGCAGCGGCAACCAGGCTCAACGAGCAAGCCACGGCCAAGCGGGTGAAAGCGGTGATGGATTTCATGGTGAAGCGACAGGTTCGGTGAGGCAAGGGAACGAGGGAAAAACACCAGCGCAGGAACAACGATCCGGATAGCTCCGCAACCACCGTGGCTGCGCTGGACGTGCTGAATACGAGTTCATGCTAAGAGTGCTCAACCGATGCCACAAGCGCAATGTTTAGAATAATTCATTGCCAAAAATAGAATTCATACGTCTAAGAAGGATGGCGCGATGGTGAAAACAGATACCGGAGCAGGAATCGGTCCTGCCACAGCCAACAGCCGGGTGCTGCAGGAAGCGGCGGTGCGCTATTTCCTGGAAGTGGTGCGTACGGGCTCCATCAAGGAGGCGGCCACCCGGTTGAACGTGGCCCCCTCTGCGGTCAGCCGCCAGATTGCGCGGCTGGAAAGCGACCTGGACACCTTGCTGTTCGAGCGCCGCTCGCGCGGCATGGTGCCGAACTCGGCGGGCGAACTGCTGGCCGCCCACGCACGCCGGGTCGAGCAGGACATCGAGCGTGTCACCAGCGAAATCCAGTCGCTGCGCGGCATGCGCACGGGGCAGGTGCGCATCGCCTCGGTTGAAGGCTTTGCCCATGACTTCATTCCCACGCTGATCGCGCAGTTTCAGCGCCGCTACGAAGGCGTTGTGTTCCGGCTGGAAGTCTGCTCGCAGGGCGATGTGGCCCGGCGCGTGCGAGATGGCGAGGTCGACATCGGTATCACCCTCAGCTCGGTTCCCGAGCCGGACATCCGCGTGGAGCTGCGCCACCCCTGCCCCATCATGGCCGTGCTGGGGGAAAAGCATCCGCTGGCCTCACGGCCGCAACTGTCGCTGCGCGAGGTGACGGCCTACCCGCTGGTGCTGCCGCTCAAGAGCAGCACATTGCGGCAGTTGCTCGACATCAGCTGCAGCCGCCAAGGGCTGCGGTACCGCCAGGTGCTGGTGAGCAACCATGCCGACGCGCTGGTCAGCTACGCCGCCGCCAGCGAACTGGGCGTGGCGTTCTATGGCGAGCTGTCGGTCCGCACACGGCGCGGCGGCAACGCCGTGCGGGCCGTGCCGCTGCGCGACCGCGAGATGAACGAGCGTTATCTGGAAGTCCAGACCCTGGCCGGGCGCAATCTGCAGGAAGCCGTGCACGCCTTTGTGCAGTACCTGGTGGCGGCCATCCGCGCCGACGGCGACGAAGGCGGCGGCGATGCGGGCGACATGGACAACGCAGCGGACGGCCGGTTGCCCGGCGCGTGAAAGGCGGTGCACCGGCAGGCGCCGAATTGCTGGATCGGCAATCGACGATTCTGATTTCTGCGCAGCACGGGGGACCTGGCGGGCACTGAGGCCCGCCAGAATGGTGCGCTTCTGCGCCTTTCCAGCGCCTTTCTGCCTTTCGGTTTTTTGCACCCAGGAGTTCCTTCCATGTCCACCATGCCCGCCCTCCCCTTTTCCAAGATCCGCACGGCCGCCGGCCTGGCCTTCCTGTCCGGCGAGATGCCGTTTGCCGCCGATGGGAACATCCCCGAAGGCATCACGGCGCAGACGCACCTGACGCTGGAGCGCATTGCCGCCACGCTGGCCACCGAAGGCCTGTCGCTTGCCGACGTGGTGTCGGTCAACGTCTTCCTCACGCACAAGGAGGACTTCGCCGCATTCAATGCCGCGTACGCCAGCCACTTCGCCGATCCGCTGCCGGTGCGCGCCACCGTCTGCACAGAACTGGTGGCCCCGGCCCGCATCGAGATTGCGGTCGTGGCGACGCTGCGCGGCTGACCGCCCTCTTTCCCCGAACTCTCCCAAACAGGAACACACACCATGGCATCCGAAGTCCTGGTTCTCGGCGCGGGCATGGTCGGCGTCAGCACGGCGCTGGCATTGCAGCAACGCGGGCGCCAGGTCGTGCTGGTGGATCGCCGCCCGCCAGGCCGCGAAACCTCGTACGGCAATGCCGGCTTCATCCAGCGTGAGGCCGTGCAGCCCTACGCCTTTCCACGCAGCTGGCAGGCGCTGTGGCGCGTGGCGACCGGGCAAGGCAATGACGTGCATGTGCACTGGACGGCATTGCCGTCCCTGGCTGGCCGCCTGCTGCGTTATTGGCAGTCCTCGGCCCCTGCGCCGTACGCGAACACCTGCGCCGCCTATGCACGGCTGATCGCACACTGCATTGCCGAACACGAGCCGCTGATGGCCGCCGCGGGTGCGCAGCACCTGGTGCGCAAGGAAGGCTGGCTGCAGTTGTACCGCCAGCCCGCCTTGCTGGAGGCAGCGCTGCGCCATGCCACCCAGGTCGCACAGGCCCATGGACTGAATTGGGCCGCACTGGACGGACCGGCCCTGGTCCAGCTGGAGCCCGGCCTGCGCGAAACGCCGGCGGGCGCCATCCATTGGCGGGATCCCTGGACCATTTCCGATCCGGGAGCGCTGGTGGAACACTATGCCGCACTGTTCGTGCAGCGTGGTGGCCGGATCGCCGAAGGCGACGCCGACAGCCTGCAGCAGACGGGACTGGGCTGGCGCGTTCAGACCCGTGACGGGGCGCTGGAGGCCGAGGCAGCCGTCCTGGCGCTCGGCCCCTGGGCCGAGGCGCACACCCGCCGACTGGGCTACCGGCTGCCGCTTTTCGCCAAGCGGGGATACCACCGCCACTACCAGGGTGGCGGAACGCTGCGCCGGCCTGTGCTCGACACCGACCATGGTGTGGTGCTGGCGCCAATGCAACGCGGTCTGCGCCTGACCACGGGGGCCGAATTTGCCAGCGCCGGCGCACCGGCGACACCGGTGCAGCTGCACGTGGCCGAGCGCGCCGCCGAGCGGCTTCTGGGCCTGGGCCAGCCGGTCGAAGCACAGCCCTGGCTGGGTGCCCGCCCGTGTTCTGCGGACATGCTGCCCGTCATCGGCCCGGCACCCCGCCACCGCGGCCTGTGGTTCCACTTTGGCCATGGCCACCAGGGCTTCACCCTGGGTCCCGCGTCTGCCCGGCTTCTGGCCGAACGCATGTGCGGCCAGACACCGTATGTGGACCCTGCGCCCTACGATCCGTCGCGCTTTGGCTGAACGCCGGCAGGCCTCGCCCCGGGTGCGGCCACCCATAGGGGATGTCCGCACGCCCACGGGGAATCGGCACACACGCCCCCCAAGCATGCCGTAGAGGCGCCCTGAAGGAGGAGGGTTCAGCGGCTCAGACCGCGCGCCGCAATGGGCCAGATGGTTTCGACCACGCCGTTCCGGTAGCCAATCAGGCTGTCGTGCAGGTTGATCGTGGGGTCCACGTGCCCTGGCACCAGCAGCACCAGTTCCCCCAGGGCAGGCAACGCGGACAAGGCCGTGGTTCCGGCTGTGCTGGCCGCCTCTGCGCCCCTCCCGACCGTACAGTGCTCGTCACTGACACCGGTGCAGGCCAGCACGACATCGGGCCGGGCCTGGGCCGCATTCCACACCTGGGGCAGACCGCTTTCCAGGCTCATGGATTTCAGGCCTGCATCCAGCACGGCATGCGTGCCTGCGGCACGGCTCATCACGCGGGTCGCCAGAAACAGGCTGTGCGCGAAAGAGGACACGCCCGCGCCGGAAGGCTGGTTGTGGCTGTAGTCCACATCCATGAAGGCGTAGCTGCCGGCCTGCAGCTCGGTGTAGACGCCGCTGGCGAAGTCGATGTCGGCACTCCCGGTGCCTCCGCCGGTTACAACCGCGCAGGGCAGGCCCTCGCTTTCCAGGCGCGCCCTGGCCTGGCGGATGCGCGCGTTCGCCGCGTCGATGATCTGCTGGCGCTCCCCCGGCAGGCGGACATGCTGCACCGTGCCGTGGTAGGCCTGCAGGCCGCCGAAAGACAGCCGGGGCAGCGACTGGATACGGGCCGCGATACGGGTCATCAACTCCAGATCGGCCACACCGCAGCGGCCATGGCCGATGTCGATCTCGACCAGCACGGTCAGCTCGGCCCCGGCTTCCTGCACGGCAGCCGCCAGCCAGTCGACCTGCTGCAGATCGTCCACACACACGCTCATGCGTGCATGGCGGGCCAGCTGCGCCAGCAGGCGTGCCTTGCCGGGGGAGGCAATCTCGTTGCTGATGTGGATGTCACGCACCCCGGCTTCTATGAATGGAATCGCTTCGGACACCTTCTGGCAGCAGATGCCGACCGCACCGCGTGCGATCTGTGCCAGGGCCACGGCCGGGCATTTGTGCGCCTTGCCATGCGGGCGCAAGGCCATGCCTGCGGCATCGGCGCGGGCCTGCAGCTCGTCGAGGTTGCGCTCGAAGACATCGAGGTCCAGCAGCAACGCCGGCGTGTCGATATCGGAAATCGGTGCGCCGATGGAGGCTGCGGGAGGCACAGTGAAAATGGACATATCAGCGATGGCGATGGCAATGGAGACGGGCAAGAAATGGCAGTGAGGTGCACGCCGCAGGATGCGGCAGAGAATCCTATGCCTGCTGGGCCAGCAGGTCGCGCCCGGCCTCCCAGAACTGCTGGTACTGCGCGGGCGGAACGAACAGCCCGCCAGTGGTCCAGACCACATGCGTGGACTGTGCCAGATGCGCCTGCAGCCCACTCTCCTGCAGATAGCGTTGCCCTTCGGGCGTACCCAGCAGCATCGACGGACCAGCCATGCCGGCGGTTGCCGAGGGCTCCACGCGCAGGCCTTCGGCCTGCTCGAGCTGGTAGACAAAGCGCATGAGCTGCCCATCCTCGACCGTGTAGATACCGCCCAGCACCTCGCGCATGGCAGCGCTGGCCAGGCGCGAGGCCTGCGGCACGGCCAGGCCGTCGGCCTCGGTCCGGTTGTGCAGCCCGTAGTCATACACCGTGGGGTGCGGGCCTTGCGGGCCGTCGGAGCCATCCATCATCTGCACCAGCACGCAGGGCGACTGCACCGGCTCGGCAAAGAAGCAGTGCGCATGGGGGCCCAGAATCTGGCGGATGCCGAAGGCAATGCCCGCCGGAGCCCCGCCCACACCACACGGCAGGTACACGAACAACGGGTGCTGGGCGTCCACCACAATGCCCTGCTCTGCCAGCTGGCGGCGCAAGCCGAAGACGGCGGCCGCATAGCCCAGGAACAGCGAGAGAGAGCGCTCGTCGTCGACAAAATGTGCCAGGGGATCGGTGGCGGCCTGTGCGCGGCCCTGGGCCACGGCCTGGGCGTAGTCGCCCGCATGCTCGACGACCTCGACACCCCGCTGGCGCAAGCGGTCCTTCTTCCAGGCCTTGGCATCGGCCGACATGTGCACGCTCGCCTTGAAGCCCAAGGCCGAGGCGATCACGCCAATGCTCAGCCCCAGGTTGCCGGTGGAGCCCACTGCCACGCTGTGGCGGGCAAACACCTCGCGTGCGCGCTCGCTCAGGAGCGCGACATAGTCTGCCGCGCTGGGCTGGCTGGGCAGCAGGCCGTTGGCAATGGCCACCCGCTCGGCAAATTCCAGCACTTCGTGCAGCCCGCCGCGCGCCTTGATCGACCCGGCCACCGGCAATGCATGGTCCTGCTTGATCAGCACGCGCCCCTGCCCAGGGGCCATGCCCAGCAACGACGCCACCGCGGGCGCGGAGGACAGTGCGGACTCGATCACACCGCCCGACGCAGCCAGTTCGGGAAACAGCTTGGCCAGCAGCGGCGCAAAGCGCTCAAAGCGCGACCGGGCGGCTTCTATATCAGCCAGACTAATGTATTGGCGCTCTGCCGGACTCTCGGAGCCTGTGGTGGCGAGGGCGTGACCGACCTCCTGCGCGGCCACCGCGGTACTGCGCGCCGGGTTGAGCCACAGCAAGGGCAGAGATTGTTTCAAGCGCATCAGGGTGGGGGCGGAGGTGGGCATTGCGTGGCAGTCTTTCACAGGGAAGCGCCCATTCTTGGCCCGCCCCAGACTGGATGCAAGTCACTTATAGTCAAGGCAACCTCAACCATACTAATAATGAGCACCTCCACACGCCTGCTCTCACCGTCGCTGCTGTCCTGGCTGCGCTGCTTTGACGCGGCAGCACGGCATGGCAGCTTCACGCGCGCGGCCGAAGACCTGTGCGTGAGCCAGGGCGCCGTCAGCCAGCAGGTCAAGCAGCTGGAGCAGTGGCTGGGCCGCCCGCTGCTGCTGCGCTCACCGCGCGCGCTGACGCTGACGCCTGAGGGGCGCTTGCTGGGCCGGGTGCTGCGCGAATCGCTGCAATCCATTGAAAACACGCTGGCCGATCTGCGGCAGGAGAGCGAGGGGCAACCGGTGACGATGAGTTGCGCGCCCTCTTTTGCGATGGCCTGGCTCACGCCCCGGCTGGGGACCTTCTTCCAGAAACACCCGCAGATCGATCTGCGCGTACAGGCCGAGTTCCACGCGCTGGACCGCGGGCGCATGCTGCGCGACGGCGTGGACGCAGCGGTGCGCTTTGACCTTGGGAACTATCCCGATCTGCACGCCTGCGAACTGCTCAGCGAATGGCTGGTTCCCGTGGCCAGCCCGGCTTTTCTGGCCGCACACCCGGCACTGGCAACGCCCCAGGGACTGACGGGGACTATGTTGCTGCACGATTTCAGCCCGTGGGAAGGGGCCAGCACCCACGCGGAATGGGCGCATTGGTTCGCGCACATGGGACTGCCCCCCCCGGACTGGACCCTGGGCCGCACCTACAACCTGGCCATGCTGGCGCAAAGTGCGGCCTGCGCCGGGCAGGGCGTAGCGCTTGGCCGTACCGCCCTGGTCATGGACGATGTGGCGGCAGGTCGGCTGGTGCCTTTGTTCGGGTGCCGCGTGCCCGCGCAGGCGTCCTATATGTTTGTGCGCGCACGCCAGCCATCGCGGGTGCTGGATGCCATCGAGCAATGGCTGCTGGCCCAAGCCCAGGCGTTTGAGGAACAGCGGCAAGGCCTGCTCCAGACCCTGGCGCTGCGCAGCACGCAGTCCGCCTGATCTGGCGGACTGCTGCAGCCGTCCCACAAGGTACGCGGCTCCCCTCCAGGCCCATCTCCTGGTCCACGGCACCCGTGGCTGACCGCAACGTCCTGGCTGGCGGCCCACGGTTCTCCGTGGGCGCCCCCCTTTCACCGGGGTTCACCGCATGGCCGGTATCACAGCGCACCAAGACCTGCTGACTCGTGCTGCGCTGACCGGCCCGTGCGTCCAGTCCGCCCGAGGCAGAACGGCGGGCAGTCGACACCCCATGGGCTACCGCCCCTGCACGGCAGCGCCAGCGAGAGCCCCTCCCTGCATTGCCCAACGTCCAACGCCCGCAGCGCCAGCTTCGGGATGTCTGCCCGACCACTCCTAGCCACGCACATGCGCCTGCAAACGACGTATTGGCGGTGGCATGCAGGCGCGGCCATGCCATATGGGTGGACAGCCCTTCAGGGAGCAACGGCTTGGTGGTACCTGCAACGCTGTTTCCAGGGAGACACCGGCCTCTTCCTAGAAATACCAAAAACTCATATCACCAAGATTATTTCTCTTCCTTTTAACAGCGGCAGACCGATAAATTTTTACAAAACAACCAGGAGACAAAAACAATGGATATTGGATTCATCGGCCTTGGCCGGATGGGGTTCGCGCTCGCCCGTTCCCTGCTGAAGCACCAGCAACGCGTGACGGTGTTCGATATCAACACCGGCGCCGCGCAGCAACTGGGGACGGAAGGTGCGGTCGTGGCCCCCGATGTGGCCAGCCTGTGCCGCAGCGTGGATATCGTCTTCACCATGCTGCCCGGGCCCAAGCAGGTCAAGCAGGTGGCGCTGGGCGAGAACGGCATCCTCCAGAACCTGCAACCCGGCGCCATCTACATCGACATGAGCACCATCGATGTGGACACAGTCGATCTGCTGAACGACGCGTTCACCCAGGCGGGCTTTGTCTTTGGTGACGCCCCCGTGGGCCGCCTTGCCATGCATGCCGACCGCGGCGAGTCGCTGTTCATGCTGGGCATCGATGCCCAGCACCTACCCACCGTGGAGCCGGTGCTCTACCAGATGGGCACCACCATCCACCACTGCGGCCATGCCGGCAGCGGCACGCGCACCAAGATCATCAACAACATGATGGTGCTGTGCTACTGCCAGATCAACTCCGAAGCCCTGGTGCTGGCCCGGTCGCTAGGCCTCGATACGGCCAAGACCTTCGACGTGCTGGTCAACACCACCGCCAGCAATGGGCAGCTGAAGGAGAAGTGGCCCAAGAAGGTGCTGGCCGGGGACCTGAGCCCGGGCTTTGACCTGGCGCTGGGCTACAAGGACATCTCGCTCGCCTCCAGCGCCGGAGCGTCCACGCAGGTGGCCCTGCCGGTCTGCGATACCGCCAAGAACGTGTTCCGCATGGCGCTGGCCGCAGGCAAGGCCGGACAGGACACCTCCTGCCTGACCGACTACTGGGCCGAGGTCAACGGGGTGGAAAAGATCCGGCTCTGAACGGCCCCACAACGACTGCGACCAAAAAACTGCAGCGACAACAACGATATCCAGGAGACAAAAAAATGAACTTCACCCGACGCACCGTGCTCGCCACGGCAGCGGCCACAGGCCTTGCTTTCTCCACCCTCGCATCGGCGGCGGGCTACCCGGAAAAACCGGTCACCATCACGGTCGGCTTCTCCGCCGGCGGCCCCACCGACATCGTGGCCCGCATCCTGGCCGAAAGGCTCACCCAGAAGTTCGGCCAGAGCTTCATCATCGACAACAAGGCCGGCGCCAGCGGCGCCGTGGCGGCCAACCAGGTGAAGAAGGCAGCCCCCGACGGCTACACGCTGATGATCGGCAGCAGCAGCACGCTGTCCATCATCCCCTACGTGCAAAAAGGCGTGCAGTTCGACCCGATCAAGGACTTCACCCCCATCGGCCTGGTGGCCAGCTACCCCTACTACCTGACGGTTCCGCCGGACTCCAAGTTCAAGACCTATGACGATCTGGTCCAGTTTGCGCGCCAGAAAGGCAATCAGCTGACCTACGCATCGGCAGGCAATGGCGCCATCAACCACCTGGCGGGCGAATGGTTCAAGAGCGACACCGGCATCAACGCGCTGCACGTGCCCTACAAGGGCGATTCCGCGGCGGTGATCGACCTGGCGGCCGGCCGTGTGGACCTGGCCTTCCTGGCCGGTGTGGTGGCCATTCCGCAGGTGCAGGCCGGCAAGCTACGCATTCTGGCCTCGGCCAGTTCGGCGCCAGAAAAAGGGCTCAAGGGCACGCCGGTGATCGGTCAGGCCAAGCTGCCCGGCTTTGCCGCAGAACCCTGGAACGGCCTGATGGGCCCTGCAGGACTGCCCGCCGATGTCGTCACCAAGCTGAACAGCGCCGTCAACGAAATCATGACCAGCCCGGAGGTCAAGGCCAGGCTGCTGACCCTGGACCAGTACCCGCTCACCGGAACGCCTGCGCAGTTCAAGGACTTCATCCAGAAGCAATCGGCGCACTGGGCGGGCGTGATCAAAAAATCCAACATCACGCTCGACTGATGGGCTGCGAGAACCGACACATGCAATATTCACAGTTCATCCAGGGCAGCTTCGTCGCGGGCGCGTCCACCGAGGTCTTCGAGGTGGTTTCGCCGTCGACCGGCCAGGTGATTGGCAGCTACACCATGGCGTCATCCGACGATGTGGCCCGCGCCATCGACAGTGCGAGCAAGGCCCAGTCCGCGTGGAAGAAAAGCGGCGCCGTCCAGCGCTCCGACCTGCTGCGCAAGATCGCACTGGAGATGCGCGCAGACCGCGAGCGGTTGGCCACGCAGATCACCAGCGAGCTCGGCAAGCCCTACAGCGAAGCGCAGAAGGAAGTCGATGTCGCGGCCGAAATGTTCGAATGGGCCGCCGAAGAAGCCCGCCGCCTGTATGGCCGCGTGATTCCCGCGCGCACCCCCGGCATCCAGCAGATTGCGCAGCTGGAACCGGTGGGCGTGGTCGGCGGCTTTGCGGGCTGGAACGCGCCCGCGATCACCCCGTCGCGCAAGATCAGCGCCGCCCTGGCGGCAGGTTGCGCCATCGTCATCAAACCCTCGGAAGAGACCGCCGGCGTGGCGCTGCTGATTGCCCAGGCCTGCCAGCGCGCCGGCACTCCCGCAGGCCTGGTCAACATGGTGTTCGGCAACCCGGCGCAGATTGCGGACCAGCTCTGCAACGCCCCCGATATCGCCATGATCACCTTCACCGGCGGCACCGAAGTGGGCAAGCAGCTGGGGGCCAAGGCCGCCGCGCAGATGAAGAAGGCCACGCTGGAGCTGGGTGGCCACGCCCCGGTGATCGTCTGGAGCGATGTGGACATCGACAAGGTGGCGGCCGCCACGGTGGCCACCAAGTACCGCAACGCAGGCCAGGTCTGCACCTCGCCCACGCGCTTTCTGGTCCACGCCCGCATCTACGACGCGTTCTGCGCCAGGTTTGTGGAGCATGTCCAGAAACTGCAGGTGCTCGATCCCTTTGATGCCAAGGCGCAGATGGGGCCGCTCAAGAACCAGCGCCGCCGCAGCGCCATTGCCCAGCTGGTGGCGAACGCCATCGAGTCCGGGGCCACGCTGCTGGTCGGCGGCAAGAGCCTGGACCAGCCGGGCTTCTTCTATGCGCCCACGGTGCTGGCCGTGCGCGACAAGCAAGCCGATGTCTCGCGCATCGAACCCTTCGGCCCCGTGGCGCTGCTGATCCCCGTGCAGGATGCGGACGAAGCATTGCACGAGGCCAACAGCCTGCCCTTTGGCCTGGCGGCCTATGCCTTCACCAACGACATGCAGCTGGCACACCGGTTTGCCAACGAGATCGAAAGCGGCGTGGTCTGCATCAACGAGCTGCAGGCCTCGCTGCCCGAGACCCCGTTCGGGGGCTACAAGGACAGCGGCCTGGGCTCCGAAGGCGGCACTGAGGGGCTGCGTGAGTTCCTCAAGGTCAAGTGCGTGCGCCAGGGAGGTCTGGCATGAGCAGCAAACCCATCCTCGGTTTCATCGGCGTGGGCGTGATGGGCATGGGCATGTGCCGCAATCTGGCGCAGAAGTCCGGCTGCACGGTGCTGGCTGCCGACCTCAACGCCGACAACGTGCGTGCGCTGGCCGGCGATGGTGTGATTGCCAGCAGCGTGCAGCAGATCGCCGAAACCGCCAGCATCGTGTTCCTGTCGCTGCCGGCCATCCAGCATGTCGAGGCGGTCTGCAACGGTCCGGACGGACTGGTGGCCAACGCCCGTGCGCTCCAGACCGTTGTCGACATGAGCACCAGCGATGTGGAACGCACGCGCCAGCTGGCCGCCACCTTGGGGGCCGCCGGCATCGACCTGGTGGATGCCCCCGTGGCCCGCAGCCGGGCAGCCGCCAACAACGGCACCTTGCTGATCACCGTGGGCGCCAGCGAATCGCAGTTCGCTGCCGTGAAACCCTATCTCGACTGCATGGGCAGTGACGTGCTGCACTGCGGCCCGACCGGCGCCGGGCAGGTCGTGAAGATCCTCAACAACATGGTGCTGCTCAACACCGTGCACACCCTGGCCGAAGCCTTTGCCATGGCCGACAAGTCGGGGGTCTCCAAGGACCTGCTCGCCCATGCGCTGGGTCTGGGGTCGGCGGCCTCGTTTGCCCTCAATCTCACCGGAGCCAACTACCTGGCCAAGGATGTCTTCCCGGAAAAGATGTTCTCCACGGCCTATGCCCTCAAGGACCTGAAGCTGGCACTGGAGCTGTCCAGCACGGTGCAGCTGGACAACGCCATCACCGCGCTGACCGCGCAGCAGCTGCAGAAATCCATCGACGCGGGCTTCGCCGACCACTACTACCCCGTGATGTACCGCGTGATTGCCGACACGAAAGCCGCACCATGAGCACCACCCCTGTTCCCCTGAATGACTGGCTCGTCCACCGCGGCCGATTCGTCCATGTGACGTTTCTGCTGCAAAGCGGCGAGAAGGAATGGCTGGTCCGCATCCACGAGGGACGCATAGAAAGCATCCAGAGCGGCCCTTTCGTGATGCCACGCTGGACGTTCCGGCTGGCGGCCGATGCCCAGGCCTGGAGCCGGTACTACGCCAGCACGCCCACACCGGGCTTTCACGATCTGATGGCGATGATCAAGTTCAAGCACCTGCGGCTGGAAGGCGACCAGCATCCGTTCATGAGCAATCTCCTGTACTTCAAGGACCTGGTCAAGTCACTCGGAGGGATCGTGCAATGAACCGCCAACACATGGAACCCATCTCGGGCGGCTACGTCCACGTCACCATCCAGGGCCGCAACAACCGCATCTATGTGGAAACGGCGGGCCAGGGCCAGCCCTTGCTGTGCCTGCACACGGCAGGCAGCGACTCGCGCCAATACCGCGGCCTGATGAACTGCCCGGAGATCACCGAACGCTTCCAGGTGATCTGTTTCGATCTGCCCTACCACGGCAAGTCCTCGCCCCCCGAAGGCTGGGAACAGCACGAGTACCAGCTCACCTCGCAGCTTTATGTGGACTCCATCCTCGGCGTGATGGATGCGCTGGACATTCACCGCCCCGTCGCTATGGGGTGCTCCATCGGCGGCCGTGTGGTGCTGCACCTGGCGCTGCAGCACCCGGAGCGGTTCAAGGCCCTGATCGGCCTGCAATCGGGCGCCCATGTCGCGCCCTACTACAACCTGGAATGGCTGCACCGTCCGGATGTGCACGGCGGCGAAGTCTGCGCCGGCATCGTGTCCGGCCTGATCGGCCCGCACGCCAAGGAGGTGGACCGCTGGGAAACCCTGTGGCACTACATGCAAAGCGGGCCCGGGGTGTTCAAGGGCGATCTCCACTTCTACAAGGCCGAAGGCGATCTGCGCGCGCTGGCGGGCCGCATCGACACGGCGCAATGCCCGCTCTATCTGCTGACCGGCGAGTACGACTACTCATGCACGCCCGATGACTCCCGGGCCCTTGCCCAGAGCATTGCCGGGGCGCAGCTGTCGATCATGCCCGGCCTCGGCCATTTCCCGATGAGCGAGGCCCCCGCCGATTTCATCGCCCACCTGATGCCGGTGCTCCGGCAGATTCAACCGTGAAACCCCGCTCCGCCAAGCCAGACAACGCGCCAGACAACGCAGGAGACACACCATGAAGTTCATTCCCCCAACGGCACTCGTTCTTTCCGCCATCGCACTGCTCACCGGCGCAGCCCACGCGCAAGCCGGGGGCGCGAAGATCTCGGACGGCGTGGTCAAGATCGGCGTGCTCACCGACATCAACGGTCCGTTCATGGACAACGTGGGCAAGGGCTCGATTGTTGCCACCGAAATTGCGGTCGAGGAATTCGGCGGCAAGGTGCTGGGCATGCCCATCGAGATCGTGACCGCCGACCACCAGAACAAGGCCGACATCGCCTCGACCAAGACCCGTGAATGGCTGGACCGAGACAAGGTGGATGCGGTGACCGAACTGGGCAACAGCGCCGTGGCCCTGGCCGCAATGAAGATCGCCCAGGAAAAGGGGCGCATGTCCATCGTCACAGGGGCTGGTGCACAGCGCATCAGCAACGAGGACTGCACGCCCAACAATGTGCACTGGGTCTACGACTCGTATGCCTTGGCCAATGTGGGCACCAAATCGCTGGTGAAGAAGGGCTTCAAGACCTGGTACTACGTGACGGCCGACTATGCATTCGGGCACTCGCTGGAAAACGATGGCAGGAAGTTCATCGAAGCCGCGGGGGGCAGCGTGGTGGGCTCGTCACGCTACCCCTTCCCCGGCAACGACTTTGCCTCCTACATCGTCAAGGCCAACGGCAGCAAGGCCAATGCGGTGGCCATTGCCACGGCGGGCCTGGACCTGCAGAACGCCATCAAGCAAGGCCGTGAATTCGGCCTGGGGACCGGCGGCCAGGCGACGGTGGCCATGCTGATGAGCATCATGGACGTGCATGGGCTGGGGCTCAAGAACGCGGGCAATATGATGTTTGCCGAATCCTTCTACTGGGACTACGACGACGAATCGCGCAAGTTCGCCGACAAGTTCATGAAGAAAATGAAGCGCATGCCCACCGCGTTGCAGGCAGGCCAGTATTCGGCGATCCGCACTTACCTGAAGGCGGTCGAGCAAGCCAAAAGCGACGATGTCGCCGACGTCATCAAGGCCATGAAGCGCATGCGCATCCAGGATGCCTTTGCCAAGAACGGCACGCTGCGCGACGACGGCAAGATGGTGCACGACATGCTGCTGGTGAAGGTGAAGATGCCGTCGGAATCCAAGAAGCCCTGGGACTACTACAGCGTACAGGAAACGGTGCCGGGCAAGGAGGCGTTCGAGAGCCTGGACCAGAGCAAATGCCCTCTGGTGAAGAAGTAGGCGGCCAGCAGAATGCAGCCAGACGATCTGCCCCGTTATGAGGTCCTCGCCATCCGGTACGCCAGCGTCGCGCGGGTGCGGCAGAGCAATTTTCTGCACCCCGTCGACGGTGATCCGGATGCCTTGATGCCGCTGGACTTCTTTGTCTGGCTGGTGCGCGGTGGCGACCAGTTGCTGCTGGTGGACACCGGCTTCAGCCAGGTCTCCGCCCTCGCCCGCCAGCGTGCATTTCTGCAGGAGCCGGTCCAGGCGCTCGGCGCACTGGGGATTGCGGCCGACGATATCCGCGATGTCGCGATCACCCATTTGCACTACGACCATGCCGGCAATGTGAACCAGTTCCGCAACGCCCGCATCTGGCTGCAGCAGCGCGAGATGGCCTACGCCACCGGCAGGTGCATGTGCGATGCGAAGCAGAACCACTTCTTCGCACTTGACGATATTTCCGTCGTGCTCAAGCGCCTGTATGCCGGCGATGTCCGGCTGGTCGATGGCATGCACCGGTTTGCGCCCGGCATCGAGTTTCACCGCGTCGGCGGCCACACCGATGGCCTGCAGGTGGTGCGCGTGATGACCGCCAGAGGCTGGGCGGTGCTGGCCTCCGACGCCGCGCATTACTACGAGAACCTGGCAAAGCAGAACCCGTTTCCCGCCATCCACAGCCTGGACGACATGCTGGCCGGCTACGCGCTGATCCGGCAGCTGGCGGACGGCCCGGACCAGATCATCCCTGGGCACGACCCACAGGTCTGCGCCTTGTTCCCGCCCCTGCAGTTGCCAGGTTCATCTATCCACCGCATCGCCTGAGCACCTGGAGCGCCCCGGTCTGGCAGACGCCGCAGCTGTCCCGAGGCGACAGCGCCTGTCACGCTGCAGCCACCGCCTGCTCCGTGTGCAGGAACAGCACATTGTTTTCCAAGTGGATGTGCTGCATCAGGTCTTCCTTGAACTCGCGCAGCCCGCCGTACAGCGCACGCCAGGTGGTGCAGGCGGCACGCGGCGGCGTGATGTGGTCGGTCAGATCCAGCAGCTTCTGCAATTCAGCGCCGTGCTGGTCGTGCTCATGGCGCATCACCGCAATCGGCATCCGGGCCTGGGCGTTGTGCTGGGCCAGCAGCAGCGGGAACAGGATTTTTTCTTCCTTCAGCATATGGCTTTGCAGCGCCTGGAACATGGCTTCCAGATGGGCAGCCAGACCGACCGGGCAATCGTCGCGGTCCCCGTGCACCTGCTCCACGCGGTGGGCCAGGCGGATCAGCTCCGGCAACTGCTGGCGGTGCACTTCATGGTAGCGCTGCAGGATGTGCTCGATCAGCACGTCGCTGTGGCCGGCATCGCAGGCCACAACCGCCGCCGACTCCGCATCGGCCTGTGCGGCCACGGCCGGCAAACGCATCAGCTCGGCTTCGACCACCGCAGGATCGACCTGCCTGGCATGCGCTGCCTGGGCCAGGCTGTGCTTACCGCCGCAGCAGAAATCCAGGTCGTATTTGTGGAACACCGCAGTGGCGCCGGGGATTTGTTTGGCAATGCTGCCGACGGATTGGTGGATGAGAGACATGGCAAACCTTTGAGGTAACAGGTGATGCCTTTGCGCTAGCGCAAACCATGCCTGCATTCACCTCCTTGAGAATCAAGCAGTTAGCGCATCCATGGGTAGGATGCACCCCGCCCCGCCCGGTCACAAATACCCCATCCGGTTGTTTTCACCATGCTCGATTCCCTGGTCCTTTCCGATCTTTCCACCGAATTGCCGCAGGCCGTGCGCCTGCAACGCCTGGTCGAAAGCCTGCAAGCCGAATTTCACTGCGGCGCAGTGGCCTTGCTGCGGCTGGAAGGCGAATGCCTGCGCCCGGTGGCCGCGGCAGGCCTGGTGCAGGAAGCCCTGGGCCGGCGCTTCACCGTCAGCCAGCACCCGCGCCTGGCCACCATCCTGTCCCGCAGCGGCGAACTCACACGCTTTCACCACGACAGCAGCCTGCCCGACCCCTATGACGGCCTGCTCACCGAACGTGCAGGCCAGGCGCTGCCCGTGCACGACTGCATGGGGCTGGGCATTTCCATCGAAGGCTGGCACTGGGGGGTGATCACGCTGGACGCCCTGGACATCGGTACGTTCGACGAGCAGGCCCAAGAACGGCTGCAGGCGCGGGTGCCGCTGATCGAGGCCACGGTGCGCATGGCGCACCTGGAGTCCGAGGTGCGGGCACTGCGCCTGTCGCGCAGCGCCCAGCCTTCCGATGCCACGCCCGCCGCACTGCAGGACATCGTGGGCCAAAGCCCTGCCCTCCTGCGGCTGCAACAGGAACTGGCCGTGGTGGCCGAAACCGATATGCCGGTGCTGCTGCTGGGCGAAACCGGCGTGGGCAAGGAGCTGTTTGCGCGCCGGTTGCACCAGCTGTCACGCCGGCGCCAGCAGCCCATGGTGCATGTGAACTGCGCTGCCTTGCCCGACACCCTGGCCGAGAGCGAGCTCTTCGGCCATGCCCGGGGGGCTTTTTCCGGAGCAGTGGCCGCCCGCGCCGGGCGGTTTGAAAGTGCGGACCAGGGCACCCTGTTTCTGGACGAGGTGGGCGAGCTCACGCTGCCCGTGCAGGCCAAGCTGCTGCGCGCCTTGCAGAACGGAGAGATCCAGCGCCTGGGCGCCGACCAGCCGCGCAAGGTGGATGTGCGCATCATTGCCGCCACCAACCGCGCCCTGAACGAACAGGTGCGCGACGGCGGCTTCCGCGCCGACCTGTTCCACCGCCTGTCGGTCTACCCCCTGCATGTGCCGCCGCTGCGCGAACGCGGCGACGATGTGTTGCTGCTGGCCGGCCGTTTTCTGGAACTCAACCGCAGCCGCCTGGGCCTGCGCAGCCTGCGCCTGACCAGCGATGCCCAGCTTGCGATGCGCCGCTATGCCTGGCCCGGGAATGTGCGTGAGCTGGAGCATGTCATCAGCCGCGCCGCGCTCAAGGCCGTCAGCTACGGGGCACGCCGCACCGACATCGTCAGCCTGGACGCGGCCTCGCTGGACCTGGAGGCCGCGCCGCTGTCGGCACCGGCACTCGCCCCCGGTGCCGCCCTGCCGGGCGCGGCGGCAGGCCAGGTGAGCAGCACCTTCAGCTCCCTGCGCGAGCAGGTGGACCATGTGCAGCGCAACGCGATCGAACAGGCGCTGGGCCAGCACCAGGGCGTGTGGAGCGCCGCCGCCAAGAGCTTGCAGATCGATAGCAGCAATCTGCACAAACTGGCGCGTCGTCTGGGCATAAAAGGCTGATTGCACTCCTTTTATTGGCCCTACGCGGTTTGTGTGGTTGGCCTGCGCCACGCCATTTGGCGCTTGATCCAACGCAAATCGACGTCCTCCGAATCTCCGAAGAATTCCCTTCAACGGCAGCAGATGCGACGTCCAAATTTCTGGGCACCGCAGTCCGATTGCCGGGATTACAAGGAGAAGCGTATGACCTCGACACGTTGCCTGACCCCCGTTGCTTTCGCCATTGCCTTGGCGCTGAATCTGGCCCCCAGCCTCGGCAGTGCACAGGCGGCCCCCACCGCCGCAGCCGCCAAGAAAGCCACCACCGCCCAGGTGCGCAAAGTGGCACTGACGACCAACATCGTCGACGGCAAGATGGTCTATGTGAACGCCAAGGGCCAGGTGAACCCCACCATCGTGGCCGAAGTGGGCGACACGGTGGAGATCGTGCTCCAGAGCGGCGAAGGTGCCGAGCACGATCTGGCCGTCGAAGGCCTGAATGTGGTTTCCAAGAAGGTGAATGCCGACACGGCCCCGGCCACGCTGCGCTTCCAGGTGACCAAGGCCGGCACCTTCAGCTACTACTGCACCATCCCCGGCCACCGCCAGATCGGCATGGAAGGCAAGCTGGAGGTCAAAGGCACCACGGTCGAAGCCGAAAAGGCCGTGCAAAAGAACGCCCCCGGTCCCGAAGCCCTGTACACGCCGGCCGCCGCAATGGCTCCGGCCCTGGCCGGTGCCGTGAGCATTGCCGCCGACCCCAGTGCCGTGCCCCCCGCCGTGAAGGCCGCGGGCCCGCAAAAGCACCAGAAACGCATCGAGACCGTGGAGCTGGTGGGCCAGCTGGATGACGGCACCACCTTCACCTACTGGACGTTCGACAAGCAGGTGCCAGGCCCCATGCTGCGCATGAAGCAAGGCGACACCATGGAGCTGACGCTGGCCAATGCCAAGAGCAGCAAGATGATCCACTCCATCGACCTGCATGCCGTCAACGGCGGCCTGGGCGGCGGCGAACACACCCAGGTGCCGCCCGGCCAGGAAAAGACCATCACCTTCAAGGCACTGAACCCCGGCCTGTACGTGTACCACTGCGCCACGCCGCTGGTGCCCCACCACATCATGGCGGGCATGTACGGCATGATTCTGGTGGAGCCCGAAGGCGGCCTGCCCCAGGTGGACAAGGAGTTCTATGTGATGCAGGGCGAGATGTACACCACCCGTCCCATCGGGGCCAAAACCCACCAGGAAGTGGACTTCGACAAGATGGCCGCGGAACTGCCGCAGTACTACGTGTTCAACGGTGCGGTGGGGGCGCTGACCAAGGAGCACAAGCTCAAGGCCAAGGTGGGAGAGAAGGTGCGCATCTACTTCGGCGTGGGCGGACCCAACAAGATCTCGTCTTTCCACGTGATCGGCGAAGTGTTTGACAAGGTGTATGACGAAGCCTCGCTCACCGCCATCAAGCACAACGTGCAGACCACGGTGGTGCCACCAGGAGGTGCCGCCATCGTCGAGCTGACCCCGCAGGTGCCCGGCAACTACCTGCTGGTGGACCATGCGCTGTCACGCACCGGCAAGGGCCTGGTCGGCATTCTGGAGGTCAGCGGCCAGGCAGAGCCCGGGGTGTACTCCGGCGTCTCGGACCCGAACGCCGCACACGGCCACTGACCGCGCCACGCCGGTGCCCGCGCCGGCGGATCTGCGAATGACGCCCTTGCCCTGCAAGGGCGTTGCGGTTGGGGGCCTTCGGTACTGCCAGACGGAACCCACAGCACGCGCAGAAACGCCGATCGATTGGCCGGCAGAAAAAGCAAAACCCCGACTGCTTGCGCAGTCGGGGTTTGCAGATCTTGGCAGGGGAAGAAGGATTCGAACCTTCGCATGCCGGAATCAAAATCCGGTGCCTTAACCAGCTTGGCGACTCCCCTAGAGAAGCTGCAATTCTAGCAGCATTTTTTGGCGCTCCAGAAAATTCGCGACAAATTCTTTGCAATGTGCGGTCCGGTGGCTACCGCCCCCTGCACTCACGCCTTGGCCGGCGCCTTGCGCAGCACGCTGAAGCAGCCGGCCAGCACCGCGCAGCACCCGGACAGCAGCAGCGCGTACTGCTCGGCCTGGCCGGGCTCACGGTTCCACACCAAGAAGGCCGCCGCCAGCAGCACCGCGCCCAGGCCCTGGCCCACATGGCGGGCGGCGCCCAGCATGCCGCTGGCCGCACCGCTGCGGTGCAGGGGCGCCGACGTGACGATGGTGAAATTGTTCGGCGACTGGAAGAAGGCGAAGCCCATACCGCACAGCGCCATGCGCCACACCACATTCCAGTTCGACGCATCCTGCGGCAGCAGCGCCAGCGCCCACAGCCCCAGGGCAAACAGCGCCATGCCCACGGCGCCCAGGCGGCCCGCCGGCCAGCGGCCGATCATCCGCCCCACCCAGGGCGCGGAGATGGCCAGGGCCAGCGGCCAGGCGCTGATCAGCAGCCCGGCCTGCCCCGTGGGCAAGCCGCGCGCCTCAATCAACAGGAACGGCAGGGCCAGAAATGCCATGGTCTGGGCACAGAACGCCGTGATGGAAGCGCACATGGACAGAGCAAACACCGGGATACGCAGCAGATCCAGCGGAAACATCGGCGCGCTCAGGCGGCGCTGGCGCCGCAGATACCAGGCGCCCACGCCCACCCCCAGCCCCAGCCACAGCGCGGCCGGCCACAGGCTGCCGCCGGGCTGCAGGTGGCTGAGCCGGTCCACACCCAGGAACAGGCTGGCAAACATCACGATGTTCAGCACGCCGTCCAGCCAGGACAGCGGCTGCTGTGCGGCGGCGGCCTGCGGCACCGGTTGCGGCAGCGAGCGTGTGCCCAGCCAGCTGATGGCCAGGGCCAGTGGCAGGTGCAGGGCAAACAGCCAGCGCCAGTCGCCCAGCGAAATCACTGCCGCCGCCACGGCCGGGCCGGCCACAAACGACAGGGCCACCGTCAGGGAATTGAGCGCCATGCCCTTGCCCAGCTGGGCACGCGGGTAGATCAGCCGCACCAGCGAGGCGTTGACGCTCAACACCCCGGCCGCGCCCAGGCCCTGCAGCGCACGCGCCACGATCAGCCAGGGCAGCGAAGGCGCCAGCAGCGCGCCCACACTGGCCAGGCCAAAGATCACCATGCCCCCCCAGGTAGACACGGCGATAGCCCATGCGGTCGCCCAGCGCGGCCAGCGGCAGCAGCAGCACCAGGGAAGCGATCTGGTTGGCATTCACCACCCACAGCGTCTGCGCCGGGTCCACCTGCCATTGGCGCGCCACCTGGGGCAAGGCCATGTTCATCATGGTGCTGTCCATCACGCACAGCACCAGGCCCAACAGGATCACGGCCATGGCGATGTGCCGCTGCGGCAATGGCAGGCCATCGGCCACCACGGGGGCTGTCGCACTGCGGGGAGGAGGGGAAGGGGAAAAATCGTCTTGACGCACTCGCTGCTCTCTCATTCCATACAGGGCGCACCTTACTGCGCCCGCTGTTCCTGTGCAGCTGCCCGCAGGACAGCCACATGCGCAGGCGGGCGACTCACGCCCGCCCGCGCACACTCAACCACATGCTCCAGATGCCGCACAGCACCACGCCGGCCATGCCCAGCAGCGACTGCGCATCGGGCACCTGGCCAAACAGCAGCCAGCCCACGCCCATGGCAAAACCGATCTGGCTGTACAGAAAGGGCGAGATCACCGACGGCGTGGCGTGCGTATAGGCCTGCAGCAGCATCAAATGCCCCACGCCGCTGCACAGCCCCATGGCCGCTACCGCCAGCCACAGCTGCCAGCCTTCCACGGCCTGCCAGAACCAGGGCAGAAACGGCGTGGTCAGCAGCATGGGCAGCCAGGTGGAATACAGCTGCGTGGTGTGCGGCGCGTCCAGCCGCGCCAGGCGGCTGCCCAGCAGCAGGTAACCGGAGCCGCTGACCAGCAGGCCCACCGGCAGCAATGCCTGCCAGCCCAGGGCCTGGTCGCTGCGTTCCGGCCGCACGATGACGATCACGCAGGCTAGGCCCGCCGCCAGCAGCAGCCAGCGCACGGGGCTGACCTTCTCCTGGTACAGCCAGGCCGACGCCACCACCACCAGCAAGGGGCAGGCCGACCAGATCGCCGTGAAGTTGCCCAGCGGCATGCTCTGGATGCAGAAGAAGGCACAGATCGAGGTGGAAATCCCGAACAGGGCGCGGCTGGCCTGAAACCTGGGGTGCGCCGTGCGCAGCGCCGCCAGGCCGTGCCGGGGCAGCACCAAGGCCGTGGTCACCAGCGCCTGCGCCAGAAAGCGCAGCCACAGCACCAGCAGCATGGGCAACATCAGGCCCGCATATTTGGTGGCACTGTCCAGCAGCGCGAACAGCGCACAGGCCGACAGCGTGAGGGCAATGCCCAGCAAGGCCGAACGCGACGCCATACCGGCAGTACCGGCCGAAGCGGGGGCCACGCCCCCGGGCAAGGAGGACATCGGCGTCCACCCTCTTTCACAAATAAAAAGCCGCCCCACCGGCGGTGTGCAGCCCTGTCGCGCGCGGGTCGGAGGCCAGGGGCTCCGGCCGGGCAGTGCTGCACAGGCAGGTCAGGCCGGCGCACCATGCGCACAGGCAACTTGCATTTTAGGAGCAGCATGCCGGCGCGTGGTGTGCCCCGTCCACCCCTCTGATCCCGCGTGTGGCGATGGCATCCTTCGCCGCCGGCCACGGCGCCAAGCCCCCGCCCCTGCAGCCCCGGCCCCATGCTGGGACAATGCGGGCCTGGCCCGGGCACTGCCCTGCCCTCTTTTTTGCCCTTTCTGCCCCATGACCACGCCCGTTCCTGTCCGTGTGCTGTCACTCATCCCGCCGATGACGCAGCTCAACACGCCCTACCCGTCCACCGCCTACCTGACGGGCTTTCTGCGTGGGCGCGGCGTGGATGCGGTGCAGGAAGACCTGGCGCTGGCCCTGGTGCTGCAGCTGCTGTCCAGGGACGGGCTGCAGCAGGTGATCGATCTGGTGCAGGCCCAGTACGACGCCGACCCCGACCGTGCCTTCAGCCCCGCCGTGCAAAGCTTCATGGGCCAGCGCGACCAGTACCTGGCCACCATCAACAAGGTGATTGCCTATCTGCAGGGCAAGGACAGCACGCTCAGCCACCGCATCGTCGGCCGTGGCTGGCTGCCCGAAGGGCCGCGCTTTGCGGCGCTGGAGCACTACCTCGATGACGGCAGCGGCGACCCGCTGGGCTGGGCCTTTGGCGCCCTGGGCCAGGCCGACCGTGCCAAGCACCTGGCCACCCTGTACCTGAACGACCTGGCCGATGTGCTGCGCGACGCGGCCGACGAGCGCTTCGAATTTGTGCGCTATGCCGAATCGCTGGCCGGCAGCCAGCCCACGTTCGAGCCGCTGGCCCAAGCCCTGGCCGCCCCCCAGACCCTGGTGGACGAGACCCTGGCCGAGCTGACGCGCAAGGCCGTCTGGCGCCAGCGGCCCACGGTGGTGCTGCTGTCCGTGCCCTTTCCCGGCTCCGTGTACGCGGCATTTCGCATTGCCCAGACCATCAAGGCCGAGTTTCCCCACATCACCACGGTGCTGGGCGGCGGTTTCGTGAACACTGAGCTGCGCGAGCTGACCGAGCCGCGCGTGTTCGACCACTTCGACTTCGTCACGCTGGACGCGGGCGAGCGCCCGCTGCTGGCCCTGCTGGAGCACCTGCGCGGCGAGCGCGGCCGCTCGCGCCTGGTGCGCACCTATGTGCGCAACGATGCCGGTGCCGTGCAGTACATCAACATGATGGAAGCCGACATCGCCTTTGCCGAAGTGGGCACGCCCACCTGGGACGGCCTGCCCATCCACGACTACCTGTCGCTGCTGGACATGCTCAACCCCATGCACCGGCTGTGGAGCGACGGGCGCTGGAACAAGCTGACGATTGCCCATGGCTGCTACTGGAAGAAGTGCAGCTTCTGCGATGTGAGCCTGGACTACATCGGCCGCTACGAAGGCGCCAGCGCCGTGGAGCTGGCCAACCGCATCGACGCCATCGTGGCCGAGACCGGGCAGACCGGCTTTCACTTTGTGGACGAAGCGGCCCCCCCCAAGGCGCTCAAGGCCCTGGCTACCGAGCTGATCGAGCGCGGCAGCGACATCAGCTGGTGGGGCAATATCCGCTTTGAGAAGACCTTCAGCCCCGAGCTGACGCAGTTGCTGGCCGACAGCGGCTGCATTGCGGTCTCGGGCGGTCTGGAGGTGGCCTCCGACCGGCTGCTGGACCTGATGAAAAAAGGCGTGTCCGTGGAGCAGGTGGCGCGCGTGACCAAGGCCTTCAGCGAGGCCGGGATCCTGGTGCACGCCTACCTGATGTACGGCTTTCCCACGCAGACCGTCCAGGACACGGTGGACGCGCTGGAATATGTGCGCCAGCTGTTCGAGAACGGCTGCATCCAGAGCGGCTTCTTCCACCGCTTTGCCTGCACGGTGCACTCGCCCGTGGGCCTGAACCCGGCGGAATATGGCGTGCAGCTGGTGCCGCTGCCCGAGGTGACGTTTGCCAAGAACGACATCGCCTTCATCGACCCCACCGGCGTGGACCATGATGCCCTGGGCGCGGTGCTGAAGAAAGCCATCTACAACTTCATGCACGGTATCGGCGTGGAAGAGGACGTGCGCAGCTGGTTCCCGTTCAAGGTCCCCAAGCCCACCGTGCCGCGCAACAAGATCGAGAAGGCGTTGCGCACACGCGGCTAGGCGTCGACCAGGCGCCAACTGGGCACATTCCGGCCCCGGATCCCTGGCCACGCCTGGGCGCTGTCCGTTCCACGGAAATCCACCCCCGTGCCCCCTGGCCCGCGGCTGCAGGCTCGTAGGGACACGGGTCGTGCACGGGCGGGGCCGCTCAATGCCCTCCAGCCCCTGGCTCCACCACCCGCGTGGGCTTGGGGGCCAACCAGATCACACAGGCTCCCACCACAAAGCAGATGGCGATGGTGAACATGATCTGGTTGGTGGCCAGCATCACGCTCTGGCTGGTCAGCAGCTGGTCCAGCGCGGACAGGGCCGCATCCGGCGACATGCCCGAGGCCCTGAGCCCCTGCAGCACCTCGCCGCTGCGGTCGGTCAGCCCGACCAGCTCGGCGTGCTGGCGCGTCGTGCCATCTTCCCAGGCGGTGTTCACCAGCGACACCGCAGCGGCGCCCGAGAGCGTGCGCAGAAAGTTCATCAGCCCGGCGGCGTTGTCCATCTCCTGGGGCTCCACGCTGGCCAGCGCCAGCCCGGTGGTGGGGATGAAGAAGAACGGCAGCCCGAAGCCCATGAACATCAGCGGCAGTGCGATGTCCCAGTAGCCCATGTCGGTGGTGGCCACCGTGCGCCAGAAGGTCATCAGACCCAGCCACAGCACGCCGGCAAAGATCAGCCGGCGCGGGTCCACCTTGGCCGACAGGCCGGCCGCCATGGGCGCCACACACAGCGCAAACAGGCCGGTCCACGCCGTGACCATGCCCGAATCGGTCGCCGTGTAGCCCATGAAGCTCTGCAGCCACAGCGGGGTCAGCACATTCGCGGCAAAGAAGGCCGCAAACGTCAGGCTGATGGTCAGCACGCTCATGGTGAAGCCCCGGTGGCGGAACACGCGCAGGTCCACGATGGGATGCTCTTCATGCAGCTCCCAGATCAGAAAGGCCGCAAAGCCCACAGCGGCCACCACAGCCAGCACCACGATGGTGGGCGAGGCGAACCAGTCCAGGTTCTTGCCTTCGTCCAGCATCAGCTGCAATGCGCCCACCCAGACGATCAGCAGGCCCAGGCCCACGGTATCGATGGGGTTGCGGCGCAGCGCCAGCTCGTAGCGCCTGAGCAGGTTCCAGGCCGCAAACGCACAGCCGATGGCCACGGGGATGTTGATCAGAAAGATCCAGTGCCAGCTGTAGTTGTCACAGATCCAGCCGCCCACAATCGGCCCCAGCACCGGCGCAATCAGCGTGGTCATGGACCACAGGCCGATGGCGGCCGGCGCCATGCGCGGCGGAAAGATGCGCAGCAGCAGCGTCTGCGACAGCGGCATCAGCGGGCCGCCGGCAAAGCCTTGCAGGATGCGCGCAAACACCAGAAAGCCCAGCGAATTGGCCAGCCCGCACAGCAGCGACGCCACACCGAACAGACCCATGGCCACGGAGAACACGCGCACCGCGCCAAAGCGCGCCGCCAGCCAGCCGGTCAGGGGCACGCTGATGGCCTCGGCCACGGCGTAGCTGGTGATCACCCAGGTGCCCTGGCTGGTGGTGGCGCCCAGGTTGCCGGCAATGCTGGGCACCGAGACGTTGGCGATCGTCATGTCCAGCACGGCCACAAAGTTGGCAGCGGCCAGCACCAGGGCCGCCAGCCACAGCATGCCGCCGGTGAGCGGCTTGCCGCCGATGGTCAGCGGCGCAAAGTTTGCTTCAGCCATCGGCAGCTCACTGCGCGGCCGTGGTGGACGCCACGCGGGCTGCCGGCTCACCGCCGCTGCGGGTGTCTACCGTCACGTTCATGGACAGGCCCACACGCAGCGGGTGGGCGGCCAGCTCGGTCGGGTCCAGCTGCACGCGCACGGGCAGGCGCTGCACCACCTTGATCCAGTTGCCGGTGGCGTTCTGGGCCGGAATGGCGGCAAACGCCGCCCCCGAGCCCCCGCTCAAGCCGGCCACGGTGCCGTGGTAGACCACCTGGCTGCCGTACAGGTCGGCCTGCAACTCCACGCTCTGGCCCACGCGCACCTTGCCCAGCTGGCCTTCCTTGAAGTTGGCATCCACATACATCTGCTGCACCGGCACCACCGACATCAGCGGCGCCCCCGCCGCCACGCGCTGGCCCAGCTGCACGCTGCGCTTGGCCACCACACCGGTCACCGGCGCCCGCACCGTGGTGCGGTCCAGGTCCACCTGGGCCTGGTCGCGGCGGGCCAGCGCCAGCAGCACTTCGGGGTTGGTCTCGGCGGTCGTGCCTTCGATCAGCGTGGCGTTCACCTGCTTGGCGCCCACGGCGGCTTCGCGGTTGGCTTCGGCCTGGGCTTGCGCCGCCTGGGCCGATGCCAGACGGGCCTTGGCAGCGGCAAAGGCGTTCTGGGCATTGGTCAGCTCGTCGCCCGAGACCGAGCCGCTGTGGGCCAGGGCTTCACGGCGCTGCAGGTCGATGGTGGCGCGGGCCATATCGGCCTGGGCCGCCGTCAGCTGGGCGGCGGCGCTCTTCTGGTCCGCCTCGCGGGCGGCCACCTGCGCCTTCAGGCCACCGTCGTTGGCCACATAGCCTTTGACGCGGCGCACGGCGCGTGCCAGCTCGGCTTCGGCCTGGGCCAGCGCCAGCCGGGCATCCGTGGGGTCGATGCGCACCAGCACCTCCCCCTGCTTCACGGCCTGGGTGTCCTTCACCAGCACCTCCAGCACGGTACCGCCCACGGACGGAGTGACCTGGGCCACCTCCACCGCCGCATAGGCATTGTCGGTGGAGACGAAGTGGGAGGCATGCAGCCACCAGTAGCCACCGCCCGCCACGCTGGCGACCACCACCGCACCGGCCAGACCGGCCAGCAGTTTGTTGCGGCGCTGCTCGCGCACCACGGGATTGGCGCTCACGGAAGAAGCGTTGTCAGTCATAAAAGCTCTCGCAGAATCAATTTGGGAAATTCAGGGAATTCGGGTGCCGCAGGCGCACATCACGCCGGGGGAATGCGGGGGGTGACCCGGGCCGCAGAGGATTGGGCGGTCTGTGGCGACGGGGCTTCCTGCCAGCCACCGCCCAGCGCACGGTGCAGCGCAATGTCCAGCGACAGCGCACGGGCCTGCACATCCACCAGCTGGCGCACGCTGGCCAGCAACTGGTCTTCGGCCGACAGCACATCCAGGTGCGTGGCCAACCCTCCTTCGTAGCGGTTGCGGGCCACGCGGTGGGCTTCGGTGGCGGCGTGCACAGCCTGCTCCATGGCCTGCAGCTGCTGCTGCAGCGCCCGCTGGCTCACGGCGTTGTCCGCCACTTCCTGCAGCGCGTGGTTGAGCGTGTTCCGGTACAGGGCCACCGCCTCGTCGTACTGGGCACGCGCAGCGCCCAGCTCGGAGCGCAGACGGCCGCCGTTGAAAAGCGGCAGGCTGATGGCCGGGCCCACGCTGGCCACGCTGGAGCCACCCTTGGTCAGCATGTCCAGGCCCAGGGACTGCACCCCGATGAAGGCGCTCAGGTTCACGTCCGGGTAGAACTCGGCCTGCTTGGCGGCCACGCGCGACTCCAGGGACTGGGCTTGCAGGCGTGCCGCCACCACATCGGGGCGGCGGCCCAGCAAGCTGGCCGGCAACTGGTCCGGCAAGGCCCATTGCTGCTGCCAGGGCTGCTGCAAGGTGGAAGCCGGGATGGTGATGGCGGCCCCCCGGTCGGGCGCGGCCCCCATCAACGCGGCAATGCGGTGGCGCTGCAGCGCCAGCTGCTCCTGGGCCTGCAGCCATTCGGCCCGGGCTGCCGCCTGCCGAGCGTTGGCGCTGTGCACGCCACCCTGGTTTTCCAGTCCATGGGCAAAACGTTCGGCAAACAGCCGGGCCGTGGTGGTGCGCACCTGCAGCGATTGCGCCAGGGTCTGCTCGGTCACCGTGAGGCGCACCAGATCGGCGTAGGCCGCCGCCACGCTGCTGGCCAGCACCAGACGGGCCTGGGCCGCATCGGCCTGGCGCGCCTGCAGCTCGCCAGAGGCGGCGGCCACGGCGGCACGGTGTCGGCCCCACAGGTCCAGCGACCAGCCCAGGTCCAGCGTGGCGCGACCGACATCGTTCAGACCGCGCGGCACCATGGAAGAAGGGGTCAGGTAGTGGTAGCTGAACTTGTCGCCGCTGGCACTGGCGTTGGCCGACAGCTGTGGCGCCGTGGCCGCCTCGCTCACGCCCAGCAGCGCCTGGGCCTGGCGCACGCGGGCAGCTGCGGCGGCCATGTCGGGTGCGTGCTCCAGTGCTTCGGCGATCAGGCTGTCCAGCTGGCTGTCGCCGTAACGCAGCCACCACCGGTCTTGCGGCCAGGCCACCTGCGGGGCACCGGCCGCCGCCTGCAGCGTCTGCGGGACGGGCTGTTGCAGCACCGCCTTGCCCTGCCAGTCGGGCAGATGGGCGCAGGCGGTCAGCAGCACCGGCAGGCCCAGTGCCAGCCAGGCGGTGCGCACGGGACGGGCTGCCCCAGGCGCACAAGCTTTGCATGTTCTCATGGAATACTTTATTAATGAACTGTACGGTACAGTATAGTTTCTGAACCGCCTCCCATCCAAGCGCTACACTGAAAGACAACACACCAACCCGAGGACATTGCGCGCACATGCGGACGAAAACGGAAGAAAAGCGGCAAGCCATCCTGGATGTGGCTGCAGCCACCTTTGGCGAACTGGGCTTCGAGCGCACCTCCATGTCCGAGATCTGCGCCCGGCTGGGCGGCTCCAAAGCCACCATCTACAACTACTTCCCGTCCAAGGAAGCGCTGTTTGTGGAAGTGATGTTCCAGGCCTCGGAGGCCGACTTTCAGAACACCATGCTGGCCCTGCAGGCCGACAGCCAGGACCTGCCGGCCGCCTTGCGCACCTTTGGCCGGCGCTTTCTGGCCTTGCTTTATGCCCCTGAGGTCACGGCCGTGCGCCGCCTGCTGGTGGCCGAGGGCGAGCGCTCCCAGGTAGGGGCCCGCTGCTACGACCAGGGCCCGCGCCGGGGCCATGCCCTGATCAGCGGCTTTCTGCAGCAGGCCATGGACCGCGGCGCATTGCGCAGCGCCCCGGCCGAGCTGGCCACACGCCATCTGCTGGCCTTGCTGGAGGCCGAGCTGCTGGAGCGCTTCCTGTTCCAGCACCTGCCGCTGCCCGCCCCCGCCGAGCTGGATGCCTGTGCCGACCGGGGGGTCGAGGCCTTTCTGCACCTCTACGCCCCGGCAGCCCCGGCAGGCGCGCAGCGCTAGTCCCTCTTTTCCCCACTGAAGATCGCGCCCCGGGCACCCCACGCGGCCGGATTACCCAGCGCAGGTCTGGCGCAGCACGCCCCGGCCCATGCGGCCACAAAAAAGCCCCTTCGCTGTGCACGAAGGGGCTGGGTCACGTTGCGGGGGCGCGGGACGAGCGGGTGTGGTCAGTGGTCGCGGACCGTATCTCCCGCGCTCGTTGCATCCGCGGCATTCGCCACAGACCCCTGGGCGATCGCCGCCGGAGCGCCATGCTGCCAGTCGGTCGGCAGCACCGCATCCAGCCACTGCATGCGCCAGCACAGTGCCAGCAGCAGGACCACCGCCAGCGCGCCGCCGGTGGCCCAGCGGCCCTTGTGGCCGTCAGCATAGGGGTCTCCCATGCGCAGCGTGGCGGAAGCCGGGCGCTTGGCGGTCTGCGACAGCATGCCCCCCAGGCGCAGGTTGATGTTCATGCGGCCGTTGATGGCCCAGCCGCTGGCGTCCAGGATCGGTCCCAGGCTGCGCTGGCGCAGCTTGAGCCAGGCAATCAGCATGCTGGGGCCGGAAATCGCCAGGATGATGCCCAGCAGCGCCACGGGAATCCACGGGCCCAGTTCGATGAACTTGCCGAAGATGCCCACCATGACGGCGCTGATGGAGCCCAGCGCCACGCCGATGGCCGCCACCGTGCCAACATCGGTCTTGCGCGCGGCAGCCTGCGGCGCAGCAGCAGTTGCCGGCTTGGCCATGTCCACCAGCTTGCCCGCCGTGCTGTCCATCCCCGACGTCACGGTCTCCTGCTTGGCGGCAGCGCGCTTGGCGACCTGCTCTTCGACCACGCGCAGAAACTTCTTGTACGGCGAGAAGAAGGCCTGGCCGATGCTAGTGGGGTTCTCGATGATCTTGGTGATGGTGGCATCCCAGTCCTGGCCCGTACGGTCATAGAACACGCCGTTGCGGCCCACCATCAGATAGTCCACATCCCCGGCGGTGAACGCGGCCACGATGTGGCGCTTGTCCGTGCCCCGGCGGCATTCGCAGTAGGCCAGATAGACCTTGGCCAGCCCGGCCAGCATGGCATGGGCGCCAGGGTCGGCCACGTCCACCGTCAGGTCGCAGCTGCGGCCGTCCAGGAACAGCGTGCCGGCCTGGAAGGCGGCCGCTTCACCGCGGTTGTAGAAGTCGGCGAACGAGACAAAGTTGTTCAGCAGGCGCAGCAGGTCGCGCTGCAGGCGGATCAGCTTTTCCAGTGCAGTGGCCTGTTCGCCATGGCTTTTCTCTTCGGTATCGTGGGCAATCAGGGCTTGCAGCGCAGCTTCTTCACCACTGTCCAGCAAGGCCTGGGCTTCTGCAGCGTCCATGGCGCCCAGCGGGGAGGCTGGAAACGCTGCCAGCCAGGCCTGGCATGGTGCCAGCTGGGTCTTCAGCGCGGCCCACTGCGACGCCGTCAGCACCTGCACATCACCGCCCAGCACCGGCGCCACCGCGTGGGTGCGCAACGCGTGCAGCGCGTCGGCCCAGGCGGGATTCACACCCTCTGCCAGCGGCAGCACACAGTCGGCGCTGATGGGTGCCAGCGGCAGATCGGCAATGGCCTGGGACGCCAGCGACAGCTGCTGCGCCCCCAGCAGGGCATAGCCTTCCACGCTGGGGCTGAGCGGCGCCAGCGCCCGGGCGTCGAAGGCGGCCAGCTGGCAGCGGGCGAAGAAGTCTTCCACCTTGGCCTGGATGGCCGTCAGTGCCTGTGCGGCGGCCACCGCCTGCGCCTGCGATGCCAGCACGCAGTGGTGCTGCCCGGCCTGGGCGTGCCAGGCATGGATGGCACGCACATCGGCAAAAAAGGCATCCAGCTGGGCCCGGCCCATGCCGGGCTCACCATCCACCCCCACGGCGCTGCCATACAGATCCATGATGCGCTGCACCAGGGCCTTGCGGGCATCGTTCTCGGGCAGCTTGACCGGGTTCAGCAGCCCGTCGCCGTTGAAGGCCAGGGCGTTGAGCATGGTCAGGCGCTCCCGCACATCGGCCAGAGTCACCGTGGAGGCGCCTTCGCGCCCCAGCAGGCGCAGGATGCGCAAGGCCTCGGCGTGCAGCGCGGCGCCGGATGCGCCCTCGGTGTCCAGGTTGCTCAGCTGCAGCACGTCGCTGCCGCTGGTCAGCACATCGGGGTGGCGCACCTGGGCCACGGCCCACTGGCAGGCTTCGATCAGTTCGGGCGCGCGGATGCGGCCGTCGTGGTCCTTGTCGATCAAGTCCAGGGTGGCGGGGTCGAATTCGATCCCCCGGGTGGGACAGGCCAAGGCCACCCACAGTTTCTGGTCCAGCGAAGCGATGTTCGCGATATCTTGTCCGGTACGGATGGCCACCTGCTCTACCCCGCCTGCGCGGAAGAACTGCCATGCGTACCCTGTTGCTTGCTGCTGCATGAAAACGGTCTGACGGTACAAAACTGCAGGCTTCTTGGCCTGCCACGGCGCACCGCGCAAAAGCCCGGTCCGCGTGCGAAAGGCGCCAGTGTAGGCGCGCCACATGTTGCCTTGCAGCAAATGGCCTTGGGGCCGTGGCTGACCGCACAGCACGCCCCGTCGCTCTGCAATACATAGCAATTCAGCTACATAGGGCACCAGCCCGCGCCCCTACTGGCTTGGCGGCGCAGTGACCGTCCGCGGGACACCGTACCGCCTGCCGAACGGCAGGCGCCAGCCATGAGGCCTGCGCAACATTTGTTTGCAAACGTATCGCTTTGCACCGAGCATTTTCCATGTCGGTCCGCTGCCGCCCCACCCGGTTTTGCGGACCGTGGCGCCCCCGCAAGCGATGCGGCCATGCCACGCTGCACCAGAGATGCGTGGGAAGCGGCCCCTGCATGACACAATTCGACGCATGTCTTCGGAGCACCACGCACCCCCAGTCCTGTCAGCCGACAACCCGCTGATGCCCCGCCTCTACCAGGCGGCCATCGGCCCGCTGCAGACGGCCTACTATCAGCGACAGTTCGAGCGCTTTGACGCGCTCGGCAAACCCCTGCCCAGCTGGAACTGGGCTGCCGGCTGCTGCACCCTGGGCTGGATGGCCTTGCGCGGTCTGTGGCGCCATGCCGCCGTGTACGCCGGCGTGCTGGTGGCGGTGGTGGCACTGTGGTGGACCCTGGGCCTGAACCAGTTGCTGCCCCGCCCTGCGGCCCTCGCACTGGCCCTGCTGCTGGTGCTGCTGGCCGTGCTGCTGCCCGGCCTGGGCGGCAATGCCCTCTACCACCGCGCGGTGCGCGAGCGCACCATGCAGGCACTGACCCGGTCGCGCACCCTGGGCGAAGCCATGGCCCTGCTGGAAACCCAGGCCCCCACCCCCATCCGCCTGCAATGGGCCACCACCGGCCATGCACTCAGCGCCCTCCTGGTGGCCGGCCTGGTCTGGGGGCTGAGCACCCTGTCCACGCCGGGCCCCGTCCACACTGGCCCCACCCAGCAGGACACCGCCCGTGCCCTGGCGGCCCTGGCCCCCACCCCGACCGCAGACACGCCCCCGGCGCCCCCTGCTGCGGCAGAGACCGCGCCCGCTGCGCCGGACAGCCCCCCTGCATCCGGCTCTGCGGCCGGTAACGCAGCTCCGCTGTCCCCGCTGGAGCAGCCCGGTCAGACTGATGCCGCCGCCCCAGGCGCTCCCGCTGCTGCGGTGGTCCCCTCGGCCCTGGCGGCCTCCAGCGTTGCGGCCGTGACCGCTTCCGCAGCGCCAGCCCCGGCGGCATTGCCCGAGAGCGCCAAGCCGGCGCCGGTGCCCGCAGCACCGGCTTCCGCCAAGACCCCCTCCACGGACAAGGCCGACCACGCCAGCCCCGCCACCCCGAACGAGCGCACCAAGGACAAGGCCGGCAGCAAGACCGACAAGGCCCCCGGCAAAGTGGACAAAGCGAACAAAGCGGACCAGGCCGACAAGCCCGACAGCAAACACGCCGCCGCCGGAAAGACCGTGTTGCAGCCCCGCAAGTACTACCTGAACAGCGGCCTCTACGCCCAGGCAGACAACGCCCAGCGCGTGACCCGCCGTTTGCGTGAAGCCGGCCAGCCGGTCTTCACCCAGTTGCTGGAATCACGCCAGGGCGAGGTCACCCGCATCCGCGTGGGCCCGTTCGACAGCCGCGCCCAGGCCGAGGCCGCAGCCAGCAAGATCCAGGGCATGAAGCTGGAAGCCCAGGTCTTCCGCCACCTGCCCGACTGATTCCGCCATGCCGGCACCGGCGGAGGTGGACACACGGCCGCCTTTCGTGACAATTACTTGCATGTGTAGCCTTCCGCCTACCAAAGGCTGCTGGTATGGTGCATGCTATTGTTTTGAGAGAGGTTGATCTATGCGTACTGTGCTTTGGATGGGTATTCCGCTGGTGGCTGCGCTGACCGGTTGTGCAGGCATGGGTTCGGGTGGCCCTGGTCACGGCAATCCGGGCGCGCCGGCCCAGCCGCTGCAACGCTGTGACGCTGCGGCCGCCCAGTGGGCCGTGGGCAAGACCAACACCGTGCAGCATGTGGAAGAAGCACGCCGCCGCTCCGGCGCGCTGATGGCCCGTGTGCTGCGCCCCGGTCAGGCCACCACGCTGGAATTCAATGCCGAACGCCTGAACCTGCTGGTGGATGCCACCGGCCGATTCACGACGGCCAGCTGCGGCTGAAGCGCACAGCCGATCACAGGCCTGTCTGACAGGCACACCCACCTGTTACCGCAGCCGACCGACCTACAGCCGTAGGTGCAGCCCCACGGCCCGCTGCGGCGCAGACCGGCCCTCGGGTTTTTCCCTGTGACCTAAGGTAGCCCCAGGCACGGAAGCCGTCCGTAGCCACCTGACCGCATGTTCACGAGAGGAATCCCCGTATGAATACCGACCAAGTCAAAGGTGCGCTGAAGGAAGCTGCAGGCAAGGTGCAGCAAAAAGCCGGCGAGCTGATCGACAGCCCCGGACAACAGGCCAAGGGACTGGCCAAGCAGGTGGAAGGCGCCGCCCAGAAGAAAGTGGGCGATGTGAAAGAAGCCGTGGACGATGCGCGCAAGGCATCCAAGTAAGGGCTGACCGCCCCGGCCGCACGGCCGTTACCGCCCACACCGGCCTCTGGCCGGTTTTTTATTGCGGCCGTCGACTGCCGCGGCGGGTGCGCCATGCCCCGTCCTGCACGGCGGCCGCCGCCACAGGCCGCCCCGCAGGCCAGAAGCCCGCCGGCCCGCCCTTCACTCTGGCGCCAGAAACAGCTCCTGCAGGTCGCTCAGGAAGTCGAACCCGCGCTCGGTGGGCGTCACATGGCCGAGGGACTGGGTGATCAGGCCTTTGCGCTCGGCCTCGTCGAGTGCGCTGCGGATGGTGCTGATGGGCAGACCGGTGCGGTCCAGATAGTCCTGCACCGCAAAGCCGCTGCGCAGGCGCAGGGCGTTGAGCATGTATTCGAACGGCAGGTCTTTGCGCCGCACATCGGTGTCGCTGGCCAGTGCATGGCCGGCCAGCGCGGCGTCCATATAGCGCTGCGGGTCCCGGATCTTCACCTGGCGCACGATGCGGTGGGCAAAGCTGAGCTTGCCGTGCGCGCCCGCGCCAATCCCCAGGTAGTCGCCGAACTGCCAGTAGTTGGTGTTGTGGAAACACTGGTGGCCGTCGCGCGCATAGGCGGAGATTTCGTAGCGCTGCATGCCCGCTGCACCGGTCATGGCGGTGATGCGGTCCAGCATGTCGTAGGCGGCATCGTCCTCGGGCACCTGCGGCGGGTACTTGGCGAAGTAGGTGTTGGGCTCGATGGTCAGGTGGTAGATGGAGATGTGCGGCGGCTTGAAGGACAGCGCCGCTTCCAAATCGCGCACCAGATCCAGCTCGGTCTGGCCGGGCAGCGCATACATGATGTCCAGGTTGAAGGTCTCGAAGGCACCCGCCGCCTCCTCCACCGCCGCGCGCGCCTGGTCGCCGCTGTGCACACGGCCGATGGCGCTCAGAAAGCGGTCGTCGAAGCTCTGCACCCCGATCGACAGGCGGCTGATGCCGGCATGGCGAAAGGCCCGGAAGCGGTCTTTCTCGAAGGTACCGGGATTGGCCTCCATGGTGATTTCACAGTCCGGCTCCATGCGCAGGCGCGCACGCAGACCGCTGATCAGCTGGTCGATGGACTCCGGGCTGAACAGGCTGGGCGTGCCGCCGCCAATGAACACGCTGTGCACAGTGCGGCCCCAGATCAGCGGCAGGCTGGCTTCCAGGTCGGCCATCAGCGCATCGATATAGCGCTGTTCGGGGATGTCCCGCACGCCGCCGCCTTCGCGGTGCTCATGCGAGTTGAAGTCGCAGTACGGGCATTTCTTGAGGCACCAGGGCAGGTGGATGTACAGCGACAGCGGTGGCAGCGCCGGCAGGCCCAGCGTGCCGGCGCGCATGTAATGCTGCACATCCTTGGGAGCCTGGCCCAGCGGGGCCTGTGTCTCCAGCGATGCAGCGGGATGGATGGGAATATTCATAAAACTCTCAGCGGTGCACCATGCTCCAGCCTGCGGCCTGCGTGCCAGCAGGCGCCGGCGCAGTGCCTCATGCGGCCAGCCAGCTGTGGCGTAACAGATCCATCATCGCGCGGGTGCTGCGGCCACGGTGGCTGTGGTCATTCTTGAAGGCGGGGTCCATTTCGGCGAAGGTCTTGCCCAATTCGGGAATGACCAGCACCGGGTCAAAACCAAAGCCGTTGCTGCCGCGGCGCTCGGTGGCGATCTCCACGCGCACGCGGCCCACTGCAATCAGCGGCTCTGGATCCTTGGGCGAACGCACACCCACCAGAGTGCTGACCATGGCGGCGCGGCGGTTGGCCTGGCCTTCCAGGTTGTTCAGCAGCGCCGTGACATTGTTGGCATCGCTTTTTTCCATGCCGAACTGGGTGCAGTAGTAGGCCGTGTCCACCCCCGGCAGGCCGCCGAAGGCGTCCACGCACAGGCCGGCATCGTCGGCAATGGCGGGCAAACCGGTCTTCTCTGCAGCGAAACGGGCCTTGGACAGCGCGTTTTCGACAAAGGTGCCAAACGGCTCGGGCGCTTCGCCTTCAAACAGATCGCCTTGGCAGATCAGCTCCACACCCAGGGGTGCGAACATGGATTGCAACTCGGCCAGCTTGCCGCGATTGTTGGAGGCGAGAACGATTTTCATGGTCAGATGGGGCTCTTACGCAGGCACAAAGGGCGTAAACAGCTATTGTTTTTGATAGCGCAGCCACCCGGCATGGGCGGCCATGCCGCCGAGTGTCGCCCAAGCCGCAAGGCCTTGCAGGCCGATCGGGGAGTCTGCAGCCCCAGGGCCCAACCCTGCGCATGGCGACGGGCTGCATGGATTCAGGCCCTAGCCGCCAGGCAGCTTGGGTGCACGCAGGCCGAAGCTCCCGGCCGGGGCCGCCACCCCACCGGGCAGCTCCATGCCCGGCTGCCATTCCACGGCCAGGGCCGTCACATTGTCACTGTGGGCGCCGGCGGCCTGCAGTGCGGCATCCACCAGCGCGGGGACGGCGGCATCCAGCGGCGCGGTGCACAGGCCGTGCAGCAGCGCGGCATCGGGCAGCGCATCCCACAAACCGTCGGAGCACAGCAGCAGCCGGTCGCCCGGCAGCAGACGGTGCGGCCCCTCCAGATCGAACACCGGGCGCTGGGTCGCGCCCAGGCAGGTGAACAACACGTTGCGGTTCTGCACCGCATCGCCGGGCAGCAGGGCCCCGCTGCGGGCCATTTCGGCAAAGGAATGGTCGCGCGTGCGCTGGAGCAGCCGGCCCGCGCGCACCCAGTACAGGCGCGAATCGCCGCAATGCACCCAGCAGACCTGGCCCTGCTGCACCACGGCCGCCACCAGCGTGGTGCGGGGGGTGTCGGACTGGTAGCGCGTTCGCGCATAGCGCAGGATCTGGTGGTGGGCGGACAGCAGCGAGGCTTCCAGAAACCCCTTCACATCGGCCAGCGCGGGCGTGGCCTCGCGCTGGAACCGGGCGGCAATGGACTGCAGCGCCATCTGCGCCGCCACCTCGCCATCGGCGTGCCCGCCCATGCCATCGGCCAGCAGAAACAGCCCGGCTTCACGGGTGTAGCTATAGCCCATGCGGTCTTCGTTGACAGCACGCCCGCCCTGGCGGCTGAGCTGGAAGACCGCGAACTTCATCGCGCCAGTGCCTGCGTGGGGCGGTAACGGGTGGTGGCCGGGCGCGGCGGGTCGGTCAGCAGCGCTTCCAGCTGCAGCCGCACTTTCTCGGCCATCGACAAGGGGGTGTAGCGGCGGCACGCACCATGGCTCAGCGCCTTGTGCAGCGCAAACACCGACTGCGGCCGGGCCAGCGGGTCCATGGCCATGCACCAGCGCACCACATCCAGCAGGTTGTCGGAATAGATACCGCGCAGCCGGCCCAGCGCCATGGGCAGGCGGTCCTTCTTCTGGCGCTGCAGCACATCGCTGGGAGGCAGTCCGGTCATGCAGGCGTAGATGCAGGCCCCCACCCCGTAGAGATCAGTCCACGGTCCCAGGCGGGCATCCCGCAGGTACATCTCGGGCGCAGCAAAGCCCGGGGTGTACATGGGGCGCACAAACGGAGCTTCCTTGTTGATCGCCTCGCGCGCAGCACCGAAGTCGATCATCACGGCCCGGTCGTCGTCGGTGATGAAGAGGTTGGCCGGCTTGATATCGAGGTGCAGCATCCGGTGCTGGTGCACGGCGCGCAGGCCGTGCAGCACCTCGTCGAACAGCGAGCGGATGGTCGATTCGCGCAGCACCTTGCCCTGCCTGCGGGTCCGGGCGGTGATGACAAAGTCCTGCAAGGTGGCCCCCTTGAGGTGGTTCATCACCATGTAGACCGTGTCGTTTTCGCGAAAGAAGTTGAGCACGCTCACCACCGAAGGGTGGGAGATCTGCGCCAGCGCCCGACCTTCCTCGAAGAAGCTTTTCAGGCCCAGGCGGTAGAGCGCGGTGTTTTCCGGCTCCACCTGCGGCACCAGGGCGCCGGGCGCGCGGGTGCTGAGGGCGGCGGGGATGTATTCTTTGATCGCCACTTGCTGACCCATGGCGTCGACCGCCAGGTAGACGACCCCAAAGCCCCCGGCCGCCAAGCGGCCAAGCAGGCGGTATTCCCCGATGAGGGTGTCGGGCGGCAGAGGGGCCGGTTTGGGCCGTGCAGTCGACATTTTGTGCTGGTAAACCTCAAGGTCAGGGCGGAAGCCGGATAATCAGCGAATTCGCAAGCAACCATCGAAAGTCCAATGGCAGTTTACAGCATGACCGGTTACGCCAGCGCCCAGCACGGCAGCAGTGCCGAGGCCGGTGAGGCGTCTTCGCGCAACGTACGGCTGGGGCTGGAAATCCGCTCGGTCAACAGCCGTTTCCTGGACCTGACCTTCCGTCTGCCCGACGAGCTGCGCGCCCAGGAACCCGCGCTGCGCACCCTGCTGACCGCCCGTCTGAAACGCGGCAAGGTCGAAGTGCGCGCCGCCATCGACCAGGATGCCTCCGCCTCCCTGCCCCAGCCTTCGCCCGCGCTGCTGCAGCGCATGGTGTCGCTGCAGGACCAGGTCCAGGCCTGGCTGCCCGACGCCAAGGGCCTGTCCGTGGCCGACGCCCTGCGCCTGTGCGGCCAGGGCCAGAGCAGCGCCGTGGACTGGTCCGAGATTGCCCCTGCGCTGGCCGAACAGGCCGTGGGCGAGCTGATTGCCGCCCGTGAACGCGAAGGCAAGCGCCTGGCCCAGATGCTGCTGGACCGAACCAAGCAGCTGCGCACCCTGGCCGGACAGGCCGGCCCGCTGGTGCCCCAGCTGGTCGAGCAGCAGCGTCAGCGCTTCCTGGAGCGCTGGCAGGAAGCCATGGGCCTGACCGAAGGCCAGGTCACGCCGGAAGCCGCCCAGGACCGCGCCTTGAGCGAAGCCACGGCGTTTGCCATCCGCATCGATGTGGCCGAGGAAATCACCCGCCTGAGCTCCCACCTGGACGAAGTCGACCGCCTGATCAAGAAGGGTGGCGAGATCGGCAAGCGCCTGGACTTCCTGATCCAGGAAATGCACCGCGAAGCCAATACCCTGGGCTCCAAATCCGCCGCGCTGGAGCTGACCCGCATCAGCGTGGACATGAAGGTCCTGATCGAGCAGATGCGCGAGCAGGTCCAGAACATCGAGTGACCACACCACACCACCAGGGCGCGCAAGCGCCCTTTTTGCAAGCCCTCCCCAGGCACCCATAGAACTATGGAAACTCCCGGAAACCTCTTCGTCGTCGCAGCGCCCAGTGGCGCCGGCAAATCCAGCCTCGTCAAGGCCCTGCGCTCCTTCGATGCGCGGGTCTATCCCTCGGTGTCGCACACCACCCGCGCGCCCCGCGGCCAGGAAAAACACGGTCGCGAGTACTACTTCGCCTCCGATGCCGAATTCGACTCCATGGTCGGCAATGACGCCTTCGTCGAATGGGCCAATGTCCACGGCAAGCGCTACGGCACGTCCAAGAAAGGCATCCAGGACCGCCTGGCCAAGGGCGAGGACGTGCTGCTGGAGATCGACTACCAGGGTGCACTGCAGGTGCGTACCGCCTTTCCGCAGGCGATACTGATCTTCATCCTGCCGCCCAGCTGGGAAGAGCTGCGTTCGCGCCTGGAAAACCGGGGCGAGGACGCCCCCGAAGTCATCGAGCTGCGCATGAAGAATGCCGAAGAGGAGATGGCCCAGGTCGGAAAGTTCGACTTCGTTATAATCAACGAATTGTTCGAGAGTGCGCTTTTTGACCTGAAAGCGATCATCCACTCACAGCGCCTCAAATACGCCTCCCAGCTTCGCCTGCGGTCCGACGTCTTCGAGTCGCTCAATCTTTCCTGAATTGAATTCCTTGGAGAACCCCGATGGCACGCATCACCGTTGAAGACTGCCTGGAGCAGATCCCCAACCGCTTCCAGCTCGTGCTGGCCGCGACCTACCGCGCCCGCATGCTCAGCCAAGGCCACACCCCCAAGGTGGAGTGCCAGAACAAGCCCGGCGTGACCGCTCTGCGCGAAATCGCAGAAGGCAAGGTCGGCCTCGAGATGCTGAAGAAAGTGCCGGGTTGATTTGGCACTGCAGCATTTCCGCTAGACAATAGAAGCACCGTATCCCGGTGCTTTTTTATTTCTATCCGCGGAATACTCCGACCGCGATACATTTGAGACATGAACGCGGCCCTACCTACGTCTGATGCTACTGATCCTGCCATTGCCCGCTCCGCACTCCCGGACGGCGGCAAGCGCACTGCTGCGGAGGTCTCGGCTGCCCATTTCGACCAGTTGCTGAGCCAACTGCAGTACCTGGACCCGGCCAGCATTGCCCAGGTCACCGAAGCGTGGCGTTATGCCGACATGGCCCACACCGGCCAGTGGCGCAGCAGCGGCGACCCCTACATCACCCACCCGATTGCCGTCACCGGCATCTGCGCCAACTGGAAGCTCGATGCGCCCGCCCTGATGGCTGCGCTGCTGCACGACTCCATGGAAGACTGCGGCATCACCAAGGACGACCTCACCGAGCGCTTTGGCGAAGCCGTGGCGGAACTGGTCGATGGCCTGACCAAGCTGGACAAGCTGCAGTTCAACACCCGCGAAGAGAACCAGGCCGAGTCCTTCCGCAAGATGCTGCTGGCCATGGCGCGCGATGTGCGCGTGATCCTGATCAAGCTGGCCGACCGCACCCACAACATGCGCACCATGGGCGACATGCCGCGCAGCAAGTGGGGCCGCATCTCGTCGGAGACGCTGGAAATCTACGCTCCCATCGCCCACCGGCTGGGACTGAACCAGACCTACCGCGAGCTGCAGGACCTGGCCTTCCGCCACCTGCATCCCTGGCGCTATGACACGCTGGACAAGGCCATTGCCAAGTCCCGCGCCCGCCGCCGCGATCTGGTCCAGCGGGTGCAGGGGGAAATCGACAGCGCCTTTGCCCGCATGGGCATCCACGCCCGGTTGATGGGGCGTGAAAGCACGCTGTACTCGCTCTACCAGAAGATGATCCGCCACAACCTGACGTTTGCGCAGGTCACGGACATCTATGGTTTTCGCATCGTCGTACCCACGGTCATCGACTGCTACACCGCGCTGGGCGTACTGCACCAGCTCTACAAGCCGGTGCCCAGCAAGTTCAAGGACCATATCGCGATTGCCAAGAACAATGGCTACCAGTCGCTGCACACCACGCTGGTCGGCCCCTCGGGCGTGAGCGTGGAATTCCAGATCCGCACCGAGCAGATGCACATCGTGGCCGAAGCCGGTGTGGCCGCGCACTGGCTGTACAAGGCCCAGGCCGGCGAGGATGCCCACCTGAACACCAAGTGGCTGCAGTCGCTGCTGGACATCCAGAACGAGAACAGCGATGCCACCGAGTTCTGGGACCACGTCAAGGTGGACCTGTTCCCGGACTCCATCTATGTGTTCACGCCGAAGAGCAAGATCCTGGCCATGCCGCGCGGCGCCACCGTGGTCGACTTTGCCTATGCCATCCACAGCAACATCGGCAACCATGTGACGGCCGCCCTGGTCAACGGCGAGTACGTGGCACTGCGCACCGAACTCAAGAGCGGCGATGTGGTGGAAGTCATCACCTCGGACGACGCCACGCCCAACCCGGCCTGGCTGGGCTTTGTCAAGACCGGGCGCGCCCGCTCCAAGATCCGCCACCACCTGAAGAACACCGCCCAGTCCGAATCGGTGGAACTGGGCGAAAAACTGCTGAACCAGTCGCTGCGCCAGGCCGGCATTGCCACCACACCCGATGGCTCCGAAGCCAACCAGGCGCTGTGGGACGAGGTGCTGCGCAAGACCGGCAGCCGCAGCCGGGCGGAGCTGATGGCCGACATCGGCATGGGCCGGCGCATCTCCAGTCTGGTGGCCTCGCACATCCTGGCCCAGCTCTCCAACCATGGCCAGCGCCCCGATGCGCTGCTGCTGACCCAGTCGCGCTTCACCGCCAAGGAGGACAAGCTCAGCCAGGGTACGGTGGTGCTGGACAGCCCCAGCACTGCGTCCATACGCTATGCGCCCTGCTGCCGTCCGGTGCCCGGCGACCCCATCGTGGGCTATCTGGGCCATGGCGACGGCCTGGTGGTGCACCATGCCGGCTGCGCCAATGCCAAGCGCCTGCAGGCCAAGGATGCCGAACGCTTCATCGCCGTGGAATGGGGTGAGGAAAGCCAGCAGCATCTGTTCGAGAGCGGCATTGTCGTCACCATCAAGAACAGCAAGGGAGTGCTGGCCCGGGTGGCGGGCGAGCTGTCGGCGCTGAATGTGGACATCCGCCATGTGGACATGGACGACGAAGCGGCCATGGAAACCACCGACCTGCGCTTCATCATCTCGGTCCACAACCTGGACCAGCTGGACAGCGCGTTGCGCAATCTGCGCCGCATCCCCACCGTGGTGCGCGCCGTGCGCATCTTCCCGCAGGACTAAGCACCGCAGGCTCGGGCACGCCGCATCCTCCGGGGTGCGGCTTTTTCATGCGCCGGGCATGCACATGGGCCACCGTGATTCGTCCCGTGTCCGACAGCGTGCCGACATGCAGAACTGGTACCCTGGCGCATGACCGTTCGGACCGCTCTGCCCGCCCCTGGCCTGCCCCTCCTGTCCTGGCACCGCTGGACCTGTGCCCTGCTGCTGTGCCTGGGCAGTCTGTGGCTCGCAGGTTGCGCCCAGCTGCCCCAGCAGGTGCAGCGCCCCCCCTCCAGCGCGCTGGCACAGCCGGAAGCCACCCCCCTGGGCCAGCTGCTGGCCCGGCAGCGCCAGCAGGCCGGCACGCCCTACCATTCGGCCTTTGTGCTGCTGGGCGGTGCCGAAGCGGCCTACACCAGCCGCCTGGCCCTGGTGCAGGCTGCCCAGAAGACGCTGGACATCCAGTACTACGCCATCCATGCCGATGCCAGCACCGCCCGGCTGCTGGAGGAAGTGGCCCGTGCCGCCGCCCGCGGTGTGCGGGTACGCATGCTGCTGGACGACTTCCACAGCGCCGGCAAGGACGCCCAGGTCATGCGCATGGCCTTTGTCCCCGGCGTGGAAATGCGCATGTTCAACCCGGTAATGGGCGCGCGCAGCTCGCCGCCGCTGCGCGCCCTGAGCACGCTGACCGATTTCAGCCGCGCCCAGCAGCGCATGCACAACAAGCTGTTCCTGGCGGACAACATGGTGGGCATTGCCGGCGGGCGCAACCTGGGTGATGCCTACTTTGACGGATTGGACAGCGACAATTTCATCGACCTGGACATCATGGCAGGCGGCGCCGTGGTGCGCCTGCTCTCGCGCAGCTTTGACACCTACTGGAACGACCCCCGTGCCTACCCGGTGGAATCGCTGCTGAGCCTGAGCGAACTGGATGCCATGCTCAGCCCCGCGCAGCACGCCAGGCTGCAGCACCGCGCCAGCCCGCCCAGCCCGGCCGATGAAGCCCAGGCCTTCACCCAGCAGCAGCTCCTACTGCTGCCGCCCATGGACCTGGCCACCATGGCCTGGATCTGGGCACCCGGCGTGGTGCTGGCCGACCGCCCCACCAAAGTGGCCCTGCCCGATGAAAGCGCGCCGCCCCCGGACGAAGACAGCACCGCGCCGCCGGAGGACGAGGACGACAGCTCCCTGCTGGCCGGCCTGCCTTCGGCCGCCAGCGGCACACGCCCCGCCCTCCCCCGTGCACCCACCGCCAACCAGAAGGCCCTGGGCCGGGTGCTGGCCCCGGTCGATGCCCAGGACAGCGTGGTCGACGGTCTGCTGGCCCTGGTGGACAGAGCCCGCAGCCAGTTGCTGATCGTCTCGCCCTATTTCGTGCCCGGTGCGGACATGAAGGCCGCTTTCCGCCGTGCCGTGCAGCGCGGCGTGCGGGTGCGCATCCTGACCAATTCGCTGGCCTCCAACGATGCCCCGTTGGCCCATGCCGGCTATGCCCGCCACCGCCAGGAATTGCTGGACATGGGCGTGCAGCTGTATGAGCTGCGCAGCGTCCAGCCCGGCAGCCGCAGCACGCTGCGCAGCTCGGCCGGGCAGATCAGCGGCTCCAGCGGCCAGTCGCGCGCCATGCTCCACACCAAGCTGATGGTGATGGACGGGCAATTGACCGTGGTGGGATCGATGAACCTGGACATGCGTTCCCAGCTGCAGAACACCGAAATCGCATTGCTGGTGGCCTCGCGCAAGCTGTCGGCCGAGGCCGCGCGCAACATCGAAGAAAGCCTGGACGAATCGGCCTGGCATGTCACCCTGGAGGACGGCAAGCGCCTGCTGTGGCGTGCACCCAGCGGCAGCGACTGGGGCGACCAGACCAGCGAGCCCGATGCCAGTCTGCCGCTGCGCATGCTGATCCGCCTGATTGGCCCGCTGGCCCCGGACCACCTGCTGTAAGCCCCGCTCCCACGGGCGGCAGCGGTGCAAGTGGAGCTGCCTGCAGCCCTCTTACCGGTCGACGACGTGCGGCAGGCTGGCAGGGTCGCTGAGGGCCCAGTCCACCCCGTGGCGCGCATGCTGCGCGCGGATCCAGTCGCCCACCACCTGCTGGTTGGTCATCACGCGCACGGTCTGGAAAGCCTCTTCGGCCTCGGGGTAGCGGCGGCGCATCAGGTTCAGCCACTGCTTCAGGCGACCGGCGCGCTGGCCGGGGTTCAGGTCACGGCACACCAGGTCCCAGAAACGCTGCAGGCGCGGCAGCATCTGCGCCCAGGACACGACGGGCGGCTGCGCGGAGGGAACGGCATCGGCCTGGGCCACACCGCCGGCCACGGCGGCGCGCAGCGCCCAGGCCAGCCCGGGGTCGGCCACGCTGCCACGCCCCAGCATCAGATCGCTGCAGCCCGATTGTTCGCGGCAGCGCAGCGCATCCTGCACGGTCCAGATCTCGCCGTTGGCAATCACCGGCACCTTGACTGCCTGCTGGATCTGCGGAATCAGCTCCCAGTAGGCCGGCGGGCGGTAGCCGTCCAGCTTGGTGCGGGCATGGACCACGATCTCGCAGGCCCCGCTCTCCGCCATGGCCTGGGCACATTCGCGCATCAGGCCCCGGTCGTGGAAGCCCAGGCGCATCTTGGCCGACACCGGCAGCGCCGCCGGCACGGCATGGCGCACGGCGGTCACCAGCCGGGCAATGGCTTCCGGGTCCTGCAGCATCGAAGCCCCGCCCCCATGGCGGTTCACGGTCTTGGCCGGGCAGCCGAAATTCAGGTCGATGCCCTCGGGGTTCAGGCGGCACAGATTGGCGGCGTTCTCGGCCATGCTAACCGGGTCCGAACCCAGCAGCTGCGCCCGCACTGGCACGCCCGCCAGCGTGCGGCTGCCGTTGAGCAGCTCGGGCATATAGCCCAGGAACACCCGGTCGGGCAGCAGCGAGCCGCTGACGCGGATGAATTCCGACACACAGCGGTCCACGCCGCCCACCTGGGTCAGCACATCGCGCAGCACAAAGTCCAGCAGCCCTTCCATCGGGGCCAGCAACAGTTTCATGGGGTCACCCAGGCGGGTCTGGGCCTGGTCACATATTCAAGTCAAATCGGCAGATGGCGCCCCGCACAGGAGCGCAGGCGGCGGTGCTCTCTGGTGAAGCAACGCCGCTCGGAGACCGCTATTGTCCCCAACCTCCCTGCTGGCTGCAGGGGTCATGGCTTTGTCATGCGGCGGTGCTGCAATCGGGCCATGTCCCACAGCCCTCCTTGTCTGGTGCTGCGCACCCCTCTGGCCGCCCAGGCACTGGCCGGCCGGGCCGCGTTCACGCTGCGCCAGCGATCGGTACTGCTGATGGCCGAAGGCACACCCCGCCCGGTGCTGGAAGCCCTGTTCCACGGCCAGGGCGCGGCCCTGGTGCAGGAACTGCTGGCCGCCGGCTATCTGACCGAGACCCCACCCGCACCCGAAGGCCCAGCGCTGAGTGCCCCGGTGCGTCTGGCCCGTTTGCGCGCCCAGTTGCTGGAGCTGTGCGAGCGCCTGCTGCACGAGCAGGAATGCGATCTGGCACCACAGCTGCGCCAGCTGCTGCTGCAGGCCCCCGATCTGCCCAGCCTGCGTCTGGCCTGCGCGCGCTGGATGCAGACCCTGGTGCGCCAGGGGGGCGCACGCCGTATCCACTGCCTGCGCACCCAGCTGGCGGTGCTGCTGGCACCGCCGCCGATGGCTGAAGGCATGGAGGGGATGGAAAGTGCGGACGAAGCCGCTGCCGGCCTGGGTCTGCCGCCGTCACTGCAGCTTGCGTAGTGACCAGGGCCCTCTCTGGGCACTGGCATCGGCTCTGGACGCTCTGGAGCACGGCTCCTGCAGCCGCCCAGCAGCAAAGGGAGGAGAACGACGGGTAGGCCGCCGTGCATCCGCACGGGCGGCGCTACGGCCTTATTGGGCCACCAGACGCCACAGCGAGGTGACTTCCTGGGCACGGGCGCTGTGCAGCGCATCGTGGGCATCCTGGACCTTGCCATGGTGGGGACGGGTGTCCAGCTTGCCGGCGACGGCAAGACCGGCCTCGGCAATCCAGGTTTCGAGCTGTGCACGGCTGCGCAGGCCCAGATGCTCGGCCAGATCGGACAGGATCAGCCAGCCTTCACCCTGCGGTGCCAGATGGGCGCGCAGACCTTGCAGAAAACCGCGCAGCATGCGGCTGTCGGGGTCGTAGACCGACTGCTCCAGCGTGGTCGTGGCCTTGCCCGGCAGCCAGGGCGGGTTGCAGACGATCAGGCCGGCCTTTCCTTCGGGGAACAGGTCGCAGGTCTGCAGATCCACTTGGTCGCTCAGCCCCATGCGGCGGAAGTTGTCCTTGGCGCAGGAGATGGCGCGGGGCGACAGGTCAGTGGCCACCACGCGCTGCACGCCACGCTGCAGCAGCAGCGCCGACAGCACGCCGGTTCCCACGCCAATGTCGAAAGCCAGGGCTTCGCCGGCTTCCGGCAGCGGGGCTTCGGCCACCAGATCCAGGTACTCGCCCCGCACCGGAGAGAACACACCGTAGTGCGCATGCACACGGACATCGTCCCCCAGCAAGGGCATGGGCACGCCTTTCTTGCGCCACTCGTGCGCGGCGACCACCCCCAGCAATTCCCGCAAGGCCACCACACGCGGGCCCTTGAGGACGGCAGCCGCCCCCCAGGCTTCGTTGAAGGCCAGCCGCCAATCGGGCGCGCGGCGCAGCGAGATGACGTAGTCGGGCTGCACCACCACCAGCAGGCTGTTCAGCACGCGGGCGCGCTGGGCCTGGGACTGGCGGTACAGGTGAAAGGCATGGGGAAAGGTGGGCGCATCGGCCTGGGCTCCGGCCTGGCGCCGCTGGTGCCGGGCCTTGGCAGACTCGGCACGCACCGGCTTGTCCAGACGGCGCTTGAGCGCGTCCAGCAGGTGGCGGGCGTTCTGGAAGTCGCCCTGCCACAGCAGGGAAGTGCCTTCACAGGCCAGGCGATAGGCGGTATCCGCGGGCAGACTGTCGTCCACCACTTGCAGCCGGCGCGGTGCCGGGGCACCGCTTTCGCTGTGCCATGCTGCCTGGAAATCCTTGCCCTGGTGTTGCCATTGCAGCATGGGGTGCACTTTCTGGGCTGAACAGCCCGCAAACGAAGATTTAGCTCAAGGCGCGCTTGAGGCGCACTTCCTCGATCTTGACACCACCGACGACCGCGGTCTTGGCCGTGGTCATCTCGCGCTTGAAGCCGGCGGACTCGTGAAAGCGCAGAGCGCGTTCATTGCGCAGCGGCACCCAGCAGGTGACGTTGGTGCAGCCTTCTTCGACCAGACCGTCACGGGCGGCATCCCACAGGGCCACGCCCACGCCTTGGTCCCAATGGGTCGGGGCCGCGTAGATGGCCCAGATCTCACCGGTGGTCTGGCGCGACTTCTCGTCACGGGAACGGTCAAAACCGACAAAGCCCACGATCTTGTCGCCATCAATGGCAACCTGCACCTGGGGCTCACAATATTCAATGGCCTCGCGCCAATAGGCCTGGCGCTTCTCTACCGACGACATGGCCTTCAATTGGTCGTCTGGCACGATACCTCGGTAAACCTCCTGGGCGGACGAAGTGTGGATCTGTGCGATGGCCTTCGCATCGCGAAGCGTAGCGGGACGGACCTGGTAACTGGACATGGAAAGCGAAACGAAAACAGCAGTTGAAAAACGAAAGGTCGCAATTGTCTGTGAAACGCTCCGCAGACGCACGCCCTAATGTTGTAGCCATTTGCACCAGTACGGCTGTAGAGCCCTTCTTGCCGTGGTATAGCGGATGTGATAGCGCCTGTTTCAGACCCACAGCCCGCTGGCCTGCCATGGGCCTTGCAGCCGCGGAATCACGGAGCGCGCCCCTGAAGACAGCTGCCGGCCCCGCCCTGGGCCGTGCGCTGGCGCCCCGAATCGGCGCAGCGGAACGCCCGCCACACCGCGGCAAGCGCTGCGTGCGTCACACCCATCGGCGCAGCAGGGCCATGATCTTGTCGAAGCGGGCGCCATAGGGCGGGTACAGCCACTGCACGGCAGACCAGCGCCCCTGCAGGCACACCGCCTTCTGGTGCGAAAAGCGCAGGAACCCCTGCTCGCCATGGTAGGCGCCCCAGCCGCTGTCTCCCACACCGCCAAAAGGCAGATTGTCATGGGCCACATGCAGCAGGGTGTCATTCACCGTGACACCGCCGCTCACGGTACGGCGCAGCACGGTGTCGCGCGCCTTTTCGTCCTTGCCGAACCAGTACAGCGCCAGCGGGCGCGGCCCGGCATTGATGGCGGCAATGGCATCGTCCAGCCGGTCATAGGGCACCACGGGCAGGATGGGGCCGAAGATCTCCTCCTGCATCAGCGTCATCGTGGGCTGTACATTCCACACCAGGGTGGGCAGCATCTGGCGCTGTGCGGCATCCCCCCAGCTGGGGGCCGCCGCCTGCTGCCCCAGGGCAGGGTCAATCACCTGCACCTGGGCCCCCAGGCTCTGGGCCTGCTGCAGCAGATTGCGCAGCCGCACCAGGTGGCGCTGGTGGATGATGGAGGCGTAATCCGGGTTGCCCACGATGCGCGGGAACAGCTGCGCCACCGCCTGGCGGTAGGCCTGTTCGAAAGCCGCCTCCTGCCCACGGGGCAGCAGCACGTAGTCGGGCGCAATGCAGGTCTGGCCGGCATTGAGCAGCTTGCCATGGGCCACGCGCAGCGCCGCCTGTGCCATGTCGCAGTCGGAAGCCAGGATGCAGGGCGACTTTCCTCCCAGCTCCAGGGTCGTCGGCGTCAGGTGCACAGCCGCGGCCTGGGCCACGCGCCGGCCCACTGCGGTGGAGCCGGTGAACATCAAATGGTCGAAATGCAGGCCGGCAAACTGGCTGGACAGATAGCTGTCGCCCTGGACCACGCAGAACTCGTCCGGAGCAAAGTACTGCTCGACCGCCGCCGCCAGCTGGGCCGCGGTGTGCGGCGCCAGTTCGCTGGGTTTGAGCATCACGCGGTTGCCCGCAGCCAGCGCGGTGATGGCCGGGCCCAGCGACAGCTGCAGCGGGTAGTTCCAGGGGGAAATGATGCCCACCACGCCCAGCGGCTGGCGCTCGATGCGCGCACGCGCCGGCAGCAGGTGCAGCGGGGTCCAGACGTGGCGGGGGCGCATCCAGCGCTCCAGCCTGCGCAGTGCCTGCTTGAGCTGGGATCGCAGCACCAGCAGGTCGGCAAACTCGGTCAGCTGCGGCGAACGGATGCCAAAGTCGGCCTGCACGGCTGCGGTGAGCACGGGGCCATGCTCGTCCAGCATGCGCTGCACGCGCAGCAAACGCTCCTTGCGCAACATGGCCGGCACTTCCAGGTGCTGGCGACTGGCCAGGTATTGCAGGTCGAAAGCCTGTTGCAGGGGGGAAACTGGGTTCATGCGTGGCCGTGCATCCTGTGAAACCACCGCTTGCCGGTGGGAGTCCCTGTCGCGGCCAGCCATGCTGGCCCTCTCTGTTGCCAAAGCCCACCAGCGCCATGGCACTGGTGGAAGCAACAGAATATCAGCGCACTTCGCGCGGCTGCACGTCGGTGATGTCGCGTGCCGCACTGGCCAGCACGCCACTGCGCTTGCTGTCGGCACCGTCGGTGCTGTCAGCGGCATCATGGGCTGCGCCGCCGGCCGCACCGGCCATGGTGCTGGCCCAGCCGCTGCTGCGGTACATGCCCCAAGAGGTGCCAGGGCGCATCGTGGGCATGACCCAGGGCATCACCGGGCGACCGGTGAGCCGGGCCCACAGCGCACGGGCGCCCCAGGCCAGGGCCAGCAGGCTGGCGACGGCAAGCAGACACAGAAAGAACACCGCACCTGCCGCAAGGAGGAAGATGCGGACAGCCCAGCGGGCTGCCGTGTGTGCGAAATCGTTCAAAACATCACCTTTCATGTGTGCCGGCGGGCCTCAGCTCAGCTGCCCATGGGGACAGCTTGCGTGAACTGGAACACGCCGGGCGCCTGCACCGGATCCACCGCCACTTCGATGACGCTCTTGGGCGGGAACTTGCCCTCGAGCAGCAGCTTGGACAGCGGGTTCTCGATGCGTTGCTGGATGGCCCGCTTGAGCGGACGGGCACCGAAGACCGGGTCAAAGCCCACTTTAGCCAGTTCCGCCAAAGCCTGCTCCGAGACCTGCATTTGCAGCTCCATCTTTTCCAGACGGCCTTCGAGCAGGCGCAGCTGGATCCGGGCAATGGCTTCGATGTTCTTGGCATCCAGTCCGTGGAAGACCACGGTTTCGTCGATGCGGTTCAGGAATTCGGGTCGGAAATTGGTTTTAAGTTCCCCCCACACCGCTTCCTTGATGTCCTCGGCATCCTGGCCGACCATGCTCTGGATCAGCATCGAGCCGATGTTGCTGGTCATCACGATCACCGTGTTCTTGAAGTCCACCGTGCGTCCCTGGCCGTCCGTGAGACGGCCGTCGTCCAGCACCTGCAGCAGCACGTTGAACACGTCGGGGTGGGCTTTCTCCACCTCATCGAGCAGCACCACGCTATAGGGTTTGCGGCGCACGGCTTCCGTCAGGTAGCCGCCCTCCTCATAGCCCACATAGCCGGGGGGCGCGCCGATCAGCCGTGCCACGCTGTGCTTTTCCATGAATTCGCTCATGTCGATGCGAATCAGGTGGTCCTGGCTGTCAAACAGGAAACCTGCCAGCGCCTTGCACAGCTCGGTCTTGCCGACACCGGTGGGGCCCAGGAACAGGAAGCTGCCCAGCGGCCGGTTCGGGTCGGACAGGCCCGAGCGGGAACGGCGGATGGCATTGGACACGGCCGAGATAGCCTCGTCCTGGCCCACCACGCGCTCGTGCAGCTTGGCTTCCATGTGCAACAGTTTGTCTTTTTCGCCCTGCATCATCTTGGCCACCGGGATGCCGGTGGCGCGGCTGACGACTTCGGCAATCTCTTCCGCACCGACCTGGGTGCGCAGCAGACGGTGCTTGGGCGCAGTGCCCACGCCGCCATCGGCCTCGCTGGCCTGGACTTCCTTGAGCTTCTTCTCCAGTTCGGGGAGCTTGCCGTATTGCAGCTCGGCCACTTTGTTGAAGTCGCCCTTGCGCTTGAGCTCGTCGATCTGGATGCGGATCTGGTCCACTTCCTTGCGCAGCTGCTCGGAGCCCTGGGCGCTGGCCTTTTCGCTCTTCCAGACTTCTTCCAGATCGGCGTACTCGCGCTCCAGGCTCTCGAGCTCTTCCTCGATCAAGGCCAGGCGCTTTTGCGACGCCTCGTCCTTTTCCTTCTTCATGGCCTCGCGCTCGATCTTGAGCTGGATCATGCGGCGCTCGAGCTTGTCCATCTCCTCGGGCTTGGAGTCGATTTCGATCTTGATCTTGGCCGCGGCCTCGTCGATCAGGTCGATGGCCTTGTCGGGCAGGAAACGGTCGGTGATGTAACGGTTGCTCAGCTCAGCGGCCGCCACGATCGCGGGGTCGGTGATGTCCACGCCGTGGTGGGCTTCATAGCGCACCTGCAGACCGCGCAGGATGGCGATGGTGTCTTCCACCGAGGGCTCTTCCACCAGCACCTTCTGGAACCGGCGCTCCAGCGCGGCATCCTTTTCGATGTACTTGCGGTATTCGTCCAGCGTGGTGGCGCCGATGCAGTGCAGCTCGCCACGCGCCAACGCGGGCTTGAGCATGTTGCCGGCGTCCATCGCGCCTTCGGCCTTGCCGGCACCCACCATGGTGTGGATTTCGTCGATGAACAGAATGATGCGTCCCTCTTCCTTGGCCACTTCATTCAGCACGGATTTCAGGCGCTCTTCGAACTCGCCGCGGTACTTGGCACCGGCCAGCAGGCCGGCCATGTCCAGCACCAGCACGCGTTTTTCTTTCAGCGTCTCGGGCACTTCGCCTTCGACGATGCGCTGGGCCAGACCTTCCACGATGGCGGTCTTGCCCACGCCGGGCTCGCCGATCAGCACGGGGTTGTTCTTGCTGCGACGCTGCAGCACCTGGATGGCACGGCGGATCTCGTCATCGCGGCCGATCACCGGGTCCAGCTTGCCCAGGCGGGCGCGCTCGGTCAGGTCCAGGGTGTATTTCTTCAGCGCTTCGCGCTGGCCTTCGGCTTCGGGGCTGTCCACCTTCTGTCCGCCGCGCACGGCCTCGATGGCGGTTTCCATGCTCCGGCGGGACAGGCCGTTTTCCTTGGCCAGCCGGGCGGCCTGCACATCGCTGTCGGCCAGCGCCAGCAGGAACAGTTCGCTGGCGATGAACTGGTCGCCGCGCTTGATGGATTCTTTCTCCGTGGCCTGCAGCAGCTTGATCAGGTCGGAATTGGGTTGCACTTCCGCACCGCTGTCGCCGGTGGGCAGCGCCTTGATGGCGTTTTCCACGGCCGTCTGCATGGCGCTGACTTTGGCGCCAGCACGCTCGAGCAGCGCCTTGGGGCCGTCCTGCTGGCGCAGCATGGCTGCCAACAGGTGCAGGGGATCGATGCGGTTGTGGTCGTTGCCGAGTGCCAGGGTTTGGGCATCGGCCAGGGCTTCTTGGAATTTGGTGGTGAGCTTGTCGATACGCATGGTTGCAAAGCTTTCTCAACAGCAAAGTATTAGGACTGCATTTCACGTGGGGACATTTCAGCCGCCTTCAAGGCGCCTGTCCCGCTCGGTCCGGCGAACGCTTGACCTGGATCAAGCTCGCCGCACCTGCGTCCACCCCCACCGGACTGCACTGTGCCGGGCCGGTACGCCATTGTCTGTCAGCCAAAAGAGCGGTCTGCCGGCCCGCCACCCGGTCCAACCTATCTTAGGGGCGAGACCACGCCCCGCCCACGGCTCCCGATGCAGGAACTGCCTGCCTGCATGCATGCACCCTGGGTTTGACGCATTTTCATGCGCCACCACCAGGCAGCATGGGCGGCAACAGCTATCGACCTCGGAGCATGGCCCGCATCCTGCCGGCAGACAGCCCGGCGCCGGCGCGGCCGTCAGGCCCAGCGGGCCAGGGCCTGCTCGTCGCTGACCCGCGCATCCACCCAGCGGGCGCCGTCGGCCGTCTGCTCTTTCTTCCAGAACGGCGCTTCGGACTTGAGGTAGTCCATGATGAACTCGCAGGCCTGAAAAGCCATTCCCCGGTGGGCCGAGGTGACGGCCACCAGCACGATCTGGTCCATGGGCGCGAGCGGCCCGACGCGGTGGATGACCTTGGCCGCATGGATACCGAAGCGCGCCACCGCACGGTCGATGATGGCTTCGATGCTTTTTTCGGTCATGCCCGGGTAGTGCTCCAGCTCCATGGCCGAGACGGCGTCACCTCCATTGCGGTCGCGCACCGTCCCCACAAAGCTGCACACCGCGCCCACGCCCGCATCGCCCGCCCGCAGGGCGGCGACTTCGATCCCCAGGTCGAAGTCCTGGGTCTGGATGACCACGCGCGCAGCAGGCGGGTGCGCGGTCAGGGGTGCGGTGCGGGCAGAGGACATGCCCACGATTGTCGCAGCAGCCCCGGCCCCAATTCCACCCCGGCTGCATGCCCCACCGGCACGCGGTAGCATTGCCGCCCCGGGGCGCTGCTCCGCTGCCCCCCTTGAGTCGACCCGTATGGCCACCGAAACCATCCACACGCTGGAGTACATGCTCTACCCCTCGCCGCGCAATGAGCACCGCATCATCTTTGAGCACCAGAGCTTTGTGCCGCACATGTACACGCTGATCCACCTGCCCGACTACGGCTTCCGCGGCAAGGCCACGCTGTTTTCGGCCCAGCGCAAGAGCGACGGCAAGCAGGGCCAGCTGGTGACCTGCGAGCTGGCCGAGGATCTGGTGCGCTTTGAGCGCCTGTTCGAACCCGATTGAGCCCTGGATTCCGATTGCCATGGACGACACCAGCCAAATCCAGCCCCCCGACAGCTTTGCCGCGCTGTTCCGCAGCCGCGCCGGCGTGCTCAAGACGCCCATCGCCGAAGTGGTGGCCCGCTACGAGTTGTGCGAAGACCTGGCCTGCCACCTGGTGGAGCAGGCGCAGACGCTGTACTACAGCGGCAATTCCAGCGAGGAAGGCGTGCTGCTGGGCTTTCACGCGGGCCTGAGCGACGAAGGCTCGGTGGTCAGCCCTGCCGAGGCCGGCTGGGTGGTGCAGCGCCTGGCCGAGCTGCTGGAATGGCGTGCACCGCAGCTGCCGCCCCCGGTGGCCGCCGCCTGAGCGATCCGGCACGGGCTGCAGCCCGGAGGGCGGCCCAAGGCTGCCCTGGCGCGGCTCACCCTGTTCCCACGGAGGCGCGCAGACGCTGCCACGCCAGCCCCCGCCAGACCGGCGTGCCATAGGCTGCCACCAGATCGTGCCCGGCTGCAGCCCAGCCGGGATCGGCCGGATTCACGCCCAGCGCCTCGATGAAAGGCGCCTGCACAATGAAGCACTGGCGCCGGTAAGGCAGCAAAAAGCCTTCGCCCAGCTGCTGCAGCACGGCCTGTGCCTGCACATAGCTGCTGAACCAGAGGTTCAGCAGCATTCCGGTACGCGGCGCATGCCAGAAGCTGCCCATGTCATCCCCGGGCAAGGCCAGGCCGGACAGCACGCGGCGTGCGTGCTCCCAGTCGGTAAAGCCCTGCCCGCGGGCCACCTCGTGCAAGGCATCGCGCAAGCGCTCCGCACCGGCCAGCCCTTCGCGGCGCGCCCGGTTCAGCCGCACACGGGCACGCACCTTGAGTTCGTCCACCAGGGCCTGCTCCGCCAGCGTGTGCGGCGCCATGTCCCGCATCGTCATCGCATCCCCCGCACCGCAAGGGCCAGTTGCTCCAGCAGCGGCAGGCAGACCGCGACACGGTCGGCCTCCACGCCCGGGGCCTGCAAGGCGCGGGCATAGGCGGCTTCCACCGTCTGTCGCGCCTCCACCAGCAACTGGCGGCCCGCCGGGCGCAGCCGCACCCGTCCGTCCACACGCTCGAGCAGACCGGTCTTCTCCATGGGCAGCACCTGGCGCAGTGTGGGCACCATGGGCTGCAGCAGTGCGCGGGCCAAGGCCGGCAGGGCCAGACCCGGGGTGGCCTCCAGGGCCTGCAGCAGGTGGTAGCCCCCCAGACTCAGCCCATGCCAGTCGCCCAGGCGTTCATCTAGGCGCTGTTGCAGCACGGCATGGGCACGATGCAAGGCAGCTCCAAAGTACAGTGCGGCCGCGCTCATGGCTGGCCTCCAGGGGCGCACGCAGCGGCCTGCAGCTCGCCCTGCCACAGCGCCAGCAAGGCCTGCAGTTCGGCCTCGTAATCAAAATCCGGATCGGCGCGCTCTTTCACACGGTCCAGCACCGCAAAGGAAAACGCCGCTTCGCCATGGCGGGCCCAGGCCTGGGCCAGTGCGGCATCGCGCGCGGTGCCGTGGGCCAGCTCAAACCGCAAGCGGTTGAGCGTGCCATCCACATTGCGGCTGGCGCCCAGGCACAGCAGCCCTGCGGCTTCGCAGCGCACGGCATAAATGCCCAAAGGAGGGAAAATTTGCTTGTAGTCCTGCACCCGCGCGCGCCGCGCCTGGGAGGAAAGCAGAAGAGAAACTGTCATGACAGGGCTCCAGGTTGCATGCACAGCCCCCCGCGCTGGGCCCGTACGGCAACCATGTCTGTCAGAACATGCAATGCGTCAAAACAGGGGTGAGAGCCTCTTGTGCGGGCAGGCGCCCCCTTGGCACCTGGAACGCAGATTGTAGAGCCCCACCGCGAAAGCTGCAGCAGCAGGCGCCGGCTCCCGCGCGCCCTCCCCGCGTGCCTTACTTCGCGCCGGACTCCGCCGCCCAGTCGGCATAGCGGTTCAGAATGCGCTGCACCTGCCCATGGGTCCAGGGGCCGCCCTTGGCGGCGGCAATGCCGCGCTCGTTCAGCACCTCGGCCATCTTCCGGTGGGTCAGGCCCTGGGCCACCAGCTCGGCAAACAGGGCCGCATGCTGCCGGGCAAAGGCATCGGCCGCGCTTTTGCGCTTTTCCACGGTGGCGCGGATGTTGTCGGCACCGGCCTTGCCCAGCTGCACGCCGCGTGCCTTGGCTTCGCTCAGGGCCAGCCGCGTGCGGGCGCTGATGGCGGCGTCCACGTCCTTGGGGGTCTCGCTCATGTGCAAGCTCTCAACCGCCGGTCACCGGCGGGAAGAAAGCCACTTCATCGCCGGCTTTCAGTGGTGCATCGGCGCTGCACATGTCCTGGTTCAAGGCCATGCGCACGGCCTTGCCATGGGCCAGGGCCTGGGCGGCGGCGGGGCCGCGGGCCATCAGTTCGTCGCGCAGCGCGCCCACGGTGGCGGCAGCGGTGTCCAGCGCTTCGCTGCCGCTGCCCATGGCTTCGCGGATGGACGCAAAGTAGCGCACGGTGATATTCATGGAATTGTCCTCAGAACCATTCCGCGAACGGAATGAAGCGCACGCGGTCACCGCGTGCAATCGTGGTCTGCGGCGGGTTGTCCACCACGCCATCGCCCCAGACGGCGCTGGTCAGCACGCCCGAGCTCTGGTTGCGGAAGATCTCCAGCCCGCCCTGGCCGTCGTGGCGCACGCGCAGGAATTCGCGGCGCTTGTCGGCCTTGGGTAGATCGAAATGGGCCACGGCCTCCACCGCGCGGGGTTCCACCTCCTGCATGCCCTGCAGGCGCAGCACAAACGGTCGCACCAGCACCAGAAAGGTCATGAAGCTGGAGACCGGGTTGCCCGGCAGGCCCATGAAGTGGGCACACCCGCCATCGGCACGACCGACCTTGCCATAGGCAAACGGCTTGCCGGGCTTCATGGCGATTTTCCACAGGCCCAGCTCGCCCAGTTGCTCCACGGCGGGCTTCACATGGTCTTCCTCGCCCACGGAGACACCGGCACTGGTCAGGATCAGGTCGCAGTCCTGGGCCGCGGTGTGCAGGGCCTGCACGGTCTGTGCGCGGTCGTCCGGCAGGATGCCGCCGTCCACCACCTCGCAACCCAGGCGCTGCAGCAACGCGCGCAGAAAGTAGCGGTTGCTGTTGTAGATGCTGCCGGGCGGCATGTCCTGCGGCGCCACGGTGCCGGGCAGCACCAGTTCGTCGCCGGTGGAAAACAGGGCCACGCGCGGCCTGCGGGCCACGGGCAGCTGCGCCAGACCGATGCTGGCGGCCAGGCCCAGGGCCGGTGGCGTCAGCCGCGTGCCGGCGGCCAGGATGGTGCCGCCCAGGGCAATGTCCTCGCCCGCACGGCGGATGTGCTGGCCCGGCCTGGGCACCGCCTGGATGCGCACGCTGACACTGCCATCGGCGTTCTCCAGGGCTTCGCAGTCTTCCTGCATCAGCACGCAGTCCGCTCCCGGCGGCACGGGGGCCCCGGTGAAGATGCGCGCGGCCGTGCCGGACAGCAGATCGGTGCCCACGTGGCCGGCAGGAATGCGCTGGCTCACCGGCAGCACCGTGCCGGGCGTGGGCACATCGGCCAGGCGCACGGCGTATCCGTCCATGGCCGAGTTGTCCTGCGGCGGCACCTGCAGGGCGGATACGCAATCCGACCACAGCACCCGGCCGTCGGCACTGAACAGATCGACCGATTCCGGGCCATCCAGGCGCTGGGCCTGGGCCAGCACCGCAGCCAGTGCGTCGTCAAGGGAGGTCAAAGTCGGGGACTGCATGCAGTGCTTCCTTGGGCCGCAGCCCGGTATTCCAAACGGCCGGCATGCGCCAGCATCCAGTCCACGATGGCCGTAGGCTGGTTCAGGTCCAGCAGCGCCACGCCGGCCGGTGGTTGCTGGGGCAAGGCGGCCGGGTCGTCGGTGGCCAGCGCCAGCACCTGCGGGTCCTGCGGAAAGCGCAGCGCACGCGGTTTGCTGCCGGGCTCCGGCTGGCGCCACAGCTCGATCTTGGGCAGGTCGCCCTGCTTGAAGCCTTCCACCAGCACCCAGTCCACGCGCGGGTCCAGCTCGGCCAGCATGGCGTGCACATCCAGATCCCGCGTCTCGCCGAATTCGCGCACCAGGGCCAGGCGCCGGTCGCAGACCAGCAGCACCTCCTGGGCGCCGGCCTGGCGATGGCGCCAGCTGTCCTTGCCGGGGATGTCGATGTCCACATCATGGTGGGCATGCTTGACGCTGGACACCGTCTGCCCACGCGCGCGCAGCTCGGCAATGATGCGTTCCAGCAGCGTGGTCTTGCCGGCGCCGGAGTAGGCGACAAAGCCAATGGCCTTCATGGTGGTGAGTATCGGTTTTGATAGCTACCGGCGCAATATGGGATTGCGCTGGATCGCATTCTGAATCCAGAAGAAAAAAGCACCTGCAGCCAGGCTCCAGGTGCTTTTCAAGCTTAACGCTGCACAGTGTTACTTGCAGTGTTCGGTGATAAAAGCCTTGACCTGGTCCACATCGGCAGCCATCACCACCACGCGCTTGGGCAGGTCTTCGATGCCGTCGAACTTGGCAGGACGGTCGGGCAGACGGCCCAGCGCCTCTTCGATGGTCTCCGCAAACTTGATGGGCAAGGCGGTTTCCAGCACGATCATGGGCTCGGCCCCCAGGTGCTCGCGCGCCACCTTCACGCCGTCGGCGGTGTGGGTGTCGATCATCTGGCCAAAGCGCTCGAAGGTGTCCTTGATCGTAGCCAGGCGGTCGGCATGGGTGCTCTTGCCGCTCTCGAAGCCATACTTGGCCTTGGCGCCCTGGAAGGCCGCATCCGCGCTCAAATCGAACTTGCCGGCCTTGGCCACGCCTTCGGCGAACAGCTGTTTGGTGCGCGCGCCATCGCGGCCGACCAGGTCGAACACAAAGCGCTCGAAGTTGCTGGCCTTGGAGATGTCCATCGAGGGGCTGGAGGTCTCATAGGTGTTGGCCGCGCCACGCACCTGGTAGACGCCGGTACGGAAGAACTCGTCCAGCACATCGTTCTCATTCGTGGCCACCACCAGCTTGGCGATCGGCAGGCCCATCTGGCGTGCCACATGGCCGGCGCAGATGTTGCCGAAGTTGCCGCTGGGCACGGTGAAGCTCACCTGCTCGCTGTTGCTGCGCGTGGCCTGCAGATAGCCCGCGAAGTAGTACACCACCTGGGCCAGCAGACGGGCCCAGTTGATGGAGTTGACGGTGCCGATCTTGTACTTGGCCTTGAAGGCGTGGTCGTTGGAGACCGCCTTGACGATGTCCTGGCAGTCGTCGAACACGCCTTCGATGGCGATGTTGTGGATGTTGGCATCCTGCAGGCTGAACATCTGCGCCTGCTGGAAAGGGCTCATGCGGCCATGGGGGCTGGTCATGAAGACGCGCACGCCCTGCTTGCCGCGCATGGCGTATTCGGCCGCGCTGCCGGTGTCACCGCTGGTGGCGCCCAGAATGTTCAGCTCTTCACCGCGGCGGGCCAGTTCGTACTCGAACAGATTGCCCAGCAGCTGCATGGCCATGTCCTTGAAGGCCAGCGTGGGGCCGTTGGACAGGGCTTCGATGTGCAGCACGCCGTCCAGCTGGCGCACCGGCACGATGGCCTCGGTGCCGAAGACTTCCTTCGTATAGGTCTTGGCGCACAGGGCGCGCAGATCGTCGGCCGGAATGTCGTCGATGTACAGCGACAGAATCTCGAACGCCAGCGCGGCATAGCCCTGGGTGGCCAGCGTGGTGCGCAGCTGGGTCAGCTTGGCATCGTCGATCTGGGGGTACTGCACTGGCAGGTACAGGCCGCCATCGGGAGCCAGGCCTTCCAGCAGGATGTCGCAAAAGCGTTTGCGGTCGGCGTGACCGCGGGTGGACAGATAAAGCATGGTGCTTCCTTGTCAGAGGTCGGTAGCGCCGGGCGCTACCGGAAAACAGGCTGGGCCCGGCCCAGGAGCGCCGGGCCGGGGCGCCCCGCAGCGAAAGCGCCAGCCCCCTGCGGCACAGCCGGCACGGGGGCGGCGGCGCAGCCGCTCACGGGGAGAATCAGTTCAACTCTTCCTTGCGGATGCGGGTGATCGGGGCCAGCACGGTGGGCAGGCCCTGGATTTCGGCCAGCGCCTTGTCCATGTCGCCTTCGCGCGTGTCGTGCGTCAGGATGATCAGATCGGTCTGGGTCGACCCTTCGCCACCCACTTCATCGGCTTCCCGCTGCAGCACGGCATCGATGCTGATGCCGGTGTTGGCCAGCAGCGTGGTGATCTTGGCCAGGACTCCGGCTTCGTCGGCCACGCGGATGCGCAGGTAGTAGCTGGTGACCACATCGGCCATGGGCAGCACCGGCAGTTCGCTGCCGGCGGCGGCCAGCGTGCTGCTCTGGAAGGCCAGGGCCGGCACGCGGTGGGCGGGGTCGGAGCCGTCCATGCGGGCGATGTCCACCAGGTCGGCCACCACGGCGGAAGCCGTGGGCTCGGAGCCCGCGCCCTTGCCGTAGTACAGCGTGGTGCCGACGGCATCGCCGTTCACCACCACGGCGTTCATGGGGCCTTCCACATTGGCGATCAGGCGCTTGGCCGGGATCAGGCTGGGGTGCACGCGCAGCTCGATGCCCTTGTCCGTGCGCTTGGTGATGCCCAGCAGCTTGATGCGGTAGCCCAGTTGCTCGGCGTACTTGATGTCGGCCGAAGACAGCTTGGTGATGCCTTCCACATAGGCCTTGTCGAACTGCACGGGGATGCCGAAGGCAATCGCGCTCATCAGGGTGGCCTTGTGGGCCGCATCCACGCCCTCGATGTCGAAGGTGGGGTCGGCTTCGGCATAGCCCAGGCGTTGCGCCTCCTTCAGCACCACATCGAAGTCCAGGCCCTTGTCACGCATTTCGGACAGGATGAAGTTGGTCGTGCCGTTGATGATGCCCGCCACCCACTGGATGGAGTTGGCGGTCAAGCCTTCGCGCAGCGCCTTGATGATGGGGATGCCACCGGCCACGGCCGCTTCATAGGCCACCATCACGCCCTTTTCGGCCGCCGCCTTGAAGATTTCCGTGCCATGCACGGCCAGCAGCGCCTTGTTGGCGGTGACCACATGCTTGCCGGCCGCAATCGCTTCCAGTACCAGGGCCTTGGCAATGCCGTAGCCACCGATCAGCTCCACCACCACGTCGATGTCGGGGTTGGCGATGATCTCGCGCGCATCGCCCACCACCTTGGCAGCGTCGCCCACCACGGCCTTGGCGCGCGTGGTATCCAAGTCGGCCACCATGGCAATCTCAATGCCACGACCCGCGCGACGGCGGATCTCTTCCTGGTTGCGCTGCAGCACGTTGAAAGTGCCGCTGCCCACGGTGCCAATGCCCAACAGGCCTACTTGGATCGGTTTCATAAGGTCTAACGATTACCAGTCAAAAGGGACTGCAGCGCTTACTGGAACTACGCATACAGCTATAAAAAAATTTATGCCACAGCCTTGCTGGGCTTGCCCGGCTTGACCAGCGCGAGCTTGTCGGTGCCGTGGCGCTGGCGGTACTTGGCCAGGAAGGCAGCCAGGCGGTTGATGGCTTCGCGCAGGTCGGCGTCGTGCGGCAGAAAGACGATGCGGAAATGGTCGGGGTGGGGCCAGTTGAAGCCCGTGCCCTGCACCAGCATGACCTTGGTTTCCTGCAGCGCTTCAAGGAAGAACTCCTGGTCGTCCTGGATGGGATAGACCGCGGGGTCCAGGCGCGGGAACATGTACAGCGCGCCCTGGGGCTTGACGCAGCTCACGCCCGGAATCGCATTGATCAGCTCCCAGGCCAGATCGCGCTGCACGCGCAGGCGGCCGCCCTCCTTCACCAGCGCGTCAATGCCCTGGTGGCCGCCCAGTGCCGTCTGCACGGCCCACTGCCCGGGCACGTTGGCGCACAGGCGCATGTTGGACAACATGTTCAGGCCTTCGATGTAGTCCTTGGCGGGCTTCTTGTCGCCCGAGACCACCATCCAGCCCGCACGGTAGCCGCAGCTGCGGTAGGCCTTGGACAGGGAGTTGAAGGTCAGCGTCAGCACATCGGTGGACAGTCCGGCCAGGGGGGTGTGCACGGCATCGTCGTACAGCACCTTGTCGTAGACCTCGTCGGCAAAGATCACCAGGCCGTGCTCGCGGGCCAGTGCCACGATCTCGAGCAGCAGTTCCTTGGAGTACAGCGCGCCCGTGGGGTTGTTGGGGTTGATGACCACAATGCCCTTGGTGCGCGGCGTGATCTTGGCGCGGATGTCGGCCATGTCGGGCATCCAGCCATTGCTCTCATCGCACATGTAGTGCACCGGCGTGCCGCCCGACAGGCTGGTCGCGGCAGTCCACAGCGGATAGTCGGGGGCCGGCAGCAGCATCTCGTCGCCGTTGTCCAGCAAGGCATTGGTGGCCATGCTGATCAGCTCGGAGGCGCCGTTGCCCAGGTAGATGTCATCCAGCGTGACTCCCTTGATGCCCTGGCGCTGGGTTTCGTGCATCACGGCCTTGCGGGCGGCGAAGATACCTTTGCTGTCCGAATAGCCGGCCGAATTGGGCAGGTTGCGAATCATGTCCTGCTGGACCTCTTCCGGCGCATCGAAGCCGAACACCGCCAGATTGCCGATGTTGAGCTTGATGATCTTCTGGCCGTCTTCCTCCACCTTCTTCGCCGCGTCCATGATCGGCCCGCGGATGTCATAGCAGACGTTGGCTAACTTGGCAGATTTCTGGACGGTCTTCATGGGGAGGATTCCGAAGGGCTGGTTGGCGCCAAGGCGCGCCCGCGCCTCGGTGAAACCTATAATTTGACCACAGTTCCGCGCGTATGCCCCATGCGGGTGCGGAATGTGGCTGCGCCCGTTGGGACGGTGTGGCATCTTGAACGCAGAAGGAGCGCCGACCCATGAAATTCCAGCCCGACAAATCCGACACCCTGACACTCACCGGCCACGGCAGCGGCTGGCTGGCCGTGGACCAGGTGCAGTTCACCAGCAGCATGTTGGTGGGCTCCAACGGCCTGCTGCAGGCCTGGAACTGCACCCGTTTCGAAGACCTGACGGCCGAGCACTTTGCGCTGCTGGCCGAACAGCCGGTGGAGGTGGTGATCTTTGGCAGCGGCGCCAAGCTGCGTTTTGTGCCGCCCGCCTGGCTGGCCCCGCTGACGGCCAAGCGCATCGGCGTGGAAACCATGGGCACTCCGGCTGCCTGCCGTACCTATAACGTTTTGTCACAAGAAGGCCGGCCGGTGCTCGCAGCCCTACTCGTGGAGTAGGCTCCTGAGCGGATTCCCTTTTTGAAGCGAATCAGGGTAAAATCGCAGGTTGCGGTCGGGGGCTTACCGAGTTCAAAGCAGCACACCCATACCCTCGGCTTTTTAACGTCCACATCCGAGAGATAGAAGCGCATGGCGATCGTTGTCAACAAACCCCTTCCTGAATTTGAAGCCAACGCAACCGGTGGGATCAAGGTATCCAACACTTCCCATACGGGCCAGATCCTGATCCTGTATTTCTACCCCAAGGACAATACGCCTGGTTGTACCACGGAAGCAATGCAGTTCCGCGATAAGTACAAGGATTTCGAGAAGGCCGGCGCCGCGGTGTTTGGCGTGTCGCGCGACAACATGAAGTCCCATGATGACTTCAAGGAAAAGCTTGAGCTGCCGTTCGAGCTGATCGCCGACACCGAAGAAAAAATGTGCCACATGTTCGGCGTGGTCAAGAACAAGATCATGTACGGCAAAAAGGTCAAGGGCATCGAGCGCTCCACCTTCCTGGTCGGCCCCGACGGCCTGCTGGTGCAGGAGTGGCGCGGCCTGAAGGTCCCCGGCCACGTGGACGAAGTCCTCAAGGCCGTCAAGGGCCTCAAAGCAGCCATCAAAAAGGCCGCTTGATCCACTGGCATTCCGGCGGCCGATCTGGGCCGCCAGATGTGCATAATGGGCCCATGCGTTTGAGCTGTGTGCCCTGCATTTCTTTCCTCCCTACCAAAGCCGCTTGGGTCAGCGATCCGGCGGCTTTGTGCTTTTCTAGCCCTGAAAACAAGGCCTGAACACCATGCCCCTGCCTCCCGCACCGACTCGCCGCGCCTCCCGGCTCGCCAAGGAAGCCTTTGATGCGCCGCTGCGCACCACAAAGCGTGCGGCAGCCGCCCTCGCAGAAGTGGCCGATGACGACGCCATCCAGCCCGCCGCGCCCATGCAGGCCGCGCCTGCTGCCCCCGCCCGAGCGCGCAAGAGCAGCGCCAAGGCATCCCCTCAGAACCACAACCCCCAGGTCAGCAACGCGACCGCTGCAGCCGCCCAGAGCCTGGCCCGCCAGCGCGCCGCGCTGCTGAGCCCGGCCCCGACCGCACCGGTCACGCCAGCCGCCCCCGCAGCCAAGCCTGTAGCCCCCTCCAGCCCCGTCCGGGCAACCGCCGAACCGGCCGCAGCCCCAGAGGCCAGGCGCGGTACGCGCAAGGCAGCGACCAGCACCGCAACGACCGACACCCCCGCCCGCACCAGCAAGAAGCAGCGCGTGGGCCAGAGCACGCTGTTTGTGCTGGACACCAATGTGCTGCTGCACGACCCCAGCAGCCTGTTCCGCTTCCAGGAACACGACATCTTCCTGCCCATGGTGGTGCTGGAAGAGCTGGATGCCCACAAGAAGGGCATGACCGAAGTGGCCCGCAACGGCCGCCAGGTCAGCCGCACCCTGGATGCCCTGGTCGCCGCACAGGAAAACGCCGACCTGGGCTCCGGCCTGCGCCTGGATGCCACGGGCAACAAGGGCAGCACCGGCCACCTGTACTTCCAGACCGAACCGCTGGACTACCAGCTGCCCACCAGCCTGCCGCAAGGCAAGGCCGACAACCAGATCCTGGGCGTGGTCGAAGCCCTGCGCAGCCACAAGAAAGGCCAGCAGGAAGTGGTGCTGGTGTCCAAGGACATCAATATGCGCGTCAAGGCGCGCGCACTGGGCCTGCCGGCCGAGGACTACCAGAACGACAAGGCCCTGGACGATGGCGATCTGCTGTACTCCGGCGCCCTGGCCCTGCCCGCCGACTTCTGGGACAAGGGCGGCAAGCAGGTGGAAAGCTGGCAGGAAAGCGGCCGCAACTTCTACCGCATCACCGGCAGCTTTGCGCAGCAGCTGATGATCAACCAGTTCGTCTACTACGAAGCCCCGGGCGCGCCCAGCCTGTATGCGCGCGTGGTCGAGATCCGCGACAAGACGGCCGTGCTGGAGACACTCAAGGACTACGGCAGCAGCAAGCACACCGTCTGGGGCGTGAACACCCGCAACCGCGAGCAGAACTTCGCCATGAATCTGCTGATGGACCCTGAGGTGGACTTTGTCACCCTCACCGGCACCGCCGGCACCGGCAAGACGCTGATGGCCCTGGCCGCCGGCCTCACGCAAGTGCTGGACGAGCGCCGCTACACCGAGATCATCATGACCCGCGCCACGGTGAGCGTGGGCGAGGACATCGGCTTCCTGCCCGGCACCGAGGAAGAGAAGATGGGCCCCTGGATGGGCGCCCTGGACGACAATCTGGAGTTCCTGGCCAAGGGCGACGGCGGTAACCCCGGCGAATGGGGCCGCGCGGCCACCAACGAGCTGATCCGCAGCCGTATCAAGATCAAGAGCATGAACTTCATGCGTGGCCGTACCTTCCTGAACAAGTACGTCATCATCGACGAGGCGCAGAACCTGACGCCCAAGCAGATGAAGACCCTGATCACCCGTGCCGGCCCCGGCACCAAGATCATCTGCATGGGCAATCTGGCACAGATCGACACCCCCTACCTGACGGAAGGCTCATCCGGTCTGACGTTTGCCGTGGACCGCTTCAAGGGCTGGCCGCACAGCGGCCACATCCAGCTGGCGCGCGGCGAACGCTCGCGCCTGGCGGATTTTGCCAGCGAGGTGTTGTAAGCCATGGCCATCGGTTGGGTTTCCGCGTTAAAGCTGGTGCCCTGGGGCGATGTCATCCAGGCAGCGCCCCATGTGCTCAAGGCCGCCAAGGGGCTGCTGAACAAGTCACCGGCCGAAGGCGGCGGTGATGCCGCCGTAGCGCCCAGCGCACCGGCCGGCATCGCCCTGCCCGCCCAGAATGCGGGCGAGCTGGCACTGCAGCATGTGGCCCAGCTGGAAGCCCGCGTGGCCCAGCTGGAACAGGCCCAGCACGCCTCCGCCCAGCTGATCGAGCAGATGGCCGAGCAGCAGTCCCAGATCGTGCAGACCGTGGGCCTGCTGCGCACCGGTGCCACCCGCCTGGCCTGGGCCTGCGGCGTGCTTGGCGTGGTGGTGATCGGCCTGCTGATCCAGGTGCTGCGCAGCTAGGCTGCGCATCGGACGGCCGGAACAAAACCCGCCGACCCATATCTATGAATACCCCGCCGTAGTCCACCAGGGGTATGCATAGAAAAAAGCAGGGCTGAACGCTACTGCACCGACTGCAACAAAAAGGCCTTGCCAATCGGCAAGGCCTTTTTTCATGGACAGGGTCCGGGTACGGACGGCTGCGGCCTCAGTAGTCGCTGCTGGTGCTGTAGTCCATGGCCAGGTTTTCGAAGCGGGTCTGGTTCTTCTGGAAGAAGAGCTTCACCGTGCCCGTGGGGCCGTTACGCTGCTTGCCGATGATGACCTCCGCAATGTTCGGCTCCTTGCTGTCCTTGTTGTAGTAGTCGTCGCGGTAGATGAACATGATGATGTCCGCATCCTGCTCGATGGCGCCCGATTCACGCAGGTCGGACATCATGGGGCGCTTGTCGGTGCGCTGCTCCACCGAACGGTTCAGCTGCGACAGCGCAATCACCGGGCATTGCAACTCCTTGGCCAGCATCTTCAGGCCCCGGGAGATTTCCCCCAGCTCGGTGGCGCGGTTGTCGGCACTGCCCGCTCCGGAGCCGCTCATCAGCTGCAAGTAGTCCACCACGATCAGACCCAGCTTGCCGCACTGGCGCGCCAGGCGGCGGGCGTTGGCACGCAGCTCGGACGGGGTCAGACCCGGGGTTTCGTCAATGTGCAGGCTCACCGTGCGCAGGCGCTCGATGGCTTCGGTCAGGCGCGGCCACTCTTCATCGGTCAGCTTGCCGGTGCGCAGATTGCCCTGGTTCACCTTGCCGATAGAGCCCACGATACGCACCGCCAGCTGGGCGGCCCCCATTTCCATGGAGAAGATGGCGACCGGCAGGCCTTCGTTCAGTGCCACATGCTCGGCAATGTTCACCGCGAACGAGGTCTTGCCCATGGAAGGACGCGCCGCCAGCACCACCATGTCGCCGGCCTGCAGACCCGATGTCATACGGTCCAGATCAGCGAAGCCCGTGGGCACGCCGGTCACGTCCATGGGGTTGTCAGCCATCTCCTGCACCTGGTCCAGCAGGTTCACGACCAAGGTGTCCAGCGACTGGAAACCCTGCTTCATGCGCGAGCCTTCTTCGCCAATGGCAAAGATCTTCTGCTCGGCCTCATCCAGCACCCGCTCCACGGGCTTGCCCTGGGGATTGAAGGCGTTGGTGGCAATCTCGTCGCTGGCCGTCACCAGCTTGCGCAGGATGGCGCGCTCGCGCACGATTTCCGCGTAGCGGCGGATGTTGGTGGCACTGGGCACGTACTGGGCCAGCTGGTTCAGATACAGCAGACCGCCGATTTCCTCGGCCTTGCCCATGCCCTGCAGGTGCTCGTACACCGTGATCACGTCCGCCGGCTTGGAGGCGTTGATCATCTTGCCGATGGCTTCAAAGATCAGCTGGTGCTCGTGGCGGTAGAAGTCATTGTCCTTGAGCAGGTCACCCACGCGGTCCCAGGCGTTGTTGTCCAGCAGCAGGCCGCCCAGCACCGAGGATTCGGACTCCAGCGAGTGCGGGGGCACCCGCAGCTGCGCCACCTGCTGGTCCGCCACGCCCGAACCGGCAGGGGCGCCAAAAACATCATCGGTATCCAGGGGGGGCATCACAGAAGACATGGGGTTCCCAAACAATCAAGCCCTTGATCGTAGCGCCATGGCAGCGCCGCGTCACGGAGAGTCATCCCGCGCAGGCGGGTGACAAGGGTCATGCGCACCACACTGCTCGCCCCAGGCGCAGCAGCGTGGCACACCGCAGCAGCCCCATCAGGCGCTGCCTGCGCACAGCAGGCCCGGCATCGCCGGCCCTGGTGCAGGAAGTTTCCAGGCGACCCGGCTGGGCCGCAGAAAACACAAAAGCCGCCCAAAGGCGGCTTTTGGTGACAGATCGAAAAGATCCGCGAAAGCTTAGGCGTGGTCGCCAGCCACTTCCACGCTCACTTCCACGACAACGTCGGTGTGCAGAGCCACTTCCACGGTGGAAGCAGACACGGTCTTGATGGGACCGTTGGGCATGCGCACTTGGGACTTGACCACGTCAAAGCCTTGGGCCTTCAGGGCTTCAGCGATGTCGGCGTTGGTCACGGAACCAAACAGACGGCCATCCACGCCAGCCTTTTGCGACAGCTTCACGGTCGTGCCGTTCAGCTTTTCGCCGGAAGCCTGGGCAGCAGCCAGCTTTTCAGCAGCTGCCTTTTCCAGTTCAGCGCGCTTGGCTTCGAATTCAGCCTTGGCTGCTTCGGTAGCGCGACGAGCGCGGCCAGCGGGGATCAGGAAGTTACGTGCGTAACCGTCCTTGACCTTGACGATTTCACCCAGGTTACCCAGGTTCACAACCTTGTCGAGCAGAATGATTTGCATGGTTCGTGCTCCTTAGATCTTGTGCTGGTCGCTGTACGGCAGCATGGCCAGGAAGCGAGCGCGCTTGATGGCAGTGTTCAGCTGACGTTGGTAGATGGCGCGCGTGCCGGTCAGGCGTGCGGGGATGATCTTGCCGTTTTCGGCGATGAAGTCACGCAGGGTGTCGACATCCTTGTAGTCGATTTCGACCACACCAGCCACGGTGAAGCGGCAGAAGCGCTTGCGCTTGAACAGCAGCGACTGGTTGTTGCGCTTGGGGCGCTTGTCTTTGTTGAATTTCTTGAACGTGGCCATTGCTGGACCTCTTGAAAATTAATTTTGTTGAATGTCTTGGATGTGAAGCACCACAGTCTTGCTGTTGCGCGGCGTGGCCAGAAAGCCCTGGAACTTCCAGCTGCTTCCCAGTGCCTGGCGGGCGAGACGCTCTGCCAGCGCACCGAAGGCCACCGCCTTCACCATCGCCTGAACCTTGCGGGCATTGCCGGCTTCTTGTTGCTGCGACTCGTGTTCGAGGCGCATGTCCAAAGCGGGCAATCCGGCGGGCGTGTAGCGCAGGGGCTGAACCTCGGCGATACAGGCGGTCAAGGCAACGTGGTTTTCCACTCCCAAGGGATCAGTGACTACCGGGCAGCTTAGGCTTGTTCAGCTTGGCTGGCCTTGCGGGCTTCTTCACGCTCGACGGTCTTCATCATCGAAGAAGGAGCCGTATCGGCGTTCTTCTTTTGAACCGTCAGGTGACGCAGCACGGCGTCGTTGAACTTGAAGGCATGCTCCAGCTCAGCCATCACAGCCTGGTCGGCTTCGATGTTCAGGCACAGGTAGTGGGCCTTGGCGAGCTTGTTGATCATGTAGGCCAGCTGACGACGGCCCCAGTCTTCTTCACGGTGCACCTTACCGCCGCCGGCGGCAATCATGCCCTTGTAGCGCTCCAGCATGGCTGGAACTTGTTCGCTTTGATCCGGGTGGATCAACAAAATGATTTCGTAATGACGCATGAAAACTCCCTTTTGGGTTAGGCCCCCCGCTGCGTCCTGAAGCGGTGTGGCAAGGCAAAGCGAGCAATTATAGACTTAGGCGTTTTCCCTGTACAGTGACGGCTGGCAAAAAACCGTCTGCCGCAATGGGGACATTGGTTTTCCGGGGAACTTTCCCTTGAAATCCGGCACACCGCCCCCACGGTAGAAGGTATCTTCACCATTCACTGACCACTGCACCCATGTCCGATCAGAACACCAACACCCTACCGGCCGACGCTTCCCCAGAGGAAATGGAGGCCGCGCTGGCCGCCCATGCCGCCGGCGAAATGGACCGTCTGCAGGCGGAGCTGGCCGAGCTGAAAGCCAAGAGTGCAGAACTGGCTGACCAGTTCCTGCGCGCCAAGGCCGAGGCCGAGAACGCCCGCCGCCGCGCCGAAGAAGAAGTCGCCAAGGCCCGCAAGTTCGGCATCGAAAGCTTTGCCGAAAGCCTGCTGCCTGTGATCGACAGCCTGGACGCGGCCCTGGCCATCCAGAACGCCACCCCCGAGCAACTGCGCGAAGGCTCGGACGCCACGCTGCGCCAGCTGGTCCACGCGCTGGAGCGCAACAAGGTGGTGACCATCAATCCGGAAGCCGGCGCCAAGTTCGACCCGCACCAGCACCAGGCCATCTCCATGGTGCCTGCCGAGCAGGAAGCCAACACCATTGTGAGCGTGCTGCAAAAAGGCTACCTGATTGCCGACCGCGTGCTGCGCCCGGCCCTGGTCACCGTGGCCGCCCCCAAGTAAGCAAAAAGAAGACCCTACTGGCTTGAAGACCGGGAATACATCCCTAGCTACCAACCAGTCCACCAAATATTTCACCAATTCGGAGCCTCAAAAATGGGAAAAATCATCGGTATTGACCTGGGCACGACCAACAGCTGCGTTGCCATCATGGAAGGCAACACCACCAAGGTCATCGAAAACAGCGAAGGTGCCCGCACCACGCCGTCCATCATCGCCTACCAAGAAGACGGCGAAATCCTGGTCGGTGCTTCGGCCAAGCGCCAGGCCGTCACCAACCCCAAGAACACGATCTACGCCGCCAAGCGCCTGATCGGCCGCAAGTTCGACGAGAAGGAAGTGCAAAAGGACATCAACCTGATGCCTTTTGAAATCGTCAAGGCCGACAACGGCGACGCCTGGGTGCAGGTGCGCGACCAGAAGCTGGCCCCGCCCCAGATCTCCGCAGAAGTGCTGCGCAAGATGAAGAAGACCGCCGAGGATTACCTGGGCGAAGCCGTGACCGAAGCCGTGATCACCGTGCCGGCCTACTTCAACGACGCACAACGCCAGGCCACCAAGGACGCAGGCCGCATCGCCGGCCTGGAAGTCAAGCGCATCATCAACGAGCCCACTGCCGCAGCCCTGGCCTTCGGCCTGGACAAGACCGGCAAGGGCGACCGCAAGATCGCCGTGTATGACCTGGGTGGCGGTACGTTCGACGTGTCCATCATCGAAATCGCCGACGTGGACGGCGAAAAGCAGTTCGAAGTGCTGTCGACCAACGGCGACACCTTCCTGGGCGGCGAAGACTTCGACCAGCGCATCATCGACTACATCATTGCCGAGTTCAAGAAGGAACAGGGTGTGGACCTGTCCAAGGACGTGCTGGCCCTGCAGCGCCTGAAGGAAGCAGCCGAAAAGGCCAAGATCGAGCTGTCCAGCTCGGCCGCCACCGACATCAACCTGCCCTACATTACTGCGGACGCTTCGGGTCCCAAGCACCTGAACATCAAGCTGACCCGCGCCAAGCTGGAAAGCCTGGTGGAAGAGCTGATTGAGCGCACCATCGCCCCTTGCCGCACCGCCATCAAGGATGCCGGCATTGCCGTGTCCGACATCGACGACATCATCCTGGTCGGCGGCATGAGCCGCATGCCCAAGGTGCAGGAAAAGGTCAAGGAATTCTTCGGCAAGGAGCCCCGCAAGGACGTGAACCCTGACGAAGCCGTGGCCGTGGGCGCTGCCGTGCAAGGCCAGGTGCTGGGCGGTGAACGTTCCGACGTGCTGCTGCTGGACGTGACCCCGCTGTCCCTGGGTATCGAAACCTTGGGCGGTGTCATGACCAAGATGATCACCAAGAACACCACCATCCCGACCAAGTTCGCCCAGACCTTCTCCACCGCCGACGACAACCAGCCGGCCGTGACCATCAAGGTCTACCAAGGCGAGCGCGAGATGGCTTCGGGCAACAAGCTGCTGGGTGAATTCAACCTGGAAGGCATCCCGCCCGCAGCCCGTGGCGTTCCCCAGATCGAAGTGGCGTTCGACATTGACGCCAACGGCATCTTGAACGTCTCGGCCAAGGACAAGGCGTCCGGCAAGGAAAACAAGATCACCATCAAGGCCAACTCCGGTCTGTCCGAAGACGAGATCCAGCAGATGGTCAAGGATGCGGAACTGAACGCAGCCGAAGACAAGAAGAAGCTGGAAATCATCCAGGCCCGCAACCAGGGTGAAGCCACCATCCACAGCGTCAAGAAGAGCCTGACCGAGCACGGTGACGCACTGGACGCCGGCGAGAAGGAAAAGATCGAAGCCGCCATCAAGGACCTGGAAGAAGCCCTCAAGGGTGACGACAAGGCCGCGATCGACGACAAGACCAACGCCCTGATGACCGCCAGCCAGAAGCTGGGCGAGAAGATGTACGCTGACGCCCAGGCTGCCCAAGCCGCAGCGGCCGGTGCCGCAGGCGCCACCGGTGCCGAATCGGCTGCCGGCGCACAACAGGCTTCCAGCAATGCCAGCGACGACGACATCGTTGACGCCGAAGTCAAGGAAGTCAAAAAGTAATTTGATGCAGTAGAGCGGCCGCACGGCCCGCCTGCCGCCGCGCCGGACCCTGGTTTCAGGGCTTGCGCGGCGTTCCTGTTCTGAAGGACCCCACCACTCATGTCCAAACGCGACTATTACGAGGTTCTGGGCGTTGCCAAGACCGCCTCGGACGATGAAATCAAGAAGGCCTACCGCAAGCTGGCCATGAAGTTCCACCCTGACCGCAACCAGGGAGACCAGGCCAAAGAAGCCGAAGAAAAGTTCAAGGAGGTCAAAGAGGCCTACGAGATGCTTTCCGACGGCCAGAAGCGTGCGGCCTATGACCAGTACGGCCACGCCGGCGTGGACCCCAACCGCGGCATGGGCGGCGGTGCGGAAGGCTTTGGCGGTTTCGCCGAAGCGTTTGGCGACATCTTTGGCGACATGTTCGGCCAGAGCCGTGGCGGCCAGGGTCGCGGCGGACGCCAAGTCTACCGTGGCAACGACCTGAGCTACGGCATGGAAATCACGCTGGAAGAAGCGGCCAAGGGCAAGGACGCCCAGATCCGCATCCCCAGCTGGGAAAGCTGCGACACCTGCCACGGCAGCGGCGCCAAGCCCGGCACCCAGCCCAAGACCTGTACCACCTGCGGTGGCCAGGGCTCGGTGCAGATGCGCCAGGGCTTTTTCAGCGTGCAGCAGACCTGCCCGCACTGCCGCGGCACGGGCAAGATCATTCCCGAGCCCTGCACCAGCTGCCACGGCCAGGGAAAGCTCAAGAAGCAGAAGACGCTGGAAGTCAAGATTCCCGCCGGCATCGACGACGGCATGCGCATCCGCAGCGTCGGCAATGGCGAGCCCGGCACCAATGGCGGCCCGGCAGGCGATCTGTACATCGAGATCCGCATCAAGAAGCACGACATCTTCGAGCGCGACGGTGACGATTTGCACTGCCAGGTGCCGGTGAGCTTCATCACCGCGGCCCTGGGTGGCGAGATCGAGGTGCCCACGCTGCAGGGCAAGGCCGCGATCGACATCCCCGAAGGCACCCAGGCCGGCAAGCAGTTCCGTCTGCGCGGCAAGGGCATCAAGGGCGTGCGCTCCAGCTACCCCGGCGATCTGTACTGCCACATCGTGGTGGAAACCCCCGTCAAGCTGACCGAGCACCAGCGCAAGCTGCTGCGCGAGTTGGAAGACTCGCTCAAGAAAGGCGGCTCGCGCCATTCGCCCAGCGGCAGCAGCTGGACCGACAAGCTCAAGAGCTTCTTCAGCTGATTGCGCCATTGCGTCATGACGCGATTGCGCCATTGCGGCGCACCGCGCGCACCACGGAAAACGCAGCCTTCGGGCTGCGTTTTTTTATGCCCTGAAGCGATTTCCACGCGGTGACACCGGCTGCAGCGCCTCTCCTCCCAGGTGGCAGGCGCGCCACACGCTCCATTTCCTCGGCACCCCTTTGACGGGCTCCCGGGACACGCCGTGGGTACCGTCTACGGGCACTTTAGCCCTGGTAAGGCAGTGCGAAAGTGCCTTGCGCGCGTCCCCATGTCACGCAGCCCTGTGCCTACCGCCTTGATTTCACTGGAAAAAGCAGCGCAGGCCGCCGTCCCCCACGCCCCCACGGCGCTAGCGGCGGATCGCCGTGCCACGCAGCCCGCGCCAACCGCGAAGGCGGCCTGCACCGCCGGCCACGCAAGACATCTCATTTGACGATGACTGAGCGGTGATTTACCATGGAAAATCCCCAACACTTCTCCAAACGAGAAGATAAAACGACTCTCCCCCACCATGAGAAATTCCGAGCGCAGTTTTGCGCGACGCATCGACCTGACATCGCTGCAGCTGTTTGTCGCAGTCTGCGAACTGGGCAGCATCGGCCGTGCGGCCGAGCGCGAATACATTGCCGCCTCCGCCGTCAGCAAACGCCTGTCCGACCTGGAAGCTGCGGTCGACACCGCCCTGCTCTACCGCCACAGCCGTGGCGTCACCCTCACCCCTGCCGGCGAAAGCCTGCTGCACCATGCCCGCAACGTGCTGTACGGGCTGGAGCGCATGCAGGGCGAACTCAGCGAATACGCCGAAGGCGTGCGCGGCCATGTGCGCATGCACGCCAACATCTCGGCCATCGTGCAGTTCCTGCCGGAAGACCTGGGCGCTTTTGCCAAGGAACACAGCCAGATCAAGATCGATCTGCAGGAGCACCTGAGCCCCGACGTGATCAGCGCCGTGGCCGAAGGCACGGCCGACATCGGCATCTGCTCGCTGGCCTCCGGCAGCGACAACGGATTGCAAAGCCGCCCTTACCGCAACGACCGCCTGGTGCTGGTCTGCCCCGACCACCACCCGCTGGCCGAACGTGAAAACGTGGCCTTTGACGAGGTGCTGGACTGGGACGTGGTGGGCCTGCATGGCGGCAGCTCCATCAGTCTGGCCATGCGCGGCGCCGCTGCCCGCGCGGGCCAACCGCTGCACCAGCGCATCCAGGTGACCAGCCTGGATGCCATGTGCCGCATGATCGACAACGGCCTGGGCGTGGGCCTGATTCCGGACCGCGCCTTCGAGCTGATGCACGGCGTGGGCCAGCTGCGCGCCGTGCCGCTGACCGATGCCTGGGCGCAGCGCATGCTCAGCCTGGTCGCCCGCGACTTCGACACCTTGCCGGTGACGGCGCGCCTGCTGGTGGAACACCTGAGCCGGTCCGCCCCGCAAGTGCCACAGGCCTTGCAGGCAACTCCCTAGAATCCACCGATTTCAAAAAACCCAACGACCACGAGAACACCATGGGACGCACCCTCTACGACAAGATTTTTGACGAGCACGTCATTCATACCGAAGAAGACGGCACCTCCATCCTCTACATCGATCGCCACCTGGTGCACGAAGTGACCAGCCCCCAGGCCTTCGAAGGTCTGCGCGTGGCCGGCCGTCCGCTGTGGCGCACCAGCTCGGTGGTGGCCACGGCCGACCACAACACCCCGACCACCGGCTGGGAACGCGGCTACGACGGCATTGAAGACCCGATCAGCAAAGAGCAGATCGTCACCCTGAACAGCAACATCGCTGAATTCGGCGCTGCGGCCTTCTTTCCCTTCATGGACAAGGGCCAGGGCATCGTCCACGTGATGGGCCCCGAGCAAGGCGCCACCCTGCCCGGCATGACCGTGGTCTGCGGCGACAGCCACACCTCCACCCACGGCGCATTCGGCGCACTGGCCCATGGCATCGGCACCTCCGAGGTCGAGCACGTGATGGCCACCCAGACCCTGCTGGCCAAGAAGGCCAAGAACATGCTGGTGCAGGTCAATGGCAAGGTCGCTCCCGGCATCACCGCCAAGGACATCGTGCTGGCCATCATCGGCAAGATCGGCACCGCCGGCGGCACGGGCTACACCATTGAGTTTGCCGGCGAAGCCATCCGCGACCTGAGCGTGGAAGGCCGCATGACCGTCTGCAACATGGCCATCGAAGGCGGCGCCCGCGCCGGTCTGGTGGCGGTGGACGACAAGACCATTGCCTATGTGAAAGGCCGCCCGCTGGCGCCCACCGGCGCCGAATGGGATGCCGCCGTGACCTACTGGAAGACGCTGCACTCCGACGCCGATGCCAAGTTCGACCGCGTGGTGGAACTGCATGGCCCCGACATCGTGCCGCAGGTGACCTGGGGCACCTCGCCCGAGATGGTGCTGGGCATCGACGCCCGCGTGCCCGATCCCGACAAGGAAAAGGATGCCAACAAGCGTGGTGCCATCGAACGCGCGCTCACCTATATGAACCTGGAACCCGGCAAGCCGCTGAACGACATCTTTGTCGACAAGGTGTTCATCGGCTCCTGCACCAACAGCCGCATCGAAGACATGCGCGAAGCGGCAGCCGTAGTGAGGAAGCTGGGCCAGAAAGTGGCCAAGAACATCAAGCTGGCCATGGTTGTGCCCGGCTCGGGCCTGGTCAAGGAACAGGCCGAACGCGAAGGCCTGGACCAGATCTTCAAGGCCGCCGGCTTTGAATGGCGTGAACCCGGCTGTTCCATGTGCCTGGCGATGAATGCCGACCGCCTGGAGCCCGGCGAGCGCTGCGCCTCGACGTCCAACCGCAACTTCGAAGGCCGCCAGGGCGCCGGGGGCCGCACCCACCTGGTCAGCCCGGCCATGGCGGCGGCAGCCGCCATCCACGGCCACTTCGTCGACATCCGCAAGTTCGCCTGATACCACCGACCCCGCGAGCCACACCATGAAGCCTTCTATCTCGATCCTCCTGATTGGCCTGGCCTTCACCCTGGGCGCCTGCAACACCGTCCAGGGCATTGGCCAGGACGTGCAGAAAGCCGGCAACGCCATCGAGCGCGCGGCGCGCTGACCCCCGACACACCGATACCGCCATGCAAAAATTCACCGTGCACAAGGGCCTGGTGGCCCCCATGGACCGCGAGAACGTCGACACCGACGCCATCATCCCCAAGCAGTTCCTCAAGTCGATCAAGAAGACCGGCTTCGGCGTGAACGCTTTTGACGAATGGCGCTACCTGGACCAGCCCGGCCAGCCCGGCGTCCCCGAATCGGCCCGCAAGCCCAACCCCGACTTCGTGCTGAACCAGCCGCGCTACAAGGGCTCCAGCGTCCTGCTGGCACGCGCCAACTTCGGCTGTGGCTCCAGCCGCGAGCACGCCCCCTGGGCGCTGGACCAGTACGGCTTCCGCGCCATCTTGGCTCCCAGCTTTGCCGACATCTTCTTCAACAACTGCTTCAAGAACGGTCTGCTGCCCATCGTGCTGCCGGCGGCCACCATCGATCTGCTGTTCAACGAAGTGGCGGCCTTCCCCGGCTACGAGCTGACCATTGATCTGGAGCGCCAGGTCATCGTGCGTCCCCAGGGCGAGGAAATCCCCTTCGACGTGATCGCCTTCCGCAGGTACTGCCTGCTCAATGGCTTTGACGACATCGGCCTGACCCTGCGCCACGCCGACAAGATCAAGGCGTTCGAAGCCGAGCGCCTGGCGCAAAAGCCCTGGCTGTCCCACCGTCTGGTGCAGGGCTGAGCCCGTTTTCGTCGACCACAATTAAAAAACAGGCGCGCACGCAGGGAGCCCCGGCCTGCGCAGCCACACCATCAGGAAGAGATATGACCCATAAGATCGCCGTACTGCCGGGTGACGGCATTGGACCCGAAATCGTTGCCGAAGCCGTCAAGGTGCTGAACGCGCTGGACCTGGATCTGGAGCTGCAATCCGCCCCCGTCGGTGGCGCGGCCTATGCGGCCCACGGCCACCCCCTGCCCGAAGCCACGCTGAAGCTGGCCATGGAATCCGACGCCGTGCTGTTCGGCGCCGTGGGCGACTGGAAGTACGACACGCTGGAGCGCCATCTGCGCCCCGAGCAGGCCATTCTGGGCCTGCGCAAGCACATGGGCCTGTTTGCCAACTTCCGCCCGGCCATCTGCTACAAGGAACTGACCCACGCCTCGAGCCTGAAGCCCGAGCTGGTGGCAGGCCTGGACATCCTGATCATCCGCGAGCTGACTGGCGACATCTACTTCGGCCAGCCGCGCGGCCGCCGCGTGGCCACCGACGGCCACTTCCCCGGTGCCGAGGAAGCGTTCGACACCATGCGCTACTCCAAGCCCGAGATCGAGCGCATCGCCCATGTGGCGTTCCAGGCCGCCCGCAAGCGCGGCAAGAAGGTCACCAGCGTGGACAAGGCCAATGTGCTGGAAACCTTCCAGTTCTGGAAGGATGTGGTCACCGAAGTGGGCCAGCAGTACCCCGATGTGGCGCTAGACCATATGTACGTGGACAACGCCGCCATGCAGCTGGTCAAGGAACCCAAGCGCTTTGACGTGGTGGTGACCGGCAATATGTTCGGCGACATCCTGTCCGACGAAGCCTCGATGCTGACCGGCTCCATCGGCATGCTGCCCTCCGCCAGCCTGAACGACAAGAAGCAGGGCCTGTACGAACCCAGCCACGGCTCGGCCCCCGACATCGCCGGCAAGGGCATTGCCAACCCGCTGGCCACCATCCTGAGCGCCGCCATGCTGCTGCGCTTCAGCCTGGGCCTGGAAGATGCCGCCCAGAAGATCGAAGCCGCTGTGCAGAAGGTGCTGGCCGACGGTCTGCGCACGCCCGATATCTACAGCGAAGGCACCACCAAGGTCTCCACCCGCGAAATGGGTGACGCCGTGGTCGCCGCACTGCAAGCCTGATAGCAGCCCATGCGCCCGCAGCCACCGCTGCGGGCCTCCAGGCTTTTCTTTCCACCCCGGCCATGCAGGTGGATGGAAAGGCCTTTTCGCTGGCTGCGCCACTGCAGGCAGTGCGCACCAACTGCAATTCGTCAAAAATAAGTAGCTGTTTTCGTCATTTCGACGAATCCATTCTCCACTTTCGCCGTCGCCAAAGGCTGTGCCTTGGCTAGAATGGCAACTCTTATGTGCGCCCACCGCTTCACCGTCTCGCTGAACATCGCCTCTGCCGCCCTGGCTGGCGTGGCTGCGCGCGCACACATCTCCACCACCATTAAGACGATTACAGGCTGACCCAGCCCGGTTCGTCTTGCGCCCTTCATCCGGCCCCGACGAGCCGGGCGACGACAGTCTGCACACACTGTTTTCACCACTGAAAGGGCAATTTCAAATGAGCAAGCAATTGGTAGGTCTGGTCGGCTGGCGCGGCATGGTCGGCTCCGTGCTGATGGACCGCATGCAGGCCGAAGGCGACTTCGCGCTGATCGAGCCAGTGTTCTTCTCCACCTCCAATGCCGGCGGGAAGGCCCCTGCGATGGCCACGGTGCACACCCAGCTCAAGGATGCCAACGACATCGCCGAGCTGTCCAAGTGCGACATCATCATCACCTGCCAGGGCGGTGACTACACCAAGGAAGTCTTCCCCCAGATCCGCGCTGCCGGCTGGAACGGCCACTGGATCGATGCCGCCTCCTCGCTGCGCATGGAAGACAACGCCGTCATCGTGCTGGACCCCGTCAACGACGACCTGATCAAGAGCAAGCTGGCGGCCGGCGGCAAGAACTGGATCGGCGGCAACTGCACCAACTCCATCCTCCTGATGGGCCTGGGCGGTCTGTTCAAGGCCGGTCTGGTGGAATGGGTGTCGTCCATGACCTACCAGGCTGCCTCGGGCGGCGGCGCCAACCACATGCGCGAACTGCTCAAGGGCATGGGCGTGGTGCACGCTGCAGTGGCCGATGAGCTGGCCACGCCGGCTTCCGCCATTCTGGACATCGACCGCAAGGTGGCTGCGACCATCCGCGAAGACGTGCCCACCGAATTCTTCGGCGCCCCGCTGGCTGGCGGCCTGATCCCCTGGATCGACGCCCAGCTGCCCAACGGCCAGTCCAAGGAAGAGTGGAAGGGCCAGGCCGAAGTCAACAAGATCCTTGGCACCGACGCCACCATCCCGGTCGATGGCCTGTGCGTGCGCATCGGCGCCATGCGCTGCCACAGCCTGGCGCTGACCCTGAAGCTGAAGAAGGACCTGCCCCTGGAGGAGATCGAAGCCCTCATCAAGGCCGGCAACCCCTGGGTGAAATTCGTCGCCAACGAACGCGCGCTGACCGTCAAGGAACTGACTCCTGCCGCCACCACCGGCGGCCTGGAAGTGGCCGTGGGCCGCGTGCGCAAGCTGAACATGGGTCCGGAGTACCTGTCGGCCTTCGTGATCGGCGACCAGCTGCTGTGGGGCGCTGCCGAGCCACTGCGCCGCATGCTGCGCATCCTGCTGGCGGCCTGAGGCCCACCGGACACGGACACCAAAGGGGCCTGAGGCCCCTTTTTTGTTGCTGCTCCATTTTTCATAGCACCTGCTACACCGGGCGCAACGACAGAAGGCCTGGCGGCATGTGTCATGGAAACAACGGTCTGCGGCACCTGCATGCACCGCGCGCGGCGCTGCCGCACACTGTACCGGCTGGCCATGGCAAAGCGTCTGTGTCATGTCCCCCGGTGCCCGCACCCTGGATGCATCCCCACCGGGGAGGCCGACAAGACCCACCGATGTGAGGCGATGCCGTGCCTTGGTCATAATCTGGGCCTGGCCCTTGCGGTCCGCTGCCGGCAACGTTGCTGCCCAGGTGGGCCCCAACTGGATGGATCCACGGGAGCCCTTTGCGATCAACGACTGCCGCCCGGCGGCATAACCACACCACACGCACAATGCATCGTTGGAAACTCTCAGCCCTTGCCGCTGCGGCCTTTGCCTCTGCCGCACTGACCCCCACCGACGCTTCGGCTCTGACCCTGGGTCGCATCGCGGTGCAGTCCGCACTCGGCGAACCGCTGCGCGCCGAAATTGACGTGCCCCAGGCCACGGCCGCCGAGCTGGATGCCCTGCAGGCCCGCATCGCCAACCCGGATGTGTTCAAGGCCCATGGCATGGAATACTCGAATTCCGCCCGCCAGGTGCAGGTGGAAGTGGTGCGCCAGCCTGACGGCACGGCCAAGCTCAAGCTCAGCAGCCGCAGCCCGGTGAGCGATCCCTTCATGGACCTGGTGATCGACGCCAACTGGGCAGCGGGCCATCTGGTGCGCAGCTACACCCTGCTGCTGGATCCCGCCCCCACCCCGCAGGCCACGCCAACGTCGGCGCCCACGAACGCCCCGCAGATCAGCGCCAGCCGCCCTGCCCCCGCCCCGGCGTCTGTCACCGGGCGGACCGTCAGCAGCGATGGTGCCGCCCCCGTGGCCGCAGCGCCCGCATCTGCCCCCGCCAAGGCTGCTGCCAGCAGCGGCAGCGTGACCGTGCGGGCCGGTGACACCGCCGGGCAACTGGCCAATGCCCAGCGCCCCGCCGGCGTCTCGCTGGACCAGATGCTGGTGGCCATGCTGCGCGCCAACCCGAATGCCTTCGTCAACGGCAACGTCAACCGCCTGCGTGCCGGCAGCGTGGTGCAGATGCCCAGCAAGGACCAGGCAACCGCCACCACGGCCCAGGAAGCCCGCCAGATCGTGGCGGCCCAGAGCCGTGACTTCAACGAATTCCGCCGCCGCCTCGCCGGCAAGGCCCAGGAAGCCAAGGTGGCCGCCGCCGAGCGCGCCTCTTCCGGCCAGGTGCAGGCCCAGGTGCAGGACAACAGCGCCGCCGCCGCAGCCGCCGACAAGCTGACGCTGAGCAAGGGCGCGCTGAACCAGCACGCGGCCGAGGAAAAGCTGGCCAAGGACAAGCAGGCCAGCGCCCAGGCCGATCGCGTGGGCGAGCTGCAACGCAATCTGTCCGAGCTGCAGAAAGTGGCGTCGGCCTCCGCGCCAGCAGCCCCCGCTGGTGCTGCCAGCGCCGCAGCCGCCCCTGCGGCCGCTGCCACACCCGGCGTGACGCTGCCCGTGGAAGCCCCGGTGGCCGCTGCTGCGACAGCCGACGCCAGCGCAACCACGCCGTCACCCGCCGCGGCAGAGACCCCGTCCGCCGAAGCCTCGGCGGCCCCCCCCGAAGGTACGGCGCCTGACAGCACGGCGCCCGCTGCTACAGAAGCGGCTGCCGCTGCGGCAACGCCCCAGCCCACCGCTGCAGCGGCTCCGGCACCAGTGCCCGCTCCTGCCCCCGGTGCGCTGGACGCGCTGACCGGCGGCAACCCGCTGGTCCTGCCCGCCGCCGGTGGCGTACTGGCCTTGCTGCTGGGCCTGCTGGGCTGGCGCATCGCACAGCGCCGCCGTGCCCCACAGGATGCCGCAGCCGACACGGCTTCCGACAGCCCCGTGCCGCCCGATGCCTTCTTTGCCGACAGCGGCGGCCAACAGGTCGACACCCACCAGGACGCCGCAGCCGACAGCACGGCCCCGGCCGAAGTGCCCAGTCAGCTGGACAGCGACGACACGGTCGATCCGGTGGCCGAAGCCGAGGTCTACTTGGCCTATGGCCGCGATGTGCAGGCCGAGGAAATCCTGCTGGAGGCGCTGCGCACCCAGCCGGAACACCTGGGCGTGCACATGAAGCTGGCCGAAATCCACGCCAAGCGCCAGAACGCCAAGGCCCTGGAAGCCACGGCCCTGGCCGTGCAAGCACTCACCCATGGCGTCGGCCCCAGCTGGGACCGCATTGTGGAACTGGGTCAATCCGTGGACGCCGGCAACCCTCTGTACCAGGAGGCCCCCGCACCCACCGCACCCAGCACCAGCGCCTTTGCCGACGCGCTGGCCAAGAGCCATGCCGCGCCTGCGGCGGCGGTCTCCGCGGCCGCGGCGCAAGCCGCTGGCTCGGCACTGGGCCAGCACCTGCCGCCCGACCTGGATCTGAACCTGGACCTGCCCGGTGCGACCTCCAGCGCCGAAGCAACCGAGGCCGCAGCGCCCGTGGCCGAGCCCGAGCTGTCCGAGCCGGACCTGGCGGCGCTGGAACCCGACTGGGACACGCCGGAAGAACCGGCCGCCCCTGCGCAGGTGGTGGAGCCGCTTGCTGCCGCAACACCCGAGCTCCAGAAACCACCGGAGCTGGAGACGCTGGACTTCACGCTGGACGACGAACCCGCCACCGTGCCCACCCCTGCCGCAGTCTCTGCCGCCGACATCGACCTGGGGCTGAACCTGGGTGATCTGGACCTGGACCTGGGCGATGCCCCGGCCCCGGACACTGCCGCAGCCCCTGCGGTGGCCGATGACCCCCTGTCCACCAAGCTGGACCTGGCCCGCGAATTCCACGCCATCGGCGACAGCGAAGGCGCACGCACCCTGGTCGAGGAAGTGATTGCCGAAGCGTCCGGTGACCTCAAGGAACGTGCCCAAAACCTGCTTGCCGAAATCGATTGATGCTGTTTCTGTGTTTTTCGCCGGCGCATGGCGCTGGACCTGAGGGCCGGCCATGCGCATAGCCCTCGGGGTCTCCTACAACGGCCAGGCCTACAACGGCTGGCAAAGTCAACCGTCCGGCAACACCGTGCAGGACCACCTCGAAGCGGCCCTGGGCCGCTTCACTGCTCAGGAGGTATCCACCATCTGCGCGGGCCGCACCGATGCCGGTGTGCACGGCCTGATGCAGGTGGTGCATTTCGACACCGCGCTGCAGCGTGCGCCCAACTCCTGGGTGCGTGGCACCAACACCTTTCTGCCCAAGGACATCGCCGTGCAGTGGGCCGCCGAGGTCCCGGAGGGCCTGGATGGCTTCCATTCCCGCGCCTGCGCCACGGCCCGCCGCTATGCCTATGTGCTGCTGCAGTCGCCCGTGCGCCCCAGCGTGGACCATGGCCGGGTGGGCTGGATCTTTCAGCCGCTGGACGCCGAACGCATGCGGGCAGCGGCCGCGCTGCTGCTGGGCGAGCACGATTTTTCATCCTTTCGTGCGGCCGGTTGCCAGGCCAAGACCCCCGTCAAGACCCTGCACCGCATCGACATCCGCTACCGCCCGGCCGGACAGGCCCCCATGCGCGACGGGCAGATGGACTGCGGTTACTGGCACTTCGAATTCGAAGGCAATGCCTTCTTGCACCACATGATCCGCAACATCATGGGCTGCCTGCTGTATGTGGGCCAGGGCACCAAGCCGGTGGAATGGGTGCAGCAGGTGCTGGATGCCCGCTCGCGCGAGGTGGCAGCGCCCACGTTTTCGCCCGACGGACTGTATTTTCTCGGTCCCATCTACGATGCACGCTGGGGCCTGCCGACCGACACGCCCCCGTTTGCCTGGCTGCCCTGAGCGGCCGCGCGCTTTTGACGGCTGCTACGCCTGGGATTTGCCATGTCTGTATCTACCCCCCGCACCCGCATCAAGATCTGCGGCCTGACCCGTGAAGCCGATGTGGACGCCGCCGTGCAAGCCGGTGCGGACGCCATCGGCTTTGTGCTCTACGCCCCCAGCCCCCGGGCGGTAACGGTGGCGCGCGCGGCCGAGCTGGCCCGGCGCCTGCCGCCTTTTGTCACACCGGTGCTGCTGTTCGTGAACGAGATCGCTCCCAATGTAATAGCTGCATGCACCCAGATACCGGGCGCCACCGTGCAGTTTCATGGGGATGAATCGCCGGCGGACTGCCTGGCCGCCACCGACGCCGGGCGCCGGCCCTTTCTGCGTGCAGCGCGCATTCCCCTCACCGGGGACACTCTGGGGCTCGACCTCGTAGAATATGCCCAACGATATTCCCAGGCCCAGGCCGTTTTGCTGGACGCCCACGTGGAGGGCTACGGCGGCGGCGGGCAAACATTCAATTGGTCACTGCTTCCACCAAACGTCGCCTCTCACCTCGTTTTGTCTGGTGGACTCACGCCTGCAAACGTGACCGATGGCATCTTGCAAGTACGCCCGCGGGGTCTCTCGCTGGCGGTTGATGTCAGTTCCGGCGTCGAGGCCACAGGGCCTGATGGAAAGCCCCTGAAGGGCATCAAGGACGCCGGAAAAATCCAACGCTTCGTTGCGGCCGTGCGCGCCGCCGACGCCCAACTTGCCTCTTTCACCGATGTTTGAATACTCCTACCCCGATGCACGCGGCCACTTCGGCCCCTACGGCGGCAGCTTTGCCAGCGAAACGCTGACCCATGCCCTCGAAGAGCTGAGCCAGGCCTACGCCAGGTACCAGAACGACCCGGACTTCCTGGCCGAGTTCCGCTACGAGCTGGCCCACTTCGTCGGCCGTCCCTCGCCGGTCTACCATGCAGCCCGCATGTCGCAGGAAATGGGCGGCGCCCAGATCTATCTGAAGCGCGAAGACCTGAACCACACCGGCGCCCACAAGATCAACAATGTGATCGGCCAGGCCATGCTCGCCAAGCGCATGGGCAAGCCGCGCATCATTGCCGAAACCGGTGCCGGTCAGCACGGTGTGGCCACGGCCACCATCTGTGCCCGCTATGGCCTGGAATGCGTGGTCTACATGGGTGCCGAGGACGTGAAGCGCCAAAGCCCCAATGTCTACCGCATGAAGCTGCTGGGCGCCACCGTGGTGCCCGTGGAGTCTGGCTCCAAGACCCTGAAGGACGCGCTGAACGAAGCCATGCGCGACTGGGTGGCCAATGTGGACAACACCTTCTACATCATCGGCACGGTGGCCGGCCCCGCCCCCTACCCGGCCATGGTGCGCGACTTCCAGAGCGTGATCGGCACCGAATGCCTCACGCAGATGCCCGAGCTGCTGAAGCAGCAGCACATTGCGGCCGAGCAACCGGATGCCGTGGTCGCCTGCGTGGGCGGCGGCTCCAATGCCATGGGCATCTTCTACCCCTACATTCCCTTCGAGCACACCAAGCTGATCGGGGTCGAAGCGGCCGGTGAGGGCCTGGAGAGCGGCAAGCACTCCGCCTCGCTGCAAAAAGGCAGCTCCGGCGTGCTGCACGGCAACCGCACCTTCATCCTGCAGAACGAAAACGGCCAGATCACCGAGACGCACAGCATCAGCGCCGGCCTGGACTACCCCGGCGTCGGCCCCGAGCACGCCTGGCTGCAGGAGCTGGGCCGTGCCCAGTACGTGGGCATCACCGACCAGGAAGCGCTGGAAGCTTTCCACTACCTGTGCCGCACCGAAGGCATCATCCCCGCGCTGGAGTCCAGCCACGCCGTGGCCTATGCCATGAAGCTGGCCAAGACCATGCGCGCCGACCAGTCCATTCTGGTCAGCCTGTCCGGCCGGGGTGACAAGGACATCGGCACCGTGGCCGACCTGACCGGCGGCGACTACTACGACCGCCCCAGCATGCGCGGCCACACTGTCAAGGGAGGGCCTGCAGCATGAGCCGCACCGCCACCACATTCGAAAAACTGAAATCCGAAGGCCGCCAGGCGCTGATCCCCTTCATCACTGCCGGCTATCCCTTTGCGGCCATCACCCCGTCGCTGATGCACGGCATGGTGGACGCCGGTGCCGACATCATCGAGCTGGGCGTGCCGTTTTCGGACCCCATGGCCGATGGCCCGGTGATCCAGAAAGCCGGTGACCGCGCCATTGCCAATGGTGTGGGCCTGGCCCAGGTGCTGGCCTATGTAGCCGAATTCCGTCAGAAAGACAGCACCACCCCGGTGGTGCTGATGGGCTATGCCAACCCGGTGGAGCGCTACGACCAGATCCACGGCCAGGACGCCTTCATCAACGATGCGGCAGCCGCCGGCGTGGACGGCGTGCTGGTGGTGGACTATCCGCCCGAGGAATCCGAGGAATTTGCCGCCAAGCTGCAGGCGCGCGGCATGGACCAGATCTTCCTGCTGGCCCCCACCAGCACCGTGGAACGCATGCAGCAGGTGGCACGTATTGCCAGCGGCTATGTGTATTACGTGTCGCTCAAGGGCGTGACCGGCTCCGGCGCGCTGGACACCGACAGCGTGCAGCAGATGCTGTCCGTCATCCGCCAGCACGTGCACATCCCGGTCGGCGTCGGCTTTGGCATCCGCGATGCCCAGACCGCCCAGACCATTTCCCAGTTTTCGGACGCGGTCATCATCGGCAGCAAGATCATTCAGCTGCTCGAAGACCAGCCACACGAAAAAATCATTCCCCTGACCATTGATTTCCTGCGCGGCGTGCGCAAGGCGATGGACGCATAATGCGGCACCGTCACCGCATCCCCTCCGGGAGGATGCGGTGATCCTGCCTGAAAGAAGGAAGACACCATGTCCTGGCTCGAAAAACTCCTGCCTGCCAAAATCCAGCAAACGACCCCCTCGGAACGCCAAACGCAGATTCCCGAAGGCCTGTGGATCAAGTGCCCCAGCTGCGAATCCGTGTTGTACAAGGCCGATCTGGAAAAGAACCAGAACGTCTGCCCGACCTGCGGTCACCACCACCGCATCGGTGCCCGTGCACGCCTGAACCATTTTCTGGACGCCGAAGGCCGCTATGAGATCGGTCAGGAAGTCATTCCCGTTGACGCGCTGAAGTTCCAGGACAGCCGCAAATACCCCCAGCGCCTGAAAGAAGCCCTGGAAAACACGGGTGAGACCGATGCCCTGATCGTCATGGGCGGTGCGGTGAAGGGCATCGAACTGGTCGTGGCCTGCTTCGAGTTCGACTTCATGGGCGGCTCCATGGGCTCCGTGGTGGGCGAGCGCTTTGTGCGCGGTGTCGAGACGGCCATCGAGCAGAAAGTGCCTTTTGTGTGCTTCACCGCCACCGGTGGCGCACGCATGCAGGAAGGCCTGCTGTCCCTGATGCAGATGGCCAAGACCAATGCCGCACTGACCCGCCTGGCCAAGAAGGGCCTACCCTACATCAGCGTGCTGACCGACCCGACCATGGGCGGCGTGTCGGCCGGCTTCGCCTTCGTGGGCGACATCGTGATGGCCGAGCCCAAGGCCCTGATCGGCTTTGCCGGCCCCCGCGTGATCGAAACCACGGTGCGCGTGAAGCTGCCCGAAGGCTTCCAGCGTGCCGAGTTCCTGAAGGAAAAGGGTGCCGTGGACATGATCGTCGACCGCCGCGAACTGCGCCAGACCGTGGCCACCTCGCTGGCCATGCTGCAACGCCTGCCGGCCGATGCCGTGGTGCAAGGCGCCGAGTAAGCCCAGCCCCTCCTCAGCCAGGCAACAAAAAAAGCGGTCCCCGGACCGCTTTTTTCATGGCTGCGCCACAGACCGTGGCGTGCTCCGCCACACAGGGCGGCGGCGCTTACATCATGGCCATGCCTGCCGCCACGCTGCCCAGTACGCTGAACTGCAGGTGGGCCAGCACCATCAGCAGCACCTGCAACACGATCAGCGCCGCCAGCGGTGACAGGTCCACCCCGCCCACCAGCGGGATGATGCGCTGCAACGGGCGCAGCACGGGCTGGCACAGGCGAGCGATCACGCCATAGATGGGCGAATGCGGCGACACCCAGGACAGGATGGCGTAGACGATCAGCAGGCCGATCAGCCCGGTCAGCACCATGCGCGCCAGGCCGAACAGCGCCAGCAGCGGCACCATCACCAGCGAGCCCGCTGCGCCCGCCAGGCCCCACAGCAGCAGATAGTGCACCAGCTGGATCAGGATGGCGCCGATCAGGCTGGACATGTCGTACTTGCCCGTGGGCTTGATGACCTTGCGCAGCGGCATCACCAGCCAGTCGGACAAGGCAAACACCAGCTGCCCCACGGGGTTGGAAAACGGCACGCGCTGGACCTGCATGTACAGGCGCAGCAGGCAGGCGCCCGAAATCAGGCCGGCGGCCACTTCAAGAAGAAAAGACAGGATTTGCTCGATCATGGACGGGTCAGCGCTCCAGTGGTGGGGTGCGACGGCAATCGCAAAACAGTGAATGCTGCAACAGCGGAAACAAGTTGAGACAACCAGCCCCGCTTCCGGGGCTGCATGGGATGATGATAGCGATGGAAAGCTGCTGCCCATGCCAAACCCGCTGACCTTGACCTCGCTGCCGTTGTTTCCGCTGAACACCGTGCTGTTTCCTGGCGGTCAGCTGCCTTTGCGGGTGTTCGAGGTGCGGTACCTGGATATGGTGCGCAAGTGCCACCAGGCGGGCACTCCATTTGGCGTGGTGGCCCTGACCGGTGGCGAAGAGGTGCGCCGCCCGATGCAACCCACCGAATCCTTCCACCCGGTGGGCACCTTGGCCCAGATCCAGCAGCTCGACAGCGTACAGCCCGGTCTGCTGCACATCCTGTGCCAGGGCCATGCCCGCATGCGCCTGGACCGTGCCCACCAGCTGCCCCATGGCCTGTGGGTGGCCGACGTCTCCCTGATTGCCATGGACCTGCGCTGTGGCGTTCCCGAAGACCTGCGCAGCATCAGCCAGGCCCTGTCCCAGGTGCTGCACAAGCTGCACCAGCGCCAGCTGGCCCAGGAAGACCGGGTGCAGGGCCCGTCCGTGGACCTGCCCACCGACCTGCAGCTGGACGACTGCGGCTGGGTCGCCAACCGCTGGTGCGAGCTGCTGCCCATTCCGCTCGCGCTCAAGCAGCAACTGCTGGAGCTGGAAAGCCCGCTGGTGCGGCTGGAACTGGTCGGCGATGTGCTGGAGCGCACTGGCATTGCCTTCTGAGCGGCAGCGCCGTCCGTCACCCCTCTGTCCATTCCCGCGCCCGCGGTCCGCGGGCCGTCCTCTTCCAGCCCCCTGGGCTCACTGCGGTCGTTGCCCCGGCCCACCGCGCGCCAGCTCGCCGCAGCCGCCCTGGCGGTGCGCCATTACCGCACTTACCCACATTCAGAGGCAAAAAAACTAGAATGCAGGGTTTTGGTATTTGCAACAACGGCCTGCGGGCTGCGCACCTCCATGTCTGACACCACCCACACCGCTGCGGCAGAAGTTGCCGCTCCCCAGGACGAAAACAAGCTCATCGCCGAACGCCGCGAAAAACTCAAGGCCCTGCGCGAGCAGGTCAAGGCCCAGGGTGGTGTGGCATTCCCCAATGACTTCAAGCCTGCCGACCGCGCTGCCGACCTGATTGCGGCGCACGCCGGCCAGGAAGCCGAAGCCCTGGACGCCGCTGCCGCCACCGTCAGCGTGGGCGGCCGCATGATGCTCAAGCGCGTGATGGGCAAGGCCAGCTTTGCCACCATCCAGGACGCCACCGGCCGCATCCAGATCTATGTGACCCGCGACGCCGTGGGCGAAGAGGTCTATGCCGACTTCAAGAAGTGGGACCTGGGCGACATCATCGGTGCCGAAGGCGTGCTGATGAAGACCAAGACCGGCGAACTGTCGATCAAGGCCACCCGCATCCGCCTGCTGACCAAGAGCCTGCGCCCCATGCCCGACAAGTTCCACGGCATGGCCGACCAGGAACAGAAGTACCGCCAGCGCTACGTCGACCTGATGATGGACGAAGACGCCCGCAAGCGTTTTGTGGCCCGCAGCAAGGCCGTCTCCGGCATGCGCGACTTCATGGTGCAAAACGGCTTCCTGGAAGTCGAAACCCCCATGCTGCACCCCATCCCTGGTGGTGCCAATGCCAAGCCGTTCATCACCCACCACAACGCGCTCGACCAGGAGATGTACCTGCGCATTGCGCCGGAGCTCTACCTCAAGCGCCTGGTGGTCGGTGGTTTCGAGCGCGTGTTCGAGATCAACCGCAACTTCCGCAACGAAGGCATCTCGGTGCGCCACAACCCCGAGTTCACCATGATGGAGTTCTACGCGGCCTACTGGAACTACCGCGACATCATGGACTACACCGAAGCCCTGGTGCGCGACACCGCCACCAAGGCCGTGGGCACGCTGCAGCTGACCTACGGCGGCAAGCCGGTGGACCTGGCCGCGCCGTTCGAGCGCCTGACCATCCCGGAAGCCATCGTCAAGTACACCGATGCCGGCGAGAACGTGGGCAACCGCGAGTGGCTGACCAATGCCCTGAAGAAGCTGGGCATGAAGGAAGACAAGGACAAGCTGTCCACCCGCTCCCTGGCCAGCCTGCAGGTGCTGTACTTCGAAGAAGTGGTCGAAGAGAAACTGTGGAACCCCACCTTCATCATGGAGCACCCCACCGAGATTTCGCCGCTGGCCCGTGCCAACGACGACCGCCCCGAGGTGACCGAGCGCTTCGAGCTCTACATCACCGGCCGTGAATTCGGCAACGGCTTCTCCGAGCTGAACGACGCCGAAGACCAGGCCGCCCGCTTCAACGCCCAGGTGGATGCCAAGGACGGCGGTGACGACGAAGCCATGTACTTCGACCACGACTTTGTGCGCGCCCTGGAATACGGCATGCCCCCCACCGGCGGCTGCGGCATCGGGATTGACCGTTTCATGATGCTGCTCACAGACAGCGCCAGCATTCGTGACATCATTCTGTTCCCTGCCCTGCGCCGCGAACAGAACGCCGGATAAAACCACGTTCGGCGGCCCGCGATGGCTGCCTTCGTAACCAACCACTACACTGGGCCGCACATCGCGGCCCTTTGTGCGTGGTGGCGCCGCTTTTTTGGAGAGACAGGACTGCCGAATGCATGCATCCCCTGCATTGAATGCCGCAGCGCCCCATCCGGACGCTTCGCCCCCCTTGTCCAACAGCTTCACCGTGCTGGTGGTGGACGATCAGGCCTCGGTGCGCCATTCCCTGATCACCGAACTGCGCCACGCAGGCGTCACCGAGGTGATGGAAGCCGTGGACGCACCGTCTGCCGTGCAGATGTTCAAGATGCGCCGCCCGGACCTGGTGCTGCTGGACATCCGCCTGCCCACGCACGACGGCTACTGGGTCGCCCAGCAGCTGCGCGAGGCCGAAGTGGGCGACTGGACGCCCATCATTTTCCTGTCGGGCCTGGACAACGACCTGGACATCTGGCGCGGCATTGAATCCGGTGGTGACGACTATCTGATCAAGCCCGTCAAGCCCATAGTGCTGATCGCCAAGCTGCGTGCCATGCGGCGCCTGCTGGACATGCGCCGCCGCCTGGTCAGCCTGTCGGCCGAGCTGCACCTGGCCAACCAGCGCCTCAACGAGATGGTGGAGGTCGACTCCCTGACCGGGCTGGTCAACCGCCGCGGCTTCGACCGCATCCTGCACTCCGAGATCGATGCCGCCCGCCGCGAGCAGCAACCGCTGACACTGATGCTGTGCGACCTGGACCATTTCAAGCGCTTCAATGACGCCGCAGGCCATGTGCAGGGCGATGACTGCCTGCGCGCCGTGGGCCGGCTGCTCAAGGAGGTCTGCGTGCGCCCGCGCGACGTGGCCTCGCGCTACGGTGGGGAGGAGTTTGCGATGATTCTGCCCAACACGCCGCGCTCCGGCGCCATGACGTTTGCCCGTGCGCTGGGCAGCATGCTGCGCAGCCGCGCCATCCCCCATCCGGATTCGCCCAACGGCGCCGTGCTGTCGCTGTCCGGCGGCATCACCACCTGCATTCCCGACGAAGGCACCAGCGCCGAGAGCATGGTGATGCGCGCCGACGAAGCGCTGTACGCGGCCAAAGCCCAGGGCCGCGACCGGTTTTTCAGTTTCGAGATGCAGATGGATACCATTGAGCAACGCCGGGTCTGAACCCGGCCTGCGCCACACCGACCAGGGCACCACGGCGGTGCCCTGTTTTTTTGGATAGAAAGTTTTGTTCCCGTGACCCTGCTGCAACGCATGAAGAGCCTCCAGACCCATTTGCCCGCCTGGGTGACGGACTGGCTGGATGTCGTGGTTCCCCTGCTCCAGATGGTGCTGATCATCGTGGTCGCCTGGCTGCTGCACCGCCTGCTCAAACGGCTGATCGTGCGCGCCAGCGACCACTACCAGTTCCCGCACGAGCTGCTGATGCCCATCCACACCGTGGTGCGCTGGCTGATCATCATCAGCGCGCTGCTGCTGGTGCTGGAGCGCCTGGGGGTCTCTGCCAGCGTGCTGTGGACGGCCTTCACCGGCTTTGCGACCGTGGGCGCCGTGGCGTTTTTTGCAGCGTGGAGCGTGCTGTCCAACCTGTTCTGCGCCTTCCTGATCTTCACCGTGGGGCCGTTTCGCGTGGGCGATCACATCGAGCTGCTGGACACGGCCGAAAAGCCCGGCGCCCTGGGCAAGGTGGTGGACATCAACCTGCTCTACACCACGCTGGAAGACGCCACCGCCCCGGTGGCCGGCACGCTGCTGCAGATTCCGAATGCACTGATCTTCCAGCGCGTGGTGCGCCGCTGGCGCGCCGGCACCGAGCTGCCGCCCGAAAAGCTGCAGCACCCGGCCCCGCCGGCCCCCGGTGCATCGGAGCCTGCTCCCGCCCCCAAGAGCGCGACCTTCCCGTAAGCACCGCGCCCTCCAGACAAAAAGCCCTGCTGCATTGCACCAGGGCTTTTTTTGATCCGCAGGGGCGGCATGGACCCGAGCCCGACCGCCTGGTGGCGCCTGCGGCGCGGTATGGGCAGCGCTCAGTACAGCTGGGGCACGATCATGCTTTCCGGCACCGGGTTGCGCAGGTAGTCCGCATGGCGCACGCGCGCGGGCAGCTCCACTTCAGGGCGTGGCACCTCGCTGTAGGGGAACTGCGACAGCAAATGCCGTATGCAGTTCAGCCGCGCCTGCTTCTTGTTGTCGGCCGGCACCACCCACCACGGTGCTTCGGGGATGTGGGTGTGTTCCATCATCACTTCCTTGGCACGGGTGTAGTCCTCCCAGCGGCGGCGGGACTCCAGGTCCATGGGCGAGAGCTTCCACTGCTTGAGCGGGTCGTGGATGCGCCCCAGAAAGCGCAGGTGCTGCTCTTCGTCGGTGATGGAGAACCAGTACTTGATCACGCGGATGCCGGAGCGCGCCAGCATGCGCTCGAACTCGGGCACGGAGCGGAAGAACTCGTCGTACTCCTCGTCCGAACAGAAACCCATCACCCGTTCCACCCCGGCGCGGTTGTACCAGCTGCGGTCAAACAGCACCATCTCCCCGGCGGCCGGCAGGTGGGCGGCATAGCGCTGAAAGTACCACTGCGTGCGTTCGCGGTCGTTCGGGGCCGGCAGCGCCACCACGCGACACACGCGCGGATTCAGGCGCTGGGTGATGCGCTTGATCACGCCGCCCTTGCCGGCGGCATCCCGCCCCTCGAACAGGATCACGGCCTTCTGTTTGGTGGACGCCACCCAGTCCTGCAGTTTGACCAGCTCGGCCTGCAACCGGAACAGCTCCTTGAAATACGCCACGCGCTGGGCATGGCTTTCCGGTGCAACTTCTGCCGCGCCCGGTACGGCGCCGAGCACCCCGGTACGGTCTTCGATTTCCAGCTCCAGCTCTTCGTCCAGGCTGTCCAGCAGGTCGCTCTCGATACGGCGCACCAGCTCTTCACGGTTGTCCCAATTCATCGCACACCTTCTTGCTTTGCCGGTTGTGGCATCTGCCACACAGGCTACGCGCCCCGTGCGACGGTTTGATGACAGCCGCGTTCAGCCCGCCCGTCGGCCGCCACCGGAGGCCGGCATCGCTGTGTTGCTTCATCGTTTTGCGCACAAGCACATCCATTTTTGTTCGTTGGATGTCACGCCGGCGGCTCGCAAGATGCTGTCTATCGCCATCTTCCTGCGATGGATTGCACCGAAAGACCACGCCATGACTTACACCGCTACCGCCGCCGAGACCACCGCCTCCACCGCCGCCGCCCAGCGCCCGCAGCTGCCTGCCGTGCTGCAGCAGGCCCTGGCGCAGGCCCAGGAACAAGGCCTGGCCTACGCCGGCAGCGTGGCCCCGCTCCAAGCCTGGCAGCTGGTGCAGCAAGGCCTGGCCCTGCTGGTGGACGTGCGCAGCGCCGAAGAACGCAAGTTTGTCGGCCAAGTGCCGGGCAGTGCCCATGTGGCCTGGGCCAGCGGCACGGCGCTGACACGCAACCCCCGCTTTGCCCGCGAACTGGCCGCGCTGCACGCCAAACAGCCACAACCGCTGCCTGTGCTGCTGTTGTGTCGCAGCGGCAAACGCTCCGCCCTGGCCGCCCAGGAAGCAGCCAAGGCCGGCCTGCCCCATGTCTTCAATGTCAGCGAAGGCTTTGAGGGCGACCACGACACACAGCAGCAACGCGGCCACTTCAATGGTTGGCGCTTTTACGGCCTGCCCTGGGTCCAGGACTGACCCCTCTCCTCTTTACCGGATTGCGATTGCCACCATGAGCTCTTTCGACATTGCCCCCATCGTCACGCAGCTGCGCCAGGTCCGCGACCATTGGCGAGAACAGCAGAACCGCACGGAATCCGGACACCGCGAATTCCCGTCGCGGGACGCCATTGCCCAGGCCGTGGAAGGCCTCAAAGGCGTGCTCTACCCGCAGCGCCTGGGGCCGTCCGACCTGCGCCACGCCAGCGAAGATTTCTATGTGGGCCACACCCTGAACACGGCGCTGCAGCTGCTGCAGACCCAGGCCCAGATCGAGCTGCACTACCGCCACCGCAGCGCGGGAGTGAGCGTGCCGGATCCCTCCGGCCAGGCGGCCCAGGCCCAGCGCGCAGTCCAGGCCTTTGCCCAGCAGTTGCCCCTGTTGCGCCAGTTGCTGGACATCGATGTGCTGGCGGCCTTCCATGGCGACCCCGCTGCGCGCAGCGTGGACGAGGTGGTGCTGAGCTACCCCGGCGTGCTGGCGCTGATCCACCACCGCATCGCCCACGCCTTCTACCGGCTGGAGCTGCCGCTGCTGGGCCGCATCATGGCCGAGCTGGCCCATGGGCAGACGGGCATCGACATCCACCCCGGCGCACAGATCGGCCCCGGCTTCTTCATCGACCACGGCACCGGTGTCGTGATTGGCGAAACCGCCGTCATCGGCCAGAACGTGCGCATCTACCAGGCCGTGACACTGGGCGCCAAGCGCTTTCCCAAGGATGCCCAGGGCCATCTGCAAAAAGGCTGGGCACGCCACCCCATCGTGGAGGATGACGTGGTGATCTACGCTGGCGCCACCATCCTGGGGCGGGTGACCATTGGCAAAGGCGCGGTCATCGGCGGCAACGTCTGGATCACCGACGACGTGCCCGCCGGCACCCATGTCAGCCAGGCCAGCCTGCGCCAGGCCGAGCAACCGGCGGAGCAGCCGGTGGAGCAGTCCGAAGCTGCGGCGGTGGCGCCCGCCACACCCCCGGTGCTGTCCGCTCCGGCCCCGGAACGCACCGCCCGCGTGGCCGCCTGAACATGCCCGCGCAACACTTGGTCCAGGACTTCGGACTGGCCGTGCGCCAGCTGCGCGAAGGGCATGGCTGGTCGCAGGAGCACCTGGCCGCACAGTCCGATCTGAACCGCTCCTATGTGGGCGAGATCGAGCGCGGCCAGGTGGCGCCCTCGCTGATCACGTTGCACAAACTGGCCCAGGCCCTGCACCTGGGCACAGCCGACCTGCTGGCGCATGCCGAACGCATACGCCTGCAGCGTGAAAGCCAGCGCCAGCACCTGGCGACGCGCTTGGCGGCGATAGCCGGTTGAAGCCCGATCGGCGGCATTGAACACTGGCGAAGACTGTTTTCCCGCATTTCCCACCACCGATTCCACCAGGAGCCTTTTTCCATGACAGCAACCGTCGGCGGTACCACCGCCCTGGGCGACAACGCAGCCCGCCAGCTTGCCAATGCCACCAAGACCGCACCGCAGCTGGCCACGATCACGCCGCGCTGGCTGACCCATCTGCTGCAATGGGTGCCGGTGGAGGCCGGCATCTACCGCGTGAACCAGGTCCAGAACCCGGAGGACATCAAGGTCACCTGCACCGCCAAGCAGCACGAGAACCAGCTGCCGCGCACCTATGTGGACTACGACGCCAAGCCGCGCGAGTACTTCCTGAACGCAGTCTCCACCGTGCTGGATGTGCACACCCGCATCTCCGACCTCTACAGCAGCCCGCACGACCAGATCAAGGAACAGCTGCGCCTGACGATCGAGACCATCAAGGAAAACCAGGAAAGCGAGCTGATCAACAACCCCGACTACGGCCTGCTGTCCCAGGTGAGCGACGAGCAGCGCATCTTCCCGCTGACCGGCGCCCCCACCCCCGATGACCTGGACGAGCTGCTGACCAAGGTCTGGAAGGAGCCCGCCTTCTTCCTGGCCCACCCGCTGACCATTGCCGCCTTCGGCCGTGAAGCCACGCGCCGTGGCACGCCTCCGCCCACTGTCAGCCTGTTCGGCAGCCAGTTCATTACCTGGCGCGGCGTGCCGCTGATCCCTTCGGACAAGGTGCCGGTGGCCGATGGCAAGAGCAAGATCCTGCTGCTGCGCGTGGGCGACCGTCGCCAGGGCGTGGTAGGCCTGTTCCAGCCCGGTCTGCCCGGCGAACAGAGCCCGGGCCTGTCGGTGCGCTTCATGGGCATCAACAACCACGCCATCGCCAGCTACCTGATCTCGCTGTACTGCTCGCTGGCCGTGCTCACCCCCGACGCCGTGGCCGTGCTGGACGACGTGGAAATCAACAAGTACCACGACTACTCGGTGCTGGACACCTACAAGTAAGTCCCGCTCTGCGCTGCGCCGGGGTGGTTGACCATCCCCACGCAGCGCACATCCCCAAAGCACAAGCAGCCCCTTTTCGACATCGCGCACCACAGGAGATGCGGTTTTGAGCACCACCACCGCGCAAGCGCCCACCCCGGCCGCCGCACAAGCCGCCCCGCTGGCGCCCCCGATTCCTTCCACCCCGGCTGCGCCCCTGGACACCGGCGCGCTGGCCCAGCTGGCGACGGCCTTGTTCCGCAGCCTGCCCGGCAGCGCCGCCCCCCAGGGCGCCCAGCCCCCCACCACCTGGGCCCCAGGCGGCTCCCCCCTGGCCAGCCCGGCGGGCCTGGCGCCCAATGTGCCCGGAACGCCCTTCCCGCAAGGACAGATCCCGGGGGCCAATGTGCTGCCCAGCAACCCCGGCACCGTGCTGGCCCTGGGCCACCGCGCCGCAACGGCCCGCCCGCATGCGGCCGCCGGCAACGGCGTGCCCGACCAGGCATTCACCGCCCTGCCCGCCTACGAACCCCGCCTGGCCAGCGCCACCGATGGCGTGCCCCAGGCCGCGGCCGCAGCGGCCTCCACGCAGCGGCCCGCCCCCGTGGACGCTGCGGGCGTTGCGCCGCCGCACGCCCCCCATCCCGGACTGGATGCACTGAGCCAGCAGGCGGTGACCGCACTGGGCAGCCAGGGCACGGCACCGGGTACCCCATTCGTTCCCGCCATCCCCTCCGGCCTGCTGGCAGCGCCCGCTGCGCCTGCGGCCGCGCTGCCCGGCAGCACCGATGCCGCCGCCCCGCAGTTCTACTTTGTGGATGCGGTCGCCCTGCCCAGCGGTTTTGTCACCCCGGCCAAGCCCCATCCCCACGGGCAGGCCGCCAGCACGCCGCTGGCACAGGCCGACCGCCATCCCGGCTTCGATGTGCAGGCCGTGCGCCGCGACTTTCCCATCCTGGCCGAGCGCATCAACGGCAAGCCGCTGGTCTGGCTGGACAACGCCGCCACCACCCACAAGCCGCGCCAGGTGATCGAGCGCATTGCGCACTTCTACGCGCACGAGAACTCCAACATCCACCGCGCCGCCCACACGCTGGCGGCCCGCGCCACGGACGCCTACGAACACGCCCGTGAAGTGGTGCGCCGCTTCATCCACGCGCCCGATGTGAACGAAGTCATCTTCGTGCGCGGCACCACCGAAGCCATCAACCTGGTGGCCAAGGCCTGGGGCGGGCAGAACGTGGGAGCGGGTGATGAAATCATCGTCAGCCACCTGGAGCACCACGCCAACATCGTGCCCTGGCAGCAACTGGCACAGGCCAGGGGTGCCAGGCTGCGCGTGATTCCGGTCGATGACCAGGGGCAGATCCGCCTCGACGAATACGACAAGCTGCTGAACGACCGCACCAAGATCGTCGCCATTGGCCATGTGTCCAATGTGCTGGGCACCATGGTGCCGGTCAAGGAAGTGGTGGCCCGCGCCCGGGCGCGCGGCATCACCACGCTGGTGGATGGTGCCCAGTCCATCGCCCACACGCCGGTCAATGTGCAGGACATCGGGGCGGACTTCTTTGTCTTTTCGGGCCACAAGATCTTTGCCCCCACCGGCATCGGTGCCCTCTGGGGGCGCCGCGCCGTGCTGGAAGCCATGCCGCCCTGGCAGGGCGGCGGCAACATGATTGCCGACGTGAGCTTCGAGAAGACGGTGTTCCAGCCGCTGCCCAATACCTTCGAGGCGGGCACCGGCAACATTGCCGACGCCGTGGGCCTGGGAGCAGCGCTGGAATATGTGGAGCGCATCGGCATCGAGAACATCAGCCGCTACGAGCACGCGCTGGTGGACTACGGCATGCAGCAACTGGCCACGATTGCCGGCCTGCGCCTGATCGGCACCGTGCCCGGCAAGGCCAGCGTGCTGTCGTTCACGCTGGAAGGCTATACGACCGACGAGGTGGGCAAGGCGCTGAATGCCGAAGGCATCGCCGTGCGCACGGGCCACCACTGCGCCCAACCGATTCTGCGCCGCTTCGGCGTGGAAACGGCGGTGCGCCCGTCGCTGGCCTTCTACAACACCTTCGAGGAAATCGACCAGCTGGTCGCCATCGTGCGGCGCCTGGCCAGCCAGCGCCGCTGAAGGCTGCCGGCGTCAAAAAAGCCACGGCGCCTTGCGGTGCCGTGGCTTTTTTTGTGGGGTACTTCAGCGCTGCTCTCCTGCGCCGAAGCGGCCGCTGTCAAGGCCGCTCAGGGCTTGCGCGGCTTGACCTTGCTGGCAGCCAGCTTGGCTGTCACACGGGCCTGCTCCACATCGGCAGCCCGCGCCAGGGCCACGCCCATGCGGCGCTTCACAAAGCTTTCAGGCTTGCCAAACAGGCGCAGATCGGTGCCGGGAATCGCCAGCGCTTCGTCCACGCCGTCGAACACCAGGCCCTGGGCATCCTGGCCGCCGTAGATCACGGCGCTGGCACCGGGGTTGCGCAGGCTGGTGTCCACCGGCAAGCCCAGGATGGCACGGGCATGCAGCTCGAACTCGCTCTGCCACTGGGTGGCCAGCGTGACCAGCCCCGTATCGTGCGGGCGCGGCGAGACTTCGCTGAACCACACCTGCTCGCCCTTGACGAACAGTTCCACGCCGAACAGGCCCAGGCCGCCCAGGTTGTCGGTCACTGCCTTGGCAATCTGCTGCGACTTCGCCTGGGCCATGGCGGACATGGGATGGGGCTGCCAGCTTTCCACATAGTCGCCCGCTTGCTGGATATGGCCGACTGGGTCGCAGAAATGGGTCTGGACCTGGCCATCCGCACCCTTAGCGCGCACCGTCAGCTGGGTGATTTCGTAGTCGAAGTCGATGAAGCCTTCAACGATCACGCGGCCCTTGGCCACGCGGCCGCCGGCCATCGCGTAGTCCCAGGCTTTCTGCACATCGGCGGGGCCGTCGATCTTGCTCTGGCCCTTGCCGGAGCTGCTCATCACCGGCTTGACCACGCAGGGGTAGCCGATCGCGGGCTGACCGTCGCTGCCGTCGATGGCGGCCTGCAGCTCGTCCTGGGAATCGCAGAAGCGGTAGGGACTGGTGGGCAGGCCCAGGGTTTCGGCCGCCAGGCGGCGTATGCCTTCGCGGTCCATGGTCAGGCGCGTGGCGCGCGCCGTGGGAATGACAGTGACCACGCCGGCGGCTTCCAGCTCTTCCAGCATGGGGGTGGCAATGGCTTCGATCTCGGGCACCACCAGATCGGGCTTTTCGGCCTCGATCAAGGCCTTGAGCTGCGCCGGATCGCTCATGGTGATGGTGCGCGCATGGTGGGCCACCTGCTGGCCGGGGGCGTTGTCGTAGCGGTCGACCGCTATGGTCTCCACGCCCAGGCGCTGCAAGGCAATCAGCACTTCCTTGCCCAGCTCGCCGCTGCCCAGCAGCATGACTTTGGTGGCGTGGGGGGTGAGAGGGGTTCCGAGGGTGGTCATAGGCGCTTTCCGTCCAGCCAGCGGGCGTAGCCCGCTATCGTTTTACATGGCGGAAGGCTCCGCCGCACAGGCGGAATCATAGTGGCTGGCGGCCGGCCCTGGCCGCCGAACGGGTTGTGCCCCGCCTGCCCCTGTCGCTCAGTCCACGATGAACAGCTTGGCGCCAGTGGGCGCCGAAGAACGGTGCGCTTCCGCCTGGTCGGCCACCTGGTAGCTCATGCCCGGGCGCAGCACCACGTGGCGGCCATCGTCCAGTTCGGTGTGCAACTCCCCCTCCAGGCACAGCAGGATATGGCCCTTGCTGCACCAGTGGTCGGCCAGGTAGCCCGGCGTGTACTCCACCATGCGCACCCGCAGCGCCCCAAACTGGCGGGTGCGCCACCAGGCCGTGCCCTGTTCGCCCGGATGGGCCGTGGGTTCCACCTGCGACCAGTCGGTGGTGCCAAAGGGGATGTCGTTCATCTGCATGGGAAAGTGCTCCTGGGAAAATGCACAGCCATTCTCTATGCAGGCTGCTGCAGTGGGCCGCAGGGCTTGTGCATGCGCCCCATGTCCGCCGGCGATGGTGCAGACACTGCGGCTCCAGGCCTAGGCATAGACATGGTCGAAGAATTGCCGCTCCAGCTGCACGGCACGCTGGAAATAGCCAGCGGCCTCGGCACGGGCCGCGTCGCTCAGCGCCGGACCGACCCGGTCCAGCTCGCTGCGCAGCCAGGCCACGAAGCCGCGGAAGAAGTCATTGGCGTGCAAGGTGATCCACTCCGCATGCTCGAAGCGCACGGGCAGCGGCAGCTGCTGCTTGGCGGGCTGGTCTGCCCAGTCCAGGTACAGGCCTTCGGCCACGGCCAGCACGGCGATGCAGTTGGCGTAGTTCAGGCTCTGCGCGGCTTCGTGCATCAGTTGCTGGAAGGCCTGGGTCTGGGGCGTGAGCGACGGCGCCAGACGCTCGGGCTCGGGCACACCCAACGCGTCGAAGCTGCGCAGGAAATAGGTGTTCTCGTCGCTGGTGATCATGGCCGCAAACTGCGACAGCGTGACACGCGGCGCAAACCGGTCGGCACTGGCAATGGCAGCGCCCAGCAAGGCCACAAAGCGGTTGATGAACTGGTAGTCCTGCACCAGGTAGCGGCGCAGCACGGCATCGTCCAGCGTGCCAGCAAAGATTTCGTCGACAAAACGGTGCTGTACGCAGGCGTTCCAGTCGCTGATGCTGGACTGGCGCAGTTGTTCGGCAAAGCCGGAAGAAATGGTGCTCATGCTCTCGATAGGGATGCTGACCTGGGTGCGCTGCAACAGCGGCACGCCAGGCGGTGGAGGGTCGTATCGTCAGTGCGCGGTTCAGTGCGTCAATGTGTCAGTGCGGCCTTGCCGCTGCCACGCTGGGGCACTTCGCCACTGGCAAAGTCATAGTCCCCGGACCACACGGCATCGCCCCAGTTCCAGTTGGCGCTGGCCTGCTCCAGGCTCAGCACATGCACGCCGGCCAGGTCCTGCACGCGCTCCTGCAGCCAGGCGATCTGGTCGCTGCGCACAAACACCAGGGTGTTGATGCTCCATTCGGCATCGGTCACGCCCAGGCCCTGCAGCTGCTCCAGCAGCGGGGCGTACCACTTGGCCACGCGTTCATTGAGCTTGTTGACCAGCCCCAGCGGGAATCCGGAGGCCGAGACCTCCACCACATACAGCTGGCGCTTGGTGGGACGCAGCGCCACAAAGGCCGGGCTTTGCCAGCCGGCGGCCACATCGTAGTGGTGGGCCACAAAGGTTTCGCCGTTGGCCGTGAGCAGTTGCATCACGGCTTCTTCATGTCGGTCCATGGCTTGTGTTTCTTGCAAATTCAGCAGCCCCGCACCTTAGCGCGTTTTGGCCGCCCTGCCCGCTGCGCACGGTGTAAAAGCCTGCATCAGCCCGGCGCCGCGGCGCACCGGGCGGACGCTCAGCAGTACTCGCCCAGGCAGATGCCGATATCCCGGGCCATGCGCAGCAGGCCATGGTCCAGTGGCACCTTGCGCTGGGTATTGGCGACCTCGGAAATCGCCACGCTGCCGATAGCTCCATGCTCCAGCGTGACCATGCGGCCGAACTGGCCCTGCAGCACCAGTTGGGCGGCGTGGTGGCCGAACTGGGTGGCCAGCACCCGGTCGAACGGGGTGGGATCGCCACCGCGCTGCACATGGCCCAGCACCGTGGTGCGCACCTCGCTCTGGAGATGCGGCTGCAGGCGTTCGCGCAGCACATGGCCCACGCCGCCCAGGCGCACCGGATCGGGACTGTGGGCAATGTGTTCGCGCACCGTCAGGCTGTGGCCGCTTTCCTTGGCGCCTTCGCCGATGCAGATGATGGTGTAGCGCTGGCGTTGCTCGCGCTCCTGGCAGACATGGATGATGCTCTGCAGGTCGTAGTCGATCTCGGGCAGCAGGATGACGTCGGCCGCGCCGGCAATGCCGGACTCCAGCGCCAGCCAGCCGGCATGGCGCCCCATGGTCTCCACAATCATCACGCGGTGGTGGCTGTTGGCAGTGCTTTCGATGCGGCGCAGGCTTTCGGTCACCGTGGCCACGGCCGTGTCAAAGCCGAAGCTGCGCTCGCAGCGGGCAATGTCGTTGTCGATGGTCTTGGGCACTCCCACGCACTGCAGGCCCACGCGCGACAGACCGTGGGCCAGGCTCATGGTTCCGTCGCCGCCGATGGCCACCACCACGTCCAGGCCCAGCGTCTGGACGTTGCGCCCCACCTGCGCCAGCGTGGCTTCGTCGCGCAGCGGGTTGGCGCTGTTGCTGGTGCCCAGAATGGTACCGCCGATGTGCAGAATGCCCGAGACCTCATCCCAGCTCAGGGGCTTGACGCGCGGCACCTCGCCCATCAGACCTTCAAAGCCGTCGGCAATGCCCAGCACCTCGCACTGGCCATGGTTGATCAGGGACTTGGTGACCGCGCGGATCACTGCATTCAGGCCCGGGCAATCGCCCCCACCGGTCAACACACCAACGCGCATGAAAAGACTCCTTGTTCTGTACCGCACCGGGCGGCGTCATAACCACGCAGCGGTGCAAAACGGAATCATCCCACGCCGGCAGGCGCTTGCGGCATAAAAAAACCCAGCCGGACGCTCTGTCCGGCTGGGTTCGATGGGAGGCATGTCCGGCCCGTGAAGGGCCGGGGTGCGCGCCTTGCGGCTTACTGGGCGCGTTCGGGAGCCGCCGCAGCCTGGGTGTGCTTGCGCACCTTGCTGACGTCGCTCGCGCTGACGTTGGAAGCCTTGTTGCCCCAGCCGTTGCGGATGAAGCTGGCCAGCTGGGCCACTTCTTCGTCGGTCAGGCGATCGGCATAGCCTTGCATGGCCAGGTGCATGGGGCGGCGGCTGGTCGAAGGCACCGACGTACCGTTCAGGATCACCGACACGAACGGGTTGGCGTCCTTGCCCAGCACCATGGCATTGCCTTGCAGCTCGGGGAAGATCTCGGGCGCACCCTTGCCGCTCACAAAGTGGCAGGCTGCGCAGTTGTCGAGATACAGACGGGCGCCCACCGGCATGTCCGGCGATGCAGACGTCAGCAGCGTGGCCGTGGCCTTGCCGGCTTCGTCAGCAGGCAGTGCGGGCATGCTGCGGGGACCGGCAGCGGCCACCTTGGCAGGCACGGCTTCCACCGGCTGGCCGTCCATGCTCTTCAGGAACACCGCCATGGCGTTCAGGTCGGCATCGGTCATGTACTGCATCGAGTGCTCGACCACCAGCGCCATCTCGCCATTGGCCACCGCGTGTGCATTGCGGCCCGTTGCCAGGTAGGCGGCGATCTCTTCGGCCGTCCACTTCTGCACGCGAGCATCCTTGCCGCGCAGTGCAGGTGCCGTCCACTCGTCCACCATGCCGCCGGTCAGGAAGCTGGCATCGCTCAGGCGGGTACCGTCCTGGGCCATGAAGGTCGTGCGCGGGCTGTGGCAGGCGGCGCAGTGGCCTGCACCTTCGACCAGGTACTGGCCGCGGATCTGCTGCTCGTCACCGGCCATGGGCTTGAACTTGGCTTCACCCGACAGGGCCAGCCAGTTCCAGGCACGCAGGCCAAAGCGCATGTTGAACGGAAAGGTCAGGCTGGTGGCCTGCACTTCGTTCTTCACGGGCTTCACTTCGGTCTGGATGTAGTCGTACAGGGCGCGCAGATCGCTTTCCGTCATGAAACGGTAGTTCTCGTACGGCATGGCCGGGTACAGCTGCTGACCGTGGCCACCCACGCCATCGACCATGGCGGCGCGGAACTGGTCCAGTGTCCAGTTACCGATACCGGTTTCCTTGTCGGGCGTGATGTTGGACGACCAGATGGTGCCCAGCGGGCTTTCGATGCCACGGCCACCGGCCATGGACTCGCCGCCATTGGCGGTGTGGCAGGCCATGCAGTCGCCTGCACGCATGACATATTCACCACGGCCGGGCTCGGCCTTCCAGTCGGCGGCCAGGGTTTCGTTGGCCGGGGTGGGCTTGAACGGCGCGTAGGCCAGGGCCAGCGCAGCGACGATACCCAGGACGATCAGTGCAATCAGGATGCTGAGGATTTTTTTCATGGATGACACTCCTCAGACCAACGGACGCGGGTTCTTCAGGTACATGGTACGGATGGCATGCAGCGTCCAGTAAGCCAGACCGCCGACCATGCCGGTGGGGTTGTACTGGGTGTTCTGCACAAAGTTGCCGGCACCGAAGACGAACACGTTGTGCTTGTCCCAGGTCTGGCAGTAGCGGTTGACCACCCCTTCGGTGGGCTTCTCGGACATCACGTGGCCGCCGGTGTTGTGCGTGGTCTGGTAGGGACGCACGTCGAACTTGGCACCGATGTTCTTGAACCCCGACTGCATCAGATCCGGCTTCAGGGCGTTGCCCACCTCCTCGGCCTTGACCTTCTGGTACTGGGTCATCTTGATGTCGTTTTCCTGCCAGTTGAAGGTCATGCGCATCAACGGACGGCCATGCGGATCCTTGTAGGTCGGGTCCAGGTCCAGGTGGTTGTTGCGGTAGGACATGTGCGAACCGTGCGTGCCGATCGACATGGAGTGGCCGTACCACTCGCCAATGCCCTTCTTCCAGCCCGCACCCCAACCCGGCGTGCCCTTGGGCAGCGGCATGGAGCGGATCGGCTGGCCATTCATGGTGCCGACACGCCAGTAGGCGCCGCCGATGAAACCCAGCTTGCCGAAGTCGTTCTGGTTGATGCCGTAGTCATCGATGCACATGCCGTTGGAGCCGTGACCGATGAAGGGGTTGAAGCTTTCGTCCTTGAAGAACAGGGTCACGCCACCATTCATCTGGTAGGCGTAGTTCTTGCCCGTCACACCGGTATTGGTCTTGGGGTCGTAGGGCTTGCCGATGCCGGACACCAGCAGCAGGTGCACGTTGTTCAGCTGGTAGGACGACAGGATCACCAGGTCCGCAGGCTGGAACACTTCTTCCTGCTTGACCGCGTCGAAGTATGTCACGCCGGTGGCGGTCTTGCCGTCGGCCGAGCTTTCCACGCGCAGCACTTCAGAGTGGGTGCGGTATTCGAAGTTGGGCTTGCGCTTGAGGGCGTCCAGCACGGCCGTCTGGGGCGACGACTTGGAGTATTGGTAGCAGCCGAAACGCTCGCAGAAGCCGCAGAAATTGCAAGGCGCCATCTGCATGCCATACGGGTTCACATAGGACGTGGACGCGATGCCGGCCGGTGCCGGGAACGGGTGCAGGCCCATGCTCTTGGCGCAGGCTTCGAACTTGCTGGAATCGTAGGTCGATGGCAGCGCAGGCATGGGGTAGTCCTTGGAGCGCCAGCCTTCGAACGGGTTGCCGCCGGCCTGGATCTGGCCCTTGATGTTGCCTGCCTTGCCGGAGACACCAGCCACTTCGTCAAACTGGGTGAAGAAAGGCTCCAGCTCGTCATAGCTGACGGGGTAGTCCATCAGGTTCATGCCTTCCGGAATGATGGACTCGCCCCAGCGCTCCTTCACATAGGTGCGCAGCTTGATTTCTTCCGCCTGCGGACGCCACAGCAGACCGTTCCAGTGCGTGCCGGCACCGCCCACGCCGTTGGCGGGCAGGAAGGAGCCCATCGAGCGGTAGGGCAAGGCGACTTCGTTGTCGTCGCGGCGCACCGTCACCGTCTGCTGACGGGGGTGCTGCATGTTTTTCAGGCGCACACCGTAGGTGAGTTCATCGATCTGGTTGGGGTACTTGAACTCGGGCACCGTGTTCTGGTCGCCGCCGCGCTCCAGCGCCACGATCTCCAGCCCTTCGGCGGCCAGTTCCATCCCGGCGATGGAGCCGGTCCAGCCCAGGCCAACGATGACCACGTCTTTTTTCTTTTCAATGCGTGCCATGGTTTAAGCCCTTTCGCCCTTGATGGATACCGGTCCCAGTGGGTACTTCTTGTTGTGCTGGTCGACCCATTCCGCGTAGCTGGCACGCGCACCGGGGAAACCGATGTACTTCCAGGCCTGCATGCCATGGTTGCCGCCGTGCACGGGGTCGGCGAAGTAGCCTTCCTTGGTGTTGGCCAGCAGGGTGGCGAAGAAAAAGCTCAGCTCGGGAGCCAGCTTGATCTCCCCCTTTTGCAGGGCGGTCAGGGCTTCGTTCTGCTGCTCGACCGTCAGGCTCTTGAATTCCTTGCCAAAGCGTTCCTGGCACGCTGCGTTGAAGGCAGGGATGGCCTGGCGGTACAGCTGCGCCGGCGTCAGCGGCGATTGCCAGCCGCGATCGGGCGTGGCGGCCGGGTCGTGCGGGCCTTCCATGTACCAGATGTCGGCATTGCCGTAGTAGTCCTTCAGCTGGCGGTCGATGAACACCGGCACATGGGCTTCGATGGCACCTGGGCCGTCCCCTTCCGAGGGGATCAGGCGTGCGGTGGCAGCCAGCACAAAAGCCCACTCCTCTGCGTTGAAGTACACGGGCTGGTACTTGTCCAGCGGTACGGGGGCTTCCTTGGAGTTGGCATGGAACGTCATGGCGACGCCCGTCAGTGCCACACCGGCACCGGATGCCATCAGGAAAGATCGGCGGCTGGGTGGGGAAAAGTTAGACATTTTTCTATTCCTACATCGTGTCAACACCGCGCCACACGCCAGTGTGTGGGAAGTGTTTCGTTGCATCGAACGTGGTTTTTTGGCAATGCAGAAGTTAGATCTACATCACAAAAAATGCACTTTCGAAGGTGCGCGCGCACACATAACTCCCGCTTCTTTGAGCGAGATCATGTTGTTTTAATGCTCCGATACTAGTAGCGCTGGCAAGCATTTGTTTCAGAGGCCACGCACAACTGCAAACCACCAGTGGTTTTTTATTGGAGAAAAATACTGGGGTTTTCCATTAGATATAAGACCCAAGACTTGTGCTTACGTTTTCTCCCTCGGTCACGAGGTCGATCATGACCCCGCACACGCCTGCAAACACGCCTGCCGCCCCTGGGTGGCATGGCAGCTGGCGGTCCCGTTCTACCGGGACGATGGCGGCATCCAAGGCATAAAAAAATCCGCTGCAAACCAGGGTTTGCAGCGGATCGGCGGATACAGGGCCCCTGTCGGGCCGGGTGTTCAGGGCAGCTGGTCCAGCGCCTGCAGATAGGCGGGCTGGCGCATCAAATCGTCCCAGGCCTGGGGCTCGGTGTCCGGCAGCAGCGACACGCGGCGCGATTCGGAATCCACATCCGGCACCCAGCGGCCATCGCGCAGCGCCGCATCCATGCCGTCGAGCAACTGGTCCACGTGCTCGCCAAAGCCCAGGCTCTGATTGCACAGCAGCACCATGTCGCAGCCCGCCTGCAGCGCGGACAGCGCAGCTTCGGTGTAGCTGATCAGCGGGCCACTGCTGCCGTGCAGGCGCCGGGCACCCTCCATGCTCAGGTCGTCGCTGAAGATCGCGCCGTCATAGCGCAGGCGGCTGCGCAGAATGTCCTTGAGCCATTTTTCGCTGAAACCCGCCGGACGCTTGTCCACCTTGGGGTAGATCACGTGGGCGGGCATCACGGCCGTCAGCACGCTGGAAAGCCACGGGTACGGCGCAGCATCTTCGTCCAGAATGGCTTTCAGGCTGCGCGGGTCCACGGGGATATCGACATGCGAATCCGCCTTCACAAAGCCGTGGCCCGGAAAGTGTTTGCCGCAGTTGCCCATGCCGGCCTGCAGCAGGCCGTGCATCAGGCTCCTGGCCAGGGCCGCCACCACACGCGGGTCCCGGTGGAAGCTGCGGTCCCCGATGACCGAGCTTTCGCCATAGTCCAGGTCCAGCACCGGGGTGAAGCTGAAATCCACACCACAGGCGCGCAATTCGCTGCCCAGCACATAGCCGGCCGCGGTGGCGGCATTCAGGGCCCGCATGGCGCCGCTGCCTTCGCGGTGCTTGCTGCCCTTGCCGTCATCCATCCACATTGCACCCAGGGCGCGCATGGGAGGGATGTGGGTGAAACCATCGGTGCGAAAGCGCTGCACGCGGCCGCCTTCGTGGTCCACACAGATCAGCAGGTCCGGCTGCACGGCCTTGATGTCGGCACACAGCTGCACCAGGGCCGCCCGGTCTTCCCAGTTGCGCTTGAACAGAATGATGCCGCCCACCAGCGGGTGGGCCAGGCGTGCGCGGTCCGCGTCGGAGAGCGAGGTGCCGGCGATGTCGATGATCAAAGGAGCGTGCAAGCGCATGGAGATACCTTGGAAACGGGTGAAGGTGTCAGAGACTTCGGTGCAGATCGCGGCCCGCGCTGCTGTTGCGCACGGGCGGCCATCCATTCAGGGCTTTTTTTCGACCACACAGTAGCTGGTGGCGTATTCCGATTCATCGGACATGGAGATGTGGGCCTGCAGGCCCCGGGCCTCGCACCAGGCCTTGAGCGCGCCATGCAGCACCACCGTGGGCTGGCCGCTGGGCAGGTTGGCAATCTCGCAGCTGCGCCAGGTCATGGGCATGACCATGCCCAGGCCGATGGCCTTGCTGAACGCCTCCTTGGCCGAAAAACGCGTGGCCACGTAACGCACGCCGCGGTCCGGCCAGCGCTCGCTGCGCTTTTTCCAGGTCGCGATTTCGGCGTCGCTCAGCACCTTGCGGGCAAAGCGCTCGCCGTGCCGCTCCAGGCTGGCGCGGATGCGGCGGATGTCACAGATATCGGTACCAATGCCGTAGATCATCAAAGAACCCTCCGCACAGTCAATGCCTCGCCACCGAGGCCGCCACACAGACCGCCAGCGCGGCGGCGTGGCCCCTCGTCTTCACGCCCGGTCCGCCATGCCGGCATCGATGGCACGCTGGTAACCACGCACAGTCTCGGCATAGCCCAGCTCCAGCGCATCGGCGATCAGTGCATGGCCGATCGACACCTCCGCCACCCCCGGCACCTGGGCCACAAAGGCCGGCAGGTTGTCACGGTTCAGATCGTGCCCGGCGTTGATGCCCAGGCCCACATCCAGCGCAGCCTGGGCGGCGGCCGCGTAGATGCGCAGCTGCTCGGCATGCTGGGGCGTTCCCCAGGAGGCGGCATAGGGTTCGGTGTACAGCTCCACGCGGTCCGCGCCCACGGCCTGGGCTGCGGCCATCTGCTCGGGCACCGGGTCCATGAACAGGCTCACGCGCACCCCCAGGGCTTTGCATTCGGCAATCAGCGGACGCAGGCGCTCGGCATCCTGCGGAAAGGTCCAGCCATGGTCGCTGGTGAACTGCTCCTCGCTGTCCGGCACGAAGGTGGCCTGATGCGGGCGCACCTGCCGGATGAAGTCCATCAGGTTCTGCGTGGGATTGCCTTCGATATTGAACTCCGCCCGCGGCCAGGCCTGCATTAGCTCGGCCAGTTCGTACACATCCGTGCCGCGAATATGCCGCTCGTCCGGCCGCGGGTGGATGGTGATGCCCTGGGCACCGGCCTCGAGGCACAGCTGTGCCGCACGCGTGACGCTGGGAATGCCGAGGTGGCGCGTGTTGCGCACCAGCGCGACCTTGTTGACGTTGACGGACAGCGCGGTGCGCACGGCACCGGACGAAACGGGAGAAGCGGTCATAGCGATTGAAGATCCAACATCAGCTGGCGGGTGCGCAGCGGGGGGGTTGCCGCAATGGTATTGCAACAGCGCCCGCAGCTGCGGCTTGAGCGGCGCGGCCACGGCTTCGCAGCAGCGTGCCAGGGCGGTCATCGGGTCTTTTTGTTGCAGCGCGGTATTCAGCGCCAGCCACTGCGCTCCGTGGAGGCTGCCACGCGGGCTGGTGGTGGCTTGCAGGCCGGATTCGGCGGCCAGGGCATAGCGGGCCTCGGGTTGCAGCGGCTGCAGAGTCAGGGTTTCGCTGTCCAGCGCAGGCAGCAGACCCAGCTCACGCAGCAGCAGCAGCTCGAACGCGCGCAGTGCGGGCTCCACGGCAGCCTCCCCCTCCCCGGCCTGGCGGCGCGGCGCCGAGGCTGCGGCCAGCAGGCGCACGACTGCGGCATAGGCGTCGAACAGCAGCGCGTACGGGTCTTCGCGGGCCAGCAGACGCAGCAGCAGCTCGTTCAGGTACATGCCGGTCATCAGTCCGTCGCCCATGGGCAGCACATGGCCGCCGGCCCATTCCGCCCCTTTGAGCACATGGATGTCGGCTGCTCCGTCGCCCGACAGCGTCCAGTTCAGCCGCAGCGGCTGCAGCGCCAGCAGCACCGGCCGGAAATTGGAGGTGTGGCGTTTGACCCCCTTGGCCACCAGCGCCACCCGCCCACGGTGGCGGGTGAAGCATTCCAGGATCAGACTGGATTCGCTCCAGTCGTACTGGTGCAGGATGAAGGCAGGTTCTTCGCTAACCCTTTTGGTGGCCATGGTGCGGTGAAAACAAAAGGCCCCGAAGGGCCTTGGAATGAAAGGCTGTCACAGAGCCTCACAGTGTCGCAGAGCGCGCTGTGCAGCGGCCGATGCCGGGCGCAAGCCCTTGGCACGGCGCAACGAAGGCCTCTTGCGGCACCTGGCGCTCACTCGTAACCGAAGGATTTGACGCGGGCCTCGTCGTCAGCCCAGCCGGACTTCACCTTGACCCAGACTTCCAGGAACACCTTGGCGTCGAACTGCTTTTCCAGTTCCTGGCGCGCTTCGGTGCTGATGCGCTTGAGGCGTTCGCCCCCCTGGCCGATCACCATGGCCTTGTGGCCATCGCGCTCCACCACGATGGTGGCGGCCACGCGCATGAAGCGCTTGTGGGTCTTGCTGGGCTCTTCCTCGAACTTGTCGATGACCACCGTCGAGGTATAGGGCAGCTCGTCGCCGGTGAAGCGAAACAGCTTTTCACGCACGGTTTCGGCAGCCAGGAACTTCTCGCTGCGGTCGGTCAGCTCGTTCTGGCTGTAGAACCAGGGCTGCTGCGGCAGGTACTTGGCGCAGATGCCGTACATGCGCTCGATGTCCTTCTTGTTCTTGGCCGACATGGGCACGAACTCTGCGAAGGGGTGGCGCTCCTGCATGCTTTGCAGCCAGGGAGCGATTTCGTGGCGGCGGCCCACGGCATCCAGCTTGTTGGCGATCAGCAGCGTGGGGATGCCGGGCTTGAACAGGCTCAGCACCTTGGCGTCGGCCAGGGTGAAGCTGCCGGCCTCGACCACGAACAGAATCAGGTCCACGTCACCGATGGCCCCCATCACCGTCTTGTTCAGCGATTTGTTCAGTGCGGTCGAGTGCTTGGTCTGGAAACCCGGGGTGTCCACAAAGACGAACTGGGTGTCGTCCTTGGTGTGGATGCCTGTGATGCGGTGGCGCGTGGTCTGTGCCTTGCGCGAGGTGATGGAGATCTTCTGCCCCACCAGCGCGTTCATCAGCGTGGACTTGCCCACGTTGGGCTTGCCGACGATGGCGATCAGGCCACAGCGCTGCTCTTCCACCGGCACTTCGCGCACGGGCTCAGCGGCGCTTTCCTCTTCGCTGCGGATGGGCGTGGCGGCCGCTCCGGGCTTGGCCCCGGACAGCATGGCACTGATGTAGTCCAGGCTGGGATCGTTGATGTCGATCTGGCTCTTGGCGCGATCGGGGCTGGTTTTGCCTGCTGTTTTTTTCTTGGCAGCGTCGGTCATGGATGTTTCGCTTTCAGTTGATCGAGCAAGGCAGCGGCTGCTGCCTGCTCCGCAGCACGGCGCGAAGCGCCTGTGCCGTTGGCATGGAGGTGGAGTTCTGCGATTTCGCAGGCCACCTCGAAGGTTTGCAAATGCGCGGCCCCGGTGATCTCTGCCACTTTGTACTGCGGCAGCTTCATGCGACGGCCCTGCAGCCATTCCTGCAGTGCGGTCTTGGGGTCTTTTTGCACCGCACGCATGTGCGGGTTGATGTCCACCCCCTCATAGAGGTGGTGCACCAGACGTTCGGCCGTGCGGTAGTCGGCGTCCAGATAGACGGCGCCGATCAGCGCTTCCACGGCATCGGCCAGGATGGAGGGGCGCTGCTTGCCGCCCGACTTGGCTTCGCCTTCGCCCAGGCGCAGCAGGCCGGACAGCTCCAGCTTGAGTGCGATCTGGTGCAGCGTGCCTTCCTTGACGAGGTTGGCACGCACGCGGGAGAGATCGCCTTCGGGCAGCGACTGCAGCCTTTGGTACAGCAGTGTGGAGACGGCCAGGCTGAGCACGGAGTCCCCCAGGAACTCCAGGCGTTCGTTGTTGTCCGCCGAGAAGCTGCGGTGCGTCAGCGCACGTTGCAGCAAGGCGGGTTCAGAAAAATTATGTTGCAGACGCTGCTGCAAAGCTAAAAGGCCGGGTAGCACCTAGGAATCTGGTCGTTAAATCGGTGAACAAGGCAGGCGGCGCCTGCCAGCGAAATCTATCGGGAATACAGGCCGTCGGCCAGTGCTTTTTCATGCACCGGGCGGCTGCCACGCGGCACGCTTGCGCGGCGTCATGCCATCGGCGGCGGGGCGGGGTGAAGCCGGGACCCATGCCGTCCGGCACGGGCTATCCCGGGGGTGTCGTCTTGCACAGGGTCTGGTATGTCCAGAAAGACAGAGGACCGATTGTCCGCCAATCGCGAAAGCCGCGACGGCGGTGCCTCCTAAACACCCGCGCTCTGAAGGAAAGCCCGCGTTGGCGGGCGCGGGCTGTGGTGCGCCGGGGGCGGCATGGCGCCCTCCCCCGGTGCCGGCGATCAGTTGAAGGAACCGATGCGCTTGAGGTTGCCGAAATTCATCCAGACAAAGAAGGCCTTGCCGACGATGTTCGCATCCGGCACAAAACCCCAGTAGCGCGAGTCCAGCGAGTTGTCGCGGTTGTCACCCATCACGAAGTAGTGGCCTTCGGGCACTTTGCAGGTCACGCCTTCGACGCTGTAGGTGCAGTTTTCCCGGTACGCGTAGTTGCTGGCGCCCTGGACAAAAGCCGGCACGCCCTGGGTATTGAGCAGGCGGTGCGGCAACAGGCCCAGGGTTTCCTCGTACTGGTTGAAGTAGCGCATGGCGTCTTCATCGAAGAAATCGGGCAGGTCCTTGGTAGGCACTGGCTGGCCATTGATCGTCAGGCGCTTGTTCAGGTAGGCCACGGTGTCACCAGGCACGCCCACCACGCGCTTGATGTAGTCCAGCGAGGGCTGGGGCGGGTAGCGGAACACCATCACATCGCCGCGTTCCGGCGTCTTGCCATCGATGACCTTGGTGTTGAGCACCGGCAGGCGCACACCGTAGGTGAACTTGTTCACCAGGATCAGGTCCCCCACCAGCAGCGTGGGAATCATCGAACCGGAAGGGATCTTGAACGGCTCAAACAGGAAGGAGCGCAGGATGAACACCACGGCGATCACCGGGAACAGACCGGCCGTCCAATCCAGCCACCAGGGCTGGACCAGGGCTTTTTGCTGGCCTTCGGTGGTGTCCAGATCGACCTTGGCAATGCCCATGCGGTCCAGCTCGGCACGGCGTGCCGTGGCGGCATCGGCCAGGGCCTGAGCCGCCTGCTTGCGGCGCGGCCAGAAATACAGGCGCTCCGCCAGCCAGTAGGCACCGGTCACCACGGTGGCCAGGAACATCAGCAGGGCGAAATTGCCTTCGATCGCGCCCGTGTACCAGGCGCCCACATAGCCTACGAAAGCCGCCAGGACGGCGGCTGTGATCCATTGCATGGCTTGCATCAATCCTCCACTTGCAGGATGGCCAGGAAAGCCTCCTGCGGCACTTCCACCGAGCCGATCTGCTTCATGCGCTTCTTACCGGCCTTCTGCTTTTCGAGCAGCTTGCGCTTGCGGGTGATGTCACCGCCGTAGCACTTGGCCAGCACGTTCTTGCGCATGGCCTTGACGGTTTCACGGGCGATGATGTTGGCGCCGATCGCCGCCTGGATCGCCACGTCGAACATCTGGCGGCTGATGATTTCACGCATCTTGGCCACCACGGCACGACCGCGGAAAGTGGCCTGCGAGCGGTGCACGATGATGGACAGCGCATCGACCTTTTCGCCATTGAGCAGGATGTCGACCTTCACCACGTCCGAGGCGCGGTACTCCAGGAACTCGTAGTCCATGGAGGCATAGCCGCGCGAGACCGATTTGAGCTTGTCGAAGAAGTCCAGCACGATTTCGCCCAGCGGCATTTCATAGGTCAGCATGACCTGACGGCCGTGGTAGGCCATGTTCTTCTGCACGCCGCGCTTCTGGTTGGCCAGCGTCATCACCGGGCCGACATAGTCTTGCGGCATGTACAGGTGCACGGTCACGATGGGCTCGCGGATTTCTTCCATGCGGCCCTGATCGGGCATCTTGGAGGGGTTTTCCACCTGGATGACTTCGCCATCGGCCTTGACCACTTCGTACACCACGCTGGGCGCGGTGGTGATCAGGTCCTGATCGAACTCGCGCTCCAGGCGTTCCTGCACGATTTCCATGTGCAGCAGGCCCAGGAAGCCGCAGCGGAAGCCAAAGCCCAGCGCTTGCGAAACTTCGGGTTCGTACTGCAGTGCCGCATCGTTGAGCTGCAGCTTTTCCAGCGCATCGCGCAGCTGGTCGTATTCGCTGGCTTCGGTCGGGTACAGACCCGCAAACACCTGGGGCTTGACTTCCTTGAAGCCGGGCAGCGCCTTCTCGGCAGGGCCCAGATTGTTCGGCAGCTTCTTTTCCAGCGTGACGGTATCGCCCACCTTGGCGGCCTTCAACTCCTTGATGCCGGCAATGATGTAACCCACTTCGCCGGCCTTGAGTGCATCGCGCGGCTGGTTGGCAGGGGTGAACACGCCGATGTTGTTGGCTTCATAGGCTGCGCCTGTGGCCATCATCTTGAAGCGCTCGCCCTTCTTGAGCTGGCCATCGACCACGCGCACCAGCATCACGACGCCCACATAGGGGTCGAACCAGCTGTCCACGATCATGGCGCGCAGCGGTGCATCCGGGTCGCCCTTGGGCGCCGGCACCTTGGCCACAATGGCTTCCAGAATCTCGTCGATGCCCATGCCGGTCTTGGCCGAGCAGGGAATCGCATCGGTCGCGTCGATGCCGATCACGTCCTCGATCTCGGCCTTGGCGTTGTCCGGATCCGCATTGGGCAGATCCATCTTGTTGAGCACGGCAAACACCTCGACCCCCAGGTCGAGTGCGGTGTAGCAGTTGGCCACGGTCTGGGCTTCCACGCCCTGCGACGCATCCACCACCAGCAGACCGCCTTCGCAGGCCGACAGCGAACGCGAGACTTCGTACGAGAAGTCCACGTGGCCGGGCGTGTCGATCAGGTTGAGGTTGTAGACCTTGCCATCCTTGGCCTTGTACTGCAGTGCAGCCGTCTGCGCCTTGATGGTGATGCCACGTTCTTTCTCGATGTCCATCGAGTCCAGCACCTGGGCTTCCATATCGCGCTCGGCCAAGCCGCCACAACGCTGGATCAAGCGGTCGGCCAGCGTGGATTTGCCATGGTCGATGTGCGCAATGATGGAGAAATTACGGATGTGATTCATCAACGAAAAGCGTCTTGGTAACTTAAATGAATGTGGCGCGCACAAGGCAAGAAAAAAGGGCGCGTCGACTCTGACGCGCCCTGAACCAACAATCTTGGGCAACTGCGATGGTTGGGCTGCTGATTGTAGGCAAAAGCCCTCTGCAAAAGCACCGTTTTTGCTGTCTGGCGGCTCAGCGCCAGCGATGCAGCAAAACTAACCACAGCTTATCCACAATTGCGGTTCAGCGGAAATTCGCTGCCGGCAATGCCCGTCAGCTCCTAGCACCGCAGCAAGCACCCGCTCGCGACGGCACCTGTGCGCCGGACTAGGGATTCTACCCAAGCGACCACCTTGCGCTCACGGGCATTCCCAGTCCCCTTAGGGCGGCATGGCAGCCGCCCCCCAGGCACCCACCTCAGCGGGCCGGTCGCACCAGCACGTACTGGGCCCACTCACCGCGGCGCACCAGCATGTTGACGGGCTTGTTCTTGTCGGCCTTGCTCAGCGCCGCCTCGAAGCCCTTGGCGTCGGCCACCTCGGTATTGGCGACGGACAGCACCACATCACCTTCACGCAGACCGGCGCGGGCCGCGGCATCGGCCACGCTGACAATGCGCACGCCGCCCTTGACGTTGAGCTCCTTCTTCTGCGCGGCCGTCAGATCGGCCACCACCAGGCCCAGCGACTTGGCGCTGGCCGTCGCGGCGCTGCTGCTTTCGGCCTTCTTGCGTGCGGCCACGGCCTCGTCGGGCTCCACCTCGGCAATCGTGATGGACAAGTCCTTGCTGCTGCCCCGGCGGAACACGGTGACCGTGCCCTTAACGCCCGGCTTGGTGTTGCCCACCAGGCGCGGCAGGTCGGAGACCTTGTCGATGTCCGTGCCGTTGTACTTGATGATCACGTCCCCGGCCTCCACGCCGGCCTTGGCGGCGGGCGAACCGGCTTCCACCGCCGAGACCAGGGCGCCACGCGGCTTGCCCAGGCCAATGGATTCCGCCACCTCCTTGGTCACCGAGCCGATCTGCACACCGATGCGGCCGCGCGTGACCTTGCCGGTGGAGCGCAGCTGATCGCTCACGCGCACGGCTTCGTCAATCGGAATCGCAAAGCTGATGCCCATGAAGCCGCCGGAGCGCGAATAGATCTGGCTGTTGATGCCCACCACCTCGCCGCGCAGGTTCAGCAGCGGCCCGCCGGAATTGCCGGGGTTGATGGCCACGTCCGTCTGGATGAACGGCAGGTAGTCACCGGTATCGCGCTGCTTGGCCGACACAATGCCGGCCGTCACCGAGTTTTCCAGGCCGAAGGGCGAGCCAATGGCCATCACCCACTCGCCCACCTTCAGGCGGCTCACGTCGCCGATCTTCACGGCGGGCAGGCCCTTGGCGTCGATCTTGACCACGGCCACATCGGTGCGCTTGTCGCTGCCCACGATCTTGGCCTTGAACTCGCGCTTGTCGGTCAGCGTGACGATGACTTCGTCCGCATCTTCGACCACGTGGGCATTGGTCATCACATAGCCGTCGCCGGTCAGGATGAAGCCCGAGCCCACGCCGCTGGGTTGGGATTCGCCATCCCCGTCGCTGCCGCCCGGGCCGGGGCGCTGTGGCTGCTTGGGAATATTGGGCACCGGCAGGCCGAAACGGCGGAAGAACTCCAGCATGTCCTCGTCCATGCCCAGTGCCGATCCGCCGCCATTGCCGCGGGCGGCCACTTTTTCGGTGGTGCGGATGTTGACCACCGAGGGGCCGACATGGTCGACCAGCGCGGTGAAATCCGGCAGACCGCTGACCAGCGGCGCAGCCGCGGGGGCTGCGGCTGCCGACGCTGCGGGCGCCGACGTGGCCGGACTGGGGGCTGCGGCCTGTGCCTGGGCCAGTGGCAGATTCCAAACGGCACCACCGGCTGCGGCGGCCGCGATCAAGGCCGCCACACTCAAGGCTTGCAGGGTTTTGCGTTGCAATGCGGGCATCTTCATCCTTTCCAAGGCGCTCTATCTCGCTATCAGACTGCCTGTTTGGAAAGGCATCCGTGCGATTGGTTCCCCAGCATCATGCACCGAAGCGCCGTGGACGCTGTGGGCCGCATGCACAAAAAAATGAGCGCCTTGGGCGCTCATTTCATGTTCTGTATCGGATTTTCAGTTTGAAAAGCCCTCTGCATCAGCGCAGGAAGCTATCAAAACACAAGCAAACCCCATCTGCCACGGGCAGATCAATGGCGGTTGGCCGCAGGCACCGGTGTGCTGGCGAAGCTGGCATTGCGCAGGAAATCGGCCGGCATCTGCAGCGATGCCTTGCTGCCGAACTGGCGGTGCGCGGCAAGCAGCTCGTCCAGACGCGGGTCGCGCAGAATCACTTCCGAGCCATTGCCGGTGGCCACGGCAATCACCGAGCCATCGGTCTGGGGGACAGACATCATCGGGGCGCCGGGCATGCCCTGTGCCAGCTGCACGCTGGCCTGGCTGGCGGCCGGCGCCTGGGCCAGCTGGCTGCCGGTGCCGGCCGGCACCACCACCAGATTCCAGCCCATGGCGGCCACGGCTGCCACGGAGGCAAAGCCGGCGGCCATCTTCCAGCGGAACACCGAGGCATTGGCCACGGGATCACGCACCAGGCTCTGCACGGCCGAGGTCATGGGCAGCTGGGCCGGTGCCAGCTGCTCCAGCGCGGCGGGTTGCAGCGACAGCGGTGGCTCCTGGGCCAGCTGGGCACGTAGACCGCTCAGCAGATCGTGCTGGCTGTGGTGGGCCAGCTCAGGCGAGCGCAGCACATCGCCCACCAGATGGTAGAGCTGCCAGCTGGCATGGCCTTCGCCTTCTTCGGCCCACGCCACTGCCTGGCTCAGTTCATCGCCATACAGCTCGCCGTCGACCAGCGCCGACAGCAATTCCTTGTTTTTCAGATCGTCCGTCATGGGGTTACCTGCTCACTTGGGCTCGCGCCTGCCATGTGTTCAACACCACCCTCACCACCGCTTGCCCGATTGGCGCTCCAGCAGCGGCTTGACGCGTGCGGAGATGGCCTCGCGGGCTCGGAAGATGCGCGAACGCACGGTTCCGATGGGACAACCCATGACAGTGGCAATTTCTTCGTAGCTCAGCCCTTCGATCTCGCGCAGCGTGACCGCCTGGCGCAAATCCTCGGGCAAAGCATCCATCGCGGCGTTCACGGCAGCTGCAATTTCCTGCGCCGCCAGCACCGTCTCGGGAGTCTCCTCGTTGATTGGTTCGTTTCCGGGCCGAGAAGTTTCATCCTCGTCATCGGAGGTTTGTAACGCGCTCTCGGTGACCACCGGATTGCGCTTCATGTCCAGCAGCGCCTTCTTGGCCGTGTTCACCGCAATCCGGTACAGCCAGGTGTAGAACTGCGCCTCGCCCCGGAACTGGTGCAGGGCCCGGTAGGCGCGCAGAAAGGTTTCCTGGGCAATGTCCTGGACCAGATCGGTGTCGCGCACCATGCGCGCAATCAGGCGCTCGATGCGGCGCTGGTACTTGAGCACCAGCAGCTCATAGGCCCGCTGGTCGCCCGCTACCGTGCGCTCCACCAGTTGCAGATCGGTGTCAGAAGGTGCGGGAGGAGGTGCGACGTGGGGGCTCATGCAGCGGGGGAAAGGTCAGACCGCAGACTCCGTCTGGCGGAACACGGTGGCCGCCGAATATACCGCACGCCGCCAATCCCCCCAACGCCAGGGTACGCTGCGCTGCAGCAGCCAGGCATGCTGCCAGCGGCCGCCCGTACCGCGCCAGGCCAGCAACACAGCGGTTTGCAGATCGATGCGCAGCTCCAGGACCTCCAGCGGCTGGGGCTCCGCTTCCCCCTGGGCCTGCCACCACCAGGCACCGCCATCCCATTGCAGCATCCCGCGTGGTGCGGCACGCCAGGCGTGCAACTGGGCCCCGCCAGCGGCCAGCCACAGTAGGACCGCCGCCCCCCGCACGGCGGCGGGCTGGGGCGCACTGTACCGCCACCAGGCCAGCAGCACGGCACCCGCCAGCAGCCACAGCAGTCCCCCGAGGTAGCCGGGCAGCCGGTGGCGCTCCACGGGGTAGCGCACGGCAGGCGGCAGATGGTGTGCAGAAGGCATGGTGTCGACCATGCCACGGCAGTGCCACAAAAACAAAACCCGCAGAGCCGTTTGATCGGCCTGCGGGTGATGGGCGTTTCAGGAGCGGAGCTCCCGGACGCCAGGGACTGCCAGTGCGGTCAGATGCGCTTGAAGATCAGCGAGCCGTTGGTACCACCAAAGCCGAAGTTGTTCTTCAGGGCCACATCGATCTTGGCATCGCGTGCCACATTGGCGCAGTAGTCCAGATCGCAGCCGGGATCCTGGTTGTCCAGGTTGATGGTCGGCGGGATCTTCTGATCGTGCAGCGCCATCACGGTGAACACGCTTTCCACACCGCCCGCACCGCCCAGCAAGTGGCCGGTCATGGACTTGGTGGAGCTGACCACGGTCTTGAACGCGGCATCGCCCAGCGCTGCCTTGATGGCATTGCTTTCGTTCTGGTCGCCCAGAGGGGTCGAGGTGCCGTGGGCGTTCAGATAGTTGATCTGGTCCGGATTCACACCGGCATTGCGCATGGCGTTCAACATGGCGCGGCGCGGGCCGTCCATATTGGGAGCCGTCATGTGACCGGCATCGGCACTCATGCCGTAGCCGCTCAGCTCTGCGTAGATCTTGGCGCCACGGGCCTTGGCGTGTTCATACTCTTCCAGCACCAGCACGCCAGCGCCCTCACCCAGCACGAAGCCGTCGCGGTCCTTGTCCCAGGGACGAGAAGCTGCGGTGGGGTCGTCATTGCGGGTCGACAGGGCACGCATGGCAGCAAAGCCGCCCACGCCCAGCGGGGACACCGTGGCTTCGGTACCACCGGCCACCACGATGTCGGCGTCGCCGTACTCGATCATGCGCCCGGCTTCGCCGATGCAGTGCAGGCCGGTCGTGCACGCTGTCACCACGGACAGGTTCGGACCCTTGAAGCCAAAGCGCATGGAAACGTGACCAGCCACCATGTTGATGATGGAAGCGGGCACGAAAAATGGGGTGATGCGTCGGGGACCCCGGTTCGAGAGCTCAATCTGAGTGTTCTCGATCAGGGGCAAGCCCCCGATACCGGACCCGAGCACGCAACCGATGCGGGTCGCAAGGTCGTCGGACAGGGCCTCGCCCGTAGGCAGACCCGCATCCTTCACAGCCTGTTCCGCAGCCGCGATGCCATAGTGAATGAAGGTGTCCATGGAGCGCGCATCCTTGGCGCTCATGTAATCCTCCACGTTGAATCCCTTGACCTCACCTGCGATGCGGCACGAAAAATTCGTGGCATCAAACTTGGTGATGTGGCCAATGCCGGACTTGCCGGCCAAAAGATTGGCCCAGGCCTCAGCAACCGTGTTACCCACGGGACTGATGCAACCCAGGCCGGTCACGACAACGCGACGACGGCTCATGCGTTCAAACCTTATTCTTATCGCTCGGTGCGCTCAAAAGGGCTTAGCCCTTTTGGTGGGTGTTGGCGTAGTCGATGGCGTTTTGCACCGTCGTGATCTTTTCAGCGTCTTCATCGGGGATTTCGATGCCGAATTCATCTTCCAGGGCCATCACCAGTTCGACCGTGTCCAGGGAGTCAGCGCCCAGATCAGCCACGAAGGCCTTTTCGCTGGTCACTTGGGACTCTTCAACGCCGAGTTGTTCAGCAATGATTTTTTTGACACGTGCTTCGATATCGCTCATGGTTTCCCTCAGGGGGTTGTGAATGAACCCGCGATTCTAGCCGGTTCAGGGAATCTCCCTTCAGCCGGCTTGCCGTCGCGAGGAAACGGCATAACTTTCGTTATTTACATGTACATGCCGCCATTGACAGCCAATTCCTGGCCTGTCACATAGCCGGCACCGGCAGAGGCCAGATAGGCCACTGCGTTTGCAATGTCGGAAGGCTGGCCCAGCTTGCCCAGAGGGATCTGTGCGGACAAGGCCTTTTGCTGCTCTTCTGGGAGCACTGCAGTCATATCTGTTGCAATGAAGCCGGGGGCCACGCAGTTCACGGTGATACCGCGGCTGCCCAGTTCACGTGCCAGAGCGCGCGTCATGCCAGCCACGCCAGCCTTGGCTGCAGCATAGTTGGCCTGACCGGCATTGCCCATGCCGCCCACCACACTGGTGATGCTGATGATGCGGCCGAAACGCTGCTTCATCATCGGGCGAATAGCCGCGCGGCTGAGTCGGAATACGGCCTTCAGATTGGTGTCGACCACGGCGTCCCAATCGTCATCCTTCATGCGCATGGCCAGGGTGTCGCGGGTGATGCCGGCATTGTTGACCAGCACGTGCAGGCCGCCCTGGTTCTTGGCGATGTCGTCCACCAGCGCGTCCACGCCAGCAGCGTCGTTCACATCCAGCTTCACGCCACGGCCGCCCAGAGGGGCCAGGGCCGCGCTGATGCGGGCAGCGCCGTCGTCCGAGGTGGCGGTTCCGATCACGGTGTAGCCGCGGGCGGCCAGTTCCTGGGCAATGGCAGCGCCAATGCCGCGGGTGGCACCGGTCACCAGGGCCACTTGGCCGGGGGTGGTCGTCTCTGTCATGCGAGCAATTCCTTCACTTCTGCCAGTGTGGCAGGGTCATACAGGGCAACGCCCGTCAATTCCGCATCAATGCGCTTGGTCATGCCGGCCAGCACCTTGCCGGGGCCGCACTCCACCAGGGTGGTGATGCCGCGGGCCTTGATGGCCTGCACGCACTCCACCCAGCGCACCGGGCCGAAAGCCTGGCGGTACAGGGCGTCGCGAATGGCATCGGCGTCCGTTTGCACGGTCACGTCGATGTTGTTGATCACGGGGATCTGGGGGGCTTGCAGTTCCAGCGCAGCCAATGCCAGCTTCAGCTTTTCGGCAGCAGGCTTCATCAGGCTGGAGTGGAACGGTGCCGACACCGGCAGCGGCAGTGCGCGCTTGGCACCTGCGGCCTTGACGGCCACGCTGGCGGCTTCCACGGCAGCCTTGGAGCCGGCGATCACGGTCTGACCGGGATCGTTGAAGTTCACCGCCTCCACCACCTCGGCACCGCCGAGCTGGGCTGTCACTTCGGCGCAGACGGCCTTGACCTTGTCAGCCTCCAGACCCAGCACGGCGGCCATGGCGCCCACGCCCACGGGCACGGCTTCCTGCATGGCCGCGGCGCGCAGGCGCACCAGCGGAGCAGCCTGGCCCAGCGTCAGCACGCCGGACGCCACCAAGGCGGAATACTCGCCCAGGGAATGGCCGGCTACGGCGGCAGGCAGCGCGCCGCCTTCGGCACGCCACACGCGCCAGGCGGCCACGGCGGCCACCAGCATCACGGGCTGGGTGTTGGTCGTCAGGGCCAGCGCTTCCTTGGGGCCGCTGTGGATCAGGGCGCCCACGTCTTCACCCATGGCGTCAGAGGCTTCCTTCAGCGTCTGGGCCACCACCGGGTGGTCGCCCCAGGCGTCCAGCATGCCCACGGACTGCGAGCCCTGGCCGGGAAAGACGAATGCAAATTGCGTCATGTGTTGGTCACTCAAAAGGGGTAAAACAGGCTCTGGTGCGCTCATGGAGCGCACCGAACACTACATTTTCAGGAGTACTGCACCCCAGGTGAAACCGCCGCCCACGCCTTCGAGCAGGACGTTCTGGCCTTTTTGCACCTGACCGTTGCGCACGGCATGGTCCAGGGCCAGCGGAATCGACGCCGCCGAGGTGTTGCCGTGCTCACCCACCGTGACCACCACCTTCTCCATGGGCAGCTTCAGCTTGCGGGCCGTGCTTTGCATGATGCGGATATTGGCCTGGTGCGGGATCAGCCAGTCGATGTCGGCGTCCGTCATGCCGGCCTTGTCCAGCGTGGCACGGGCGGCTTTTTCCAGCACGCCCACGGCCAGCTTGAAGACGGCCTGGCCGTCCATGGTCAGCATGGGCGAACCCAGGACCTCGCCACCCGACACATGGCCGGGCACGCACAAAATGCCCACATGGCTGCCGTCGGCGTGCAGATCGCTGGCCAGGATGCCGGGCTCTTCGGAGGCTTCCACCACCACGGCGCCGGCGCCGTCGCCAAACAGCACGCAGGTGGTGCGGTCGTTGAAATTCAGGATGCGGCTGAACACTTCCGCGCCCACCACCAGCACGCGCCGGGCAGAGCCCGAGCGGATCATGGCGTCGGCCACGGTCAATGCATAGACAAAGCCGCTGCACACGGCCTGTACGTCGAACGCGGGGCAGCCATTGGTGATGCCCAGCTTGTGCTGCAGGATGGCCGCCGTCGAGGGGAACACCATGTCCGGGGTGGACGTGGCGACGATGATCAGATCCAGGTCCTGCGCCGTGATGCCTGCGGCTTCCAGCGCATTGCGGCTGGCTTCCAGCGCCAGATCGCTGCTGCCCACATCGGGAGCGGCAAAGTGGCGGGCATGGATGCCCGTGCGCTCGACGATCCATTCGTCCGAGGTTTCAATACCGCGCTGGGCCAGCTCCGCCGCCAAGTCGTTGTTGGTCAGGCGGCGGGGAGGCAGGTAGCTGCCGGTGCCGGTAATGCGTGCGTAACGTGTCATGCGGAGGCTCACTCAGGGCTGCCCGTGGTTCCAGCGGCTGGCGCAGCAACGGCAGGCACCAGCAAAGGGGCCGCAGTCGCAATCCGGGCCCGGACACGGTCAAGCAGGTTGTTGCGGGCCGCATCATACGCACGATTGAGCGCGTGCTCAAAAGCGATCGCATCGGCCGAGCCATGGCTTTTGAACACCAGGCCACGCAAGCCCAACAGGGCCGCCCCATTGTATCGACGGTGATCCATACGCTTCATCAGCGCAGATAGCACGGGATAGGCCATGATGGCGGCAAATTTCGTGAAGATGTTGCGCTTGAATTCAGACTTCAAGCCACCCACGATCATGCTGGCCACGCCTTCGCTGGCCTTCAGGGCCACATTTCCCACAAAGCCGTCACACACCACGATGTCCACCGGCCCTTTGTAAATGTCGTTACCTTCTACGTTGCCGTAGAAATTCAGGGCCTTGGCCTCGCCGGCCGCACGCAGCAATTCGCCGGCGCGCTTGATGGTTTCATTGCCCTTGATGGCTTCTTCACCAATATTGAGCAAGCCCACCGACGGCTCGCCACCGGAAGCGCTCTCGTTCAATGCGCTCACCAGGGCGGTGCCCATGACGGCAAACTGCAGCAGGTGCTCGGGCGTGCAGTCCACATTGGCACCCAGGTCCAGCACCGTGGTGGCGCCGCCTTTTTCATTGGGCATCTGGGTGGCAATGGCCGGGCGGTCGATGCCTTCCAGGGTCTTGAGCAGGTAGCGCGACACGGCCATCAGCGCACCGGTGTTGCCGGCCGACACGGCCGCCTGGGCGATGCCATCCTTGACCTGCTGGATGGCCACGCGCATCGAAGAATCCTTCTTCTTGCGCAGCGCCACCTCCACCGGGTCGTCCATGCCGACCACTTCGCTGGCACCCACCACCGTGGCACGGGGGTGCGCAAACGACTGCAGACTCTCCGCACGCCCCACCAGCAACAGCTGGGCATCGGAGTGGGAATCCAGAAACTGGCGGCATGCGGCCAGCGTGACACGGGGGCCGTGATCGCCACCCATGCAGTCAACTGCCAAAGTGATCATGAAGGAAAGGTGCGCAGGCCTGAGCGGCAGACCGAAACCGTCACACGCCAGGGCGTGTTCAAAAAACGCAAAAGCCCGTGCTACCAGAAGTAGCGACGGGCCTTGCGGGGGTCCGAGACGCTAGTTTAGGCTTCGGACTTGTTCTTCAGCACCTGACGGCCGCGGTACACGCCGTTGGGGCTGATGTGGTGGCGCAGGTGGGTTTCACCGGTGGTGGCTTCCACTGCGATACCAGGCACATTCAGTGCGTTGTGCGAACGGTGCATGCCGCGCTTGGAAGGAGACTTTTTGTTTTGCTGAACAGCCATGATGGCTCCTGAGTCTGAAAAGGGTTGGTGACATGGCCTGCGTACAGACGCATGCCCTAAAAATACGCGATCAGCCCATTAAAGACACGAGGGGGTTTCGCGCGAAGCCCTAGAGTATAGCGCAAACGTTATCAACAGCGTTATGCAATGAATAACCAGTGTCTTGGGCAGGCCACGCTGCCGATCGAAGATCGCTTCAGCAGCGCAGGCTTCTGAATGGAGAAAACCTCCAGTCAGTCCGGGGCGCCATTCTTGCGCAAGCCTTGCAACACCGCAAACGGGTTGGGCTTTTCCTCGCTGGCCTGCTCGAAGTCGGCGTCGCTGGACTGCATGGGCAGCTCCTGCGGGCAGACCTCGTGGCGCGGCACCAGAGGCAGCGCCATCAGCAGCTCGTCCTCGATCAACGCACGCAGATCGAAGTCGCGGCTCAGCGCCAGCAGATCTTCCTCGGCTTCGTCGTCCAGGGCTTCGGCCGTGGCCTCGTCCGCCACAAAGCGGAAGGAACGGTCCACCTGCAGCGGCATGCGGTCCAGCTGCAGGCAGCGCTGGCAGGTCAGCGGCAGGCCGGCCTCGACCGTCAGGTGCAGCCACAGATGGCTGGCACCGCCGGATTCGGCGCGCAATTCGCCTTCGGCGCGCCAATCCACCTGCAACCCGTCCACCGGGCCTTCGGCGTCCTGGGCCAGTCGTGTATATCGTGACAGCGGATCGCTGCCTGTCAGTGTGGCGCCTGCCTGGGCAAACGCCTTCACATCAAGGTGATCCGGAGAGAAATCCTTGCTCATGGCGGCAGTGTAAGAGAATCCTTGCATGCCTGAATCCACCGCTTCTTCCGCCCCTGTGGCCCGCTCGCTGATCCTGGGCTCCACCTCGCGCTACCGCCGCGAGCTGCTGGAGCGCCTGCAATACCCTTTCACCACCGCCTCGCCCGATGTGGACGAGACGCCCCGCCCCGGCGAAGCCTCGCGCGACCTGTCGCTGCGCCTGGCACTGGCCAAGGCCCATGCCGTGGCCCAGCAGCACCCCGAGGCCGTCGTCATCGGCTCCGACCAGGTGGCTGACCTGAACGACCAGCCCTTGGGCAAACCGCTGACACACGAACGCGCCGTGGCCCAGCTGCGCCAGATGCGCGGCCAGACCGTGCGCTTTTACACTGCCCTGGCTGTGGTCTGCCAGGCCACCGGCATGGTGCACAGCGATATCGCCGAGGTGGGCGTGCGCTTTCGCGATCTGACGGACGCCGAGATCGAACGCTATCTGCTGGCCGAAAAACCGTATGACTGCGCCGGCAGCGCCAAGAGCGAAGGCCTGGGCATCAGCCTGCTGGACGCGATTGACAGCGATGACCCCACCGCGCTGATCGGCCTGCCGCTGATCCGCACCTGCCGCATGCTGCGTGCTGCCGGGCTGGTGCTGCCATGAGCGCCACCACCACCCCGGGGCGCCTGTATCTGGTGCCCGCCCCCCTGGATTTTGGCTGCGACAGCCAGAGCCCGCTGACCGACGTGCTGCCCGAGCTGACGCTGCGCACGGCCGCCCGCCTGACCCACTGGGTGAGCGAAAACGCCAAAAGCTGCCGCGCCTACCTGAAGCGGGTGGACGCCCTGTTCCCCCTGGCGGCCCCGCTGCAGTCCCAGGCGATCCAGGAACTCCCGCGGGAAGCCCATAAAAAAGGCGACCACGGCGGCAAGGGCAGTGCCCAGTTTGACGCCAAGGCCCTGCTGGCACCGGCGCTGGCCGGCCACGACATGGGACTGGTCAGCGAAGCCGGCATGCCAGCCGTGGCCGACCCTGGCAGCTCCATCGTGCGCGCCGCCCACGACCTGGGCATCACCGTGGTGCCGCTGATCGGCCCGGTGTCGCTGCTGCTGAGCCTGGCCGCCAGCGGCCTGAACGGCCAGAACTTTGCCTTTGTGGGCTACCTGCCCCAGGATGCCGCGCCACGCGCCCAGCGCATCAAGGAACTGGAGGGCCTGAGCCAGCGCCTGAACCAGGCCCAGCTGTTCATCGAAACCCCCTACCGCAACCCCGCCCTGTGGCAGGCCTTGCTGCAGAGTCTGCAGCCCGCCACCCGCCTGGTGGTGGCCAGCGGCCTGACGCTGGAGAGCGCCAGCGTGCAGTCCAAAACCGTGCGCGACTGGAAAAAGCTGGACCGCGTGCCCGACAAGCACACCCCGGTGGTGTTTGCCCTGGGGCAATAGGCAATAGGCAATAAGCAATAGGCGGCGCAGCCGCCCCCAGAAACACCAAGCGCCTTCCGCCTGCTGCACAGGAATTTCCAGGCACGATGCCTGGAAACCTTGGCAGACGGCGCTGAAGGCGCTTCTGTATTGAAAGGGGATTGAAGCGGGCTTGGGCTGTCAGCGGATGGCCGGCGCCATGCCGCGCACCGCACTCACCGCACCACCGCCAATGGCGGCGCCAAAGCGCTTGGCCAGACGTTCGGCAATGTTGTCGCGGCGCGTGTAGTCGATCACCTCTTCGGCCTTGACGATCTCGCGCGCCACATAGTCCAGGCTGCCCAGCTTGTCGGCCAGTCCCAGGTCAATGGCTTGCTGGCCGGTCCAGAACAGGCCGCTGAAGGTCTCATCGGTCACCTTCAGGCGGTCACCGCGCCCGCGCTTGACCACGTCGATGAACTGCTGGTGGATCTGGCCCAGCATGGTTTCCGCAAACCCGCGCTGCTTCTCGGTCAGCGGGCTGAAGGGGTCGAGGAAGCCCTTGTTCTCGCCTGCCGTCAGCAGGCGGCGCTCCACACCGACCTTCTGCATCACTTCGGTGAAACCGAAGCCGTCCATCAGCACGCCGATGCTGCCGACGATGCTGGCCTTGTCGACAAAAATCTCATCCGCCGCCGAGGCGATGTAGTAGGCCGCCGAAGCGCAGCTTTCCTCGACCACCGCGTAAATCGGCTTCTGGTGGATGGCCTTGAGGCGCACGATCTCGTCGGTGATCATGCCGGCCTGCACCGGACTGCCGCCCGGCGAGTTGATCAGCAGCACCAGAGCCTGGGCACCCTGGTCCTCCAGCGCGCTGCGCATGGCGGCGATGACGAATTCGGCACTGGCGTCGGCCCCCGAGGCGATTTCACCCTTGATATCCACCACGGCGGTGTGCGGACCGGACACGGCGGCCGTCGACACCTCCTTGGACAGCAGCGCCCACAGCAGTGCCAGCCCCAGAATCAGCCAGGAAAAGCGCCAGAACAGGCGCCAGCGGCGGGCGCTGCGCTGCTCGTTGAGCGAGGCAAAGGCCAGCTTTTCCAGCAGATCGCGCTCCCAGCCCGGTGGCTGGGCCTGGGCTGCCGCAGCGGATGCGGTCGGCATCTCGGGGACGGCAGCGCGCGCCCACAGGTCTTGGCCGGGCAGTGCGGAAGAAGGGTCGGAACCCGGTGTACCGGGCGTCTGCGGTGAACTCATCTCAAAACTCGATAGGTTGCAGGTTGTGGGCAGTATGCCAGTGCACCACCCCGTCGCTCTCGCTCAGTGCGATCGGCACCAGACGGCCCCCGCGGCAGGGCCCACCCGCGCACAGCCCGGTATGGGGTTCATACACCGCGCCATGGGTGGAGCACAGCAGCCATTCGCCACTGTCGTCGAGAAAGCGGTCGGCCTCATGGTCCATTTCCATGGGGATGTGGGCACAGCGGTTCAGATAGCCATAGACCACGCCGTTGTAACGAATCGCAAAACCTCGGCAGGTCTGTCCCGAAAAAACCACATCAAACGACACCCCGCGCCCCCGCTCCTGCAGATCGGTGCTGGCGCACAGGGCAATGGCAGTGTCGGGCGGCAGGGTCATGCCGCCACTATAGGGACAAAGCTGGCATCAGGCGTGGGCCAGCAGCCAGGCGTGCAGATCCGCTACCGTCTGCGCGACATGCAAGGGCCCCAGGGGCGCAAAGCCTTCGCTGCCGTGGGCGCCATAGGCCACCGCCAGGCTGGCACAGCCGGCGTTGCGGGCCATTTCCAGGTCGTGCGTGGTATCGCCAATCATCAGCAGCCGGTCCGGCGCCACCCCGAATTCGGCCATCAGCTCCTGCAGCATCAGGGGGTGGGGCTTGCCGGCCGTTTCATCGGCCGTGCGCGAGCCATCGAACACACCTTTCAGATCCACCGTGGCCAGGGCCTCGTTCAGCCCCCTGCGGCTCTTGCCCGTGGCCACGGCCAGCCAGTGGTGGCGCTCCCGCAGCGCCTGCAGCAGGGGCAGCACACCATCGAACAACGTCACCTGCTCCTGTTGCTGCAGATAGTGGTAGCGGTAGCGGTTGGCCAGCTCCGGGTATTTGTCCTGCGGCACATCGGGCGCCGCATGGGCCAGCGCTGGCATCAGCGCCATCCCGATCACATAGGACGCCTGGGCGTCCGACGGCACCGTCCCCCCCACATCGCGCACCGCAGCCTGGATGCTGCGGGTGATGGCGGCGGTGGAGTCGAACAAGGTGCCATCCCAGTCGAAGGCAATCAGATCAAAGCGGCGGGGCCGCACGGAAGAATCCACAGTGCTCATGCGTGCTTTCAGGCCACAAACTCGGCCAGCTCTTCGGGCAATTCTGCCCGCAACTCGATGCGCTCGTCGGTGGCCGGGTGGTTGAACTGCAGCCGCCAGGCATGCAGGAACATGCGTTTGAGCCCCTGCTTGGGCAGACGGCGATTCAGATCGAAGTCCCCGTATTTCTCATCCCCCACGATGCCGTGGCCTTGCGAGGCCAGGTGCACCCGGATCTGGTGGGTACGACCGGTCTTGATGGTCACTTCCAGCAAGCTCATGGCCGGCAGGCCCTGCAGGCTGCGTGCCTCGAGCTGGCTGCGCACCTTGACCAGGGTCAGCGCCCGCATGGCATCCGGATCGTCGACCGTGGTGGTGCGCACGCGGCGCTCGCCATCCGGCAACAGGTATTTGCGCAGCGGGGTGTCAATCACCTTCTTGTTGCCCGGCCAGCTGCCCGCCACCAGGGCCAGGTAGGTCTTGCCGGTTTCGCGTTCCCGGAACTGGTCTTGCAGCTTGGTCAGCGCCGAGCGCTTCTTGGCCACCAGCAAGATGCCCGAGGTTTCGCGATCCAAGCGGTGCACCAACTCCAAAAACTTGGCCTCCGGCCGGGCCTGGCGCAATTGCTCGATCACGCCAAAACTGACGCCCGAGCCGCCGTGCACGGCCACGCCGGCCGGCTTGTCGATGGCGATCAGGTGCTCGTCTTCCAGCAGGATGGGAAATTCCCGTGCCGGTGCCGGGCGCTCGGCCTTTTCCTGCACCTTGTCGGACACGCGCACCGGTGGCAGCCGCACCACATCCCCCGTCTGCACCCGTGTATCGGCCGCACAACGGCCCTTGTTGATGCGGACCTCGCCGCTGCGAATGATGCGGTAGACATGGGTCTTGGGCACGCCTTTGAGGTGGCGCATCAGGAAGTTGTCCAGACGCTGGCCTGCCGATTCCTCGTCGACCTCGATCAGTCGCACGGCCGCCTGTACTTGCTGTGGGGAACGGTCGGTGGCCGGTTTGCCCTCTATAATGTGTTTCACCTGCGCGACTTATTTATAAGTGGTTGATTTTGATGGAGTTTAGTCCAGCCAGCCATTTCCCCCGTGCAGGAAGGTCGATGCCACAGGTGTCGCGCCCATGATTTCCAGGCTGACAGGCCTGACGGAGTGGCGCACCACCTGGCTGGTTGACGCATTGAAACACTGAACGGAATCTTCACGCTGGTGGTGCTGTTTGGAGCACGGTGCTCTGCACACCACCCGCCGATTAAACGTATAGCGAGCATGTGGGCTTTTCTTTCCTGGCTGGTGAGCATCACGCAACGGCACGTGCCGGTGCGGAGCGTTGCTGCCCCCGTGAAAAGCCGCCCACCGTCTTTTGTCGCCTCTGGCTCGGACCGCACACAGCGGCCGCTGCTGTATGCGCGTCTCGCTCCCTGCCCCCTGCCCTTGCCACCTTTGCTGACCTGATTCGGCACAGTTGCAACCAGGCCTCAGGCGATTCCCTTCCTTTTCGTTTCGGCGCGTCAGTCAGGTATCACGGCTCCAGCAGAGCCTGTCTTTGATTGCAAAAAATCAGGGGCGTCGCGGTGAAGCAGCGTATCGCTGCCACTGCCCGCCCCTCACGAAAAGGAAACGCATCATGAAACGGATGCTGATTAACGCGACGCAGCCTGAAGAACGCCGCCTGGCCATTGTGGACGGCCAGAAACTGCTCGACTACGAGATCGAGATCGAAGGCCGCGAACAGCGCAAGGGCAATATCTACAAGGCCGTTGTCACCCGCGTCGAACCCTCCCTGGAAGCCTGCTTCGTGGACTACGGTGAAGACCGCCACGGCTTCCTGCCCTTCAAGGAAATCTCCAAGCAGTACTTTGCCGAAGGCGTATCGCCCAGCCAGGCCCGCATCAACGATGTGATCCGTGAAGGCCAGGAACTGATCGTCCAGGTCGAAAAGGAAGAGCGCGGCAACAAGGGCGCCGCCCTGACCACCTTCATCTCGCTGGCCGGCCGCTATGTGGTGCTGATGCCCAACAACCCCCGTGGCGGTGGCGTGTCGCGCCGCATCGAGGGCGATGACCGGGCCGAGCTCAAGGAAGCCATGGACCAGCTCGAGTACCCCAAGGGTATGTCGATCATTGCGCGCACCGCCGGCATCGGCCGCACCGCGCCCGAGCTGCAGTGGGACCTGAACTACCTGCTCAAGCTGTGGAGCGCCGTCGACGGCGCCGCCAAGTCGGGCAAGGGCGCTTTCCTGATCTACCAGGAATCCAGCCTGGTGATCCGCGCCATCCGTGACTATTTCAACAATGACATCGGCGACATCCTGATCGACACCGATGACATTTACGAGCAGGCCCAGCAGTTCATGGCCCACGTGATGCCGGAACATGCCGCCCGCGTGAAGCGCTACCGCGACGACGCGCCGCTGTTCAGCCGCTTCCAGATCGAGCACCAGATCGAATCGGCCTACTCGCGCACCGTGCAGCTGCCTTCCGGTGGCGCCATCGTCATCGACCACACCGAAGCACTGGTGTCGGTGGACGTGAACTCGGCCCGCGCCATCAAGGGCGGCGACATCGAAGAAACCGCGACCCGCACCAACCTGGAAGCCGCCGACGAAGTGGCCCGCCAGATGCGACTGCGCGACCTGGGCGGTCTGATCGTGATCGACTTCATCGACATGGAAGAGTCGAAGAACCGCCGCGAAGTGGAAAACCGCCTGCGCGACGCCCTGCGCCAGGACCGTGCCCGCGTCCAGTTCGGCACCATCAGCAAGTTCGGCCTGATGGAAATGAGCCGCCAGCGCCTGAAGCCCGCCCTGAGCGAAGGTGCCCACATCAACTGCCCGCGCTGCAGCGGTTCCGGCCATATCCGCGACACCGAAAGCTCGGCGCTGCAGATTCTGCGCATCATCCAGGAAGAGTCCATGAAGGACAACACGGCCGCCGTGCACTGCCAGGTGCCTGTGGAAGTGGCCTCCTTCCTGCTGAACGAAAAGCGCACCGAAATCACCAAGATCGAGCTCAAGCAACGCGTGTCGGTGATGCTCGTCCCCAACAAGACGCTGGAGACGCCGCACTACAAGCTGGACCGCCTGAAGCACGACGACGCGCGCCTGGAAGACCTGGACTCCAGCTACAAGCTGGCCGATGTGGTGGAAGACCAGACCAAGGTCACCCGCCGCTCGCAAGAGCCCACCAACAAGCAGACCCCCATCATCAAGGGCGTGCTGCCCGATGTGCCGGCACCGGTGGCCGAACCCCGCGCCCCCGCTGCCAGCCGCACCGCAGCCGCAGGCCAGCGCCCGGCTGCTGCCGCGGCAGCGCCAGCGGCCAAGCCCGAAGTGCGCGAGCAAGGCTTCTTCTCCTGGCTCAAGAGCCTGTTCGGTTTTGGCGCTCCGGCAGCCCAACCGGCCACGGAAGCCGCCCCGGCCGCCAAGCCCGAAGGCCAGCGTGAGCCCCGCCGCGACGGTCGCACCGGCGAAGGCCGTGGCCGCCGCAACGAACGCGGTGGCAACCGTGGCGAACGCGGTGAACGCAGCGAAGCCGGTGAAGGCCGTGGCGAGCGCAACGGCAATGGCAACGGCCGCCGCAACGAACGCAACGGCGAAGCCCGTGCCAACCGCCCGCAGGACGGAGAGCGCACCGAGCGCGCACCGCGCCGCGAACGCGGTGAGCGTGCAGAACGTGGCGAACGCCGCGATGCCGAGCAACGCCTGTCGGCCCAGGAAGGTGCTGCGCAGAACCTGGTCGAAGGCGTGAGCCTGGAAGCCGGTGCCGAGCCCGCACGCAGCGAACGCGGCCCCCGCCGCGAACGTGGTGAGCGTGGCGAAGGCCGCCAGCGTGGCGAGCGCGCAGAACGCGGCGAAGGCCGCCGCGAACGCGCCCCGGCTGTGGCCCCTGAAGCCTCTGCCGCCGACGTGCTGGACAACGCTGCCACCGCCGTGCCGCAAGATGGCGAGCCCTCGGCCGCCGCGGTGGGCGAGGACGGCGCACCACGCCAACGCCGCTCGCGTGACCGCTATGGCCGCGACCGCCGTGGCCGTGGCCGCGATGCCGCCGCCGAAGGCGAAGTGAGCGAAGAGGCCGAAGCCGCAGTTGCAGCCCAGCCTCTGACCGAGGAAGCCCCGCAGGTCGAATCCGCCGCCCCCGTGGATGCCGCCGCTGACGACTCCGCTCCGGCCCGCCGCAGCTACTTCGAACGCGCTGCTGCACCTGCTGCTGCGGCCGTCGATGCGGTGGAGAACGTGGCCGAAGCTGCCGCACCGGTCGAGACCGCTGCTGCACCGACCACACCGGCCGCCGCGCCCGTGGTCGCAGCCGCACCCGTGGCGGCTCCGGCACCGGTGGCAGCGCCTGTGGTGGCGGCCGAACCGGCCAGCCGCATGCCCCGCATCGGCCAGTACCAGCTGCCGCTGGATACGCTGCAGCAGATTGCAGCAGCCTCGGGTCTGCAGTGGATCAACTCCGATGCCGACAAGATCGCTGCCGTGCAGGCGGCCATCGCGGCCGAGCCCAAGCCCGTGCACGTTCCGCGCGAGCGGCCGCCGGTGGTGGTGCTCGACGAGGGTCCGCTGATCCTGGTCGAGACCCGCAAAGACCTGGCGGCCATGACGCTGCCGTTTGAACGCGAAGACAGCGCCACCGCTGCCTGATCGCACCGCAAGACAACAGGGGCCCATGTGGCCCCTGTTTGCACTCCAGCCTCCGTTTTGTTTGCCATGCTGTTTTTGCTCTCGCCCGCCAAGTCGCTGGATTACGACACCCCCCTGCCTGACCGGTTGCCGCACACGCTGCCGCAGTTCATCCCCCAGTCCCAGGCGCTGATCGATGTGCTGCGGGAGCTGGCACCACAGGACGTGGCCAGCCTGATGTCCATCAGCGACAAGCTGGCGGCACTGAATGTGGCGCGCTACGCCGCCTGGAGCCCGGAATTCACCGCCGGCAATGCCCGCCAGGCCGTGCTGGCCTTCAATGGCGATGTGTACGAAGGCCTGCAGGCCCAGACCCTGTCCACCCAGGATCTGCAGTGGGCACAGGAGCACCTGTGCATCCTCAGCGGCCTGTATGGCGTGCTGCGCCCGCTGGACTGGATGCAGCCCTACCGCCTGGAAATGGGAACCCGCCTGGCCACCGACCAGGGCCGCAACCTCTACCACTACTGGGGAACGCGCATCGCCGAGCATCTGAACGCGCGCCAGAAGGACGCCAAGACTCCCGTGGTCGTCAACCTGGCATCGCAGGAATATTTCAAGGCGGTGGACCTGGCGCACCTGAAGGCCCGCGTCATCGAATGCGTGTTCGAAGACTTCAAGGGCGGCAAGTACAAGATCATCAGCTTCCATGCCAAGCGCGCACGCGGGCTGATGGCACGCTATGCGATCGAACACCGCCTCACCCGTCCGGCCCAGCTTCAACAGTTCGACGCCGAAGGCTATGCTTATGCACCGGAAGTCTCGCAGCCCGACCGCTGGGTCTTCCGCCGTACCGCCCCTTCTGGAACCTGACCACGGAGAGCCCCTATGCCCGAGCGTGCAGCCCCCACCACCCTGGAAAGCCTGAGCGCCATGGTGCCCGGCTCCACGCCCGATCTGCTGCGCTGGCTGGACCAGCAGCTGCAGGCCGGTCAAAAGGAGGCCACGCTGCTGCAGTCGCTGCGCGACACCGGCTGGTCCGATGCGGTGGCCCGCCAGGCCTTTGCGCAAGTGGTGCGCTGGCGCAGTGCCCCCGCGCCCCAGGCTGCCCCGCCGATTCCGGAGCCCGACCTGCGCCGCAGTCCCACCGACATCGATGTGGGCGACCGTGCCGTGCATGTGCTGATGGCACTGGAGCACCCCCGCATCGTGCTGTTTGGCAACCTGCTCAGTGCAGACGAGTGCGATGCCATCGTGGCCGCGGCGCGCCCCCAGATGGCACGCTCGCGCACCGTGGAGACCCGTACCGGCAGCGAAGAGATCAATGCCGACCGCACCAGCCAGGGCATGTTCTTCGTGCGCGGCCAGACCCCTGAAGTGGCCCGGCTGGAAGCGCGCCTGGCCAGGTTGCTGCAGTGGCCGCTGGAAAACGGGGAGGGCCTGCAGGTGCTGCACTACGGCCCCGGGGCGGAGTACAAGCCCCACCACGACTACTTCGACCCGGCCGAGCCCGGCACGGCCACCATCGTGCGCCGGGGCGGCCAGCGCGTGGGCACGATCGTGATCTACCTGAACGATCCCGAGGAAGGCGGCGGCACCTCCTTCCCCGAAGCCCGGCTGCGCATCCAGCCGCGCAAGGGCAATGCGGTCTTCTTCAGCTATGCCCAGCCCCAAGCCCATACACTGACGCTGCACGGTGGCGATCCGGTGCTGCGTGGCGAGAAATGGATCGCCACCAAGTGGCTGCGCGAGCGCGAGTTCCACTGACCCCGTCGCCACCGAACTGTGAAATTTCCGCTCCGGCGCCTGTCCGGAGCGTATGGACAGCTATTTTTTATGAGCACTCCCGAACAATCCCAATTGGGCAAGCCCTCGGCCTACGCCGACCAGTACGACGCCAGCCTGCTCTTTCCCCTGCCCCGCGCCACCAAGCGCACGGAAATCGGCATCGGCAGCCAGCTGCCCTTCTTTGGCGCCGACCTGTGGACGGGCTATGAGCTGTCCTGGCTGAACCTGCGCGGCAAGCCCCAGGTGGCGCTGGTGCACTTCACCATCCCCTGCGAAACGCCCCACATCATCGAGAGCAAGTCGTTCAAGCTGTACCTGAACAGCTTCAACAACAGCCGTTTTGCCAGTGCCGATGAGGTGCTGGCCCGCCTGCGTGCCGATGTCAGCGAAGCCGTCTGGCGCGGCGCCGCGCACAGCGCCACCGTGGGCGTGCGCCTGGTGCTGCCCGAAGCCTTTGCGACGCAGAAAGTCCAGGAACTGCAAGGCCTGGAGCTGGACCGTCTGGATGTGGAATGCACCGACTACCAGCCCCGCCCCGAGCTGCTGCGCGCCGACACCGAGACCCCTCCCATCAGCGAAACCCTGGTCAGCCACCTGCTCAAGAGCAACTGCCTGGTCACCGGCCAGCCGGACTGGGGCAGCGTGCAGATTGCCTACACCGGCCCGGCCATCGACCAGGAACGGCTGCTGCAGTACATCGTGAGCTTTCGCAACCACAACGAGTTCCATGAGCAGTGCGTGGAACGCATGTTCACCGACATCTGGCGCCAGTGCCAGCCGGTCAAGCTCAGCGTCTATGCACGCTACACACGCCGCGGCGGCCTGGACATCAACCCCTTCCGCACCAGCCACCCCAGCGCCATGCCGGCAGCCCTGCGCACGGCACGCCAGTAAACCCGGGCCGCCACAATGAAAAAGCCCATCTCCTGCCTGGCAGGAGATGGGCTTTTTGCATGCCGGCTGCGCCACGCGGGCGCAGCGGCGTCAGATTCAGTGATTGAGCGCTAGATCTGTGCCGCAGCGGCCGTCTTGATGCGTTTCCAAGGCCAGTCATCGCGCGCCAGGATGTTCTCGGCGTAACGCATGTCTTCCTTGCGCATCCACAGGCCTTCGGGGCCTTCGTAGAGCACCTCGACCTTGGCGTCTATCCACTGCGACCAGCTCACCGTCTGCAGCTCCGGCCCCTTGGCCTTGGACGCCGCGCCCGTGTCGGCGGCAGCCCCATCCACCGTGGGCTCGCCTTCGTACCAGTGCAGGCCCACACCATCCCAGCTTTGCAGCATGGGCAGGTAGGCACGCAATGCCAGGGTGTGCACTTCGTGCATGGCCGGCTGCAACCAGTGCAGCTTCCAGTGGTGGGGTTCGTGTTCGCTGCGCGCCACCAGCTCCAGCACCACCCAGCCTTCACCGCCCGGGTGTGGGCAGGCGCTGGGGCCGGTGCCACACAGCACGGCACCATGGCGCGTCACCGCCACGCCTTCACCGCGCGGCAGATCGGGACTCCACTGGTTGTTGGCTTCCTTGTGCAGGCCGCCAAACCACCACATCACCTCACCCGCCTTCTGCTGGCGCCACACATAGTCGCCGTCGGCACACGGGTGCTGGATCTGTTCCACCTCACGCCAGCCGGGCTGCACATGCCAGTGGCCCAGCGCGTCCGGTGCGGCATCGCGCACCGCATAGCAGGCCTCCCAGCCTGCACGCCCCAGGAAGTTGGCGGTGGGCGGCTGCAGGTGCCAGCGCCACAGACCGGTGCTGGGGTCCGAGCCATTGCTGGCAGCGCAGGCCGCAATGGCCAGCAGCTGCACCCGCGGTGCGGTGTTGCCGCTCGACGACGGCACCGGGCGCAGCCGCGCCACGGGCCAGGGCAGGCTCAGGGTCTGCAGCTGGGCACCATCCCAGATCTGTACGGTATTTTTCTCGCCCCGCAGCGGCGACGCACCATGCTGCAGCAGCACGGCCCAGCGGCCCTGGACCACCACATGTTCCAGCTCCCACAGACCGGACAGGCGGCTTTCGCCCCACTCCAGCTGGTAGGCGGGGGTGGCGCCGGTTTCATCGGCCGCTTCCTTGACCAGGGTCCAGCACAGCGGCTTGCCTGCCACCGGGGCGCTGTAGGCCTGCCACAGCTCGGGCTTGGCCAGATGCCTGCGCCACAGGAACATGGTGCGCGGAATCTTCTGCAGCCGCACACGGCCGTCACGGCTGTGCGTGACACAGCCGTCGACCCCGTCCATGGCACTGTGGATCTGCTGGCCGTCGTGCAGACGCTCCAGTTCGGGGGTGTCGACTTCCATGCGCTGCAGCAGGGTGTCGCCATCCCAGCGCAGCACAGGCACCACGGACTTGGTCACCGAGGCATCGCCCGCCACGGAAATCCCGATGCGCCAGGACTTGCGATCCGCTGGCGCCGGGGCATCCCAGTGCAGCCAGCCATGCTGCGCACTCCAGACAATCAGCGCCGTGTCCGGCATCTGTTCGCTTTCCGCAGCCGACGTGCCGTAGAAGGCGAATGCCTGCCCGTCCTCGCGCCACACCAGTTCGGTGTGCTCATCCACCGCCCAGGGCTGGGGCGTTTCACCGAACAACAGCTTCCAGCGCGGACGCAGCACCGGCTCCAGCGGCCGGCGCTGGGTGCGCAACGATGCCGGCCAGTGGCGCTGCATGGACAGCTTCACCGGCGTTTCGTCCGGCTGGGTCAGGGCCGGTGCCTGCTGTCCGTCTTCCGACGGGACCTGGTCTGCAGGCACCCACAGATCGCGTACCGCCACCAGGGCCTGTGCCGCGCCCTCCACGTTGTCCTTCAGCCATTCATCGAAGGCCGCATCCGTGAACACCTGCTGCCCGTCCTCCATCTGGCGCTGCCGGTTGGCGCTGACCTCGCTCCAGCGCGGCAGGCGCCAGTGCACGCTATCCAGCGCCGAGACTTCGGCGGTGGTGAGATTCCAGCTGCGCAGCGACTTGCGGTCGATCAGGCACGGCGTGCCGCCGCCATAGGCACCGGTGCGGATCCAGCGGCCGTCAAACGAGGTGTGGTAGTCCGACTCCCAGACTTTGGGCAGGTACACCCCATCGCCACACAGCACATCGCCATACACGGGCCCGCCCGCGCCGCGCTCTCCCTGCATGCGGAATTGCACATCCTTGCCGTCCGCGCCCGCATGCCCTCCCATACCGTGCGCCTGCTGGCCCACCGCATTTCTGGAGACGTTCGAACGCCGGCGCCGATACACCATTAGCACCAACAGCGCCAACAGCAGCAACACCAGCACCACAAAGGCCACGACGGCCAGTGAGCTCAGCAGGAGATTCATCCCCCCATGCTACCTAAGACCGCTGACAAAACACCGGCGGCGCGCGCAGATGAGACAGAAAAAAGGCAGCCAAAAGGCTGCCTTTTCGCAACATCCCTCCGGATACCGCGCACCGCATGCGCGGGTACCGCAGGTGTCAGCGCATGGTGAACACATCCACCGAGCGCTCCAGCGTGGTGGCGCTGTGCCGCAGGGAATGCGCGGCGCTGCTGGATTCCTCCACCAAGGCGGCGTTCTGCTGCGTCACGGAATCGAGTTGGGCGACCGCCTCATTCACCTGTGCGATGCCCATCGACTGCTCCCGCGTGGCGATGCTGATCTGGTGGACCATGTCGCTGACCCGTTCGACCGCCTCCACCATGCCATTGATGGTCTGGCCGGCCGCACCCATGCGGGCGTTGCCATCGTTGATGCCATCGACCGTGCGGTGGATCAGCACGCTGATTTCCTTGGCCGCTTCCGCGCTGCGCTGGGCCAGCGCCCGCACCTCGCCCGCCACCACGGCAAAGCCACGGCCCTGCTCGCCCGCCCGCGCCGCTTCCACCGCCGCATTCAAGGCCAGCAGATTGGTCTGGAAGGCAATGCTCTCGATGACACCGATGATCTCGCTCATGCGCGTGGACGAGCCGCGGATATACTCCATGGCCGTGCCCACTTCCAGAATGGCGCTGCCGCTGCGGCGTGCCACGCCCTTGCTGGCATTGCTTTCGCGCTCCATGGACTGGGCCATGTCCGCCGTCTGGGCCACGGTGCCAGCGATCTCCTCCATCGAAGCGGCCGTCTCCTGCAGATTGCTGGACTGCGATTCCGTACGGGCGGCCAGATCCAGGCTGCCGTGCGCGATTTCCTGTGCCGTGTTCGCAAAGCCTTTCACCTCCGCGCGCACATCGCCCACCACCGCCCGCAGATTGATCTGGATCTGCTGCAGGCGCTGCATCAATGCCCCCATGTCACCGGGGAAGCCGTTCTCGTAGGTCGTGGTCAGGTTGCAGCTGGCAATGTCTGCGGCAAAGCGACTGGCCTGCTCCAGGCCACGCACGCAGCGGTCGTAGAAATGCTGGCAGATCCAAGCTCCGCCCAGCACCATGGCGCCTACGCGGCTGGCCCAGGCGCTGACACCCTGCCACCCCAGCATGTCAGGCAGCATGACCACCACGGTGAGCAGCAGCAACATGCTGACCATGCGCACCACGGCACCCACATCCCTTGACCGCTCCCACAGGCCGCGCAGGCCCTTGTGCCGCAACTGGCCGCCGCGCAGACGGAAGCTCTCCTGTCCTTGCGCCGCATCGCTGCGCATCTGCGCATAGAGCGCCTCGGCCGCGGCCACTTCGGCCGCTGCTGGTTTGGTACGGACCGACAGATAGCCTCTGGGCTTGCCCGCCTCCATGATGGGCGTGACATTGGCCCGCACCCAGTAATGGTCCCCGTTCTTGCGCCGGTTCTTGACCAGGGCGGTCCACGGATAGCCATGGGCAATCGTGCGCCACAGATCCTGGAACGCTGCCGCAGGCATGTCGGGATGGCGGATCAGGTTGTGCGGCTGGCCCAGCAGCTCTTCATAGGTGTACCCGCTCACTCGCACGAATGCTGAATTGCAGTGGGTGATCTCCCCCTTGGTGTTGGTGATGGAGACCAGCAGCTCATCCCCGGGGTAGTCGTAGTTGTTCTGGGTAACGGGTAGATTGGTGCGCATGGGCAGTGGGTTCCTCCGGCATGTCCGCGCCTGACGGCGCATGACAAAACCGCTGCAGCTCCTCCCAGAGCTGCAGCGGTTTTTTATTCACACGGGATCATCGCACAAGGAATATGTTTCTGCATCCCGTGCACAAGCAGTTGAACACCCTGCAATTCAATGCATGGCCGGTACGCGCAAGCGTGCAGGCATGCCCACGCCAGGCACCGCGCCCGGCATGCTCGCAGGCGCCACCGGTGCCGCTGCATGCTGCTGTGGCGACGACGCCCCAGACAGACGGAACACATCCAGCGTGCGGCCCAGCACGGCCGCGTTCTCGCTCATTTCACGCGCGGATTTGGCCGACTCGTCCACCATGCGGGCATTGTCCTGCGTGGAACGATCGAGGTCGGTGACCGCATCGTTCACCTGGGAGATGCCCGTGGACTGCTCTCGTGTGGCACCACCGATCTGGCCCATCAGGCCGTTGACATGGGCCACCGACGTGACCACCTCACCGATGGTCTGGCTGGCCTGCAGCATCTGTTCCGCACCCAGCGCAATCTGCGACTTGGACTCCCCGATCAGCCCGCGGATCTCCCCTGCCGCTTCCGCACTGCGCTGCGCCAGCGCGCGCACTTCGGAAGCCACCACCGCAAAGCCGCGCCCCTGCTCCCCGGCACGCGCCGCCTCCACCGCCGCATTCAGCGCCAGGATATTGGTCTGGAACGCAATGCCCTCGATGGTGGTGATGATCTGCCCCATCTTGTGCGAGGAATGCTCGATGCGCTGCACCACCTCCCCCACCTTGGACACTGCCTCACCACCTTGCCGCGCCAAGGATGCGCTCTGTTCGCTGACCTTCATCACCTGCTCGGCCGTCTCGGCAGACTGGCGCACCGTGCTGGACAGCTGTTCCATGGCCGCGGCCGTTTCCTCCAGGCTGCAGGCCTGCTGCTCGGTGCGCGCAGACAGCTGGCTGGCCCCCTGGGCAACGGAGTTGGCAAGGTCCCCGAAGCCATGGATCTCATGCCGCGCATCCCCCACCACGGCCCGCAGATTGATGTGAATCTGGTGCAGCCGCTCCATCAGCAGGGCCATGGGGTGGCGACCGCTGAGCGGCGGCAGATCGTTGGCCAGGTTGCAGCCTGCAATATCGCGCGCCAGGTCATTGGCTTCCTGCACGGCGGCCGTGAGCCGCCGGTGAAAGCGAAACAGCATGGCCGCCGACAGCACGGCCACCACCGCCAGCTGCAGTCCCTGCTGCCACGGAGCCGTCCAGCCCATGAAGCCCGGCAGCATGGCCGCCACCAGCGTGAGCAGCAGCATGGCCGCAGGCGCTGGGTGAAGGAGGCACGCTGCAGCCTGCCCACATAGTCGCGCCAGCCCGTGGGACGCACCTGACCGGCGTGCAGCACAAAGGTTTTGATACCGGCTTCGCGCTCGGCCTGGATCCTGGCGTACAGCGCCTGCGCCGCATGCACCTCCTCGCGCGACGGCTTGGTGCGCACCGACATATAGCCCCGCGGCTTGCCATTCACCACGATGGGCGTGACATGGGCGCGCACCCAGTAGAAATCGCCATTCTTGCGCCGGTTCTTGACCAGACCGCTCCAGTTGCGGCCATTGCCGATCGTGCTCCACATGTCCTTGAACGCTTCGGGCGGCATGTGCGGATGGCGCACCATGTTGTGGGGCTGGCCCATCAGCTCGTCCATGGTGAAACCGCTCACGCGCAGGAAGGCGGTGTTGCAGTGGGTGATCTGGCCTTTGTTGTCCGTGGTAGACATCAGCAGTTCATCACTGGAGAAGTCGTACTCTTTTTCCGTGATTGGCAAATTGGTGCGCATGGTCCCTCTCACTCCTGTACTGGATGGCATGGAGGCTACTACCGGCGCGCTTTTCTGCATTCACCGCTAGGCGTGTGGCAACGCCCTTCTGCACATCAGAACAGGGGCGCGGTAAAGGGATCCGACGGGCGGGACCGATGGCTCGCCACAGGCACTTCGCCGGCATCCCGGGGAGCCCCGTTTTCCCAGGCCACCAGCGCCCCCACGCGCACGCCCAGCAAACGGATGCGCTGCTGCAAGGGCACCCGCTTCAGGCACAGGCCTGCGGCCCGGCGGATGGCCGCGGCATCCTGGGTGAAGTGGTCCAGGCTCATGTCGCGCGTCACGCTGCGGAAGTCGGCATAGCGCAGCTTGATGCCGATGGTCCGTCCCGCATACCCCTTGCGCACCAGGTCCTCGGCGACCCGCTCGCACAGCCGGGTGAAGATGGCGCCCAGCTCCGCTTTGTCCTGCACGGCATGCAGGTCCCGCTCGAAGGTGGTTTCCCGGCTCATGCTGACGGGTTCGCTCTCGGTGACCACCGGCCGCTCATCCTGGCCATGGGCGGCGGCATGCAGCCAGGCCCCATAGGATTTGCCAAAGTGCTGGACCAGAAAAGGGAGCGAGCAGGCCGCCAGATCACCGATGGTGGTAATGCCCAGCGCCTGCAGCCTGGCGTCTGCCTTGGGACCGATGCCATTGATCTTGCGGCAGGCCAGCGGCCAGATCAGCTGCTCCAGATCCTGCGGCTGCACGATGGAGATACCGCGCGGCTTCTGGAATTCGCTGGCCATCTTGGCCAGCAGCTTGTTGGGTGCCACGCCCACCGAGCAGGTCAGCCCGGTTTTGGCATGGATGGCCTGCTGGATGCGCGCCGCCAGCGCACGGCCGCCCTCCTCCTGCCCGCCGGGCACCGCCGTGAAGTCGATGTAGACCTCGTCCACGCCTCGGTCCTCCATCACCGGTGCCAGGGACAGGATCACCTCCTTGAAGCGGCGCGAGTAGGTGCGGTAACGCACAAAATCGATGGGCAGCAGAATGGCCTGCGGGCACAGGCGGGCGGCCTTCATCATGCCCATGGCCGACCCCACACCAAACTGCCGTGCCGGATAGGTGGCGGTGGTGATGACGCCCCGCCCCACATAGCCTGCCAGGCGGGGAAAGGCCTCCAGCGGGATCTGCTCCAGGCCGCCCCAGCGGGCGATCAGTGCAGCTTCGTCCTCGGGTGTGTGGCGGCTGCCGCCGATCACCACCGGCAAGCCCTGCAGCTGCGGGTAGCGCAGCAGTTCCACCGACGCAAAGAACGCGTCCATGTCCAGGTGGGCAATGCGGCGCGGCAGCACGGCGGGTGCTGGCGCGGGGGCTTGATCGGGGGCTGGCGCGTTCACAGCCCCCATTGTGGCGCCTGCAGCGCCGCCGCTGCCCCTCTGTGCTTTACACCCCTTGCAGGCAGATCAGCACCAGCCCCACCAGCATCAGCCCCATGCCGATTTTTTCGTTGCGGTTCAGCGCTTCGCTCAGCAAGCGGCGTGACACCAGGTAGCTGAACACTACCTCGACCATGCCCAGCGTACGCACCGGCCCCGCGCCCTGCATGGCATAGGCGGTGAACCAGGCCAGCGAGGCCGCGGCCCCCATGCTGCCGGCCACCAGGGAAATGCGCCATGCGCGAAAGATAGGTGTCAGGCCCTGTTCGCTGCGCCACTGGATCCAGGCCCCCATGCCCAAGGTCTGCAAGGTCTGTGCAATCAACACCCCCCAGGCACCGGACAGCCAGGGCGATTCCGCCGCCAGCGCCAGCGCGCCGCCCCGGAAAGCCACGGTGGCGATCGCAAAGCAGGCGCCGCACGCCAGACCATAGAGCGCGGACTTGCTCATCCATGCCTGCAGCGACAGCAGCTGTCCGCGCGGCGGCAGCGACAGAATCAGCACGCCCGCCGTGGCCACGGCCATGGCCAGCAGCGCCAGCGGCGTGGGCAGCTCGTGCAGGAACACGGTGGAAAACAGGGCCACCTGCAGCACCTCGGTCTTGGACAGGGTCACCGCCACCGCGAAGTTGCGCTCCTTCATGGCCAGCAGCAGCGCCACGGTGGCGCCCACCTGAAACAAGGCCCCCAGCGCAATCCAGCCCAGGTAGGCCGGACTCAAATCGGGCACCGCCGGCGCCTGCGCCGGCACCAGATACAGCAGCGCCAGCCACAGGCCCGCAAACGGCAGGCCGTACATGAAACGCACCAGGGTGGCAGACAGCGTGCCCAGCTCCTGCGTCAGCGAGCGCTGGGCGGTATTGCGAACGGTTTGCGCCGCAGCGGCGAACAGGGTGATGGGCACCCACAACCAGGTGAGATCGTGCAAGGAGAGGGACATGAAGCAGGGTCAAGGCAAACGGCGCCCGGTGCCACCATGCACCGCCGCCCAGGCGCAGGGCCGGTGCCCGCAAACACTGCGGCACGGCGGCAACGCCCTGGCCGGGAAGGCAACAACACCCTCTCAGGCCACGGGCCACCAGCATACCCAGCCCGGCAGGCGCCCGGCGGCACGATTGGCGACGCCCCTCCCTCCGGGCAGCGATGCAATCGCGCACGGCGACGGGCCTGTGCGCCATGGATGCCGGCGCAGCGGGCAGCCGCCCTGCATGCCGCCCAGGCGGTCTACCACCTGCCCTGCTGTTCGCCCACCACCTCAGGCGCCGTGAAAGACGGCCTCGATGTTGTAGCCATCGGGGTCATGCACAAACGCTGCGTAGTAGTGCGCGTGGTAGTGCGGACGCAGGCCGGGCGGCCCATTGTCGGTGCCGCCAGCCTGCAACGCCGCACGGTGGAAGGCGTCCACCTGTGCGCGGCTGTGCGCCCGGAAAGCGATGTGGCTGCGCGGTGCCATGGGCGTGGCCCGGGTGAGCCAGAAATCACCGCCCGGATCATCCCCCGGCGCCGGCGGCACGGCGCCAAAACCCACGGCATCCGGCAGGGACAGCCGCACGCCATAACCCAGCGGCGCCAGCGCCGCCTTGTAGAACGCCTGGCTGAGCGCCAGGTCCTGCACATGGATACCGGTATGGTCAATCATGGCCCCATGATAGGCGCCCAGGCTGGAAAGGTCTGCCGCGTGGCGCGCCCTCCACACCGGGGTGTGCCGCGCCACGCGCGGGCTGGGCCGCCGCCGTCACAGGTACGGCACAACCTATCTATTTGCGCAGCACCACATCCACACGGCGTGAAGCCGCATTGCTGCCCCCCGTGTCCGTGGTGTCGGCCGGTTTTTCCAGCGCGGTGCGCTCGATGGGCACGCCGGCAGCCACCAGAGCGGTCTGCACGGCTTCAGCCCGGTGCTTCGAGAGTTCGGCGTTCTTGGCCGGGTCGCCCGTAGGATCGTTGAAGCCGGAAATCACCGCCTTGGCGTCCGGATTCCCCTGCAGATAAGCCACCAGGGCCTTGGCCTTGTCGGCAAATTCCGGAGCCACCTCGGTCTTGCCGCTGTCAAAGAACACGCGCAGCATCGGCATGTCCTGCTGCATCCCCTCCAGCACCCCCGCCCCTTCCGGTGCGGTGAAGCTGTCGGTCGCCGGCGGGGTGGCGGCCGGCGCGGGCGCTGGTGCGGGCGCTGGTGCCGTCGGCGCGGGCACGGCAGCGGGCGCGGGCGCTTCGGCGGGCGGCTTGCCCTTGGCGCAGTAGCTGATGCCCAAGATCACCACCAGGGCCGCAATCAGCCATGGCAGCCATTTGCCGACGCCGCCACTGGCGGCTGCCACCGGCGCCGCAGCGCTTGCCGTGGCGGCCGTGGCCGCAGCCCCCACCCGGGCCGCGGCCGCCTGGCCCATGCCAAACAGCGACTGGCCTTCGCGGGCAATGTCAGTGAATTCCGTGGGCAGCACATTCGGCACCGTGCCGCCCGGGGTCATGCGCGAGACCAGCATGGGCAGCAAGGCCGCCACGGCCGTGCTCACCTTGTCGTAGGGCAGGCCCAGGCGCGTGGCCAGCTTGTTCAGCAGACCGTCCCCTGCCCCCAGCACCGTGTCCAGCTGCGAGGCACTGGGCACCTGCGGTGTGGTGGCCGATCCCAGCCAGCTCTGCACCAGGCCGTCCATGCCGGCAGAGCGGAACTTGTCCAGAAAACCCGACAGCCCGCCGGTCGCGGGGTTGGCGATGTAGGCCACCAGCATCTGGATCAGGGGGCGGGCCTGGTCGCCCAGGCCCAGCCGCGCACTGACTTCACGAATCAAGGTATCCAGCATGTCGCACTCCTTTGAATGGGCGGCACCAGCCACCACTGCGGCAGCAAAAGGCCCAGTCTAGGAACATGCACCAGGCTGAGGATGTAGGACACCTCCGCACATCGGAATGCAACTCCATGCGAAATCGCACGCATTTGCCTGCAAAACCCCATGATTTTCAGAAAACCTGCTACTCCCGCGCGCCCGCAGCATGCCCGCGGTATCAGACCTGCGGAAACGGCAGCGGGTAGGTGCCCGGCAGCAGGATGTCCTGGCCGACGCGGTTGATGTCGGTATGGCCGCAGAAGGCCATGGTGGTGTCCAGCTCCTTCTGGATGATCTGCAGCGCACGCGTCACGCCGTCCTGACCGTAGGCACCCAGGCCATAGAGGAAGCTGCGCCCGATCAGCGTGCCCTGCGCACCCAGCGCACGGGCCTTGAGCACGTCCTGACCGCTGCGGATGCCGCTGTCCAGCCACACCTCGATGTCCCGGCCTGCCGCCTGCACGATGGACGGCAGCGCATCGATGGTGGCGGGCGCACCGTCCAGCTGGCGGCCGCCGTGGTTACTGACGATCAGCGCATCGGCACCGGTCTCGGCCGCCAGCCGTGCGTCTTCCGCGTCCATGATGCCCTTCAGGATCAGCTTGCCGCCCCAGCGCTGCCTGATCCATTCGACATCCTTCCAGTTCAGCGTCGGGTCGAACTGGTCGGCCGTCCACGATGCCAGCGAGCCCATGTCGGCCACGCCCTGGACATGGCCGACGATGTTGCCCATGAAACGCCGCCGGGTGCCCAGCATGCCCATGCACCAGCGCGGCTTGGTGGCCAGGTTGATCAGGTTGCGCAGCGTGGGCTTGGGGGGCGTGGACAGACCGTTCTTGATGTCCTTGTGGCGCTGGCCCAGGATCTGCAGATCGAGTGTGACCTGCAGCGCCGAACAGTTGGCCGCCTTGGCGCGTTCGATCAGGCGCTCCATGAAGCCGCGGTCGCGCATCATGTACAGCTGGAACCAGAACGGGTGGCGGCCGGTGTGCTCGGCCACGTCTTCCAGCGAGCAGATGCTCATCGTCGACAGGGTGAAAGGGATGCCAAAGGCCTTGGCCGCCCGGGCGGCCAGGATTTCCCCATCGGCATGCTGCATGCCGGTCAGGCCGGTGGGCGCAATCGCCACCGGCATGGCAACGTCCTGGCCCACCATGGTGCTGCGCGTGCTGCGGCCTTCCATGTTGACGGCCACGCGCTGGCGCAGCTTGATCTTCTGGAAAGCGGCCTCGTTGTCGCGGTAGGTGCCTTGGGTGTACGAGCCGGAGTCGGCATAGTCATAGAACATGCGCGGCACACGGCGTTCGGCGATCACGCGCAGGTCTTCGATACAGGTGATGTGGGCAAGCTGGGTCATGGGCGCATTGTCCCCAGAAAAATCGGTCGACTCCGCCGCTGCGGCACCGCTGCCCCGCACGCCATGCCCGCACGCCCCGTTCCGGGGTCGCTTGCATTCCGCAAATTGGTCACACCAATTATTTCAAATTTACCAGGGTAAACCATGTGATACCGCCCAATATCCAATTTCTAAAATCCAAATCCCGTCAGTCCATGATTTCCGGTAAGACCAATTTGACACCACACCGATGGACCCTCTGTCCCTCGGGGCCCTCTGTATGCGACTCTCAGACCACGTAGCCGAACAACTCTGTGCCCTGGTGCAGCAGCGACAGCTGCAGCCCGGCCAGCGTCTGCCTGCCGAACGGCAACTGGCCGCCGAGCTGGGGGTCTCGCGCGTCGCATTGCGGGAGGCCATACAGCAGCTCTCCAGCCGCGGCATGCTGGAAAGCCGCATGGGTTCGGGCACGTTTGTGCGCGCCCCCGCTGCGCTGTGGAGTGACCGGGCCATCTCCCCGCTGGCACCGCTGCTGCGTGACGACCCGCAGTACCGCTACGACGTACTGGAAGCGCGCCAGATCATCGAGGTCAGCACCGCCTGGCTGGCGGCCCAGCGCGCCACCGACCAGGACCGCGACAACATCCGCCGCTGCTTTGACGCCATGCTGCACCACCAGCAACGCCAGGATGGCGACAACGCCGCCCGGGCCGACACCCAATTTCACCTGGCGATTGCCGAAGCCTCCCACAACGTCGTGGTGGTGCAGGTGATGCGCAGCCTGTTTGACATGGTGCTCAACACCGTGGCCCAGAACCGCCGCGAGATGTTTGTGCACAAGGACCCCAAGGTCCTGGAGCGGCTGACCCAGCAGCACCAGGATCTGATGCAGGCCATCGTCCAGGGCGAGCCCGAACAGGCCAGAGCGGTCATCGGCGAGCATCTGGCCTTTGTCCACGCCAAGCTGGCCGAGGCCGACGCCGAGGAGGCCCGCCAACAGCGGCTGGGACGCTTTTCATCCACACAACACAAGCCTTTCACATGATCATTTCGTCCACCACCGACTACCGCGCAGCCGCGCAGAAGCGCCTGCCACCGTTTCTGTTTCACTACATCGATGGTGGCGCCTACGCGGAAAAGACGCTGGCACGCAATGTCAGCGACCTGACCGATGTGGCCCTGCGCCAGCGCGTGCTCAAGGACATGAGCCAGTTGGACACCAGCATAGAGCTGTTCGGCGAAAAGCTCTCGCTGCCGGTGGTGCTGGCGCCGGTGGGCCTGCTGGGCATGTTCGCCCGCCGTGGCGAGGTGCAGGCCGCCCAGGCGGCCGACCAGAAGGGCATTCCCTTCACCATGTCCACCGTGTCGGTCTGCCCCATCGAGGAAGTGGCGCCCAAGATCCAGCGCCCCATGTGGTTCCAGCTCTATGTGCTCAAGGACCGGGGTTTCATGAAGAATGCGCTGGAGCGCGCGCAGGCAGCCGGCGTGTCGACCCTGGTGTTCACCGTGGACATGCCCGTGCCCGGCGCACGCTACCGCGATGCGCACTCCGGCATGAGCGGCCCCAACGCCGCCATGCGCCGCTACCTGCAGGCTGCCACCCACCCGCACTGGGCGCTGGACGTGGGCCTGCAAGGTCGGCCCCACACGCTGGGCAATATCTCGACCTATCTGGGCAAGAACGTCAGCCTGGAAGACTACATGGGCTATCTGGGGGCGAACTTTGACCCCTCGATCTCCTGGAGCGACCTGGAGTGGATCCGCGACTTCTGGAAGGGCCCCATGGTCATCAAGGGCATCCTCGACCCCGAGGACGCCAAGGATGCCGTGCGCTTTGGAGCCGATGGCATCGTCGTCTCCAACCACGGCGGCCGCCAGCTCGATGGCGTGCTCTCGTCGGCCCGCGCCCTTCCTGCGATTGCCGATGCGGTCAAGGGCCAGATCAAGATCCTGGCCGACTCCGGGGTGCGCAACGGCCTGGACATCGTGCGCATGCTGGCACTGGGCGCCGACTGCACCATGATCGGACGGGCGTTCATCTATGCCCTGGCCGCACAGGGCGGTGCCGGCGTGACCCATCTGCTCCAGCTGCTGGAAAAGGAAATGCGCGTGGCCATGACCCTGACCAGCGTGAAGAACGTGGCCGAGATCACCGGCAACCTGCTGGTGCAGGAGCGCTGAGGCCGCCCGCGCCACCGTCCTGCCGCCCACGCGGCCCTCAGGGCCTGCGCCCGGGTGCAGGCCGCCCCGTCGACCACCCGTGCAGCTATTCGCTCACGGCCCCACAGGGGCCGGGATGATGATGGCCACGCGCCGGTTCTCCCGCCGCGCATCCTGCCCTTGGGCCATGGGCAGGGGCTTGCTGTTGCCCCAACCCCGGGTGCTGATCTGCAAAGGGTCCATGCCGGCACGCACCAGCTGCTCCGCCACCCGCTGTGCACGGCGCTCCGACAGTTGCTGGTTGTACAGCACCGGACCGGTATCGTCGGTATGCCCTTCCACCCGCACGCTCTGGATACCGACGCGCTTGAGATCCTGGGCCAGCTGGTTCACGTAATCGGCCTGCTGGCTGCCAAGCTGGTCGGTGTCCACCGCAAACAACAGCTTGCTCGGCATCATCAGGGCCCAGCTGCCTCCCTGGTCCTCGAATCCGTGGGAGCGCAGCACCTGCACCTGCTCGGGCGACAGCCCCGGCGCGGCCGGCTGCTGCACCGGGCTCTGGCACGCCGCCAGACCTATCGCCAGCCAGCAGGCGGCACTCCACTTCCATAACAAACGTCCCATACTCCCTTCCTCCATTTCCTGTGGTGTTCCACGCGGCTACGCACCGGCGCGGAAGTGCTGTTTGGCGGCATACATGGCGCCGTCGGCGGCGGCCATCAGCGCCTCCATGGTCTGCCCGTCTTCCGGGAACAGCGCCATCCCGATGCTGACCGAGGGCTGGAGCACCACGCCCCCGTCCGCCACCAGCGGAGCCTGCACCGCCTCCTGTATCTTGCGTGCCACCTGCTGCACCGCCTCCCGCGAATGCGGCTCCAGCAGCAGCACCACGAATTCATCGCCCCCCAGCCGGGCCACCAGATCGGCATCCCGCACCTGCCTCTGCGTGCGCTGGGCCACCGCCTTCAGCAGCAGGTCTCCCATGGCATGGCCATGGTTGTCGTTCACCGCCTTGAAGTGGTTCAGGTCCAGAAACAGCAGCGCCAGCCGCCCATGGGTCTGCGCGGCCTGGCGCAATGCCACCATCAGCCGCAGCTCGAAGTACACGCGGTTGAACACGCCCGTCAGCCCATCGTGGTAGGCCTTGTGCTCCAGCACCAGGTTTTCCTGCTGCAGGTGCAGCTGGCGGGCCTCCAGCTCGTCCAGCAAGGCGTTGAAGTGCTCCCCCAGTTCCCGCAGCTCGTCAATGTCCGCCAGCGGTACGCGCTGGCCCATGGCACGCTCGCGGTGCACGGCACGGGCCACCCGCCCCAGCTCCTGCAGCGGCTTGACGATGCTGCGGTGGATACGGCGCGACACGATATGCCCCACCACCACGCTGGCCGCCATGCACACCATCAGCGCCAGGCCGCCCCACAGCAGGAATGCCAGCATGCGCTGGCCGTTGCTGCTGAGCTCGACCCGGCCAATCACCACCCCACTGGCCCGCACCTCCTGCGCTGCCACTTTCAGCCCCAGCACGCGTGCCAGCTGGTGACCGCAGTTGCAGGGCAGCCAGTTGGGTGCCATCCACTGGGCAAAGACATTGCCCCGCGCGTCCCAGACCGTGGCTTCGGCCACGCCTTCGTCGCGCACCATCCGGGCCAGCGATTCCGCGGCATCCAGCTTGTCGCCGAACACCAGGGCCGGCTCCACGTTGTAGACCAGCGAGCGGGCCATCAGCTCCAGGTTGTCCTGGGTGTTGGCGCGCAGTGCCGTCAGCCCGGCCGCCAGCAGCAGCACGCTGGCCACGGCCACGGCCGTCAGGGCAATGCGGGTGTGGGTGCGGCGCAGGGCCTGGCGCAAATGCATCAGCTGCCCTCCTTGCGGCGGGCCAGACCCAGCACCCGGGGATTCACGCGCACGCCACTGCGGGCCATGGAATCCAGGTTCAGCTCGAAGCTGACGCCCTGCGGCGTGATGTCCAGACAGAACATGCCGCCCGTGGCGCAGTCGGCCGCCACCTCGCTGATCGTGAGCAGCGGCTGGCCTGCAGGCCAGGCCGCCATCAGCCGCTGCCACTGGCCGGGGCGCAGAGGGCCGGCATACACCGCATGGCAGGCGTTCAGGGGCTGTGCATCGTCCGGGCTGATGCGCCGGGTCTGCAGCCTGCGCCCGCCCGGCAGTTCCGTGCCAGCCAGCAGCACCTGGGCGTGGGCGGTTTCCCCCACCAGGCACAGCTGCACAGGGGATGGATCACCGGGCCAGCGCGTATAGCCCAGCACCCCCCAGACCGTTTGCGCCACCGCAGCGGACACCGAGGCCGCCGGCACGGTCATGCCCCGGGCATTGCCCTCCTGCGCCCCTGCGGCCACGCCGGTGCAGGCCAGCAGCGCCCCCGCCAGCAGCGGGCGCGCGGCACGCAGACGGCACGGCAAGAAGGGGGCACCCATGGTCAAGTAGGGGAAAGAGGGACAGAAAAGGGATTTGCCCATTCTCCCGTCGGCCCTGCGCCGCCGCGTCGCCACTGCGCCACAAAGCGGCGCCGTTCACATTCTTTGACCCTGAACGCCGGACGAACGGTAGCCTGGCTAGCGCACGCCGGCGCCGCGCACCTCGATCTGCACGCTGTCCAGCACCCGTCCATCCGCCGCCACCAGCTCGATGCGGTGGCGCCCCGGCCAGGGGAACCACTGCGCCTGTGCGCCCTGGCCCAGCGCGCGCCGGTTGGCAGGCACGGTCTCGCCCGCCACGCGCCAGCGCCATTGCGCCGTCTCGCGTGCCTCCCCCGCCCGGGCGCGCAGCTGCACACGCTGGCGGCTGGGCGGAATGTCCGGGTCCAGCGCCAGCACGCTGCCATCCACCGGCTGCAGAATGCGCCCGGCCCCTGCCGCCACCTGGCTGCCTGCGCCGCCCATCTGGAATTCCGCCTGGGCCGTGCCGGGCAGAAACCACTCCTGGCGCGCACTTTCGGGCGGCACGCCCGTCACCGGGTCGGCCCCGTAGCGCACGGCCTGCTGCGCCACCCCCACGGGCGGTTGCGGCGGGCGGCTGGGCTGGCGGGCGTGCAGATGCCCCATCACCTCGGCCCAGACCGGCGCCGCCCCGCTGGCACCGCTGACGCTGTGCATGGACGCGCCGCTGGCATTGCCTACCCACACGCCCACGGTGTAGCGCGCCGACCAGCCCACCACCCAGTTGTCGCGCATGTCCTTGCTGGTACCGGTCTTCACGGCGGTCCAGAAACGCGTGGCCAGCACGCTGTCCAGGCCGAAGGTCATGGCCCGCGCATTGCGGTCGGCCAGCATGTCGCCCACAACAAAGGCGGCACCGGCATCCACGGCGCGCAGCGCTGCCGGCCGTGCGGCACTGCCCCAGGCCACCGGGGTGTAGAGCCCCTGGTTGGCCAGCGCACGGTAGGCATTGGTCAGGTCCAGCAAGGTGACTTCGCTGCTGCCCAAGGCCAGGCTGTAGCCGTAGTAGCCACCGCTTTCCGGCAGGCGCAGGCCCAGGGCCTGCAGCTGTTCGAAAAACGCATCCGGCGTGACCATCACCAGCGTGCGCACCGCCGGCACGTTCAGCGACGCCCCCAGCGCCGTGCGCGCCGAGACCCAGCCCTTGAAGCTGCGGTCGTAGTTCTGCGGGATGTACAGGCCGTTGGCCGTGCGGATCTGTGCAGCGGAATCCTCGATCAACGAAGCTGCCGTCAGGCGCTTTTCCGCTATCGCCTGGGCATAGAGAAACGGCTTGAGCGTGGAGCCGGGCTGGCGCCGCGCCAGCACGCCATCCACTTCCTGGGCCTGGCTCAGGCTGCCGGAAGATCCCACCCAGGCCAGCACCTCGCCGCTGGCATTGTCCAGCACCACCACGGCGCCGTCTTCCACATTGCGGCCGGACAGCTCCAGCAGATGCTGCTTGAGGCTTTGCAGCGCCACCCGCTGCACATCGGCGCGCAGGCTGGTACGCACCGCAGCCGCCTTGCGGCTGTCCGGCACCCGCTGCAGCCACTGGCGTGCAAAGTGGGGCGCCTCGCCTTCGCTGGCCGGCCAGCGCCGCTGCTGCAGGATCTGGCTGACCTGCCATTCCAGCACCTCACAGCGGACCGTCTCGACGGGGTGCTCGCCCTGATCCGGACTTGGGTTCTGGCTGTTTTTCTGGCGTGGACGGCTGGCGGACGACTGTGCCTGCAGCATGTCGCCCCATACCCCGCAGGCACGCTGGGCCACGCGCTGGGCGCTGGCATTGGGCGCGCGCACCAGGGCAGCGGCAATGGCTGCTTCCTGCATGTCCAGCCCGTGCGGGGCCTTGCCGAACAGGCTGCGCGACAACGCATCGATGCCCACGATCTCGCCGCGAAACGGCACCAGATTCAGGTAGGCCTCCAGAATCTGGTCCTTGCGCCAGCTGCGTTCCAGCCGCTGCGCGGCCACGGCCTGGCCCAGCTTCTGGGTCACGCTGCGACCGCCGCCGCTTTGGCGCCAGTCCTCGTCCAGCAGACCGGCAAGCTGCATGGTGATGGTGCTGGCCCCGCGCGTGCGGCTGTTCCACAGATTGCCCCAAGCAGCGGCCGTGACAGCAGCCCAGTCCACACCGCTGTGGGCATAGAAACGCTGGTCTTCACTCAGCACCAGGGCCATGCGCAGTGCGGGAGAGATGTCGGCCAGCGGCGTCCAGTTTCCGCGCCGGGCCGCGCTGTCGGTGCGCAGGCGCTGCAGCGGCTCTCCGTCGCGCGAGAGGATCCAGGTCTCCGACGGGCGAAAGTCCGCGCGCACCTCGGTGTAGCTGGGCAGGGCCCAGGCGTGGCCGGCCAAGCTGCCGGCCAGGCACAGCCAGGCCGTTCGCGCAAGCAGACGCCGGGGCAGAAAGGACAACGACAAAGAAGCACGCACAACAGCTGACACAGACCACATCCACAAAGAATCCAGCCGTGGTTGTAGCAGAGCGGCGGCAGCGCAGCCGCTTCGTTCCCCGCGGACCGCCTGCACCACACCCAGCGGCGCGGCACAAAGCCCGCCGGCCATGCCGGCCTATCCCGGTGTTTGCCTGCACCATGGGCGATGATCGGCGCTTTCGCGCGCCCCCTGCGGCGGTGCGCCTGGCTACCGGAGAAACCACCACATGAGCACACCCTGCTTCACCGATGCTGCCTGGCAGCGCAATCTGCCCTTGTTCAACGCCACGCTGGCCCTGCCCTTCAACCGCGAACTGGCCGCCGGCACCTTGAGCCGCGAGCGCTTTCAGCATTACATGATCCAGGATGCGCACTACCTGGTGGCCTTTGGCCGCAGCCTGGCCGTGGCTGCCGCCAAGGCCGATGATGCCGACGGCGTGGTGCAGTTCGCCAAGGCGGCCGAAGAGGCCGTGGTCGTGGAACGCGCGCTGCATGACGGCTTCATGCGCGAATACGCGGTCAGCGCCGCGCAGTTCGAGGCCACACCGCTGTCCCCGGTCTGCCACCACTATGTGCACTACCTGCAGTCCATGGGCTGGAGCCGCAGCTACCCGGTGGCGCTGGCCGCACTGCTGCCCTGCTTCTGGATCTATGCCGAAGTGGGCCGCGCCATCCTGGCCGAAGCACGGCCGAACAATCCCTACCAGAGCTGGGTCGATACCTACGCCGGTGACGAATTCCACGCCCTGGTGGCCCGTGTGCGTGCCACCATCGACCAGCTGGCCGCCCAGGCCGATGCCCGCACGCTGGAAGCCATGCACCAGGCCTACACCGATGCGGCGCGACTGGAATGGATGTTCTGGGACAGTGCCTACCGCCTGGGTCAGTGGCCCTGCTGACGCAGAAGCCCACGCTGCACAGAAATTTTCAACCGGACTGGCCCTCTGTCCCCTGCCCGGTAGGCTGGCAGCCCGGTGTGCCTTCTCAGGCGCCCGGTGGCATGGTGTTCAGCCCAGCGTGGTGCACACCGGCTGGTGGTCCGAAAACCGGGTGACACTGTCCGTGCGCCAGCCGCGCACGGCCTCACGCAGGCTGTCGCTGACCAGCACAAAATCGCAAGCCCCCGGCTCCGGCCCCCAGGTCCGGTCGAACAGGCGAAACGTGTCAGGCTGCTGGTCGCCCGGGTGCAGCAGCGACCAGCTGTCGTGGAAAGCGGCTTCCCCCGGGGCCGCCGCCGCCACCAGTTGGGCATATTCCGCCTCGTGCGGCTCCAGATTGAAGTCGCCGCACAGCACGGCATGCGGCGTATGCACCGGCGTGGCGTAAGGCGTGGCCGCCCCGGCCGTGCCGGGCAGCGCCGCACACTGTGCCAGGGCCTCGGCATGCAGGCGGCGCAGTGCCTGCACCTGGTCGCGGCGTTGGTGGGCGCTGTGGTATTCCAGGTGCGTGGTCATCACCCGCACCAGGCCCAGCGCAGGGTCGCGCACCGTCACCACCAGGCAGCCGCGCGGCATGCTGACCACGCCGGCTTCGGCCCGCCATGGCAGGCGGTGCTGCGCCACTTCGGCCACCGGCAGGCGCGTGGCCACCAGATTGCCAAAGGCCCGGTACCGACCCTGGGCATCAAAGCCCTCGGTGGTGGCGGCAAAGCACAGCTGCCACCCCGGCAGCAGCGCACGCAGCTGCGCCACCTGGTCGCCCGGCGCACCCTGCAAGCCATCGTGGCCCACCGCCACCTCCTGCAGGCACAGCACGTCCAGAGCGCCGTGGTCGGCTCCCATCGACAGCGCGTGCTGCACGATCCGCTGCGGACTGACCACGCCGTCCAGCCCGCAGCACCATTGCACATTCCACGTCAGGATCTGCATTGCCAAGACTTTCTCAAGCCAGCGGCTTGACCGTGTTGAACCATTGCGCGCCCGCATGGGCCGATGCGGACGGACCTTCGTTGGCATAGCCTAGCGCTTCGTAGTTCGGCACCCGGTCCTGCAGGCAGGTGAGCGTGACGGTTTCGCGCTGTGCGGCGCGGGCCACGGCTTCCAGCTGTGCCAGAAGCCTGCGGCCCAGGCCCAGTCGGCGGCAGGCCGGATCCACCGCCAGCCCCAGCACCGTCTGGTGCCCGCCGGTGGCCGGGTTGGCCCCCAGCTCACGAAACAGACCATCGCGGATATAGCGCTCGTTCACCACCGGGCCGTTGACCAGACCCACCACCCGGCCATCCAGTGCGGCCACCCAGAAACTGTCGGGGATGCATTGCAGGCGCTGCGCAAAGGCGGCAGGGGTGGCCGCCTCCTGCGGCGTGAAGCAGGCGTTTTCGATGGCGATCAACCGGGGCAGATCCGCGGGCGTGGCCTGGCGCAAGACCAGGCCGGATACAGCGTTCTCAGACATGGTCCGATTGTGCGCGCAGCAACCGTCGCCTCACTTGATGCCGGCGCGCATGAAGCTCTGCACAAACTGGCGCTGGAACAGGATGAAGCCCACCAGCAGCGGTGCCGAAGTCATCAGGGTCGCGGCGGTGATGGTGGACCAGTCCACGCCCTGCTCCACGCTGGAGAACACCTGCAGCCCCACCGTCAGCGGGCGCGATTCCACGCTGTTGGTGATGATCAGCGGCCACAGGAAGTTGTTCCAGTGGAAGCTGACCGACACCAGTGCGAAGGCGGTGTAGACCGGCTTGGCCAGGGGCACATAGACGCGCCACAGAATCTGCAGGGTGCTGGCACCTTCCACGCGTGCCGCCTCGTCCAGCTCCTTGGGAATGCCCATGAAGGTCTGGCGCAGCAGGAAGATGGCGAAGGCCGATGCGAAGTACGGCAGGCCGATGGCCAGCAGCGTATCGACCAGGCCCAGCCTGGCCATGGTCTGGTAGTTTTCCACCAGCAGGATGTCCGGCATGATCATCAGCTGCACCAGCACCAGCGCAAACGCAATGTTCTTGCCCCGGAAGTCATAGCGCGCAAAGGCGAACGCCGCCAGGGTGGACAGCACCAGCTGCGCAAGCAGGATGATGGTGACGAGCAGCGTGGTGTTCAGAAAATAGCGTGCAAACGGAGCAGCCTCCCAGGCGTGGCGGAAGTTCTGCAGGGTCCACGGCGCTGTCAGATCGAAGCGGGTGGCGTATTCGCTGGGGTGGAAAGCCGTCCACACCGCATAGGCCAGCGGCAGGATCCAGCACAGGGCCAGCAGCCAGGCGGCCAGCGTGTCGAACCAGGTGTGGCGGTAGATCACCGCAGGTGCGTGGGTGCGGTTCATTTGTAGTGCACCTTCTTGTCCAGCACAAAGAACTGGAACAGCGCCACGCCGGCCAGCACCACGACCAGCACCACCGTGATGGCGGCCGCATAGGCCGTATCCCAGAATTTGAAGCCCACCTCGTACAGGTGGTACAGCAGCAAGGTGGTGGCGTTGTCCGGCCCGCCGCGGGTGAGGATGAACACATGGTCCACCAGGCGGAAGGCGTTGATGACGGCGTTGACCAGCACGAACAGGGTGGTGGGCATCAGCAGCGGCCACTGCACGCGGCGGAAGAAATACCAGCGCGAGGCACCTTCGATGGCCGCCGCTTCCTCGAGGCTGGGATTCAGCGTCTGCAGCGCCGCCAGATAGAAGATCATGAAGAAGCCGGCTTCCTTCCACACGGCCACCAGGGTGATGGCGCCCAGTGCGGTCGAGGGACTGCCCAGCCAGTTGTGCGACGGCAGCCCCAGGGCGCCCGTCACCTGCTCCAGCAGGCCGTACTGCGGCGTGTAGAAGAACAGCCAGATGTTGGCCACAGCAATCATGGGCAGCACCGTGGGCGTGAAATAGGCCATGCGGATGAAGGTGCGGCCCGTAATGCGTTCGTTGACCCACACCGCCATCAGCAGCGCCAGGCCGATTGATGCCGGAATGGTGGCCGCCGCAAACCACAGGTTGTTGCGCACGGCCTGCCAGAACACCGGGTCATCCACCATGGTCTCGTAGTTCTCCAGCCCCACCCACACCGCCGCGCGCACGCCCTTGGGGGTGGAATAGAAGCTGTCGATCAAGGTGGCCACGGCCGGCCAGTGGGTGAACGTGACCAGCAACACCAGCGCAGGCAGCAGCAGCAACCAGGCATGGATGCTGCGCTGACCGGACCCGGCGATGGAAGAAGAAGCACTCATTCCCGAAATTTCTCTGTTTGCAATCCCGCATCACCACCACGCCGGGTGGCAGTGCCTGTCCGAAGACATGGCGCCCGGCTGGGCTGCCGCAGTGCGGCCGACCATCCGGGCCAAGGCATCCCAGGCCTTGTCAGGCCTGGCGGTGACACCGCTTACTTGTACGAACGCAGAATGCGATCGGCTTCCTTCTGCGCATCCTTCATGGCCTGTGCCGAAGTCTTGGTGCCGTTCAGCGCCGCCTGCACCGCATCGTTGAGCACCTTGGTCACACGCTGGTTGTCGTGGGTGGAGAACTCCGCCACCGACACCGGCAGCTGGTCACGTGCCACCAGGGCCTGGGGGAAATCCTGGCCGTATTTCTTCAGCGTGGGGGTGTCGTACGCGGCCGCCGAGACAGCCACATAGCCGCTGTCCATGCTCCACTGGGCCGCACGCTCGGGCTGGGTCACCCACTTGGCGAACTCGAACGCCGCCTGCTGCTGCTCCTTGGGCGCCTTCTTGAAGATGTAGAAGTTGCCGCCCCCGGTGGGCGAGCCCTTGCGCACATTGCCCGCGATCTGGCCCACGCCAAAGTCGAACTTGGCATTGGCCTTCAGATTGGTCAGATTGCCGGTGGTGGTGACGATGATGGCGGCCTTCTTTTCCATGAAATCCTTGGGGGTGGTGCCCCACTCCACCACACCCTTGGGGTGCACGCCGTCCTTGGTCAGGTTGACCCAGAAGTCCAGCGCCTCGATCACCTTGGGGTGGTCGAACGTGACCTTGGTGCCGCCCTCATTGGCCAGCAGCACGCCATTGGGCGTGGTCAGCGTCTGCAACATCCAGTAGGCAAAGCCGGTCGACGGAATCTGGATGCCGTACTGCGTGACATTGCCGTTGGCATCTTTCTTGGTCAGCTTCTTGGCCGCTTCGCTCAGTTCCTTCCAGGTTGCGGGGGCCTTGCTCGGGTCGAGGCCGGCTTCCTTGAACGCTTCCTTGTTGTAGTACATCACCACGGTGGAGCGCTGGAACGGCACCCCCCAGGTCTTGCCTCCGGTCTGGCTGTTGGCCATGAATGCGGGGTAGAAGCCCTTGAGCCAGGCCTTGTCGGCATCGGTCTTCACAAAGTCGTCGATGGGGGCGATGGCGTCTTCGTCGATCAGCGTGAACATGTCGGTGGACAGCAGCACCGAGGTGGCCGGCGCCTTGCCCGACTTGTTGGCTGTCAGCGCCTTGACGATGGTCTCCTGGTAGGTGCCCGCGTAGATGGGCGTGACCTTGTACTGCGGGTGGGCCTTGTTGAAGTCGGCGGCGTAACCGTCGATCACCTTGGTGATGGGGCCGCCCACGGCCACAGGGTAGTAGAACGGCACTTCCAGCGGGTCGGCGGCCTGGGCGGTGGGCGCACTCAGGCCCAGCATGGCGGCCGTGGTGGCCAGAATGGATTTCAAAAAGGTGCTGCGTTGCATGGAAACTCCTGCTGCGCCAAAGCGCGATTCAAACGTGAGGAAGGGAGAGTGGAAACCGACGTCAACCGCAGGCGATGCGCTGGCCCTGGGCGTCAAAGAAATGCATGTCCTGGGGCTGCCAGGCCAGGTGTGCGGCAGCGCCCACCGCAGCCTGCTGGTGGCCGGGGGCACGCACCATAATCGGTTCGCTGCCAATCGCGCAGCGCAGCACCACATCGGCGCCCAGGTATTCCTGGCCGGTCACGCCGGCCGGCACCCCGGCGGCATCGGTGCAATGCACCGCCTCGGGCCGCAGGCCCAGCCAGGCGGCGCCCGCCGGAGCGGGCAGGCGCACCTCGCTGCCGGCGATGGCACCGTCCTGCAGCTGGAGCAGGTTCATCGCCGGCGTGCCGATGAAGCGCGCCGCAAACGTGGTCGCTGGCTGTGCATACAGGGTGCGCGGTGCCGCGCACTGCTCCACCTTGCCCTGGTGCAGCAACACCACCTGGTCGGCCATGCTCATGGCTTCGGCCTGGTCGTGTGTCACGTACACCACCGTCAGGCCCAGGCGCTGCTGCAGCTCGCGCAGCTCCGCGCGCATTTCCTGGCGCAGCTGGGCGTCCAGGTTGGACAGCGGTTCGTCCATCAGACACACATGGGCCTGGGCCACCAGGGCGCGGCCCAGCGCCACGCGCTGCTGCTGACCGCCCGAGAGCTGACCCGGCTTGCGGTCCAGCAGCTGCGACAGCCCCAGCAGGTCGGCCGCCTCTTTCAAACGCTGGTCGGCCTCGGCCTTGGGCACCTTGCGCACCGACAGGCCGAAGCCGATGTTCTCCGCCACGCTCAGGTGCGGAAACAGCGCATAGTTCTGGAACACCATGGCGATGCCGCGGGCGGCTGGCGGCAGATCGGTCACGTCCTTGCCGCCAATCTTCACCCGCCCGGAGGTGGCGGACTCCAGGCCCGCAATGATGCGCAAGGTGGTGGATTTGCCGCAGCCCGAAGGGCCGAGCAGCACACAGAACGATCCCGCAGGAATCTGCAGATCCATCGCCCGCAGCGCCGTGGTGTCTCCCCACGATTTGGCGATGGCTTCCAGTTGAATGGTTGACATGCACCCAGTCTAGAAACGACTTGTGTCAACGTCATGACGGGATAAACCCCCTGTTGTCGATGGCTGGCATGACAGCGTCATGACACCCCGACACCGCCTGCGCCATTGGGCGGCCTCCCCGGGCACGGCACAGGGGTATGCCTAGGAAGGCAAAGCGCCTCGGCATATGCGCCGGCGCATCCTGTTGCTGCGGCCGCCCGTCACGGCCGCGGCATGCAGGCTCAGTCCGGACGGATGGGCGTCTTGGCGTCCTTGCCCACCACCGTGGTCCAGGGCTTGATCACATGGCGGGCCACCAGGCCGTTCACGTAGTAGGGATCGCCCTGCACAAAGGCCTCGATGGGGGCCGCGCTGTCGCAGTCGAAGACAAACACCGCGCTGTCCGGCGGATCGCCGGCGGCACCGGCCAGCAGCAGCTCGCCCCGCTCCTGTGCCTGCCAGGCCTTGGCAATGTGCGCATTGCGGTAGGTGCCACGGCGCTCCAGGTAGTCAGCGGTGTATTCGTAGGTCAGCAGGTAGTGCATGGAAAGTCTCCTCCAGAAGTGCAGGCAGGCCACGCCAGCCAGGTGGCCCGATAAAAAAGCGCCGCACCCGAAAAATCGCAGTGCGGCGCCGGCCGGTTGATTGTCCACGCAGCGGGCATCTGCCGACACCTGCTGCGCAGACTGCGTGCTCAGGGCTTGCCCTGAAGCACCTGCATGCTGGCGTTGGGCGCTTCGCCAAACACCTCCGGGGCATACAGCGCCTCGGCCCGGGTGGGCGGCAGGGCGAAGGTGCCCGCGTTGTTCAGGCGCATGGTGTACTCCACCACCGACTTGCCCTTGGGCAGGTAGGCGTAGTAGGCACGGAAGGCGTTGTGCGCCCGTTCCTCGTACGCCGGCCATGCCCCTTCCGGCGCCTTCTGGTCCCGCACCGCCACTTCGGAGTCACGGCCCAGGCCGCTGCCCAGGATCGTGGCCCCGCCGGGGATGGGGTCGCTCAGCGCCACCCAGGTCATGTCGGCGCCGGCGTCGACCTCCAGCCGCACCCGCAGCACATCGCCGCGCTGGTACTTGCCAGCGGCAACGCCTTCGGCCTGCTGCACCGGGGTGATGGTCTTGCGCACCGCATAGCCGGCATTGAAGGCCTCCTTGCGCGGCACCGCAGCCAGCGACTGCAGCGTGACCCAGGGCTTGCCTGCACCGTGGTGGGTGATGCGCAGCTCGCCCGAACGGCGCTCGCCCCAGGGCATGTAGATGCGCTGCGGCGTCTGCGGGTCTTGCTGCACCGCACCAGCCAGTGCGGCCGTCAGGGACTCCAGCGCTGCGCCATCCTGCGCGCCGGCTTCCCCCTTGGACAGGGGCTTCACATCCTTCCAGTCGACATTCACCGACTGCGCGCCCAGCACCGTGGTGGTGGTGCCGGCCACGGGCGTGTTCTCGAACTTGCGCGAAAACTGGCGCAGCGCCAGCCCGCCCCAGACGTTGGCCGTGGTGGTGGACCAGGCGCCGCCCTTCTGCCGCGCCAGAAGACCGGCCACCATGCGTGGCACTTCCGAAGCCCAGCTGGCATCGCCCATGGTGGCCAGCAGCAGGCGGGCCGCATTGCTGTCCGTATCCTGCATCAGCCACCACCAGCGGTCCTGGTCCTCGGTGCTGAAGGCCAGCTGGCTGCCGTGGTAACTCAGGCGGTTGCGCAGCTGCTGCTGCGCCTCGGCCAGGCGCTCCTCACGCTGGGGCACATCCGGCATTTTCTGCAGCACCGTGATCCAGTCGATCAGCGAGTGCGTGGGCCACTGCACAGGGGTGATGTCGATGCTGCCCAGCATGCGCGCCTGGGCCTTGCCGCCGCGCGCCAGCGCGGCGATGGCGGCCAGCTTGCGCTCCTGCAGATCCTGGCGCGGGCTCCAGAACTTGCGTTGCAGGCGGCCTTCCACAAAGGCGATCAGGCCGGATTCCATCTGCGCCCGCTGCGCCGGTGGAATGGCGAACGCCGGGTCCAGCTCGGCCGCCACGCTGGCCACGGCCAGCAGGTGGGCCGTCAAGGTGTCACTGCCCTGGGCGCGCTGACCATCCTGCACCGGGAAGTACAGGGCCAGTCCGTCACCGTCCAGGTAGGTGGGCAGGCTGTCCATGGTGCTGCGCCACAGATCGGCATTCTTCAGGCCGATGGCACGGCTGCTGGTCTGCTCCAGGCAGCTATACGGGTAGCGTTCCCACCAGGCGCGCACGCCGGGCAGGCCATCCGGTCCGCCCGCCAGCTGCGCACTGAAGTCCAGGCGCATGCCGCCGCGGCCCGGCACGGCATTGGCCGGCAGGCTGACCTGCTGGCTCCACGGGCCGTCCAACTGCTGCAGCACCGATTGCTGCACCGCCAGCGGCACGGCAGCTTCCACGCGCTGGCTGATCTTGAGCGTATCGCTGGCGCCGCTGGTCTTGTCCTTGGCCGCCACCTCCCACATCAGCTGCTGGGTACGGGTCTGGCCCAGTGCGGCCGGCACGGTCACGTCCCAGGCCACTTCGCGCGAGGCGCCGGCCGGAATCTCCACCGTCTGGGGCTTGAGATCCAGCCAGGTGGCGCGCGGCGACAGTTCCACCTGCATCGCCGCCTTGGTGGTGTTGCGCAGCGTGAGCTGGGCGCGGAACTGGTCGCCTTCGCGCACCAGCGGCGGCAGGCCGCTGACGATCTGCAGATCCTGCGTGGTGCGGATGGAGGCTTCGCCCGTGCCGAACCACTGCACGCCGTCATCGGCCACCGCAGCAATGCGGAAGGCCGTGAGCGCATCGTTGAGCGGCACATTCACCGTGGCCTTGCCCTGGGCGTCCAGCACCACGCGCGGGTTCCACAGCAGCAGCGTGTCCAGCAGCTCGCGGGTGGGTGCACGCCCACCGCCGCCGCCGGCCGGCACGGCCTTGCGGCCATAGTGGCGCCGGCCGATGATTTCCATCTGCGCCGTCGCTGTCTGCACGCCCCAGCTGCGGCGTTGCCACAGCGCATCGCGCAGCTGCCAGCTGGTGTTGGGCATCAGCTCCAGCAGCGCCTGGTCCACCGCGGCCAGTGCCACCTCGGCACCGGCGGCCGGCTTGCCATCGGGCTGGCGGACTTCGATGGTCACGCGGGCCGTGTCGCGGATGCGGTAGCTGGATTTTTCCGGCGTCACCGTCACCTGCAGCGTCTGCCCCTTCTGGCCCACCTGCAGCTCGGCCATGCCCAGCCGGTATGCCGGCTTGGACAGGTCCACCAGTGCCGTGGGCGCCGCGTACTGCTTGCCGTCATGCCAGAAGGCCTGCCACCAGGCGCGGGGCGACTTGTAACCCCAGGTGAAGAAGCTGTACCACGGCACCTCCACCAAGCGGCCGCGCAGCGCCATCACGCTGACATACACGTTCGGGCCCCATTCCTTTTGCACTGGCACATCCACCGTCGGGTTGTCGCCGCGCAGTTCCACCACGCGGGCGTCCAGAATGCCTTCGCGCTCCACCGTCACCAGGGCCGTGGCATGGCGGAATGGCATGCGCACCTGCAGGCGGGCGGTTTCACCCGGCTCGTAGCTGCGTTTTTCCGGCAGCAGGTCCATGCGGTCGTGGTCCTGGCCACCAAACCACAGCTCGCCCTGGCGCGTGATCCACACACTGGTGGCGGCCTGCACGGGATGGCCCTTGTCGTCCTTGGCGGTGGCAATCAGCTCCACCTGGCCGGATTGCTCCAGCTTGGTGTTGCACAGCAGCAGGCCGCGGCTGTCGCTGGTGCCGCTGCAGACCTCGCCCAGGTCCTTGCTGCTTTCCTGGTTGTCGTAGGTGTAAAAGCCCCCCACCATGCGCTTGCGCGCCGAAGTGGTGGTGTGCAGCATGGCCTTGACCGACAGTGCCACGCCCGCCTTGGGCTGGCCGTCCAGCCCCAGCGCCAGCGCCTGGAACCGCACCTGCTGGCCGGCTGCGGCCCAGCCTTCGGCACGCACGCCAGTCGCCACAGCCGAGGGCCAGAGCGTGTGAGTGCTGCGCAGGGTCTGGATTTCTCCGCTGGGGTCGGCATAGGTGGCTTCCAGCACCAGGTCCTGCGGCTGCTCGGAGGGCGGCAGCGCGTCGATCACCACCTGACCCTGGCCCTTGGCGTCCAGCTTCAGGGCGGCACGGTCCAGCACGATGCGGTTGCTCTCGCGCGGCGCCTCATCGTCCAGCCCTTCGCCCTGCTCGCTGCGCTGCGACTGCGGCGGACCAAAGCTGTAATCGTCCCAGCCCTTGAAGCTGGTCGAACGCGAACGCACCATGGCTGTCACCTGCACCGGCAGGTTGGCTGCGGCGCCGCCGTTCACATAATCCAGGCGCACGGCCACCGCCAGCTTGCCCGGGCGCACCAGTGGCCCCTTGTCCACCGGGGCCACCTGGCCTTGCAGCACCGGCAGGCGGAAGGCTTCCACGCGGAAGCTGCCGGACTGCAGGCTGCGGCCCCCCGGCAGGCGCAGTTCCACGTCGTACTGGCCCAGCTTGGCGGCGCGCGGCACGGCAAAGCTGGCTTCCGCACTCTTGCCCCCGGTCGCCGTAGTGCGCCACTGCAGCGCCTGCTGGAACTGCTGGCCGCTGCCAATGTGGGTGATGATGGCTTCCTGCGGCCACTGCTGCGGCAGGCCCAGGCCGGTCAGCGTCTGCTGGCGCAGGAAATGCTTCATGGACACGGTTTCACCGGCGCGCACCAGCATGCGGTCCATCACCGTGTGGGCCACAAGCTGGCTTTCGCCAGACCAGGCCACGGGCACATTGAAGCGCCAGGGCTCGATCCCCTTTTGCCAGTCGCTCCAGGTGAAAGCCATATCGGCCACGCCGGCCTGCGTGGCGCGGGCGCTCACAAAATAGGAGCCACTGTTGCGACCCGTGCGGCAGCGCGGCGCTTCACCGGCCAGTTCCGGCAGGCGCAGCACGCCCTGGGCATCGGTTTCCCCCTGGGTCACCGGCTTGCCTGCGCAATCCGACACCTGCACCTGGGCCCCGGCCACCGGCTTGCCCTTGTCCAGCGAGGTCACCCAGACCATGGAGCCTTCGTGCCCCAGCTTGAAGTGCACCGCCAGGTTGGTGACCAGTGCGGCGGTGCGCACATACATCTTGCGCTGCGCACCATAGCGCTCATCCAGCAAGGCCGCGCCCAGGCGGGGCGAAGCGATTTCCACCACATGGAAACCCGGCTGCAGCGGAATGCCCACCACCTCGAACGGGCGCGGGTCGTCCTTGCTGCCGGCAGGCAGCTGCATCTGCTGCACGCCGTCCCGCCCCTGCAGCAGCGACAGCTGGCGCGTGGCCACATAGTTCTGGTTGTCCGGGTCGATCACCGGCGGCAGGGTCTTCACGTCCTTGCGGGCCTCGGTACGGGACACGCTGTTCTCGTGGTAGTTCTGCACCTTGTCGAGCCAGCGGATGATGTCGGCATCGCTTTGCAGCTGCAGGGTGCTGACCTGGGAATTGGCGCTGGCCTCCACCTTGCGCAGGGTCACCGGCAGCAGCGCCGGCCCGTCCGGACCTTCGGCAAAGCGCTCGACAATGCCGAACGGCGCCGCGGCGAACTTGGCCAGCGGCGGGGTGTCGCCGGTCTTGATCGCCAGCGGGAACATGGCCGCGTTGCGCAGCGGCCGGCCGGCATCGTCCTTCAGGTCCTTGGGCAGTTCCAGCTGGTAGCCGGTCAGGGGCTTGAGACCCCCTTCAAAGCGCAGCTCACGCACGTCGCCGCTGCCCTCGTCCAGCACGGGCTTGAGGTTGTCGCCACCGCCCACCAGGCGGATCTCCTGCGCCTTGCTGCGCGGCACGGGAGCGCTGAACTGCAGGTAGACCGGGCGGATCGGCAGGCAGCCGGCCTGTGCGTTTTCGCGCTCGCAGCGCATTTCGGCCGCAAAGGCCTCGCGCACCGTGAAGTCAAAACGTTTTTCCTCCCGGTTGGCCACGCCTTGCGGGCCGGCGACGCCCTTGCCATACACCAGTTGCACGGCGGTGCCGGCCGTCAGGCGCCGGTTGCAGGCCAGCACGGCGAACTGGTCCGGTGATTTTTTCAGCAGCTCCTGGTCCCAGACCTGGGTCTTGAGCACCGCGTCGCGCTCCTTGCCGCCGATCCAGCGCACCGGAATGCGTTCGCCCACGCCTTCGGCCTGGCAATAGACATGCTCCTGCAGGCTTTGCTGGGTGGCCGGGCCGCTGAGCTGCAGCAGGAAGAACTGTTCCTCATCGATGGCCACCCAGCCACGCGGCCAGATGTGGCGCACAAAAGGCCCTGCCGTTTCGAACTGGTAGCGCTTGGTGCTGGTCAGCGTGGCGCCGGACACCGCCTTGAAGGCTTTTTTCGGTGTCACCGTGCAACGGGTGCCGGGGGGCAGCGGGCTGTTCCACTGCCAGACCCACTCACGGGCATTGTTCCAGCGACCGCTGCCGCCGGGCAGCTGCTCGGGTGCGCAGCTGAAGTCCACCGGTGCCGGCCCCTCGGCCGAGCCCAGTGCCACGGCGTCGGCATCCAGCCGCACCACCAGTTGGCGAATCTCTGCCACCTGCCCTTGGGGGGTGACGTTCTGTATGTCCAATGCCCATGTCTGCCCGGCCCCCAACAAGGCGGCTGCGGCAGCCCATTTGTGCATGCGCTTCATGCGGTCTCCTCTTGCGAAGCAACGAGGGTACCAAAGGGCTGCAACTTCCCCCAGGGCGTGCAGCAGCCGTTTCAAGCTGAAACAAATCGGACAAAACGCACATGGCAGGCGCCATCCGGCAGGCAGCGCGCTGGCGTGTCCTGCTTTCCGTCCAGGGAATGGCCCACGGCGGCCACCCGGCACCGGTGCGCCACAGGCACCACGAGCTGGCGCTTACTGCGGCTGAAAGCCGCTCTTGCGGATGATGGCCTTCCAGGCGGCGGTATAGGCCTGCTCACGGCGCTGCAGCTGCTGCGGGTTCATGGGCTCCACCGTCAGCCCCAGCTGTTCGAGCTGGCTGCGGATCTGCGGACGCGCTACCACCTGGGCCAGCGCCTGGGCAAAACGTTGTGTAAACGCTGCGGACGTGCCCTTGGGTGCATAGAAACCGTAGTAGGGCATGTCCTCGAAGCCCGCCAGACCCAGCTCGCCCAAGGTGGGCACCTGGGGAAACGCCTTTTGCCGGTGTGCCCCCAGCACGGCCAGCACGTGCAGCTTGCCGCTCTTGTGGTACTCGACAAAATCCTGCACCGAGCCAATGCCGGCTTCGATCTGCCGGCCCAGCAGATCGCCGATCATCGGTGCGCTGCCCTTGTAGGGCGCCGCCACCAGATCCAGCTGGTAGTGCCTGGCCAGCAGTTGCACCAGAAACTCCGGGGTCGATGCCGGCGCCGGAATCCCCACCGCACTGCGCCCCTGGGCAGCATTGCGCACCCAGTCCACATACTCGGCCAGGCTGTGTGCCGGGTGCTGGCCGGACACGGCCAGGCAGTTCACGAACGAGGCAAAACCGCCGACCGGCACAAAGTCCTGTGCCGGATCAAAGCCCGGCTGGCGCACCACCTGCGGCAGGATGGAGATGGTGTGGTCGTGCGTCAGAAACACCGTCGTGCCATCGGGCTGGGCCGCCTTGAGCTGCTGGGCGGCAATCTGCCCGCCCGCGCCGGGGCGGTTGTCCACGATCACGGGCACCGCCAGCAGCTCCGACAGCGGCTCCTGCAGCAGGCGCGCAATCACGTCGCTGCCGCCGCCCGGCGGAAAACCCACCAGAATGCGCAGTGGCCGGCCGCCCTTGGCCCAGACCCCGCCGGACCCGCTGGCTGCAGCCAGAACCGCGGCCTGTGCAGCGGAGTGGACCAGGAATCGGCGGCGGGAAGAGAGGGTCACAACTTGCTCCGAAGGCAGAAAAAAGAAGAAGCCATACACGGCCATCTGCGAGCGTATCGGTCGGATGCCCGAAAAAAATCCAGAGACACCCTGTTTTGCGATGCCACGCATCATTAATCGCGAAACCATCCTTCTGCCCCTGCGCCGATCCCATAAAAAAAGGGACGCCCAAGGCGTCCCTTTTTAATGTGCGCAGACAGGGGTCTTGCCGACCTACCTCCCTGCGCCTAGCGCCCCGGCCTCTCAGGCCAGGCGTGCGCGGTGCTTGACCAGCTGTGCACGCACCTGGGCAGGTGCCGTGCCGCCCAGCGTGTTGCGGGCGTTGAGCGAGCCTTCCAGGCTCAGCGCCTCGAACACATCGGCTTCGATGTGCGGGTTGAAGGCCTGGAGTTCGATCAAGGGCAGCTCGGTCAGGTCCACCCCCTTCATGGAAGCCAGCTTCACCGCATGGGCCACGGTTTCGTGGGCATCGCGGAAAGGCAGGCCCTTCTTGACCAGGTAATCAGCCAGGTCGGTGGCAGTGGCATAGCCCTTCAGGGCGGCAGCACGCATGTTCTCGGCATTCACGGTGATGCCGCCTTCCTTCTTGCCGGAGGCGGGGTTGACCTGGCCGCCAATCATTTCAGCAAAGATGCGCAGCGTGTCCTTCAGCGTATCAACGGTGTCGAACAGCGGCTCCTTGTCTTCCTGATTGTCCTTGTTGTAGGCCAGGGGCTGGCCCTTCATCAGGGTGATCAGGCCCATCAGGTGACCGACCACACGGCCGGTCTTGCCGCGTGCCAGCTCGGGCACGTCGGGGTTCTTCTTCTGGGGCATGATCGACGAGCCGGTGGTGAAGCGGTCGGCAATCTTGATGAAACCGAAGTTCTGGCTCATCCAGATGATCAGTTCTTCGGACAGACGGCTCACGTGCACCATGCACAGGCTGGCGGCGGCGGTGAACTCGATGGCGAAGTCGCGGTCGCTCACGCCGTCCAGCGAATTCTGCGACACGCCTTCCATGCCCAGCGTGCGGGCCACGCGCTCGCGGTCCAGCGGGTAGGTGGTGCCGGCCAGCGCGGCCGAGCCCAGGGGCAGCACGTTCACGCGCTTGCGCACGTCCAGCATGCGTTCGGCGTCGCGCTTGAACATTTCCACATAGGCCAGCATGTGGTGACCAAAGCTCACCGGCTGGGCCACCTGCAGGTGGGTGAAGCCGGGCAGGATTACTTCCACGTTCTGCTCGGCCACTTCCACCAGCGACAGCTGCAGCTCCTTGAGCAGGCCTTCGATCAGATCGATCTCGTCGCGCAGCCACAGGCGCACATCGGTGGCCACCTGGTCGTTGCGGCTGCGGCCGGTGTGCAGGCGCTTGCCGGCATCACCCACCAGGGCCGTCAGGCGCGCTTCGATGTTCAGGTGCACGTCTTCCAGGTCCAGCTTCCAGTCGAACTGACCGGCTTCGATCTCCGACTTGATCTGGGCCATGCCCTTCTGGATGGCAGCGTAGTCGTCCTGACCGATGACACCCTGCGCAGCCAGCATTTCCGCGTGCGCCAGGCTGCCGGTGATGTCGGCCTTCCACATGCGCTTGTCAAAGAAAACGCTGGAGGTATAGCGCTTGACCAGGTCGCTCATGGGCTCGGAAAACAGGGCAGACCACGCCTGCGCCTTGGTGTCGAGTTGGTTGTGGGAGGGCTGCGCGGTGGTGTTGGAGGACATAGGCGAGGACAGATTTTCCGGAAGTTCAGGACACCCGGAAATCCGGGTGCCGCGTGTGCAAGATACGCAAATTTTATCGAGCCCGGCGGCTCCCCCGGTTTCTGCGGCCTGCGGTGACCCCACGTTGCACCGCGACACCGGCTCCGCGCTGGCGTCTGGCGCCTCTGCCGCGGAGGTGGTCCGACTGCCGTGGGGACAGCCAGAGCACCGATGCCATGGGCACCTGCTGCGCCCCGGCCCACGGAGTCTGACCCCGCGACCCGCATCAGGGTTTTCACTGGCTTTGCGGGCAGAAAACGCCGCAAAGTGTCGGGAACGGCCCGTAAATGAAGCAGAAACGTGACAGTCACAACAAAACTCTTCAGTCACGGGTGCATCTTGCAAGTTACCAATACACTTTGTTTCACCCCTGTTAAACGGAGGGAGGTTGCGTAGGGTCAAGGCACGCCCCACGCGAATGTGCAAACGCGTTTTGGTACTACGGCATGACATTCAGGCGAATTTCCATGCCTGAAGTGAAGAGTCCGTCTGTCGTCACGCTGCCAGTACCTGATGTATCCGCCATATTGAGATAAGGGAGAAGGAGCTATGCACGTACTGATCGTTGATGATGAACTCTTGGCCCGTAACCGCCTGCGCGTTCTGTTGAGTGATTGCGAGGATCCCTCGGCACCGTTCCTGGTATCGGAAGCTGCCACCGCCGCCCAGGCGCTGGATGTGTTGCACCGCACCAAGGACCACCATCCCGTCGACATGATCTTCCTGGACGTGCAGATGCCCGGCCAGGACGGTCTGCGCTTTGCACAGACGCTCCGCTCCCTGCCCCGGCCGCCGGCGGTGGTATTCATCTCGGCCCACGCCATGTACGCCGCCAATGCGTTCGAAGTGGAAGCCGTGGACTACCTGACCAAGCCGGTGCGCCCGGACCGCCTGCAGCAGGCCGTGGCCAAGGTGCGCCGCCTGTATGCGCTGGAGCAGAAGGCACCGGCCACCATGTCCATGGGCAGCGCCGCCGCCCTGCTGATCCGTGACCGCGGCCGCACCGAACGTGTGCCGCTGCACCAGGTGATCTATCTGAAGGCCGAGCAGAAGTACGTCACCGTGCGCACGGCCACCCGCAGCTACATCCTGGACAACTCGCTGACCGAGCTGGAAGGCCGCTATCCGCTGCAGTTCGTGCGCATCCACCGCAACGCCCTGGTCACCCGTGAACAGATGCGCAGCCTGGAAAAGCACTACACCGAAGACGATGGCGAAGGCTGGGCGCTGCGCATGCATGCCGTGCCCGAGTTGCTGATGGTCTCGCGCCGCCAGCTGTCTGCCGTGCGGGCCATCATGAACCAGCCGCACATCCAGGTGCAGCCGGAAATGGCCTGATCCGCGCCCGCTGGCGCATCTGCATCAGCCAACGCTGGCACCGCAAGGTGGCCAGCGTTTTTTTATGGCGTGCCCCGTGCAGATGGACCTGCTTGCCTGCCGGGTGCTCAGTGTCCGCCGTGGGCCAGGTGGCTGACCACCGTGACCAGCACGATGCCCACCGCCAGCCAGACCACCTGGGCCAGCGTTTCCCGGGCGGACAGCTGTTTTTGCAGCTGCGGAATCAGGTCCGACAGCGCCACATAGACAAAGCTGCTGGACGCGATGGTCAGGAAGAACGGCAGCCAGGCTTCCAGCTGCCCCACCAGAAAGTAGCCCACCAGACCGCCAAAGGCCGTCACGGCACCGGCCAGCGACACCTTGAGCACGGCGGCATTGCGGTTGCTGTTCAGACGCATCACCACCAGATCGCCCATGTGGTGCGGCACCTCGTGGGCCAGCACCGACACCGCGGCAATCACACCCAGCCGCATATCAGCCAGGAACGCCGAGGCAATCAGGATGCCGTCGCCAAAGCAGTGCACGCTGTCACCGGTCAGCAGCGACCAGCCTCCGCCACTGCGGTGGCTGCGCGCGTGACCATGGGCCGACGGGTGGGCATGGCCGTGGTGCGCGTGGTCGTGATGGGCATGGTCCTCCCCCTGCGCCAGCGGCGCATGGTGGTGCTCATGGCCGTGGTGCCACAACTCGGCCTTGGTCAGCAGAAAGAAGAACACCACCCCCACCAGCAGGGTCAGAAACAGGTCTTTGGCCCCGGCTTCGCTTTCGAAAGCTTCGGGCAGCAGGTGCATGAAGGCCGTAGCCAGCAGGGCACCGGCAGCCAGGCTGAGCATGCCCTGCTGGGCATTGCCGCGGCCCAGACCGGCCCTCAACAGCAGGTCGGCCACCCAGACACTGCCAATGCCGGCGGCCAATGTGGCCAGAAGAATTGCGACCAAGGTCATAGCTTTTTGCGCTTTGTGAACGGGTTGGAGCACCCGAAATGGCGGGTATTTTTATAGGTTGGCATGCGCGCTACGGGGTGCCTGCTGGAATGCGCCGTACCACGCACCCACAGACACCGATGGCTGTGCGACAAGGGCCAAAAGCTTACACCTACTGACTTTTTCGCGCCGAAAGCGGTGGCCGCACCACCCCCTGGCCGGGGGTTTTGCCGCAGCGGTGGCCCCTCCATCCCCCACGGCCAGGCGACAGGACTGCCACGGCGAGCGGCAGGTGGGCGCCGCCCGCCGGTGTGCTTGCTTACACCCCGTGGCTGTGCAGCCACTGCAGCAGACGCTGCCAGCCATCCCGGGCGGCGGCCTCGCGGTAGCTGGCGCGGTAGTCCGCATGGAAGGCATGCGGGGCATCCGGGAACAGCACAAATTCCGACTTTTTGGCTGCCGCACTGCCCTGGGCCAGGGCCTCCTGCATCTTGGCCACGCTGGCCACGGGAATTCCGGTGTCCTGCCCGCCGTACAGACCCAGCACCGGCGCCTTCAGCTGACCGGCCAGGGCCAGCGGGTGGGCGGGCGTCATGGCCGAAGCCTGGCCTTCCAGCCGGCCGTACCAGGCCACGCCGGCCTTGACCTTGCCGCTGGCCGCGTACAGCCAGGTGATGCGTCCGCCCCAGCAAAAGCCGGTGATGGCCGCTTTCTGCGTGTTGCCGCCGGCCTTGGCCGCCCAGGCCAGCGTAGCATCCAGATCGCCCAGCACCTGGGCATCGGGCACCTTGCTGACCAGCTCGGCCTGCAGCTTGCTGATCTCGGTGTAGTCACTGGCTTTGCCCTGGCGGGCATAGAACTCGGGCGCGATCGCCAGATAGCCGGCCTTGGCCAGGCGGCGGCACACATCCTGGATATAGGCGTGCACGCCGAAGATTTCCTGCACCACCAGCACCACAGGCGGGTGCTTCTTGCCTTTGGGTCTGGCCTGGTAGGCCGGCAGGTCAAAGCCCTGCGAAGGAATGGTCACCCAGCCCTCCTCCAGCCCATCGCCCGGCGTGGTGATGGCCGTCTGCGCCATGATGGGCGCCGCAGCTGCAGCGTAGCCCAGGCCCAGCACGGCCTGCAAGGCGGTGCGGCGGCTGGCGCCGTGTTCGGTGGACTTGCCGGGCAGCAAGGCGCCGACATCGTTGTGTGCATCGCGAAAATCCATGGGCAGGCTCCTGGTGAACAGTCGATCAAGGGGGAACAACGAGAAACGCAGTCTAGCGCCAGATGCAGGCGGTCACGCCGCCGCCAACCGGCGGCGGCGATCCGCGGCTAGGCCAGCCAGCGTAGCAGGGCGGCCGCCAACGCACCCAGCACCACCACCAGCAGAAAAGGCGCACGCAGCCACAGTGCGACGGCAGCCACCGCCAGCGCTGCCAGCCGCGCATCCAGCACCAGGGCCGTACCTGCGGCGAAGGTGTTCATCACCGTCAGCGCCGCCAGCAGCGCCACCGTCATGCAGGCCGCGACCTGTGTCATCCGGGGGTTCTGCAACCAGCGCGCAGGCACGGCGTAACCGGCCAGCTTGGTGGCAAAGGCCACGGCACAGGCCCCCAGAATCCAGCCCCACAGGCCGATATCGATCGTCCCGGCGCTCATGCGGCCTCCTGCACACAGTCGGCATCCGCCGTGGCGGCACGGCTGCGCCACCAGCCCCAGATGGTGCCCACCACGGCTGCCAGCAGAATCGGCAGGCCCGGCGGCAACAGCGGTACGGCCAAGGCCGTGACCACACCGCACAGCACGGCCAGCGCCACCGGTTCACGCTGCTGCAGCCTGGGCCACAGCAGGCCCAGGAAGGCAGCCACGGCCGCACCATCCAGACCCCACTGGCGCGGGTCGCCCAGGGCATCGCCCAGCCAGGCCCCCAGCAGGGTGAAGCCGCTCCACAGCAGGTACACGCCCAGGCCGGCCGTCCAGAAGCCCCGGCGCTGCTCGGCTGCGTCCAGCTGGGCAATCGCCGTGGCGGCGGATTCGTCAATGGTCATCTGCGCCCCCAGCCAGCGGCGCCAACCCTGCAAGCCCAGCAGGCGGTTCATCTGCATGCCGTAGACGGCATTGCGCAGACCCAGCAGACTGGCGGCCCCCAGGGCGGCAGCCCCGGTGCCGCCACCGGCGATCACGCCAATGAATGCGAACTGCGAGCCCCCGGTGAACATCAGCGCGCTCAGGGCCATGGCCTGCCAGACATGCAGCCCGGACGCGACGGCCAACGCACCAAAGGAAATGCCGTACAGCCCGGTGGCCACGGAAATCGACAGGCCCATGCGCACGGCAGGGGTCAGACCGCGCTGCGGCGCAGCGCAGGCAGAGGAATCAGGAGACATCGGACAAATCGCTCATTGCGCACGCCGCGGCGGCATGCAGTGCCATGGGACCATGCAAAGGGGCGGCATGGATACCCGCACCACCCCGGCCCGCAAGCCTCCATGGTAAGCCCCCGGCCCGGCGCGCCGGCAGGACCGGGCCGCCGGAAGGCCACGCAGGCGACAGGCCAGATCCGGCCAGCCTGTGCTCCGCACCCTCAGGATGTCAGGGGATCCGGCTGTTCAGCTCCCGCAACGGATCGGCCGAGCGTTCCAGCCAGTTCCGCAGGGATTCACTCTGCACCTGGGCGCGGCGCACAAAATTCTGGGACTCGCTCGGGCTCATGCGCACCGGCTGCTGCTGCTGCGCGGCAATCAGTGCCTGGGTATCGGGGCGCAGCAAAATGGCATACAGCGCCTTACCCACCGCCTCTCTGCGCTCCTCCGGCATGGACTCCGAGGCAAACCAGGCCATCCAGCCCAGCGGCAGGGGCGGCAGTTGCCATTGGGCAAACGTGGCGGCCGCCAGCGGTGTCGGCGCGCCCACCTGCGCCAGTACCTGTACCCCCGCATAACCGCTACGCTCCCGCTCCTGCGGGTTGCCCAGGTACTGGGAGCTGTCGCCACAGCGGTCCAGCACCAGATCCACCTTGCCCGCGGCCAGTGCCTGGACCGTCTGGCGTGCCGTGCCATAGGTGCTGGCCTGCCAAGTCAGACCAGTCTTGCGGCTCATGGCCTGCATCCACAGCTCGGGGAAACCGAAATTGAAGGGAAGGCCCAGGCGCACCGGCCGGCCCATGGTGCGCAGCCAGGCCTGCAAGGCGGCGAAGTCCGGAAGGTGGCGCGCTTCGGGCGCCATCAGGCACCAGGAACCCTGCAGCACGATCTGCAGCGGCACCCAGACACGGGCCGCCGGCAGCGCTTCCAGCCGCCCCAGCCACAGCTGCGACATCAGCACCAGGGTGCGCTCGGGTGGGCCCGAACGGGCCGCCCAGACAATCGCATCCATCCCTCCGGCATTGCTGGGACGGTGCAGCGTGGCTTTTTCACCCAGGTAATGCGGCATCCAGCGCACAAAGTGCTGCGCCACCACATTGCCCACTGGGGTGTGCTCCATGGGTTGCACCAGCAACAGCGGCGACGATTCCGCCATGCCCGCCTGGCTGGCAAGCGCCGCGAAAAGCCCGGCTAGCAGCCGGTTGCGCAAGCCCCGACGGCCTGGTCGGCGGGCGTGACGGAACATATACGTTGTAGAGCTTGGGTACTGCATGGCATAGAGTCCCTGCTGAATAATCTGATAGCAGATGATCCTGCAAGGGGACGCAGAGCGCCATAGCCATTGGTCCTTGTCCCACAAGCTCTACAAGCACTTGTCTTACAAGCAAGTGCCCACCCTCCAAACCCGTACACCCTCCTGCGCACGAATGCCAGCAGGCCTTTTCCCTCTGTGCGCATGCAGTGGGGGACGGACGGCGGGTGGCGCCTTTGATCGGAAAGTGCTCAGTGCGCCTTTTCCCAGTTCGGCCCAAAACCGATCTCTGCCAGCAGCGGCACGGCCAGGTCGGCCACCCCCGCCATCAGTACCGGGATTTCCGCCCGGACCCAGTCTTTTTCCGACGCGGGCAGCTCGAACACCAGTTCATCGTGCACCTGCATGATGACCTTGACCTCGGGCTTTTCGGCATCCAACTTGGCTTGCACAGCCACCATGGCCTTTTTGATCAGGTCCGCCGCCGTGCCCTGCATGGGCGCGTTGATGGCAGCGCGCTCGGCCGCTTTCTTGCGCGGGCCGTTGCCGCCATTGATCTCGGGCAGCACCAGGCGGCGTCCGAACACAGTCTCCACATAGCCCTGGGCATGGGCCAGCTCCACGGTCTGGTCCATGTAGCGCTTCACGCCGGGGTAGCGCTGGAAGTATTTGTCGATGTAGGCCGCGGCGGCCTTGGTCTCGATGCCCAGGTTCTTGGCCAGGCCAAAGCTGCTCATGCCGTAGATCAGGCCGAAATTGATGACCTTGGCGTAGCGGCGCTGCTCGCTGCTGACGGCATCGACGCTGACGCCAAACACCTCGGCCGCCGTGGCACGGTGCACGTCCAGACCGTCCCGGAAGGCATTGAGCAGGGCTTCATCCCCGGAGAGGTGGGCCATGATGCGCAACTCGATCTGCGAATAGTCGGCACTGGCAATCAGCTTGCCCTCGGGCGCGACAAAGGCTTCGCGCACCCTGCGGCCTTCCGGTGTGCGCACCGGAATGTTCTGCAGATTCGGGTCATTGCTGGACAGGCGCCCCGTCACCGCCACCGCCTGGGCGTAGTGCGTGTGCACCCGGCCATCGCTGGGCAAGGCCATCTGGGCAAGCTTGTCGGTGTAGGTGCCCTTGAGCTTGGACAGGCTGCGGTGCTCCAGCAGCTTGGCAGGCAGCGGGTAGTCCTCGGCCAGCTTTTCCAGCACTTCCTCATCGGTGCTGCGCGCACCGGTGGCGGTCTTCTTGACCACCGGCATGCCCAGCTTGTCGAAGAAGATCTCGCCCAGTTGCTTGGGCGATGACAGGTTGAAAGGCTGGCCTGCGATCTCGTACGCATCTTCCTCCAGCTTGAGGATGCGCGCCCCCAGATCGTTGCTCTGCCGCGCCAGCTCGCCAGCGTCGATGCGCACGCCATTGCGCTCGATGCGGAACAGCGCCTCGCTGGTCTGTATTTCCAATTCATAGATGTGCAGCAGGCCGGCATGGGCCTGGATGCGCGGCCACAGCACGCCATGCACATCCAGCGTCTGGTCGGAATCTTCGCAGCTGTACGCCGCCGCCTTGTCCACACTCACCTGGGCAAACGGGATCTGGTTCTTGCCCTTGCCGCACAGGTCTTCGTAGCTGATGCCGGTGCGGTTCACATGGCGCAGTGCCAGGCTGGTCAGGTTGTGGGGACGGTCGGCCTCCAGCACATAGGACTGCAGCATGGTGTCGTGCGCGTAGCCGCGCACGGTGATGCCATGGTTGGCAAACACATGCTGGTCGTATTTGACATGCTGACCCAGCTTCTTCTTCGAGGCATCTTCCAGCCAGGGCTTGAGCTTGGCCAGCACCAGCGCCATATCGAGCTGCTCGGGCACATCCATGCCTTCGTGGCGCAGCGGAATGTAGGCCGCTTCGCCCACGGCCACGCTGAAGCTGATACCCACAATCTGGGCGACCATTTCATCCAGTGAATCGGTCTCGGTGTCCAGTGCCGCCAACTCGGCCGCCTGGAGCTTGGCCAGCCAGTGGTCCAGCGCGTCCTCGGTCAGGATGGTGGTATAGACCACATCTCGCTGCTGGGCTTCGACCGCGATTTCGGTGGTGGCGGCGTCATCCGCATCGAACAGACCGCCTTGCGGGGATGCGGGAGCGGACTTCTTGGTAGCTGTGGCTTCCGCCGCCACCGCACCCAGCGCGCGCACCAGACCCTTGAAACCGTATTTTTCGTAGAAAGGCGCCAGACCGGCGTTATCGGGCTCGCCCAGGGTGATGCTGTCCAGCTGCGGCAGGCCGGCCACATGCCCGGAAAGGTCGCAATCGGTCTTCATGGTCACCAGTTGGCGGCTCAGCGCCAACTGGCCGCTGGCGATGGCATCGCGCAGGTTCTGGCCGGCCACGCCCTTGATCGCCGCCGCATTGGCGATCAGATTGTCCAGCGAGCCATACTCTTCCAGCCACTTGGCCGCAGTCTTGGGGCCCACCTTGGTCACGCCGGGCACGTTGTCCACGGTGTCGCCCACCAGGGCCTGGTAGTCGATCATCTGGGCGGGCGGCACGCCGAACTCGGCCGTCACGCCGGCGATGTCGCGCTTTTTGCCGTTCATGGTGTCGATGATGGTCACATGCTCGTTCACCAGCTGGCTCAGGTCCTTGTCGCCGCTGGAGACGATCACATTGATGCCCTGTGCCGCCGCTGTCTGCGCCAGGGTGGCAATCACGTCATCCGCCTCCACGCCGGGCACGGCCACCACCTTCCAGCCCAGCAGCTGCACCACCTCGTGGATGGGCTCGATCTGGCTGCGCAAATCGTCGGGCATCGGCGAGCGCGTGGCCTTGTACTGGTCGTACATGGCGTCGCGGAAGGTAGGACCACTGGTGTCGAACACGCAGACGGCGTAGTCGGCCTGCACATCCTTGCGCAGCGCCTGCATCATGTTGACCATGCCGCGGATGGCACCCGTGGCCGGGCTGGCCGGGTCGCCGGGAACGGCCCGCAGGTCGGGCATGGCATGGTAGGCGCGGTAGAGGTAGCTGGAACCGTCCACCAGCACCAATGTCTTGGAATTGCTCATACCCAAGATTGTGCACGCGCCACTACAATCTCCCTATGCGCGCACCTATCCTCTTTTCCATCGCCGTTCTGGCCTCCGCTGTGGCGTGGGCACAGCCTTCCAGCGAGGCCGCACCCGCTGCGGCCCCTGCGCCTGCGGGCCAGCCCCAGCAGGACAACAGCGCCGCTCCGTCGCGCCAGAACCAGCGCATCGAGCGCATTCGCGAAGAAGATGCCGGCAGCCGGGTGGACGAGTTGCGCGTGGGCGGTCAGACGCAAAGCATCAATGTGCAGCCCAAGGTCGGCAATATGCCGTCCTATGAGGTCAAGCCCGGCAATGCCGCACGCGACGGCGTGAACCAGAACGGCAACGACGGCACCAATGGCCGCCGTGTCTGGAACCTCAAGTTCTGAGCGCCCGGGCCTTGCGGCCCATTGCCTCTGCGCCGGCACCGGCCTCTTCGGAGTGCGTGTCGGCGTTGTTCGTTTTCACCCCCCTGTTTTTTTGAGCGTCCTGAGCGATGGCCGTTTTTACCGAAGTCTCCGACAAAGAGGCGCGCGACCTGCTGCGCCGTGTCCCTCTGGGCAACCTGACCGAACTGCGCGGCATTCAGGGCGGCATCGAGAACACCAACTACTTCCTGACAACCGATCAAGGAGAGTGGGTGCTTACTTTGTTTGAACGCCTGACCTTCGAGCAACTGCCGTTCTACCTGTATCTGATGAAGCACCTGGCGCTGGCCGGCATCCCCGTGCCGGCCCCCCAGGCCGACGCCAAGAGCGGCGACATCCTGCACAAGGTCTGCGGCAAGCCTGCCGCCGTGGTGCAGAAGCTGCGCGGCAAGAGCCAGCTGCAGCCCCAGGCCGTGCACTGCGCCGCCGTGGGCGACATGCTGGCCCGCATGCACCTGGCCGGCCGTGACTACGCCCGCGAGCAACCCAATCTGCGCAGCCTGCCCTGGTGGAACGAGACCGTGCCCGTGGTGCTGCCCTATCTGGAACAGGATGCCGCCGACCTGCTGCGCAGCGAACTGGCGTTCCAGAACCATGTGGCCGCCAGCCCCAGCCACGCCGCCCTGCCGCGCGGTCCCATCCACGCCGACCTGTTCCGCGACAACGTGATGTTCGACGGCGAGGAACTGACCGGCTTTTTCGACTTCTACTTTGCCGGCGTGGACACCTGGTTGTTCGACCTGGCCGTGTGCCTGAACGACTGGTGCATCGACCACGCCAGCGGCGCCCACGACGCGGCCCGGGCCCAGGCCATGCTGGACGCCTACCAGGCCGTGCGCCCGCTTGAAGCGGCCGAACGCGAGCTGCTCAACCCCATGCTGCGCGCCGGTGCGCTGCGCTTCTGGGTCTCGCGCCTGTGGGACTTCTATCTGCCGCGTGAGGCCGCGCTGCTGCAGCCCCACGACCCCACCCACTTCGAGCGCGTGCTGCGCCAGCGCGTGGCCCATCCGCTGACCGCCATCGAGCGCCCGGTCGCCCTGGCCTGACACCGCCGCCCGCCATCCGGCCCGTCCCGCCGGGGGCTTTGGGCGGCTGGGGTACAGTCCTGTGTTCAGGTCCCCTCCCGCGCGCCGCGGGTTGCCGCTGTGTCGGCCTCCTGCCCGCGCCCGTCCGGCCCTTTCACTTCCCGGTCATGAAACTCAATATCGTTCCCGCCCGCACCGGTGCCCAATGGGTCCGCCAGGGCATACAGACTTTCTGGCGCCACCCGATGGCGCTGTCGGCCCTGTTCTTCCTGTGCATGGCCGCCATGTCGCTGATCTCCCTGTTCCCGCTGGTCGGGCCGGCGCTGGCGCTGGCGCTGCTGCCCACGGCGTCGCTGGTGATGATGGTGGGCGCCGCCGAGACCCTGCAGGGCCGCATGCCCACGCCGGCACTGCTGCTGGTTGCCTTCCGCACCGGTCGCCAGCGCATGCACGCCATGGCGCTGCTGGGGGCCTTCTATGCCGTGGGCTTTCTGCTGGTGATGGGCGTGTCCGCCCTGATCGACGGCGGCCAGTTCGCCCAGGTGTACCTGGGCACCACCCCCATGACGCCCGAGCTGGCCCAGGAAGCCGATTTCCAGGCCGCCATGTGGTTCTCCCTGCTGCTGTACCTGCCGCTGTCGCTGCTGTTCTGGCATGCGCCCGGTCTGGTGCACTGGCACAACATCCCGCCCGCCAAGGCGCTGTTCTTCAGCTTCATCGCCTGCTGGCGCAATCTGACCGCGTTTGCCGTGTTCTTTCTGTCGTGGATGGGCGTGTTCATTGCCACCGGCCTGGTGCTGGCGCTGGTGACCGCCCTGCTGTCGGCCCTGGTGGGCGATATCGCGGCCGGACTGATGATCGGCGCGGCCATGATGCTGGCCGCCATGTTCTTCAGCTCGGTGGTGTTCACCTTCCGCGACTGCTTCTCGGCTCCGGACGGCCACGATGAACTGGAAGAGGACGGCGGCGTCACCTACACCCCGCACGACACCGGCCCCACGCCGTGATGCCGCGCCACTGCCCCAGGCAGTGGCCTCCCCCGCAAAGGACAAAGGGACGCCACGGCGTCCCTTTTTGCATGCGGCATGCCTGGACCACACGGCAACGGTTTCGGCACCGGTTTCAGTGCCGTGTGCCCGATTCCCGTGCCAGCAGCTGCGCCAGCTGACGGCGGTCGTCCAGGGTGGAGAAGAGCACCGCAAACCCGATGCCCAGCGCCGCCCCCAGGATGGTGTCCATCACCCGCTCCACCGGCATGCCGGCCACGGCGGCGGCGGGTGCCGCCAGGTGGGTCATCAGCAGCGCCGACGGCGTGACCGCGATCTGGCCCAGCGCATAGTTGAAGCCGATGACGACCTCGGTGACGAACTGGAACAGCACGATGCAGGCCAGCACCGTGCCAAAGCCGGGGTTCTGCGCCAGGATCAGCCACGCCACCACCGCCCCCACCACCGTGCCCGCCATGCGCTGCAGCGCCCGGTTCATGGTGATATGCAGGTGTGCGCCCTGCATCACCGCCACAGCGCCGATGGCCGCCCACGCCGGATGCGGCATGCCCGCCAGATAGGCCACCCAGGCGGACAGCCCGGCGGCCACGGTGATGCGCAGCGCCACCAGCAGCTCCAGCCGCAGCGGGGGTGGCACCGGCGGCGGCAGTTCCAGGTGGGGCAGTGCATCCTTGCGCAGCCAGTCGGTGGCCCGGCAGGTCGCACATGCCACGGCACCGCCCGCCAGCGCGGCCAGGGTGCGGGCGGCCACGGTCAGTCCATCGGGCGCCGGGACCAGCGCCGCACCGGTGGCAAAGACAATGATCACCGCCCCCGGCCCGCCCAGCACCCAGTGGCTGACGACCAGGGTGGCGGCCCCGGCCACCAGCGCCATCACCCCCAGCATCGTGGCCGGCCCGGCCCCGGCCAGCGTGGCCAGCGAGGGGATCAGCACGCCCAGCGCCATCAGCCCGGCACAGAGGGTGACGATGCGCATGCGCAGCCGCAGCAGTGCAAAACGGCCAAACAGCGCCGACAGGGCACCCAGCGCGGCAAAGCCCACCAGGTGCGGCCAGGGGGAGACATGCACCAGCAGCACCGCCAGCAGCACGGACAGGGCCGCCTGCATGCCCGCCACGGTGGCAATGCGCAGCGAAGGCTGGCTGGTCAGCGCCACGCTGTCGCGCCACTGCGCACGCTCCAGCAACTGCAGCCCGGTGTCGCTGCGCGGCACCTGCGGTGCGGCGGAGGGGGGAGGGGTGGGGTCCGGTGGGGTGTGCATGCAAGACCTCTCTGCGGCCAAACCAGGAGGTTCATCACACCCGATACCCGGCGGGTGCGGCTGTCAGACAGTGGCGCAAGCGCGGCCCGTTGGGGCCCACTGGGCCAGACCGCACAGCCGCCCTCCCGGGCGGCCTCGGCAGTTCAGCGGCGCAGGACCCTCACTCCACGATGGTCAGCTTGGCAATCGCCAGCGCCAGCCACTTGGTGCCGTGGCGCGGGAAATTGATCTGGGCACGGGCATCGTCACCCGTGCCTTCCACGGCCAACACCTTGCCTTCGCCGAACTTGGCGTGGAACACGGTGATGCCCTTGGTGATGCCATGGCCCGGCACCGTCTTTTGCGGCGGCACGACGGGATTGGCAAACACCTCGGACGACCGGGTGCCCGACGCAGCACGGAACCCATTGCCATAGGCAGAACCGCCACCGAACTTGGGCGTGAACGTGCCAAAGCCTGGCTGCTTGGCGGTCAGCCATTTGAGGTTGGCCTCGGGCAGCTCATCCAGAAAGCGGCTGGGCAGGTTGAAGCGCGTCTGCCCGTGCAGCATGCGGCTTTGCGAATGGCTCAGGTACAGGCGCTTGCGGGCGCGGGTGATGGCCACATACATCAGGCGGCGCTCTTCCTCCAGCCCGCCCTTGTCGCTGGCGGCGTTCTCGTGCGGGAACAGGCCTTCTTCCAGCCCGCCGATGAAGACCACATCGAATTCCAGCCCCTTGCTGGCGTGCACCGTCATCAGCTGTACGGCCTCCTGGCCGGCCTGGGCCTGGTTGTCCCCGGCCTCCAGTGCCGCGTGCACCAGAAATGCGGCCAGCGGCGACAGGGTTTCGCCGGTTTCGGCGTCGGTGCCGCCCAGCGGCACGTCCAGCATGGGCAGCCCGGGGTTCAGGCCCTGGCTGGCCGGGCTTTGCGTCAGCGCGGCGTCGGCGCGGCTGTGCTCGTCGATGGGCAGGGCGATCGCATCCTTGCCGAAACCTTCCTGGGTCACAAAGCTCTCGGCCGCGTTCACCAGCTCCTTCAAGTTCTCGATGCGGTCCTGGCCTTCCTTCTCGTTCAGGTAGAAGTCGATCAGACCGCTGGCTTCCAGCATGCGCTCGATGGTCTGGCGCAGGCTCTTGCCCTGGGTTTCTTCGCGCAGCACGTCGATCTTGGCCACGAATCCCTGCAGCTTGGTGCCGGCCGCACCGCCCACGGCGGTGACCGCGTCGCTGAGCGAGCAGCCCGCCGCGCGCGCCGTTTCCTGCAGCGTCTCGACCGAGCGCGCGCCAATGCCGCGGGCCGGGAAGTTCACCACCCGCATGAAGCTGGTGTCATCGTGCGGGTTCTCCAGCAGGCGCAGATAGGCCAGTGCGTGCTTGATTTCGGCACGCTCGAAGAAGCGCAGGCCGCCGTACACCCGGTAGGGCACGCCGGCATTGAACAGCTTGGACTCGATCACCCGGCTTTGCGCATTGCTGCGGTAGAGCACGGCAATCTCCTGGCGCGGCACACCGTCCTGCCGCACCAGATTGCGGATTTCCTCCACCATCCAGCTGGCTTCATCCAGGTCGGTAGGGGCCTCATACACCCGCACCGGTTCGCCCGCGCCCTGGTTGGTGCGCAGGTTCTTGCCCAGGCGCTGGCTGTTGTGGCTGATCAGCGCGTTGGCGCAGTCCAGGATGTTGCTGAACGAGCGGTAGTTCTGCTCCAGCTTGATCTGGTGCTGCACGTCGAACTCGCGCACAAAGTCGGTCATATTGCCCACGCGCGCACCACGGAAGGCGTAGATGCTCTGGTCGTCATCGCCCACGGCCAGCACACTGGAGCTCGATTGCAGGCGACCGCCCACCATCTCACCGGCCAGCTGCTTGAGCCAGGCGTACTGCAGCTTGTTGGTGTCCTGGAACTCGTCCACCAGGATGAAGCGAAAACGCCGCTGGTAGTGCTGGCGCAGCGCCGCATCGTCGCGCAGCAGCTCGAAGCTGCGCAGCATCAGCTCGCCGAAATCGACCACGCCTTCACGCTGACACTGGTCCTCGTACAGCTGATAGAGCTCCACTTTCTTCTTGGTGTCGGGGTCGGACGCCACCACATCCTTGGGGCGCATGCCTTCTTCCTTGCAGCCGGCAATGAACCAGCCCAGTTGCTTGGGCGGAAAGCGCTCCTCGTCCACCTGGTACTGCTTGCACAGGCGCTTGATGGCCGAGAGCTGGTCCTGCGTGTCCAGAATCTGGAAGGTCGCGGGCAGGCCGGCCGCCACATGGTGGGCGCGCAGCAGGCGGTTGCACAGGCCGTGGAAGGTGCCGATCCACATGCCGCGCACGTTGTAGGGCAACATGGCCGACAGGCGGGCCACCATTTCCTTGGCCGCCTTGTTGGTGAAGGTGACCGCCAGAATGCCGCCGGGCGTGACCTGGCCGCTTTGCAGCAGCCAGGCAATGCGCGTGGTCAGCACCCGCGTCTTGCCGGAGCCGGCGCCGGCCAGGATCAGCGCATGGCCGGCCGGCAGCGTGACGGCAGCGAGCTGCTCGTCGTTTAGGTTGTCCAGCAAAGAGGATGGGCGGTGAGCGGGTGCGGAAGATTCTTCGGCACCGTCGAGCAGATCGAGCGGAAACATGCCGCCATTGTAGAAAGCGCGCCCTGCCCTGCGCCGCTGCCCGGGGATGCGGGGCCCCGCACAGGGGACGGCATGGCCCGCAGACCGGTATATGGTTTTGCATATACCCACCATTGCAGTGCGGCCGGCTGCCGCGCCGGAGCAGGCCGTATAGAATCAATCACCGGGCCCAAGTTACTTGTGGTCCGGTTTTTTGTGCCTGTGCAACTGCAGGTCTGGTGCCCCCGTGCGGGATGCACCCGCAAAGCCGGTCTCCAAGCCAAGCGCCCCATCGCAATGCGAAATCGTTCGCTGCGACCTCTTTAGGAGCTTGGAATCTCATGGAAATCTTCGACTACGACAACATCCTGCTGCTGCCGCGCAAGTGCCGCGTGGAAAGCCGCTCCGAATGCGACGCCAGCGTGGAGCTGGGTGGCCGTACCTTCCGCCTGCCGGTGGTGCCCGCCAACATGAAAACGGTGTTGGACGAGAAGATCTGCAAGTTTTTGGCGCAGCACGGCTACTTTTACGTGATGCACCGCTTTGACATCGACAACGTGGCATTCACCAAGGCCATGCAGTCGCAGGGCCTGTACGCCTCGATCTCGCTGGGTGTCAAGCAGGCCGATTACGACGTGGTGGACCGCTTCGTGGCCGATGACATCTGCCCCGAGTACATCACCATTGACATCGCCCACGGCCATGCCGACAGCGTGAAGAACATGATCCAGTACCTGAAGGCCAAGATCCCTGCGGCCTTTGTGATTGCCGGCAACGTGGCCACGCCCGAAGCCGTGATCGACCTGGAGGCCTGGGGCGCCGACGCCACCAAGGTGGGCGTGGGCCCGGGCAAGGTGTGCATCACCAAGCTCAAAACCGGCTTTGGCACGGGCGGCTGGCAGCTGTCGGCGCTGAAGTGGTGTGCCCGCGTGGCCACCAAGCCCATCATTGCCGACGGCGGCATCCGCAGCCATGGCGACATCGCCAAGAGCATCCGCTTTGGCGCCACCATGGTGATGATCGGTTCGCTGTTTGCCGGCCACGAAGAATCGCCCGGCAAGACCGTGGAGGTGGACGGCGAGCTGTTCAAGGAATACTACGGTTCGGCCAGCGACTTCAACAAGGGCGAGTACAAGCACGTCGAAGGCAAGCGCATTCTGGAGCCCATCAAGGGCCCGCTGCGCAGCACGCTGATCGAGATGGAACAGGACGTGCAGTCCTCCATCAGCTATGCCGGCGGCACCAAGCTGATGGACATCCGCAAGGTCAACTACGTGATCCTGGGCGGCGACAACGCCGGCGAACACCTGCTGATGTAATGAGGTAAGCCCCGACATCCTGCTGCGCGCTCCCGGACGCAGGCAGGCGCAGCCGGCCCGGCGCCGGCTGCAAACTCTTACAATTGAACCGCCGAAGCTGCCTGCGCCCGAAAGCGTTGGAGTTCACGCCACAAACAGCGTGTGTTCCTACTCTGACGAGCACAGGCAGCTTCTTTTTTGATAGCTTAAAAAGCAAAGCTGTTTTGCCGCCAACAGCATACGGGTGCAAGCCATCTGCAAGCTCCGGGCCGCTACACATCGGCATGATCCGCATACACCACACACAACAGCGGACAGCTCGGGAGACACAGCCTTGACCACCCCCATTCCCCCACCTTTGCGCATTGCCGTACTGGGCACCGGCTTGATGGGCGCGCCCATGGCCCGCCGCCTGTGTGAGGCCGGCCACCAGGTGCAGGTCTGGAACCGCACCCGAGCCAAGGCCGAGGCACTGCAAGCCTTTGGCGCCACGGTGCACGATACGCCCCGCTCCGCAGCGGCGCACAGCGACATCGTGATCAGCCTGCTGGAAAACGGCACAGTGGTGGGCGAGGTGCTGTTCGGCATGGGCGGCGCAGGCGCCGTGCACGGCATGCACGAGGGCAGCCTGTTCATCGACATGGCATCCATCCAGCCGCGCGAGGCACGCGACCATGCGTCGCGCCTGGCCGAACGCGGCCTGCGCCATCTGGACGCCCCGGTCTCCGGCGGCACCGTGGGCGCCGACAACGGCACCCTGGCCATCATGGCCGGCGGCCGGGCCGAAGACTTTGCGGCCGCCCTGCCCGTGTTCGCCGCTCTGGGCCGTGCCACCCATGTCGGCCCGCACGGCACTGGTCAGCTCACCAAGCTGGCCAACCAGATGATTGTGGGCATCACCATCGGCGCGGTGGCCGAGGCCCTGCTGCTGTGCGCCAAGGGCGGTGCCGACATGGCCAAGGTGCGCGAAGCCATCTCCGGCGGATTCGCCGACAGCCGCATCCTGCAACTGCACGGCCAGCGCATGGTGGAACGCGACTTTGCCCCGCACGGCAAGATGAGCGTGCAGCTCAAGGACCTGCGCAACGCCCTGGCCACGGCGGGCGAGATCGGCTTCGATGCTCCGATCACCGAACTCTTTGCCAAGCTCTACGCCGACGGCGTGGAGCACGGCCTGGGCGGGCTGGACCACAGCGGCCTGTTCGTGGAGCTGGCCAGCCGCAACGCGCTGCAGTGAAGTTTTTGCGTTTTTTTGCACTGCCTGGCTGCGCACTCAAAAAAAGTGGAGCATAATAGAGGGCTCAGGTTGCAACGCAATCCGAGAAAAGTGGGCTCTTAGCTCAGCTGGTAGAGCAGCGGACTCTTAATCCGTTGGTCGAGTGTTCGAATCACTCAGGGCCCACCACTTTTTTCAGTCGGTCTGAAATTGTTTTTCAGATTGGCGACTTTCGGTTCACACCGAAAGGGCTCTTAGCTCAGCTGGTAGAGCAGCGGACTCTTAATCCGTTGGTCGAGTGTTCGAATCACTCAGGGCCCACCATCTCCAAAGCCTGCCTTGGCTCCCAAGGCATGCTTTTTCCATTCTTCTATCGCTACTTTTGCACAGATAGAAACAATCATTCCCGTCACACGATGTAAATACTGGTGCTTTTTTCAGCATGCGGGCTAAGCTCGAACGCGTCCCATCTCGCCCTTTTTCGGAATGACGATGTTGCGCTGCAAGAAAAAAAACCTGCTTCGGACTTCCCCGTTTTCCCAGCGCCACATGCTGACGCTTGCCCTGCTGGCAACCGGCATGCTGCCCTCACAGCCTGCGCTGTGGGCCCAGGAGCGCCCCACCGCGGTCAGCCCCCCCGGCACCACGCTGGCCGAGCTGCCCGGCCGCCAGATTGATCTGAGCTTTGCCCGCATGGGTGCCACCGGCGGCATCAACCTGCGCGGCACCGAAGGACAAACCACGCTGGACTTCAGCCTGCGGGGCGACGAGGTGGTGGAAAGCGCCGATCTGCGCCTGGACTACACCTTCTCTCCCGCGCTGCTGGCCGACCTGTCCCACCTCAAGGTCTACCTCAACGACGAACTGGTCCAGACCCTGGTCCTGCCCAAGGAAAACCTGGGCAAGCCGCAGCACATCCGCATCCCCATCGATCCGCGCTTTTTTGCGGACTACAACAAGCTGCGCCTGCAGTTCATCGGCCACTACACCATGGAATGCGAGCTGCCCTCGCACTCCAGCCTGTGGGCCAATCTCAGCGACGAAAGCCGCCTGACGCTGCAGCTGCGCCAGCTGCAGTTGCCCAACGATCTGGCCCACCTGCCCCTGCCCTTCTTTGACCAACGCGACAACCGCAAGCTGCAGACCCAGTTTGTCTATGCCGCTGGCGCAGATGCCACCACCCTCAAGGCGGCAGGCATTGTCGCGGCCTGGCTGGGCAAGCAGGCCGGCTACCGGGGCACCTCGTTCACGGCACAGATCGACCAGTTGCCGGCCGGCCACGGCATCGTGTTCGCCACCAATGCCCAGCGCCCACCCGCATTGCGCCATCTGCCAGCGGTCAACGTGCCCACGCTGCAGCTGGTGGACCACCCCGGCGTGCCTTCGGCCAAGCTGCTGCTGGTGCTGGGCAAGGACAGCGCCCAGCTGGAAACCGCCGCGCAGGCGCTGGCCGTCGGCCGCGCCGCCTTCAGCGGTGATATCGTGACGGTCAAGACGCTGGAGCTGCCCGCCCTGCGCAAGCCCTACGATGCCCCGAACTGGATCGCCACCGACCGGCCGGTGCGCATTGCCGAGCTGGCCCGCGATCCCGGGCAGCTGCAGCTGCGCGGCTATGCGCTCAACGATGCGGTGAACCTCAGCCTGCAGCTGCCGCCCGATCTGTTCACCTGGAATGGCAGCACCATCCCGGTGGACCTGCGCTACCGCTACACCCCCAACCAGGTCTCGCAACACGGCATGGTGAGCGTGCTGTTCAACGAACAGTTTGTGCACTCCTGGCCGCTGGAGCGGGCCACCAGCAAGACTTCCCCTTCGGCCATCCTCAGCCAGGTGAGCAGATGGTCCGGTGATGCCCTGGTGCAGCGCCACTTCCAGCTGCCTGCCGAACTGCTGCGCAACCAGAACAGCTTCCACGTCGGTGTGCAAATCCCCGCACCGGACATGGGTCGCTGCACCTCCATCACCCAGCAGGAAATGCGTGCGGCCATCGACCCCGACTCCACGCTCAACATCTCGAAGCTGCACCACTACATCGCCATGCCTGACTTGCAGGCTTTTGCGCGCGGGGGCTTCCCGTTCAGCAAGTTCGCCGACCTGCAGGAAACGGCGGTGCTGATCCCGGACCAGCCCACGCCGGAAGCCATTTCCACCTACCTGACGGCCATTGGCCAGCTGTCGGCCGCCACCGGCTACCCTGGCACCCGCTTCACCTTGCTGCCTTACAGCCAGGCCGACAAAGCCGGGGACCGCGATCTGCTGCTGGTCGCCGATGGCGCCGCCAACCCCTTGCTCGACCACTGGCACAAGGCCCTGCCCGCCTTGGTGGAAGCCGGCGCGCAGTCGCTGCGCCCGACCGAGCGCGTGCTGGACACCATTGCCGACCTGATGCGCCTGGACACCAACACCTGGCGCCCCCAGCACGGCGGAGAGGCAACATTGCAGGGCTCCGGCCCGCTGGCAGCCGTTGCCGGGTTTGAATCTCCGTTGCAAAGCGGCCGCAGCGTGGTGGCCTTGATGGCCAACCAGCCTCAGGCCCTGGAGCTGGTGCGCGACGGCTTGAGCGCAGTGGACACGCTGCAGCGCATGCGCGGCGACCTGACCCTGCTGCGTGGCAACGCGGCAGAGAGCTTCCGGGTGCAGGATGTGTACTACGTGGGCCAGCTGCCGTGGTGGACCGCGCTGTGGTACCGGCTGCACGCGCATCCGGTGCTGCTGGCCGTGCTGGGCATCGTGACCGGCCTGCTGTTCACCTTCATGGTCTACGCCAGCCTGCGCCTGCTGGCCCGCCGCCGGCTGGAACAAGCGGATGCATAAGCCCTCCCACAGCCTGTTGCACCGCCGGCACTGGCTGCAATGGGTGGGAGCCAGTGCCGCACTGTCCGCCGTGCCCGGGAGCCAGGCCGCCAGCTCCACGGCCGTGGAGGCCAGCTGGCCGCGCTTTGCGCAGCAGTTCATGCAGGCCGATGGACGGGTGGTCTCGGACGACGGCAAGCTGTCACTCACCTATTCCGAAGGCCAGAGCTATGCGCTGTTCTTTGCCCTGGTGGCCAACGACCGCCGCCGCTTCGACACCCTGCTGCACTGGACCCGCGACAACCTCAGCCAGGGCGATCTGGGCCAGCATCTGCCGGCCTGGCTGTGGGGTCGGCAGGACGACGGCGCCTGGGGCGTGATCGACAGCAATTCCGCATCCGATGCCGACCTGTGGATTGCCTACACCCTGCTGCAGGCCGGGCGCCTGTGGCGCTACCGACCCTACACCGCCCAGGGCCGCACGCTGGCAGCGCTGATCTGGCAAAAGGAAGTGGCCCAACTGCCCGGGCTGGGCCCCAGCCTGCTGCCGGGAGCGCAAGGGTTTGTGCAGCAGCCGGGCCAACGCTGGCGGCTCAACCCCAGCTACCTGCCGCTGCAGGTCCTGCAGGCACTGGCCCTGGAGATGCAGGAACCAGGCTGGCAGCAACTGGCCGATGCCTCGCTGGACCTGCTGGTGCGCAGCGCCCCGGCAGGCATCTCGCCGGACTGGACGCTGTACGACAGCCAGCTGGGCTTTCTGACCGACGAGACCGACACAGAGGCCCAGGGCCGTGGCGGCTACAACGCCATCCGCACCTACCTGTGGGCCGGCATGCTGCATCCGCAGGCACCGGGGCGCGCACAGTTGCTGCGGACCCTGGCACCGATGGCAGCCATCGTCGAGCGTGACCAGGCCCCGCCCGAATACATCCACCCGCGCACGCTGGAAATCAGCGGCCCCGGCCCGTCCGGCTTCAGTGCCGCCATGATGCCCTTTCTGCAGGCCCAGGGCGCCAGCCGCGCCCTCGATGCCCAGCGCCAGCGGTTGCAGGCACAGCCGCTGCGGCCCACGGCCTATTACGAACAATGCCTGGCACTGTTCGGCCAGGGCTGGATGCGCAAGGACTATGCCTTCACCCCCCAGGGACAGTTGCAACTGCCTTGGTACAAGGCTTAGGGGCGCCATGCAACGCCGTCCCACCTCCCCCTGGTACTGGGCTGCAGCGATCGGCGTCTGGGCCTGCGCTGCCATCCCCGCCGCCCCCGCGCAGACCCGTTCCGCCGGCGATCTCACGGCCGAAGCGGAGATCATCCGCAGCGCGCAGCTGTGGATCAGCAAGCACCGCACCGACCTGGCCCGCCAGCACATCGAAAAGCTGCTGCTGGTGCACCCCGATTCGGCCTGGGGCCACGCCACCCTCGGCGATATTGCGCTGCGCGAAGGCAAGGCCGACGAAGCCCGGGCCCAGCTGGAGCTGCTGCGCCGGCAATTCCCCCAGCACCCGGCCACCAAGGAGTTGAGCCTGCTTTCACGCCTGATGGGGCCGGACAGCCAGAAGCTGGCCACCATGCGGCTGATGGCCCAGGCCGGCCGCCTGCAGGAGGCCGCCACGCTGGCGCGCTCGCTGTTCCCGGACGGCCCTCCTACCTCGGGCTCGATGGCGCTGGAGTACTACCAGATCGTCAGCAGCGTCGCACCGGAAGACGACACCGCACTGGACCGCGCACTGCAGCAGCAATACACCCAGACCGGCGATGTGCGCTACCGCATCCTGGCCCTGCAACGCCAGCTGCGGCACGGCTCGACCACGCCGGCCCTGCTCAATGAAATGGCCCGCTTGGCGGACCAGCCCGGCACCGACGAACAGGCCGTTCGCAGCCTGTGGAGCTGGGCCATCGACAAACTGCCCTGGAACGCCACCCCCGCCGCAGCCCAGGCCTATCTGCAGCGCTACCCGCAGGACACGGCCATGCAGCAACACCTGGCCAAGGCCCATGCCGCCCTTGGCGGCAGCACCGGTGGCACGGTTGCCCCTGCCAGCCCAGGTGGTGCAGTCAGGGCAGAAGCCAACGCCGCACCGCCCGCGCCGCCGCCGCCTTCCCCCACCCAGCTGGCACTTCGCACGGCCGACCGCGCGCTGGACCGCAAGGATTTGCCGGCAGCCGACGCCGCGTACCGCCGCGCCTTGCAACTGTCGCCGCGCAATGCCGAAGCACTGGGCGGGCTGGGCATCGTCGCCATGCGGCAAAGCCAGCATGCCGAGGCCGCCGAATTCTTTGCCCAGGCCCTGGCCGTCGAACCCGTGGCCAAGTGGCGCGGGCTGCGCGACACCGCCCGCTTCTGGGCGCTGCTGGCCCGCGGCAATGAGGCATTGGATGCCGGTGACACCGCCACCGCCGCGCAGATGGCCGAGCAGGCCCTGGCGCTTCAGCCCACCAACCCCGAGGCCCTGGGCCTCCAGGCCAACACCCTGCAAGCCCGCGGCCAGCCCCAACAGGCCGAACAGGCCTGGCTGGCGCTGCGGCAAGCCCACCCCGACCACATGCCTGCGGTACGCGCCCTGGTGGGCATGTACCTGGAGCAAAACCGCAGCCGTGATGCCGAGCAATTGCTGGCCCAGCTCCCCCCGGCCACGGCGGCCGAGGCGGCCGGCCTGCGCGCCGATCTGCTGCAGGCACAGGCCGAAGCCGCCCTGGCCCAGAACCAGCCCGTGCAGGCCATGGAGCTGCTGGAGACGGCCTTGCCACTGGCACCCGACAACGCCTGGCTGCGCCACCGGCTGGCACGCACCTATCTGCAGCAGAAACAGCCCGCCCTGGCCAACGCTGTGATGGCCGATGGCGTGGCCCTCGCCCCCACGGATCCCGACATGCGCCAGGCCCGCGCCCTGATCTGGCTGGCCCAGGACCAACCGGATGCGGCCCTGGAAGACATGCAGGCCATTGCGCCGGCGCAGCGTTCACCTTCGCAGACCCTGTTGCTGCAGGAAGCCCGGCGGCAGGTGCTGATCGCCCAGGCCCTGGCCCAGGCCGATGCCGGGCAGCGCCAGGCACTGCTGGCCCAGGCGGAAAACCTGATCGACCAGGACCCCGATGCCATACGCCAGGTGGCCAATGCCTGGTTCGACATTGGCCAGCCCGAACAGGCCGTGGCCCTGTGGGAGCGCCAGCGCACCCACCTGCCCGCCACGCCGGCGCTGGACCTGGCCTACGCCCAGGCACTGGACCGCGCCCGTGCCGACACCCGCCTGACCGCCATCCTGCCAGGTCTGCTGGACCGCAGCGATTGGGCCCCCGAAGACAATGCCAGCCTGCTGGAACTGCAGTCCGGCCTGGAAGAGCGCCGCATTGCCGACCTGCACGGCCAGGGCCGGATCACCGCCGCCAGGGCTCTGGCGCGCGACGTGCCGCTGCGCGAAGGCCCGGGCATCACCCCGGCGCACACCGCTGCCGCCCGTGCACGCCTGCACATGGCCGCCCTGGACAGCGCCGCCGCCCTGCCGCTGCTGCAGCAGGCGGTGGCGGCCGATCCGCAGAACTTCGATCTGCAGGTGGACACGGGCAATGCCTGGGTCCTGGCCGGCGACAGTCACCAGGCCTTGCCCCATGCCGAAGCCGCACAGGCCATGGCCCCCCAGCAGGCCGCCTGGCGCAAGCTGGCGCTGGTACGGCTGTGGCAGCGCATGGGCCGCATGGACGAAGCCCAGGCCGTGCTGGACACCGTGGCCCGCGACCCGCAGGCCGACCGCACCGAGCTGCTGCTGCATGGTGCCCGCCTGCAGCGGGCACAGCGCCATTACGCCCAAGCCTCCCAGCTGTTCGGCCAGGCACTGGACGGCATGGCATCCGCCTCGGCCGCAGAACGCCTGAATGTGGAGACGCAGCGCCAGCAGATCGAATCCCGCAGACAGGCCTGGGTGGAAAGCGGGCTGACACGGCTGCACAAATCCGGCACCGATGGCATCTCCACCCTCAACGGCTGGGAATGGGCCAATGTGGCCTGGATCCCCCGGGGCTACGAAGGGCCCCAGTTCGTGCATGTGGACCGGGTGAGCCTGAACGCCGGTCGCCTGGCCAATTTCGACCCTGCCTTCTTCAACAGCGGCGACATCGACGACCTGCCCGACGTGGCCCGTTTCGGCCAGTTGGGGGCCTCGGCCGTGCGTGCCCAGGACAGCCAGCAGGGCGGCGACTTTCTGCAGCGCTATGCCCAGAGTGGCTGGCGCACCCAGTCCGCGCGCGGCTACAACATCGGTACCGGGCATGACGGCGATGATTTCGGCTGGGACCTGGGCCTGACGGGCATCGGCATGCCGGTGACGAATGTGGTGGGGGGACTGCGCTGGAGCCTGCCCACCGCCACCGACACCAGCTGGACCCTGCGCCTGGAGCGCCGTCCGGTCACGGGCAGCCTGCTGTCCTATGCCGGCGCGCGCGATCCGGTGACCGGCCAGACCTGGGGCGGCGTGGTGCTCAACACCGCCAGTGCCCGGATTGCGGGCGAAACGGACACCGGCTGGGACCTGTCGGCACAGGCCAGCTGGGGCCTGTATACCGGCAAGAACGTGGCCAGCAACCAGCGCATGCAGGTCCGCACCACGGCGGGCACCGATGTCTGGCGCACCCCGTTCCAGCGCGTGTACGCCGGCGCCACCCTGACCGCCACGGCCCACACCCGCGACCTGTCCGAATACTCCTGGGGCCATGGCGGCTACTACAGCCCCAAGCGCAGCCTGTCCCTGGCATTCCCGGTGGAATGGACCGGCCGCGAAGGCGCCTGGACCTGGCGCGTCAAGGCCTCGGTCAGCCTGTCGCAAACGGCATCCAGCACCTCGCCCCTGTACCCGCGCCCGGTCCAGATCCCGCCCGCATGGCAGGCCCTGGCCTCCGACCTGGGCTACCGCAGCGCCGGCGGCTCCGGCACCGGCTGGTCGTTCGCGGCCACGCTGGAGCGGCAGGTCACGCCCAATCTGGCCCTGGGTGGACATCTGTCGCTGGACCGATCGGATTACTACGCACCCACCAATGTGATGCTGTATGCGCGTTACTACTTCGACCCCGTGCGCACGCCCCTGGTCAACTACCCGCGGCCGGTGACACCGTATTCACAGTTCTGAGCCATGCCTGCATCCGCCCCTTCTTCCAGCAACACCCTGTCGGCGCGCATCGGCCGTCTGCTGACCTGGCGGCGCCTGCCCGGCGGCCCGCGTGCGCCGGCGCCCAAACGCCCGCCCGCCACACTGGCCGTGGAGGGTCTGCCCGAGCGCATCGCCGCCCTGCCCACCCGGATGAACACGGCCATCACCGGCCCGGACGATGCCCATTTCCACCGCTGGCAGCAGCAGCTGCTGCGCTCCCTGCTGGCCAGTGCGCGCGGCGTGTTTGTGGTGGCCGACATGCCCCAGGCCATGGACCGGTTGCTGGCCCCTGCCGATCTGCAGGAGGCCTTGCACCAGGGGCGCATCCAGCCCTGGATACTGCCGCTGGAGGCACAGGCCCACATCGCCCAACGCCGGCTGGCCGATCTGCTGTCCGAGCTGCACACCGCCGGACTGCGGCCACACCATGCCCTGCTGTGCACCAATGCGGCAGGCTTGCTGCAGCGCACCCGCCTGGTCCACCTGGAACGCATGAGCGGGCAATGGGTGCATTGGGCCCGCCAGCGCCACCGGGCATCGGTCTGGTGCTTCACCGTGGAAGTGGGTCAGCCTCACATCCGCTCCATCATCAGCGCCCTGGCCCGCAGCTTTCTGTATGCCGCGCACCTGGAAGTGCATGCCACCGAACCCGGCCTGGTGCTGGAGCGCTGGGACAGCCCGCAGGGCGCGCTGTTCAACACCCGCTATGGGCTGGAGCCTGGGCCCGACGGCCTGCTGCGTGCCAATGGCAGCATCGTGCGCGGCTCGGCCGCACGCCTGGCACAGGCACCGGATGCCGAGGTGGTCTATGCCACGCAAGCCTGTCTGAACGAGCTGCGCGCGCTCCCGCAGCACTGGAATGCCGTGGACAACTGGCAGGCGGCGGAAAGCGCCGTGCAGTCCGCGATCGGCGCCACGGTGCTGCTGGATGCCGGCACGCCCGAGCAGTTTGAAGCCCTGGCGACCCTGGTCCACCGCCTGCGCAGCACGCACCCGCCCACCCTGAAAATTGCCGTGCGGGAAACCAGTGCCAAGCTGCGCTCACACCACGAGCGGGCCTTGTTGCAGCTGGGTGCCAACGAGGTGTTCTACGCCGAGATGCGCATGGCCCGCGTGGTGCGCCATGTGCAGAAAATGCGCGACCAGGTCTATATGCGCGACCTGCCGGCGGACTGGAAAGCCATCCTGGCCGATTTCCTGCCCGTGCCCGAACAGGGTTACCAACCACCCGCGCGCTTCATCGAGCTGGTGCGCGACATGCTCGAGCGCGCACAGCGCCAGGATCTGAACCATGCCATGGTGCAGCTGCATCTGCTGCCGCATGTCTCGCACAGCATGGCCCTCAAGGCCTATTGCGGCACCCGCTCCGGGGATCTGCTGACCGCCGACGCGCACAGCCTGTGGCTGTTTCTCTACACCTGCCGGGAGGTGGACCTGAACCCCACCATCGAGCGGCTGTTCTCCACCCCCACCACCAACCTCTTCAGCAGCCAGACCACCCACAGCCAGCTGCCCGGCATTGCCCAGCAGCTGCGGCTGCTGATGGAAGAGAATGAACAGCACCCCCTGCCGGATTACAGCCAGATGCTCGGCGCGGCGCGTGCGATGCCTGCCGCTGCGGGCGCGCTCCCTCCGGTACGGGCTGCCCTCGTCCCCCTGGTCGCCGTCCCGCCGCTGCCAGCGGTCGCTGCGTCTCCGGAGCCGGCGCCCGCGCCCACCCTGATCTGGCAGCCCCACCCACTCGGCAGACAGCCGACTTCGGAGGAGCGTGCACCATGAGCTTCTGGGTTTTCCTGCTGTGGATGGCCTTGGGGATCGTTTTGGCGGTCCTTCTGGCCCGGTACATTCCCCTGCGCCGGCCGGCGCGCGCCCGGCTCAAGCTCCGGCACCAGCGCCTGCGCTACCTGCAACCCTATGCGCCCACACCACCTCCGGCGCCCGCCGCTTCCGAGAAAGGGCCTGCATGCGACTGATTGCACTGACGGCCGCTGCCGGCGGCGCGGGCTGCACCACGGTCGCGGCCCATGTGGCACTGATGCTGCAGACCATGGGCCACGCCTGCCTGGCGCTGGAGCTGCATCCACGCAACCAGCTGGGGGTGCACCTGGGACTGCCCTACCCGGTGCAAAGCGGCTGGGCGGCGCCTGCCGCGCAAGGCCGGTGGTGGGGGGATTGCGCCGTCGCCGCAGCCAACGGCCTGCTGTTCCTGCCCTATGGCCCCAGCAACATGGCACAGCAGCTGCAGCTGTCACAGCAGTGGCTGGACCAGCCCCAGTGGCTGCACACCCAGCTGCAGGGCCTGGCACTGCCGGCGGACACCCTGGTCATTGCCGACGTGGGCCGGCCCACCTCTGCACTGGCCTGGCAGGCGCTGGCCATCGCCGATGCGGTGCTGTGCTGCACCACGCCGGCGCTGGACAGCGTGCATGCGCTGGCGCCATTGCATGCGGGCCTGCCCGCGGCGGCCGGGCCCGACCGGTTCCGCATCCTGACCAGCCGCATCGACGCCCGGCGCCTCAGCCACCAGCGCGGCATTGCCTTGCTGCACGCCCACTGGAAGGCGCATCTGCTGGACGACGTGGTCCATGAAGACGAAGCCGTGCCGGAAAGCTGGGCCGAAGGCAGCCCGGTGCAGCTGCATGCACCCCACGCCCTGTCCTCCCATGACCTGCAGGGGGTGGCACACAGCCTGCACCTGTGGCTGACGGCCCCACCACCGGGGGCGCCCGCATGAGCCGGGGACAGCACACCCTGGCGTGGCTGGCCAACCAGCTGCGCGTCGACCAGCCCGCCCAGCTGGGGTCCTGGGTGTGGCGCCTGTTTGTCTACCGCTCCGCCGCCACGCCCTGGCAACCGGTCACGGCAGGTGAAGTGCCCGACCCTCTGCAATGGCTGGCGCGGCACCTGGATGTCCCGCGCAACGCCAGCCTCTGGCAATGGCTGCTGCGCCTGGTGGTCCGCCCCGGCCCGGCCCCGGGCACCCTGACACCGGCCATGCGCGCCATCAGCTGGGTGCTGCATGCCGTCGGCTGGCTGCTGCACCGGACCCTGGCCACGGTCTGGCACCTCCTGGCCTGGCCCATGAACCAGATGCTGCGGCTGCTGGGCGCCCTGGGCCGGCGTGTAAACCGATGGCAGCTGGGCCCGCAGGCCGAACAGCTGGTCGCCCCGGTGCTGCAGCGCAAAGGCATGCCCCAGCTCGTGCTGGCCCTGGGGGGCGCCATCATCCTGCTGGTCATCACCACCCCCATGAATGGCTACGGCCAGTTCATCTTTCTGGTCCTGGCATGGATGCTGTCCATCGTGCTGCGCCAGATCCAGGGGCGATTTGCCGCACTGGCCCTGGCCACCATCAGCCTGGTCGCCATGGGCCGCTATGCCTGGTGGCGGCTGAGCCACACCCTGACCTTCGATACCTGGCTGGAAGCCATGCTGGGCTACGGCCTGCTGGCGGCCGAGGCCTACACCTGGCTGGTCGTCGTGCTGGGCTTCATCCAGACCGCCTGGCCCTTGCACCGCCGGCCTGCCCCGCTGGTAGGCGAACCGGATGCCTGGCCCACGGTGGATGTCTTCATCCCCACCTACAACGAACCGCTGGAAGTGGTGCGGCCCACCGTGCTGGCCGCGCTGGCCCTGGACTGGCCGGCCGACAAGCTGCGTGTCTACATCCTGGACGACGGCAAGCGCGAGGAGGTACGCACCTTTGCCGAAGAGTTCGGCGTGGACTACATCACCCGCCCGGACAACCTTCACGCCAAGGCCGGCAACCTCAACCACGCGCTCGCCATGACGCACGGGGATCTGGTGGCCATCTTCGACTGCGACCACATCCCGGTGAACAGCTTCCTGCGCACCGCCGTGGGCTGGTTCCAGCGCGACCCGCAGTGCGCCATGCTGCAGACGCCACACCATTTCTTCTCACCCGACCCGTTCGAACGCAACCTCGGCACCTTCCGCCGCGTCCCCAACGAAGGGGCCCTGTTCTACGGGCTGATCCAGGATGGCAACGACTTCTGGAACGCCACCTTCTTCTGCGGCTCCTGCGCCGTGCTGCGGCGCGGCCCGCTGATGGAGGTGGGAGGGATTGCCGTGGAAACCGTCACCGAAGACGCCCACACCGCCCTCAAGCTGCACCGGCGTGGCTACCGCACCGCCTATATCCGCGACATCCAGGCCGCCGGTCTGGCCACCGAAAGCCTGTCCGCCCACATCGGCCAGCGCATCCGCTGGGCACGCGGCATGGCCCAGATCTTCCGGGTAGACAACCCTTTCCTGGGCAAGGGCCTGGATCTCTGGCAGCGCATCTGCTACGGCAATGCCATGCTGCACTTCTTCTTCGGGCTGCCGCGGCTGGTCTTCCTGACCGCTCCCATGGCCTACCTGTTCTTCGGGCTGCACATCATCTCCACCTCGTCGATGCTGCTGCTGCTCTACCTGATTCCCTACATCGTGCAGGCCACCATCGCCAACGCCCACATCCAGGGCCCGTACCGCCACACCTTCTGGGCCGAGGTCTACGAGACCGTGCTGGCCTGGTACATCACCCTGCCCACCACGGTGGCGCTGATCGCGCCCAAGCTGGGCAAGTTCAACGTCACCGCCAAGGGCGGCCTGGTGGAAGAGGCCTATTTCGACAGCCATATCTCGCGCCCCTATGTGCTGCTGGTGCTGCTCAACCTGTCCGCCCTGCTGTTCGGGCTGTGGCACCTGTTCTTCTCCGAGCAGCGCGATACCGTGGCCCTGCTGCTGAACCTGGTGTGGACGCTCTACAGCGTCTTCATGCTGGGCGCGGCCATGGGGGTGGCTGGCGAAACCCGCCAGGTGCGGCGCATGCACCGTGTGGCCACCGAGCTGCAGACCGTGCTGTACCTGCCCTCCGGCCACACCCTGCCCGCGCAGTGCCATGACTTCTCGCTCAGCGGACTGGGACTGCGGCTGGCACCGGGCCAGGCCATCAGCGCCGGCATGCACATCGACGTGGGCCTGTGGTCTGAGGGACAGGAGCACACCTTCCCGGCCCAGGTCACCTCGCACAACAGCGAGGGCATCATGGGCCTGCAGTTTGGGGACATGACGCACCAGCAGCAGATCGCGCTGGTGCAATGCACCTTCGCCCGCGCCGAAGCCTGGAAAGGCTGGAGCAACACCTATGAAGCCAACAACAGTGCCCACACGCTGCGCGACATGCTGCAGATGAGCGGCAAGGGTTACCGCGTGCTGCTGGCGTACCTGCTTGGCCAGTTGCGCGGCCTGTGGAAGGCGCCCACTCCAGTCCCCACCCCGTTGCCTGCGCCTGCGCACACGCCGCTGAACTACGCCAGCTACCAGGCGGCACAGGTGCATGCGCCATGAAGAACCGCGTGCTGTCCCCCTCTCTCCCTTCCAACCGCCACCCGGTTGCCGGCAGCCTGGGCTGCGGCGGGTGTTTCGCTACCGCGCCGCAGGCGCGTACAGCGCAGGTATTGCCATGAGCTTCTGGGCGTTTTACTTCCTGGCCAAGACGGCCCTGCATTTCACCGGCCACCTGCACATGCAGTGGCTGCCCAATCTGTTGCTGGCCATCTGGGTCTTCTGGCCCGTGCGCAAGCCGCACTGGCTGCGGCTGCGCACCCTGGCCGGCATCGTCTGCGCCGTGCTGCTGCTGTACGCCGAAAGCGGCCTGCCCAGCCTGGAGCGGGCCTTTTCACAGGCCCACCTGCTGGCCGGCTTCAGCACCCGCTACACGCTGGAGCTGATCGGCCGGCTGGTGAGCTGGCAGCTGCTGCTGGGACTGGCCGCCGCCCTGGCGGTGTATGTCCTGCTGTCCGCACGCATCCGCTTTGCCACATTTGCCATCCTGGGCATCCTGGGAGTGGGCCTGCAAGCCGCCTGGCAAACCACCCAGCAGCCGCGCAACGGCATGGCAGCCGCCGCCGCATCGGTGCCCATGGGCACGGGCGGCCCCGCCGGCAACACCACGCTGACCCCCGACAGCATGCTGACCGCCTTTTTCGACCGGGAGCAGCAGCGCAAGGTGGTGCTGCAGCATCCCGCCAGCGCATTCGATGTGGTGGTGCTGCATGTCTGCTCGCTGGCCTGGGACGACATGACCCATGTGGGACTGGCCGAGCACCCCTTCATGACCCAGGCGCAGATGGTGTTCAGCCAGTTCAACAGCGCCTCCAGCTACAGCGGCCCGGCATCGCTGCGCCTGCTGCACGGCATGTGCGGCCAGGCCACGCACGAAGGGCTGTACCAGGGTCTGGACCGCAGCTGCTATGTGTTCCCGGCCCTGGAAGGCGTGGGCTACCAGGCCCATGGCCTGCTGAACCACGACGGCGTCTACGACAACTTCGCCAAGGAACTCGAAGAGCGCGGCGGTCTGGGGGGCAAGCTGCAGTCCAACCAGGGTGCCCCTGCGGCCTACCGCAGCTTTGACAACAGCACCATCTTCAGCGACTACGGCACCCTCCACCAGTGGCTGGAAAAACGCAAGGCCCTGGACAGCCAGGCCCCGGTGGCGCTGTACTACAACTCCATCACCCTGCATGACGGTGTGCACGCGCCGGATGCCAGCGCCAGCAACAGCATCGCCACCTACAAACCCCGGCTGCAGCAACTGCTGGACGACTTTGCCCGCTTCACCCAGGAGCTCAAGGCCAGCGGTCGCCCCACGGTGCTGATCATGCTGCCCGAACACGGCGCCAATCTGCGCGGCGACAGCATGCAGATTCCCGGCATGCGCGAGATCCCCACGCCACGCATCACGCTGGTGCCCACCCTGGTGTACCTGCTCAACACGCCCACGCCGCCCGAACCCCAGGTGCGCGTGGACAAGCCGGTGAGCTATGTGGACCTGTTCACCCTGCTCAACGGCATGTTCCAGAATTCGCCTTTCCAGGCGGGGTCCCCTTCATTGGAAGCGCGCAGCCAGGCCATGGCCGGCACCGATTTCGTGACCGACAACGAAACCGTGACCATGCTGCGCATGCCGGATCAGCGCTACTGGATGCGCTCCAAGGACTCCACCACCTGGGTGCCGTACCAGCCCTGAACGGCACTGCCGCCGGGCGCACCGTGCCGTGGCCTGCCGCATGCCGCCCGGCAGCGGGGCTGTCGCCGCCCCGGCTGCCAGCGGCGGCCATTGCTGGCACACTGCGGGACTGTTCTCCCCTGTGACACTTCCCATGCACCCCCATGCCGATACCCTGTGGCGTGGTCCGCGCTGGACCCTTGCCGTGCTGCTGGCCGTGCTGGGCATGCTCGGCCCCTTCGCCATCGACACCTACCTGCCCGCGTTCTCGGGCATTGCGCGGGCGCTGGACGCCACGCCGCTGCAGATGCAGCAAACGCTGTCGGCCTATCTGTTCGGCTTTGCCTTCATGAACCTGTTCCACGGGGCCCTGGCCGACAGCTTTGGCCGCCGCCCGGTGATCCTGGGCGGTCTGGCGGTGTTCACCCTGGCATCGGCCGGCTGCGCGCTGTCGCAGGATATCGGCCAGCTGGTGTTCTTCCGCGCGCTGCAAGGCCTGTCCACCGGCGCAGGGGTGGTGGTCTCGCGCGCCATCGTGCGCGACATCTTCCCGCCCACCGAGGCCCAGCGGGTGATGAGCCAGATCACCATCTTCTTCGGCGTGGCCCCGGCCATCGCCCCCATCATGGGTGGCTGGCTGTTTGTGCACCTGGGCTGGGCCAGCATCTTCTGGCTGCTGACAGGCATCGGCGTGGTGCTGCTGGCCGTCAACTGGCGGCAGCTGCCCGAATCGCTGCATGCCAGCCAGCGCCAGCCCTTTGACGTGCGCCACCTGATGCGCGGCTATGGCGAGCTGTGCACCGATCCGCGTTTTCTGCTGCTGGCCCTGGCCAGCGGCGTGCCGTTCAACGGCTTTTTTCTCTACGTGCTGTCGGCCCCGGCGTTTCTGGGCGACCACCTGGGCCTGGGCCCCACGCAGTTCTTCTGGCTGTTCCTGCTGACCATTGCCGGCATCATGGGCGGCGCCTGGGTCAGCGGCCGGCTCGCCGGACGCATTGCGCCCAAGCGGCAGATCCGCCACGGTCTGCTGATCATGACCGTGGTCTCCATCGCCAATGTGGTGGCCAATCTGCTGCTGCCGGCCCATGTCGGCTGGGCGCTGCTGCCGGTGGGCATCTACGCGTTCGGCTGGTCGCTGATGGTGCCGGTGGTCACGCTGCTGGTGCTGGATCTGTACCCGCTGCGCCGGGGACTGGCGTCCTCGCTGCAGGCCGTGGTGGGGTCGACCGCCAACGGCCTGGTGGCCGGCGTGCTGGCTCCGCTGGTCATGCATTCCACCGCGGCCCTGGCCCTGGGTTCGGCCGCGCTGATGGCCATCGGCCTGCTGTCGTGGATCTATCTGCACCACCGCTGGCCGGAGATCGGCCGCACGGCCGCGTGAAGCACCCGTCCTAGTCGAACGCCAGCTCGCCCACCATGGGCTGGCCGGCTTCCAGCACCAGGCCGGCCCCCTGCAGCACGATGGCATTCATGCCGAAGGTGATGGCGCCGTCCATGCGCGCATCTGCACGGTAGGCCGCCAGCGCGGTGCTCACGTCCAGGCTGCTTGCGGCGGTAGCGGGGTCGATGTCCGGAATCGGGCAGCGCGTGCAGGGCTTGACCGGGCGCAGCGTGACCACGCCGCCCGCGGTGCGGATGTGCAGCTGGGCCAGATGGTCTTCCTCATGGGCCTCCAGCCCGTCCAGCACCAGGTTGGCGCGAAAGCGCAGCAGGTCCACATGCGGACCACCGGCAGACTGCACGCGTTCGGCCAGCTCGGAGCCTGCCGCGGTGGTGGTCACCAGCAGCGGGTAGCCATCGGCAAAAAAGGTACTGGCGGCCACATCGCCCGTCCATTTGCGGCTGCACGGGCGCTGGCGGCTGCGGTCAAAGCGCACCAGACGGCAGTCCGTGCCCAGGAAGGCACTCAGCCACCCTGCCACCGCATCGCCCTGGTCGTGGCCGGTCACGCGGTCGTCCCACACCTCCACCTGCTGCAGGGCGGCCTCGGCCGGCGGCTGCACCACATGGCGCACCTGGCCGGGGGCCTGCAGCGCCAGCACTTCGCCGCCATCCAGCAGCTCGGGCTGGATCAGCACCATGCGCGGGTGGCTGCGCTGGGTCAGAAACACGCCCTCCGGATCGACCACCATCCATTCCCGGTCCTGGGCCAGCCCGGTGGCGTCCAGCCGCACCGCGGGCACTTGCACCCCGGCGCAGGATTTGACCGGGTACACCCACAGCTGGGCAATGCGGCCCTGCACATCGGCCGAAGTCTCCACCGCATCCCATGATGCTGCTGCCATTTTTTCGTCTCCTTCTGATCTGACCCCGGTCTGCCCGGTCCCGCGGGTGATTGGAACATGGCAGCACGCCAGCGGGGGCCAGCGCCGCCCTCCTACAATGCAGGCCATGGCGCAATCCTTTGACGTATGTATCCGTGGGGCCGGCATTGTGGGCCGCACCCTGGCCCTGTTGCTGGCGCGCGAGCGGCTGCGTGTCGCCCTGGTTGCCACCCCGCCTGCCCCTGACGCAGCGCGCGATGTGCGTGCCTATGCGCTCAACACCAGTTCCAGGCAGCTGCTGGCCTCGCTGCGGGTCTGGCCCGACCCCGTCCACGCCACCGCACTGCGCCACATGGAAGTGTTCGGCGATGAAGGCGGCAGCGTGCATTTCGATGCCGGCGCCCAGTCGGTCGATGCCCTGGGCTGGATCGTCGATGTGCCGGCGCTGGAAAACCGCCTGGTCGAAGCCGTGCGCTACCAGCCGCTGGTCGAAGTGGTCGAGCGCCCGGTGGACGCCCCGCTGACCGCCATCTGCGAGGGCCGTGCCAGCAGCACACGCAGCGAATTCGGCGTGGAGTTTGACGTCACCCCCTACCCCCAGCACGCCCTGGCCACGCGCCTGGTCTGCGAAAAGCCGCACGGCCAGGTGGCCCGCCAGTGGTTCAGCGCCGACGGCATCCTGGCCTTGCTGCCGCTGGACGGGCCCGAAGGCCACACCGTGGCCGTGGTCTGGTCCACCGCTCCCGAAGCCGCCCAGCAATGGAAAGATGCGGCGCCCACCGATTTCACCACCCGGCTGCAGGAGCTGAGCCAGCACGCCCTGGGCACGCTGGAGCTGCAAGGCCCGCGCCTGACCTGGCCGCTGCAGCAGGCCGTGGCCCGCCGCTGGAGCGGTGTGCAGCCCGGCAACCCGGCCGCCAGCTGGGTGCTGGCCGGCGACGCCGCCCACAATGTGCACCCGCTGGCCGGCCAGGGCCTGAACCTGGGCCTGGCCGATGTGCAGGCCCTGGCGCGCATCCTGCAGGAGCGCGATGCCTGGCGCAGCACCGGCGACAGCAAGCTGCTGCGCCGCTACGAGCGCGAACGCAAGGCCGGCCTGGCCCCGATGGGACTGGCCATGGACGGGCTGCAGCAGCTGTTCAGCCGGCCCGAAGCGCCGCTGCAGGCGCTGCGCAACTGGGGCATGCAGGCGTTCGAGCGCAGCGGCCCGCTCAAGGACTGGATGGCCCGCCAGGCCATGGGCCTGTGACCCTGGAGGGCACCTCCCGGCGCTGACCGGGGAACCTTTGCCGCCCAGGCCACCCCAACCCTTTGTTTTTGCCTCTTATTGCACGGTTGTATTCATGAAGCTGATTCCCTCTGCCCTGCTTGTCGCCGCAGCCCTCACCCTGGGCCTGGGCGCCCATGCCCAGGACGCCAATCTGAAAAAGACCCTGGCCGAGCGCATTCCGCAGCTGGACAAGATCGACGAGATCCGCCCCACGCCCATGCAGGGCCTGTACGAGGTGCGCATCGGTACCGACCTGTTCTACACCGATGCCAAGGGCAACTACCTGATCCAGGGCGAGCTGATCGACACCAAGGCCCGCCGCAACCTGACCGAAGACCGCATCACCAAGCTGACCGAGGTGCAGTTCAAAGATCTGCCGCTGCAGGACGCCTTCACCGTCGTGCGGGGCAAGGGCGAGCGCAAGCTGGCCGTGTTCGAAGACCCGAACTGCGGCTACTGCAAGCGTTTCGAGCGCGACATGCAGAAGGTGGACAACGTCACCATCTACATGTTCCTCTACCCCATCCTGAGCCCGGACTCGGCCGAGAAATCGCGCAACATCTGGTGCTCCAAGGACAAGGTTACCGCCTGGCACGACATGATGCTGCGCGACAAGGCACCGGCCGCCGCCAGCTGCGATGTGACGGCCCTGCAGCGCAACCTGGCCCTGGGCAAGAAACACAAGATCACCGGCACCCCCACGCTGATCTTTGAAGACAACAGCCGCGTGCCCGGAGCCATCCCGGCTTCCGAGGTGGAAAAACACCTCGCCGCCGCCAAACGCTAAGCCCCTGGGGCCTGCCGCCGTGCAGGCCCTGTTCTTTTTTGCGGCGCGGCCGCCAGGCACGCCGCCCTCTCTCTCGCCGACGCCGCCATGTCCACATCCCTCCCCAAAAATACCGCCCCATCGGACCCCAAGCTGTCGGCAGCGGCAGCGCACGCCGTGTCCACCGAGGCCCTGGAGCCGCCCCATGCCCCGCTGCAGTACCGGGTGGAAGCCCTGGACCTGCACGCCCACCTGTTTGCCGTGCGCCTGCGCATTGCCGCGCCCCAGGCCGGCCAGCAGCTGTCGCTGCCGGTGTGGATTCCGGGCAGCTACCTGGTGCGCGAATTCGCCAAGAACCTGCAAGGGCTGAAGGCGACCCAGGGCCGCAAGGCCATTTCCGTGCAGCAGCTGGACAAGCACCGCTGGCAGCTCGACTGCAAGGCCGGCCAGCCGGTGGAGCTGCACTGGCAGGTCTGCGCCTATGACACCTCGGTGCGCACCGCCTGGCTCGACAGCCGGCGCGGCTTTTTCAACGGCACCAGCCTGCTGCTGCGTGTGCATGGCCAGGAGCGCACCCCGCATGCATTGGAAATCGCCCGCTCTGCCGCCACCCCGGCCGACTGGCTGCTGGCCACGGGCCTGACACCCCATGCGGTGGACGCCCAGGGCTTTGGCCACTATCTGGCGGCCGACTATGACGAGCTGGTGGACTGCCCGGTGGAACTGGGCGCCTTCTGGCAGGGCCGCTTCACCGCCTGTGGCGTGCCCCACCGCTTTGTGGTGGCCGGCGCCCCGGCCAGCTTTGACGGCGACAAGCTGCTGCGCGACACCCAGACCATCTGCGAAGAGGAAATCCGTTTCTGGCATGGCAAGGGCAAGAAGCCGCCGCACCGCAGCTACGTGTTCATGCTCAATGCCACGGACGACAACTACGGCGGGCTGGAACACCGCAACTCCACCGCGCTGATCTGCGGCCGGCGCGACCTCCCGCGCAGCGCCAGCGCCCTGGGCGAAGGCGGCAAGCAACCCGAGGGCTACACCACACTGCTGGGCCTGATCAGCCACGAGTACTTCCACACCTGGAACGTCAAGCGCCTGCGCCCGGCCGAATTTGCCCGCTACGACTACAACGCCGAGAACTACACCCAGCTGCTGTGGTTCTTCGAAGGCTTCACCAGCTACTACGACGACCTGCTGCTGCGCCGTGCCGGCCTGATCGACAACGCCCAGTACCTGGCCCTGCTGACCAAGACCATCAACCAGGTGCAGCAGACGCCCGGTCGCCAGGTGCAGAGCGTGGCGCAGTCCAGCTGGGACGCCTGGGTCAAGTACTACCGCCAGGACGAGAACACCGCCAACGCCACCGTCAGCTACTACACCAAGGGCTCGCTGGTGGCCCTGTGCCTGGACCTGGCACTGCGCCGCGAAGGTCCGGTCACGCTGGACCAGGTGATGCGCGGCCTGTGGACCCGCTGCCACGGCGGCCCGATGGCCGAGGCCGATGTGCTGGCCGTGCTGCAGGAGCTGACGGGCCGCAGCTGGGAAACCGAAATCGCCCAGTGGGTGCACGGCACCGGCGAGCTGCCGCTGGCCGAACTGCTGGCCGCCCACGGCGTGCTGCTGCAGGCCGACCGCCCGGCCCTGGCCCAGCAACTGGGCCTGCGCGTGCAGGACAAGCGCAGCGTGCTGATCAAGACCGTGCTGCGCGGCGGCCTGGCCGAACAGGCGGGCCTGATGGCCGGCGACGAATGGCTGGGCGTGGAGCGCGCAGGCGGCGACGGCTGGCGCCTGAGCAAGCTGCAGGACCTGCCGCTCTACACCCGCCCGGGCGAGGTGGTGACGGCCCTGGTCGCCCGCGACCACCAGCTGCTGCGCCTGTCGCTGCAATTGCCGGCTGCGGCCAAGGCGGCCGCCCGGCCGGCGCTCAAGCGCTCGGGCAAATCGCCGGCAGCGCCCGACACGGAAACGCCGGCCAACATCAAGCTGGGCATGCAGGATGCCGCCGTGGCCGCCAAATGGCTGGCGGCACAGTGAAGCGCTGCCTGCCCGCCAGCGCCGCTGTTTCAGGGTCTGGCCGTAGGTGACTGTACGGACGGGCGGCTTGGGTATAGTTTCTCCATCCACCCGTCCTATAAACATACCTACGGAGATAGCCCCTTGGCCTACGAAACCATCGAAGTCCGCGTCGAAGCGGACAAAGTCGGCGTCATCACCCTGAACCGCCCCAAGCAGCTCAACGCCCTGAACGACCAGCTGATGAACGAGCTGGGCGAGGCGCTGAAGGCCTTCGAGGCGGACGAAAAGATCGGCTGCATGGTCATCACCGGCAGCGAGAAAGCCTTTGCGGCCGGCGCCGACATCAGCGCCATGGCCAAGTACAGCTTTGCCGATGCCTACCGCGGTGACTTCATCACCCGCAACTGGGAAACCATCCGCAGCATCCGCAAGCCCGTGATCGCCGCCGTCAGCGGCTTTGCCCTGGGCGGTGGCTGCGAGCTGGCGATGATGTGCGACTTCATCATCGCCGCCGACAACGCCAAGTTCGGCCAGCCCGAAATCAAGCTGGGCGTGATCCCCGGCGCCGGCGGTACGCAGCGCCTGCCCCGCGCCATCAGCAAGAGCAAGGCCATGGACATGTGCCTGACGGCCCGCATGATGGACGCCGCCGAGGCCGAGCGCAGCGGTCTGGTCAGCCGCGTGGTGCCGCTGGACAAGCTGATGGAAGAAACGCTGGCCGCAGCCATCACCATCAGCGGCTTCTCGCAGATCACAGTGATGGCCGCCAAGGAAGCCGTGAACCGCGCCTATGAAGGCCAGCTCTCCGACGGCCTGATGTTCGAGCGCCGCCTGTTCCATTCCCTGTTTGCCACCCAGGACCAGAAGGAAGGCATGGACGCTTTCCTGAACAAGCGCCCGGCGAACTTTACCAACCAATAAAAGCTGGTATATAATTTCTGTCTGTCGGTCGTATAGCTCAGTTGGTTAGAGCGCAGCATTCATAATGCTGATGTCGTAGGTTCAAGTCCCACTACGACCACCAGAATCCCTGAAACCCGCAATGCGCAAGCCTTGCGGGTTTTTCTTTGCCTGCACGCTGTGCGGTGCTTTGCCGCCCCTGCGCCGTGGCGGGGCGCAGCCCCGGCAAGGGCATGGCGCTGCAGACCGGGCTGCTGCGCAGCGACCGGACACAAAAAATTGCCCACTTTCGTGCGGGGCCACCTTTTTTCCCCCTAGAATCGCGCCCTGTCGGTCGTATAGCTCAGTTGGTTAGAGCGCAGCATTCATAATGCTGATGTCGTAGGTTCAAGTCCCACTACGACCACCAGGACACCCAAAACCCGCAGTGCGCAAGCCCTGCGGGTTTTTTCTTGCGTGTGCGGCCTAGCCGCCCCTGCCATACACAGTAGCCATCCGCACGCCGTCATCCAGGCAAGCGCCCCAGCACCAGTACAGCAAGTTCGAAACCGCTATCTACACCGGCTGCCGTTTGTCAGCAATGGACTACAGCCCTGGCTTTTGCAGCACCTGCGGCCGATCCGGTCTACGGCACCGGCCTGCAAGCCGGTGGTTACCGACTGGACCACAAGACGTTACAAGTCGGGTGACCGGCTTATCTCGGCGGATGGTGTTGGCGATGACTGCCGGCTCCCGACACACACCGTAGCGCTGCCCAGAAAAACAATAAATACCTTCATTTTCAACAACTTGCAATACCAACCCATGCATGCAACGGGACGCCATTTGGTGGATTTCGCAAAGCTACATAAAGAGCGCATCCGCTGGATTGACGTCTTTTTGTAACATTTATCCACGTATCGATGTGCGCTACGAGCCGGTACAGTCTGTCCCTGTCAATGCCATGAAGATGGCCGCCATGTCAGATAAATTCCTACACGCAAGGTGAGGGAACCAGACTCCGCGCACCGACGCACCCTGACTTCAGTTCCCCCATTGGGTTCTTCACAATCCATTCCATCAGATCGACAACAGCGCAAGACCGCAGCGATCTGAAAGACCAATCACTTTTGACTGGACTCCAAAGGAAAGGAACACCCAATGAACAACGACCAACTGCTCGCCGAGATCCGTGAAGCCAACCTCACCTACCTGATGCTGGCGCAAACCCTGATCCGCCAAGACAAGGCAGAAGCCGTGTTCCGTCTGGGCCTTAATGAAGACGCCTGCGACATCCTGGGTGCCCTCTCCGCCGCACAAGTTCTGAAGCTCGCCTCCCGCAACACCTTGCTGTGCAGCTTCCGTGTGGACGACGAACTGGTCTGGAGCCTGCTGACCAACCACAGCAGCAACAAGATCGGCAACGAAGCCACCAACACGCTGCACGCCAACATCCTGATGGCCAGCCGCGTCTCCGAAGTGCTGTAAGGCACACGCTGATTGCCCCACGCAACCACACACGGAGAAACCACCATGGCCACCACCACCAAGAGCGTGCTGAACGAGTCCAAGCAGATCGAACGCGCTGCCATGCTGATCGGCATGGGCGCCCGCATGCAGGTGCTCGAGTCCGAAACCACGCTGTCGTATGAGCGCCTGATCCGCCTCTACAAGGAAATCGCAGGCAAGTCGCCGTCCAAAGGCCAGCTGCCGTTTTCCACCGACTGGTTCCTGACCTGGCAAGAAAACATCCACAGCTCGCTGTTCCTGAACATCTACGAATACCTGTCCAAGGGTGTGGAGCTGGATGCAGTGGAGCAACTGACCAAGGCCTACCGCCTCTACAGCGAACAGATCGAAGCCGCCGGCCTGGATCTGATGCTGTCCTTCACCCGCGCCTGGCGCCTGGTGAAGTTCGTGGACGCCAATATGCTGACCCGCACCAAGTGCTCCAAGTGCTCCGGCATGTTTGTGACCGAACCCTATGAAAACGCACGCCACTACGAATGTGGCCTGTGCAACCCGCCGGCCCGTGCCGGCAAGAGCAAGAGCGCAGGTGCGCTGATGCTCCACTGATTCACCCGTTCCCCTTTGGAAAACTCAACGCTTTCCGATTCATACCGCCCCGTCGCAAGACCGGGCGGTTTTTTTATGGGCGCCTGAAATAAAGGCGACGGGCGCACCGCATCTCCTACAGCGTGCTTCGCAGCGCCCGCTGCTCGTATCCGGCACAAGCGCTGGCACCGCCAAGGCGGCAGATAACGTCACATCCAGGTCCACCGCACGCCCCAGCGCCCTGTGGCTCGATCGCCAGCCCAGCCGCCAGAACTCGGTCTGGTCATCCGCCGCAGCACGGCGGCACAGACCGCCGGCCCCCACCAAGCGGGCATGAAAAAGGCGCCTGTTGCAGGCGCCTGGTACACACACCGCGCTGCCATGCAGACAGCGCAGGCAGCCAAGAAGGCTCAGAACGGCAGCTTGGGCATGCCACCGCCACCCATCATGCCCTTCATGGCTTTCATGCCACCCATCTTCTTCATCATCTTCATCAAGCCGCCGCCCTTCATCTTCTTCATCATGGTCTGCATCTGCTCGAACTCCTTAAGCAGGCGGTTCACTTCCTGCACCTGCACGCCTGCGCCGTCGGCAATGCGCTTCTTGCGGGTGGCCTTGATGATTTCGGGTTTCTTGCGCTCCCTGGCGGTCATGGAGCAGATGATGCCTTCCTTGCGCTTGATTTCGCGCTCGGCCTTGTCCATGTCCACGGCGCCGGCCTTGGCGGTCAGCTCGGAAGGCAGCTTGTCCATCAGCGTGGACAGACCGCCCATCTGCTTCATCTGCTGGATCTGGGCCAGAAAGTCGTTCAGGTCAAACCCGTCGCCACTCTTGACCTTTTCGGCCAGCTTCTGCGCGGCCTCCATGTCCACGCCCTTGGTGACCTGCTCCACCAGGGCCACGATATCCCCCATGCCCAGCACGCGCTGGGCGTGGCGGTCGGCATCGAACACTTCCAGGCCGTCGATCTTTTCGGACACACCGGCAAACTTGATGGGCGCACCGGTGATCTGGCGCACCGACAGGGCCGCACCACCGCGCGAGTCACCATCCAGCTTGGTCAGCACGATACCGGTCAGCGGCAGCGCTTCCTTGAAGGCCTTGGCGGTGTTGATCGCATCCTGGCCCTGCATGGCATCGACCACGAACAGGGTTTCGACCGGCTTCAAGGTGGCATGCAGGTCCTTGATTTCGGCCATCAACAGCTCGTCAATGGCCAGGCGACCGGCCGTGTCCACCAGCAGCACGTCGAAGAAATGCTTCTTGGCGTAGTCCAGCGCAGCCACGGCAATGTCGTGCGGCTTCTGGTCGGGCGTGGAGGGGAACCATTCGGCACCGGCCTGGGCGGTGACGGTCTTGAGCTGTTCGATGGCCGCAGGGCGGTACACGTCACCCGAGACCGTCAGCACCTTCTTCTTGCGCTTTTCGATCAGGTGCTTGGCCAGCTTGGCGGTGGTCGTGGTTTTACCGGCACCTTGCAGGCCGGCCATCAGGATGATGGCCGGCGGCTGGGCATTCAGGTTGATGTCGGCCACGCCCTCGCCCATGGTGGCGGAGAGTTCGGCATTCACGATGCCCACCAGGGCCTGACCGGGCTTCAGACTGCCCAGCACCTCCTGGCCCAGCGCCTTTTCCTTGACCCGGGCGATGAAGTCGCGCACCACGGGCAGGGCCACGTCGGCTTCCAGCAGGGCCATGCGCACTTCGCGCAGCATGTCCTGCACATTGGATTCGGTGATGCGGGCCTGGCCCCGCATCTCCTTGACGAGTCGCGAGAGTTTGTCGGTGAGTGCGGATGCCATAGCTGTCTGTTCCGGGGAAGAGTGGGTCGTGCTGCTGCCAAGGCAGGCTGGGTGCCTGCGCAGCAGGGCCGGGGAAATATCGGTTGCCGCAGGTCCAACCAGCGACAAAGGAGGTGGACGCGCGTGCGCCCCCGGGCGTAAGTGCCAATTTTACATGCCCCACCCCTGCGCTGCCGCACACAGGGGAACGCCGCAGCCGCCCGGGGCGGCATGGCGCCTGCCCGGAAGCCCATGGGCGCCGGCGCCCCGCCCCCGCCCGGCGGACAAACTGTGGTTTTCTGCGGCGCTTGGCCGCATTTCTGATGCTGACTTGCGCCCGCACAGCGGCGCAGCAGCTACGCCGACGGCTATCATCCAGATATGGTTCCGACCCCTTCTTCCTTGCCTGGCTGGGGCATGTCCATGGCCGCCATCCTGGCCTATGCCGTGCCCGCGCTGGGCATACGCCACCTCACGCCTGCCAAGGCCCGGCTGGCCCTGCGTTGCGCCTGGGTGCTGCACGGCCTGGCGCTGGTCTTCACCCTGCTGAACAGCCCGCCCCATTTTGGCTTTGCCCCGGCGCTGTCCATCACAGCCTGGCTGATGCTGACGGTGTACGCCGTGGAGCAGCAGCTCTTTCCCCAGATGCGGGCCCGCTGGGTGCTGGCCGCACTGGGCGCCGTCACGGTGGCCCTGGCCCTGGTGTTCCCGGGCCACCCGCTGCATGTCCAGGCCTCGGCCTGGTTGCCGCTGCACCTGGCGCTGGGCATTGCCTGCTATGGGCTGTTTGCCGCCGCCGTGGTGCACGGCGCACTGATGAGCCAGGCCGAGCAGCGCATGCGCACCGGCGCCGAATCCGACAGCGGCATGCCGCTGCTGCTGCTGGAGCGGCTGACCTTCCGCTTTGTGACGGCCGGCTTCATCCTGCTGACGGCCACGCTGCTGGCCGGCTGGCTGTTTGGTGAACAGCTCTACGGCCACGCCTGGCGCTGGGGCCACAAGGAAATCTTTTCCCTGCTGAGCTGGCTGGTGTTTGCCGTGCTGCTGGTGGGCCGCGGCCGCTTTGGCTGGCGCGGCAACCATGCGGTGCGCATGATCTATGCCGGCGCGCTGCTGCTGCTGCTGGGCTATGTGGGTTCGCGCTTCGTGCTGGAAGTGGTGCTGGGGCGCTTGCAATGAAATACCTGCTGGTGATCGCCGTGGTGGCGGTGTTCTATCTGTATTGGAAGAAGCAGCGCCAGTCGCTGCGCCCCCCGGCGCCACCGTCCCAGCCCACGCTCGCGCCGCCCCAGCCCATGGTGGCCTGCGCCCACTGCGGCCTGCACCTGCCGCAGCGCGATGCCCTGAGCGATGCACAGCAGCAGTCCTACTGCTGCGAGGCGCACCGCAAGCTCGGCCCCCGCCCCTGAACCGGCGGACACCAGGGCCCAGGCCTGACGGCAGCAAGGGCCCCGCCACCGCCAGGCAGCAGCACTCCGCCCGGGTCTGCGGCGGCAGCAAATGCGCTATCGTGTGAACCGTTTGCAGACTCCCCTGGCGCCCGAAGCGGCAGACCCTTCTTCCCATGGACTTTGACCCGCCTGAGTGGCGTGACGGCTGGCTGTCCGGCGTGCGCCACCTGCCTTCGCCCAATTTCGGCCCCCGCCCTGCCCAGGCGCAGATCGATCTGCTGGTGGTGCATTCCATCAGCCTGCCGCCAGGCCAGTTTGGCACCGGCTGCGTACAGCAGCTGTTCACCAACCAGCTGGACTGGGACGCCCACCCCTACTTCCAGGGCATCCGCGGGCTGGAGGTGTCCTCGCATTTCTTCATCGAGCGCACAGGCCAAATCTGGCAGTTTGTCAGTGCCGACGCGCGCGCCTGGCATGCCGGCCAGTCCAGCTGGCGCGGGCGCGGCAACTGCAATGACGACTCCATCGGCATCGAGCTCGAAGGCCTGGAAGGCCTGGGCTTTGAAGACGCCCAGTACACCAGCCTGCTGCAGCTGAGCGAAGCCATTGGCCAGCATTACCCGCTGCAGCATATCGCCGGCCACGAGCACATTGCCCCCGGCCGCAAGCAGGACCCCGGCCCCGGTTTTGACTGGCCGCGCCTGCAGCACCCCTTGCAGGCCCGCCACCCGGATTGGCAGTTTCCACCGGCCTAGCCCCCTGCGTGCGTTCCACGCCGCCAGCAAGGTCATTGCGCTGTGCCCATGCCGCGCACCGCCCGCCACGGCGCCTTCTCCTTCTGCTTGGTGCGTACCCACACCCATGCCACGGCGCACCGTGACGGCATGGGTAGGCAGACTTTCGCCCCCATGCGCTGCGTCAATCCCCATTGACCACAGGCTGCAGCCAAAACGCGACGCCCGGGCGGCAGACACGCCCCCGGACCACCGGTGCACACAATGCCGGTGCGCCATTGCCCGGCGCCATGGCCTGCCACCCCGCATGGCTTGCGGACTTTCCCCGGCAAAGCACCAGCGGGCGGGCGCTGCCAGCGTGTCAAGCCCCTGGCGCCACAGATTTTTTCCCGCTTCCGGCTTGGCAGCACAGGCCTGCGCAGTACACTACCCCTAGTGCTCGGCAATCGATCGAACACTACATCTAGTGTGCAACATCTTGTTGCAACTACCGCATTCAGACGCAGGGCCCCACAGCCGTCGGCCCCGCCATCCCAATCAAGAGGAACCCATGCAAGACGCACCGAATACCCTGTCTGCCGACCAGCCCACGACCACCCAGGTAGCGCTGGAGACCTACCAGGTGATCCGCCGCAGTGGCGATGTCGTGCCTTTTGCTCCGCAGAAAATCGCCACCGCCGCCACCAAGGCCTTCCTGGCCGTGCGCGGCGCCCAGGGCGCTGCGTCCGCCAGCGTGCGCGAAACCGTCGACAGCCTGACCCACGCCGTGATCCGCGCCCTGGTGCGTTCGCGTCCGGGCGGCGGCACCTTCCACATTGAAGACATCCAGGACCATGTGGAACTGGGTCTGATGCGTGGCGGTCACCAGGATGTGGCCCGCGCCTATGTGCTGTACCGCGAAGCCCGCAACCAGGAACGCGCCGCCGCCAAGAAGAAGGCCGAGGAAGAAGCCGCAGCCGCTGCAGCCCCCAAGCCCACGCTGCACGTGACCGACAACGGCCAGCGCCAGCCGCTGGACCAGGAACGCCTGCAGGCCCTGTTTGAAGCCGCCTGCCGCAACCTGAACCCCGATATCTCCGCCGCGCCCATCCTGAGCGAGACGCTGCGCAATCTCTACGACGGCGTGCCGCTGGCCGAGGTCTACAAGGCCGCCATCCTGGCCGCCCGCACCCTGATCGAGACCGATCCCGACTACACCTATGTCACCGCCCGCCTGCTGCTGCACACCATCGTGCGCGAAGTCATGGGCCGCGATGTGCAGCCGGCCGACATGGACGCAGCCTATGCCGACTACTTCCCCGGATTCATCCAGAAGGGCGTGGACAACGAGCTGCTCAACCCCGAGCTGCTGAAGTTCGACCTGCCTCGCCTGGGCAAGGCACTGAAGGCCGAGCGCGACCAGCAATTCGACTACCTGGGTCTGCAAACGCTGTACGACCGCTACTTCCTGCACGTGCGCAAGACGCGCATCGAACTGCCGCAGAGCTTCTTCATGCGTGTGGCCATGGGCCTGGCGCTGCAGGAGTCCGACCGCGATGCCCGCGCCATCGAGTTCTACGAACTGCTGAGCTCGTTCGACTTCATGTCTTCCACGCCCACGCTGTTCAACAGCGGCACGCTGCGTTCGCAGCTGTCGAGCTGCTACCTGACCACTGTGTCCGACGACCTGGGGGGCATCTACGACGCCATCAAGGAAAACGCGCTGCTGTCCAAGTTTGCCGGCGGCCTGGGCAACGACTGGACCAATGTGCGCGCCCTGGGCGCCCGCATCAAGGGCACGAACGGCGAATCGCAAGGCGTGGTGCCTTTCCTGAAGGTGGTCAACGACACGGCTGTGGCGGTGAACCAGGGCGGCAAGCGCAAGGGCGCTGTCTGCGCCTACCTGGAAACCTGGCACCTGGACATCGAAGAATTCCTGGAACTGCGCAAGAACACCGGCGATGACCGCCGCCGCACCCACGACATGAACACGGCGAACTGGATTCCCGACCTGTTCATGAAGCGCGTGGTGGAAAACGGCGAATGGACCCTGTTCTCGCCTTCCGACGTGCCCGAGCTGCACGATCTGTTCGGCCAGGCTTTCGAGAAGGCCTACACCGCCTACGAAGCCAAGACCCAGACCGGCGAAATCACGCTGTTCAAGCGCGTGCCCGCCGTGGATGTGTGGCGCAAGATGCTGTCCATGCTGTTCGAGACCGGCCACCCCTGGATCACGTTCAAGGACCCTTGCAACATCCGCTCGCCCCAGCAGCATGTGGGCGTGGTGCACTCCTCCAACCTGTGCACGGAAATCACGCTGAACACCAGCGACAGCGAAACCGCCGTCTGCAACCTGGGCTCCGTGAATCTGGCACGCCACATCACCAACGGCGCCATCGACCACGCCAAGCTGCGCAAGACCATCACCACGGCCATGCGCATGCTGGACAACGTGATCGACATCAACTACTACGCCGTGGACAAGGCCCGCGACTCCAACATGCGCCACCGCCCGGTGGGCATGGGCATCATGGCCTTCCAGGATGCGCTGTATGAAATGCGCACCCCCTACGCCAGCCAGGCTGCCGTGGAGTTTGCCGACGCCGCCATGGAAGCGGTCTGCTACTACGCCTACTGGGCATCGACCGAGCTGGCCAAGGAGCGCGGCACCTACTCCAGCTACCAGGGCTCGCTGTGGTCGCAGGGCATCCTGCCGCTGGATTCGCTGAACCTGCTGGAAAAGGAACGCGGCGGTTATGTGGACGTGGACCGCACCGTGCGTCTGGACTGGGAAGCGCTGCGCGCCAAGATCCAGGCCGACGGCATGCGCAACTCCAACTGCGTGGCCATTGCGCCCACGGCCACCATCTCCAACATCGTGGGGGTGGACGCCTCCATCGAGCCCTCGTTCGGCAACCTGTCGGTCAAGTCCAACCTGTCCGGCGAATTCACCGTCATCAACCAGTTCCTGGTGCGTGACCTGAAGAAGCTGGGCCTGTGGGACGAAGTGATGGTCATGGACCTGAAGCACTTTGACGGTTCGCTGCGCCCCATCGAGCGCGTGCCGCACGACCTCAAGCAGCTGTACGCCACCGCCTTCGAAGTGGAACCGCATTGGCTGGTGGAGGCTGCCAGCCGCCGCCAGAAGTGGATCGACCAGGCCCAGAGCCTGAACATCTACATGGCGGGTGCATCCGGCAAGAAGCTGCACGACACCTACCTGCTGGCCTGGCAGCGTGGTCTGAAGACCACCTACTACCTGCGCACCATCAGCGCCACCCACGTGGAGAAGTCCACGGTCCAAAGCCGTGTGCTGAATGCCGTGTCGGCCAACGCTCCCGCCGCCATGGCCTCCATGAGCGCGCTGGAAAAAGCCGCAGCCGCCGCCCGCGCCCAGCAGGCACCGGCCACGGACATCAAGTTCTGCGCGATCGACGACCCCGGCTGCGAGGCCTGCCAGTAACGGCAGATGCCTCCCGGTGCACAGGGCGCCCAGCGTTCGGTGCACCCCCGCTTTGACGCCAGACGCCAGACGCCAGAGCGGGCGAGGCCCTCGGGGGCTGCATGCCCCCGGCGACGGCGAAATGCAACGCGCCCATGTGCCGCCTGCCGCCGCACTTGTGACATCGATGAATCGAAAAAGCTGGATGGCAATGAACGCACCCAGCTGCTCCCTCCAAGGAATACACCATGCTGAGTTTTGACGACGACACCCTTGCCCCTTCCGCCAGCAGCGCGGAAAGCGGCGCATCCACCAACACCCACAAGCGTGTGAACGCGGCCGACAAGCGCATCATCAACGCCAAGACCGACGTCAACCAGCTGGTGCCCTTCAAGTACAAGTGGGCCTGGGAAAAGTACCTGGCCACCTGCGCCAACCACTGGATGCCGCAGGAAGTGAACATGACGCGCGACATCGCGCTGTGGAAGAGCCCCAATGGCCTGACCGAAGACGAGCGCCGCATCGTCAAACGCAATCTGGGCTTCTTTGTGACCGCCGATTCGTTGGCGGCCAACAACATTGTGCTGGGCACCTACCGCCACATCACCGCACCGGAATGCCGCCAGTTCCTGCTGCGCCAGGCCTTCGAGGAAGCCATCCACACCCACGCCTACCAGTACATCGTGGAGTCGCTAGGTCTGGACGAAGGCGAGATCTTCAATGCGTACAACGAGGTCGAGTCCATCCGCAACAAGGACGAGTTTCTGATCCCCTTCATCGAAGCGATCATGGACCCGAACTTCCACACCGGCACACCGGAAACCGACCAGACCCTGCTCAAGAGCCTGATCGTGTTTGCCTGCCTGATGGAAGGTCTATTCTTCTACGTGGGCTTCACGCAGATCCTGGCGCTGGGCCGCCAGAACAAGATGGTGGGCGCTGCCGAGCAGTACCAGTACATCCTGCGCGATGAATCCATGCACTGCAATTTCGGCATCGACCTGATCAACCAGTTGAAGCTGGAGAACCCGCACCTGTGGACCCCTGCATTCAAGGAAGAGATCAACGAGCTGTTCCGCAAGGCCGTCGAGCTCGAATACCAATATGCCGAAGACACCATGCCACGCGGTGTGCTGGGCATGAATGCATCGATGTTCAAGGGCTATCTGCGCTACATCGCCAATCGCCGCGCCACACAAATCGGTTTGGAAGAGCTGTTCCCGGGTGAAGAAAATCCGTTCCCCTGGATGAGTGAAATGATCGATTTGAAGAAGGAACGTAACTTCTTTGAGACACGAGTCATCGAATATCAGTCCGGAGGTGCACTTTCTTGGGATTAATACCTCCTCAAGTGCTACAAGAAAATTCATAATGCGCCCCATGCCATCAACTGCTTTTGCGAATTTGGTGGCATGGGGCGCTTTTATGCGTGTTGCGTTGAATCCCTCCACGGCGCACAGGATCACGCCCTGCGTTCCAATCGCAAACAGCGCTTTGTATAAACCAACGAAGGAGAAGATGATGGCAACTGCAAAGAAAACCGCAGCGAAAAAGGCTGCCACCACCGGCAGCGAAAGCACCAAGAAAACTGCCGTCAAGGCAGAAGTGAAGAAGACCGCCGCCAAGGCCGCAGCCCCCAAGGCCGCTGCCAAGAAGGCCACCACCGCCAAGGCTGCTGCTCCCAAGAAGGCTGCTGCACCTGCTGCCAAGAAGGCTGCCGCTCCCAAGGCTGCTGCACCTAAGGCCGCAGCTCCCAAGAAGGCCGCTGCACCTGCTGCCAAGAAGGCTGCCGCTCCCAAGGCTGCTGCGCCGAAGAAGGCTGCTGCTCCTGCTGCTGCCAAGAAGGCCGCTGCTCCCAAGGCCGCCGCCAAGAAGGCCACCACCGCCAAGGCTGCTGCGCCCAAGAAGGCTGCTGCTCCTGCTGCCAAGAAGGCCGCCGCTCCCAAGGCTGCAGCTCCCAAGGCCGCCGCCAAGAAGGCCGCCGCTCCTAAGGCTGCTGCGCCCAAGAAGGCTGCTGCTCCTGCTGCCAAGAAGGCCGCCGCTCCTAAGGCTGCAGCTCCCAAGGCCGCCGCCAAGAAGGCCACCACCGCCAAGGCCGCTGCACCCAAGAAGGCTGCTGCGCCTGCTGCCGCCAAGAAGGCCGCTGCACCTGCTGCCAAGAAGGCTGCCGCGCCTGCTGCCGCCAAGAAGGCTGCTCCTGCCAAGAAGGCCGCTGCACCTGCTGCCAAGAAGGCCGCTGCACCTGCTGCCAAGAAGGCCGCTGCACCTGCTGCCGCCAAGAAGGCTGCGGCGCCTGCTGCCGCCAAGAAGGCCGCTGCACCTGCTGCTGCCAAGAAGGCTGCCCCTGCCAAGAAGGCCGCTCCTGCCAAGAAGGCTGCTGCTGCGCCTGCCGTGGCTGCTGCGCCTGTGGCACAGACAGCGCTGGCACCCCAGGCTGCCTGGCCCTTCCCTACCGGCGGCAAGCCCTGAAGCATTGGCCGTTGCGGCCATCGCCCATGAAAAAAGCCCGCAGATGCGGGCTTTTTTCATGGGGTCAGCGCTGGGGCATCAGGCCGCCAGCAGGCTGTCACGCAGCTGCTCCAGGGTGTAGTTTTGCGGGCCACGGTGTGCCACCTTGACTGCGCCCACCTGGTTGCCCAGCTCGGCACATTGCGCCAGCGACCAGCCTTGCTCCAGACCGTACAGCAAGGCAGCGCGCCAGGCATCGCCACATCCTGTGGGGTCCACCACGGCAGCGGGGGTGACCGCAGGCACCAGGGTGCGCACGCCCTGTTCCCACACTTCACAGCCTTCCGCCCCCAAGGTCACCACCAGGCCGCGCACCTTTTGCGACAGGGCCTCCAGCGACAGCCCGGTGCGGTCGCACAGCATCTTGCCTTCGTAGTCGTTGACGGTAACCCAGGACGCCTGGTCGATGAACTGCAGCAGCTCTTGCCCGTTGAACATGGGCAGGCCCTGGCCGGGATCAAACACAAAAGGAATGCCGGCCTGGGCCAGCTGTGCCGCATGCTGCAGCATGGCATCACGGCCGTCGGGCGAGATGATGGCGATCCGGGCACCGCATTCCGCGGTGATCACGTTCTGATGGGCCAGCGACATGGCACCGGGGTGGAAGGCCGCGATCTGGTTGTTGTCACGGTCGGTCATGATCATGCACTGGGCCGTGTGCGTATCCTGCACCTGGCCCACATGGCGGGTGTCGATGCCCTGCGCCTGCATGCGTGCCAGGTAGTCCGCGCCATCGCTGCCGACCATGGCCATGGGCAAGGGCTGACCACCCAGCTGCTGCAGCGCATAGGCGATGTTGCCGGCGCAGCCACCGAAGTCACGGCGCAGCGAAGGCACCAGGAAAGACACATTCAGGATGTGCAGCTGCTCCGGCATGATCTGGTCTGCAAAGCGACCTTCGAAGGTCATGATGTTGTCAAAGGCCAGGGATCCGCAAATCAATGCAGGCATGGGAAATCCTTGAAAGAAAAAAATCAGGGGTAAAACAGCAGCACGCGGTAGCCGGACACCTGCAGGTTCAAACCTTCGGTGGTCACCGGCACCGTGCCGCTCCACTCGGCACCGGCCTTGAGTTCTGGCGGTGCGCCCAGCTCCTTGGCCTGGATCACCTTGCGGGCGATGGCTTGGTCCTGGGCATCGGTCAGCGTCAACTCCACGGCCGGCATGCCCACGGGCGTGCCGGCGCGGTTCTGTATGCTCAGACTCAGCTGGTAGGCACGCTCGCGCTCGCCCTTGGCAAACGTGGAGCCCGACACCACCATGGCGCCAATCTGCTGGCGCGGCCCCAGCTTGCACTGCAGGGCCGTGCACATGAACTCCAGTGCCGGCCGCAGGCTGGGTTGCCAGGCCGCCAGTGCGTTGCGCTCATGCAAGGCCACTTGCAGGACCAGCGCCACCGGCAGCACCACGACGCTCGCGCCCATGGCGACCCGCACCACGGGCTTTTGCCACCAGGCCTTGCGCCGTGCATCGCGCACAAAACCCGGCTCCAGTGAAGAGTCCAGCACCAGCGGATCGTCATCGTCCACCGGTTCGGCAAACGGAAATGCCGGTGCTGCCGCGGAGGCGATTGCGGCTTCGGACTGCGCCAGCTTCTGTGCCGCAGATTCAATGGCATCCACCGGCGGCATTGCAGCTCCGGCATCCGCGGGCTCCGCAGCATGGGGCACCACCTCGGCCGCCTCCGCCGCCTCTGCCGGCAGCACCGGTGTGGATGCGTCCACCCTATCCGCCGCTTCCTGCACAGAATTCGGCCCCTCGGGCTCGGCATCCGAGCGCCCGTCCTGTGCCGGTGCTGCACCTTGCAGGCCATAGCGGTCGGCAGCGGCCCACGCGTCAGTCAAGGCCTCCGCGGATGCCGAGGGCTCCTGCCTTGCCACCTCAGCCGGTGCCGCCGCGCTGGCATTCCATACGGGGTCTGTGCGCCCCGACGCCGGCGCTGCAGGCGCGACCGATGGCGGCTGCAGCGCCGGCTCGGGATCTGAAAAATGGCCCGGCTCCACCGCTGCATGCGATGGACGCAGCGGCTGCGCCACCTCAGGCTCTGGCTCTTCATGCGCTGCCGGAGGTTCCGGCAGGTCGGGATCGTCCGACCATTGCGGCGCCGGCAGCTCATAACCCGGAGCGGGTGGCACGACCGGCGCAGGCACGGGCATGTCGGGCGCTGGAAGCGATGGCTCCTCGCCCTCAGGCTCGGTCACCACCTCCTCGGCAACGGGTGCCACAGGCATGGCTTGCACGGCTGGCACGGCAGACGCACCGGCCACACCGGTGTGCGCCACAGCGTCCGGGACGGCAGGGGCTGCCGGCACGGGCTCCGGCGCCGCCGCAGGCTCCACGGCAACCACCGCATCCAGGTGGTCGCGCGCGTCGAACACCTCCTGGCACTGACCGCAGCGCACCCAGCCATCGGAAATGCGCAACTGGTCTGCCACCACGCGAAAACGCGTGCTGCAGGAAGGACAGGTGGTGATCTGGCTCATGGCGCACCGATTGTAGAAGCAGGCCGCCCGCCCGCCACACCCGCAACCCGCGGGGGGCAGACAGTCACAGCCCAAAAGAAGCTGTGCGTGCGGCTCAGGCCTTGCGGGCCGTCATCAGAATCCAGCCGTCTTCGCTGTCGCTCACATCCAGCTGCACATAGGGTGCATAGGCCTGCTTCAGCTCATCCGCCTGGCGCTCCAGGATACCGGCCAGCACCAGATGGCCACCGGCCTGCACATGGTTGCACAGCAGCGGCGCCAGCATCCGCAGCGGCGTCGCCAGGATGTTGGCCAACACCGTCTGGTACTGGCCCTGGGCCTTGTCGGGCAGGCCGGCGTTCAGCTGCACCGCATTGGCCTGGGCATTGAGCTCGCAGGAGACCACGGCATCGGGATCGATGTCCACCGCATCAATCGCTGGCGCGCCGAACTTGGCCGCACCGATGGCCAGAATGCCGGAGCCGCAGCCATAGTCCAGCGTACGGCCCAGGCTGCCTGCCGGCTGCGTGGCAATCCAGCGCAGGCACATGCGGGTGGTGGGGTGGGTGCCGGTACCGAAGGCCAGGCCCGGATCCAGGCGGATGCTGACCTTGGCGGCTTCGGGCATCTCGTGCCAGGTGGGCACGATCCAGAACTCGGGGGTGATGTCCACTGGCTGGAACTGCGACTGCGTCAGCCGCACCCAGTCCTGGGCTTCCACTTCCTGGATGCCCAGGACCTGGCAGCCGCCAAAGAAATCCTGCAGCACCAGCAGGTCCTGCGCCTGCCGGGCGGCGGCTTCATCGGGGAACAAGGCCACGATGCGGCTGCGGTTCCAGCCATCCTTGGGGGGTGGCATGCCAGGCTCGCCGAACAGCGCCTGTTCCGCTTCGGTCTGGGCGTCCATGTCCTCCACAGACACGCTCAGGGCATCCAGCGCATCGAGCGCGTCGCTCACATCTTCCACCCGGTCTTCCGGGCACATCAGGCTCAGCTCATGCATAAGGCAACTCCTTGGGCTGAAAAACGAAATGCTGGCCCCCGTTGCCAAGGGCCAGCATGCTGGTCATCTACCGTGGTGGATCAGCGCTTTTTGCGGTGTTCCAGCCATTGCTCCAGGTAATGGATGTTGGTGCCGCCTTCCATGAACTTGGCGTCCACCATCAGGTCCTGGTGCAGGGGCACATTGGTCTTGATGCCTTCGACCACCACTTCCGACAGCGCCGTGCGCATGCGGGCCAGGGCCTGCTCGCGGGTGTCACCGTACACGATCAGCTTGCCGATCATGGAGTCGTAGTTGGGCGGCACGAAGTAGTTGTTGTACACGTGCGAGTCCACACGCACGCCAGGACCGCCAGGCATGTGCCACATGGTGACACGGCCGGGCGAAGGCATGAAGTTGTACGGATCTTCGGCGTTGATGCGGCACTCGATGGCGTGACCGCGCATCTGCGTGTTGATCTGGCGCTGGGTGAAGGGCAGCTTGTCGCCGGCCGCCACCATGATCTGGGTGCGCACGATGTCCACGCCGGTGATCGATTCGGTCACCGGGTGCTCCACCTGGACGCGGGTGTTCATTTCAATGAAGTAGAACTCGCCGTTCTCGTACAGGAACTCGAACGTGCCCGCACCGCGGTAGCCGATCTTCTTGCAGGCAGCCACGCAGCGCTCGCCGATCTTCTCGATCAGGCGGCGGGGGATACCGGGGGCCGGAGCCTCCTCGATCACCTTCTGGTGGCGGCGCTGCATGGAGCAGTCGCGCTCGCCCAGGTACACCGCGTTCTTGTGCTGGTCGCACAGCACCTGGATTTCGATGTGGCGTGGATTCTGGAGGTACTTCTCCATGTAAACCGCAGGATTGCCGAAGGCAGCACCGGCTTCGGCCTTGGTCATCTGCACGGCATTGACCAGGGCGGCTTCGGTGTGCACCACGCGCATGCCGCGGCCACCACCGCCACCAGCGGCCTTGATGATCACCGGGTAGCCGATGGCCTTGGCGATGCGGCGGATCTGGGCCGGGTCTTCGGGCAGTTCGCCGTCCGATCCGGGCACGCAGGGCACGCCCGCCTTGATCATGGCTTGCTTGGCCGAAACCTTGTCACCCATGATGCGGATGGAATCGGCCGTGGGGCCGATGAAGGCGAAACCGCTTTGCTCGACACGTTCGGCAAAGTCGGCGTTCTCGCTCAGGAAGCCATAACCGGGGTGGATGGCTTCGGCATCGGTCACCTCGGCAGCCGAGATGATGGCCGGCATATTGAGGTAGCTCAGAGGCGACGGGCCCGGGCCAATGCACACGGCTTCGTCGGCCAGCTTGACGTACTTGGCTTCGCGGTCGGCTTCCGAGTAGACCATCACGGCCTTGATGCCCATTTCGCGGCAAGCACGCTGGATGCGCAGGGCAATTTCACCCCGGTTGGCAACCAAAATTTTCTTAAACATGGAGGTCCTCGTTGTTCCTCGCCCTGTCAGGGCGAACCGTGGAATCCGCAGGGCAGCGGCACAGTCCGCTGACCCTGTGGGCCCTGGCAGATCACTCGATCACGAACAGCGGTTGTCCGTATTCCACGGCTTGGCCGTTGTCGGCCAGGATGCGGGTCACGGTGCCGGACTTGTCGGCTTCGATCTCGTTGAGGATCTTCATGGCCTCAATGATGCACAGCGTGTCGCCTTCCTTGACCTGGGCACCCACGTCGACAAACGCCTTGGCGCCTGGGCTGGCGGAACGGTAGAACGTGCCCACCATGGGGGACTTCACTTGATGGCCCACCACAGGTGCGGGCAATTCAGCGACCGCAGCGGCGGCAGCGGGTGCGGCAGCAGCAGGTGCCGCAGCGGCGGGAGCGGCTTGCACCGGTGCAGCCACAAACTGCTGCACCACGGCGCCACCGCCCTTGACGATACGGACTTTGCCTTCGGCTTCGGTGATTTCCAGCTCCGACACATTCGATTCGGACACCAGATCAATCAGGGTTTTGAGTTTTCGCAGATCCATGGAAGCTCCAACGGCTAAAACTAAGTAGGGCGCGAATTTACCCTAATTTCGCCCTTCTCCGCACATTGGGCTGCATTTTTAGCGAACACCAACATGGTAAAGCTTCGCATTTCTGCACTCGCTTGCGCCAAATCAGCTATAGGGACTGTGCCCACTGCTGCAGATCGGCGCTGCTCAACTCGCCTATTTTACGTTGCTTCACATTTCCTCTTGTATCGAACAAGATAGAGAAAGGTAGCCCCCCTGTGACATTGCCCAGGGTCCGCGTCAGCGTGCTGCCGCCCGCCCCGGCCATGGCCACCGGAAATGCCAGCGGCTGGCGCGCCAGGAATTTCTGCACCGGCGCCGCCTGGTCCACGGCCAGACCCAGCAACTGCACCTGCGGCTGCTCCTGCGCAAAGCGGGACAGCAGCGGCAGCTCCCGCACACAGGGCGGACACCAGGTGGCCCAGAAATTCACCAGCAAAGGCTTGCCGGCAAACTGCTGCAGCGCCAGCGGTGCGCCCTCTGGCGTTTGCAGCTGCAAGGCCCAGAAGGCCTGCTCCGCCGCGGCATTGGGCGAAGGCGCTGCACTGCTGCGCCACCAGGCCCAGCCAGCGCCGGCCACGGCAGCGCCGCCCGCCACGCCGGCCACCAGCCAGCGGCGGCGCCCGGTCTGCACGGTCTCTTGCGGGGTATGGGGTGCGGGGCTCATGCGGCGGCCTCCGCATCCAGCAGCGCACGCAGCGCGGTCACCTCGCCCCGCGCGGTGCGGCCCTGCCCATCGGGCTTGAGCGCGCCGCGCAGATCGTCGAAGTCGTAGACCATCAGGTGCACCCCGACGGCTTCATTCAGGGGCTTGCAGAAGCTGCTGATGCTCAGGGCATCCACGGTCTCGCCATGGAAGCCCGTGACCTGGGTCACGTCGTACTGCACGTTGTGGTCGATGAGCGCGATTTCGGCCGACTTGGGGTCATCGCAGAACATCTGGATATAGATGTCCGACAGCCGGGTGGCCGTGCCGCGCCATACCGCTCCGGCCAGATAGGGGCGAAACGGCGCCATCCGCTCCATCCACACCACGGCCAGCTCGCGCAGCGCGCGCAGCTCCTGGGGCTGGGTATCGGCGCAGAACAGCTCGATATATTCCCGCACCGCGGCTTCAACCCGGTCGTTGTCCGGCAAGGGGGTGCGCTGCGGCAAGCCCAGCTGGCGCACGGCACGGCGCTTGGCAGGGCCCCACTCCAGACCCTCTTCCACCACCAGGCGGGCAGCGGTCTGGGCGATTTCATCGGCAATGGACGGTACAGACATGGACCCATTGTGGCCCAGTCCGGGATACCCCTGCACCAGCGGCCAGGAGCACGTCGCATGCGCCCCCGCCTGCGCATGCGCCCTTGCCGGCCTCGGCCCTGTCGGCGCTGTTGGTGTACCCCGCTGCGCCCCGCAGCATGCCCGCATGAGGCGACTTGCCAAAAATGTCTGCCACTGCAAAATTGGTAGCAACCGCTTGCATTCCATGCGCGGTGACCGCCGCCGCGGCATGGCCGGCCCCGTAGAATTGGGCACATGCATATTCACATCCTGGGGATTTGCGGCACCTTCATGGGCGGGGTGGCTGCATTGGCACGCGAGGCGGGCCATAAAGTGACCGGTTGCGACGCGGGCGTGTACCCGCCGATGAGCGACCAGTTGCGTGCCCTGGGCATCGAGCTGATTGAAGGCTACGGCGTGGAGCAACTGGCGCTGAAGCCCGATGTGTTCGTCGTGGGCAACGTCGTCAGCCGCGCACGCCTGGCCGACGGTTCGCCCAAATTCCCGCTGATGGAAGCCATCCTGGATGCCGGCCTGCCCTATACCAGCGGCCCGCAATGGCTGTCCGAGCATGTGCTGCAAGGCCGCCATGTGCTGGCCGTGGCCGGCACACACGGCAAGACCACCACCACGTCGATGCTGGCCTGGATCCTGGAATGCGCCGGCCTCACGCCCGGCTTTCTGGTCGGCGGCGTGCCGCTGGACTTTGGCCTCAGCGCCCGCCTGGGCCAGTTGGCCGCCGGCCAGGAGCGCCCGCTGTTCGTGATCGAGGCGGATGAATACGACACCGCCTTCTTCGACAAGCGCAGCAAGTTTGTGCACTACCGCCCGCGCACGGCCGTGCTGAACAACCTGGAATTCGACCACGCCGACATCTTTGACGATCTGGGCGCGATCGAGCGCCAGTTCCACCACCTGGTGCGCACCGTTCCGGCCACGGGACGCATTGTGAGCAACGGCCTGGAAGAATCGCTGACACGGGTGCTGAACCAGGGCTGCTGGAGCGAGGTGACGCATTTCGGCAGCGCCGTATCGGAATTCAGCGCCGAAGGCCCGGCCCACGCCTTTGAGGTGTTGCAGCGCGGCCGCTCGGTGGCCCGCGTGGAATGGCAGCTGACTGGCGTACACAACCAGCTCAATGCGCTGGCGGCCATTGCCGCCGCCGAACATGTGGGCGTGTCGCCCCAGGTGGCGGCCGAAGCCCTGGGGCGCTTTCACAACGTCAAGCGCCGCATGGAACTGCGCGGCACGGTGCAGGGCATTGCCGTCTACGACGACTTTGCCCACCACCCCACGGCCATCCGCACCACGCTGGAAGGCCTGCGCAAACGCCTGGGCCAGAGCCCGCGCATCCTGGCCGTGTTCGAGCCGCGCAGCAACACCATGAAGCTGGGCACCATGAAATCCCAGCTGCCCTGGGCGCTGAAAGAGGCCGATCTGGTGTTCTGCCATACCGCCGGACTGGACTGGGATGTCTCCGGCGCCCTGGCCCCCCTGGGCGAAGCGGCCCGCAGCAGCAACGACCTGCCCACCCTGGTGAACATGATCGTGGAAGCCGCGCAGCCGGGCGACCATATCGTCTGCATGAGCAATGGCGGCTTTGGCGGCATCCACGCCAAGCTGCTGCACGCCCTGGCCCCGGCAGCCTGACCCGCCACCGGACGGGCACATTCTTCCACCCGGCGCTGCGTCCACTGGCCGCAGCGCTTTTTTACGTGTGGCGCCCGTTGGCGCCCATTCAGGGCTGCGCGCGGGCCGGGACAATGCCCGCCATCTCGGCCTGCATGGCCACGCGGTGCAGCAGCTGGTGGGAAGACAGACGGGCCGAATCGATCACGTAGTGCGCAATCTCGGCATACAGGGCATCCCGCGCCTCGAACAGCTCGCGCAGCCGCAGGGCCGGGTCGTCCACCTGCAGCAGGGGCCGGGTCTTGTCGTTGCGCAGGCGCTGGTACAGCTCTTCGGGCGAGGCCTTCAGATAGAACACATGGCAGTGCTGGTGCAGCACCTGGCGGTTGGCCTCGCGCAGCACCGCGCCACCGCCAGTGGCCAGAATCCGGGCCTGGCCATTGTCGGCACACAGCTGCGCAATCACCGCCTGCTCCAGATCGCGGAATGCCGCCTCGCCGTGGGCCGCAAAGAAGTCGCGCACCGGGCCGCCCGTGCGCGCTTCGATTTCATGGTCGGAGTCGATGAAGGGAATCCCCCAGCGCTTGGACAGATGCCGTCCCACGGTTGATTTTCCCGAGCCGGGCAGGCCGACCAATGCCACGATCTTGCTGTTGGATTCCATCTCTTCCTAGCTTCCTAGCGTTCAAGCACCACCTCAGCGCCAGACGCCATTTTCCGTCAAGCTGCGCGGCACCATGCACACGCGGCCTGACGCGGTGTCGTTTCCAAGGTCGGGCAACTGCCACAACCTGTTTCAGCCTGGCTTAAAGCACGCTTCCTATAATGCCTACCCACTTCTGCGTGGAGCGACATGCCTACTTCCTCTCCGAACAACGAGAAGACCACCTCCAACGCCTCCCCCAAGTCCCCACGAAAAATGCACTGGCTTCCCAAGTCGCTGCTGTGGCTCTTGGGCGTGATGGCAGCGGGCTTCGTGGCCATTCTGCTGACTGTTGCCGTGGCTCTGGCCATGGCCTATCCCAACCTGCCAGACGTTTCCGAACTGGCCGACTACCGGCCCAAGCTGCCCCTGCGCGTCTACTCGACCGAGGGTGCCTTGCTGGGTGAATTTGGCGAAGAGCGGCGCACACTCACGCCCATCGCCGACATCCCCAAGGTGATGGTCGACGCCGTGCTGGCCATTGAAGACACCCGCTTTTTCGAGCACGGTGGCGTGGACTACAAGGGCATGCTGCGTGCGGCCCTGGCCAACCTCGGCCGGGTCAAGAGCCAGGGTGCGTCCACCATCACCATGCAGGTGGCGCGCAATGTGTACCTCTCTTCCGAGAAGACCTACACCCGCAAGATCTACGAAATCCTGCTGACCTTCAAGCTGGAACACCTGCTCTCCAAGGAACAGATCCTGGAGATCTACATGAACCAGATCTACCTGGGCAACCGCGCCTACGGTTTTGCCGCCGCCAGCGAAGCCTATTTCGGCAAGCCGCTGAAGGACATCACCGTGGCCGAAGCGGCCATGCTGGCAGGCCTGCCCAAGGCACCATCGGCCTACAACCCGATCAGCAACCCCAAGCGCGCCCATATCCGCCAGCAGTACATCATCGACCGCATGCAGGACAACGGCTTCATCACGGCGCAGCAGGCCGAGCAGGCCCGCGCCGAGCCGCTGCAGCTGAAGAATTCGAGTGCCGCCAACACCCGCGTGCACGCCGAATATGTGGCTGAAATGGTGCGCCAGCTGGTGTTTGCCCAGTATGGCAATGACGCCTACACGCGCGGCCTGAACGTCTACACCACACTCAATGCCGGTGAACAGGAAGCCGCGTACAACGCGCTGCGCCAGGGTCTGATGGACTATGAGCGCCGCCAGCGCTACCGAGGTCCGGAGAAGTTCGTCGCCCTGCCGGCCGATGCACAGGCCCAGGAAGATGTGATCGACGACGCGCTGGCATCGCACCCGGACAACGGCGACCTGCTGGCCGCCGTGGTGCTGGAAGCCTCGGCCCGCAAGATCGTGGCCCAGCGCCCGGATGGCGAGAAGCTCCAGATCACGGGCGATGGCCTCAAACCCGTGCAATCCGGACTGAGTGACAAGGCGCCGCCCAATATCAAGCTGCGCCCTGGCGCCGTGATCCGCGTGGCCAAGACCAAGGGCGGCTGGGAAGCCACACAGCTGCCCGAGGTGGAAGGCGCGTTTGTGGCGCTGACCCCGCAGACCGGCGCCATCCGCGCCCTGGTGGGTGGTTTTGACTTCGACAAGAACAAGTTCAACCACGTCACCCAGGCCTGGCGCCAGCCGGGCTCCAGCTTCAAGCCGTTCATCTACTCGGCCGCGCTGGAAAAAGGCTTCACGCCCGCCACCATGATCAACGATGCCCCGCTGTTCTTCAGCGCGGGTGTCACCGGTGGTCAGCCCTGGGAGCCCAAGAACTACGACAGCCGCTACGACGGGCCCATGACCATGCGCACGGGCCTGAACAAGTCCAAGAACATGATCTCCATCCGTCTGCTGCAGGCCGTCGGCCCCAAGCAGGGCCAGGAGTGGATCACCCGCTTCGGGTTTGATGCCGCCAAGCATCCGGCCTACCTGACCATGGCCCTGGGCGCCGGCTCGGTGACGCCGATGCAGCTGGCGGCCGCCTACGCCGTGTTTGCCAACGGCGGACACCGCGTCAATCCCTGGCTGATCGCCAAGATCACCGACTACAAGGGCCGCGTGCTGTCGGAATACACGGCGCCTCCGCTGGAGCAACTGCCCCAGGCCATCGAGCCGCGCAACGCCTTCATCATGAGCAGCCTGCTGCAGGATGTGGCCCGCGTGGGCACGGCGGCCAAGGCCCAAGCCACCCTCAAGCGCCCGGACCTGTATGGCAAGACCGGTACCACCAACGATGCGATGGATGCCTGGTTCGCCGGCTACCAGCCCACGCTGGCAGCCGTCACCTGGATCGGCTATGACACCCCGCGCAACCTGGGCTCCCGCGAAACCGGCGGCGGCCTGAGCCTGCCAGTGTGGATCAACTTCATGCAGCACGCGCTCAAGGGCGTTCCCGTGGCCGAAATGCCCGTGCCGCCTGGCGTGGTCAATGTCGGCGGTGAATGGTTCTACGAGGAATACGCGCGCAACGCCGGCGTCAGCAGCCTGGGCATGGACGATGCTGCAGCGGAAGGCGCCACCACCGCGCCGCCGCCCGAGGAACGCAGCCGCATTCTGGACCTGTTCCGCAACTGATCGGGCCCCAGGCACAAAAAAACCGCATGCACCACGCATGCGGTTTTTTTATGTCCCACGGACGCTGGGCACCAGACCCAGGCCTTGCACCGGGGCCCCGAGTGCCAAGGCCAGGGGCCTCGGTCAGCCCTGGGCGGTGAATGACAGCGCCAGCCCCGACTGCTCGGAGGCGTAGGTGCTCAAACGTTCAAAGAACTCACCCGCCCCCTTGGTGTCCTGCCACTGCTCCCCATCCAGGCGAAAATGGAAGCCGCCGGCCTTGGCCGCCAACCACACTTCGTGCAGTGGCTTTTGCAGATTGATGATGATCTGGCTGCGGTTGGGGAACACCAATGTCACCATCCCGCCTACGCGCTGGGCGTCGACATCGGCATCGGAGGTGTCGTTGATGCGGTCTGCAGACTGCTCGACCGCCAGCAACAGCTGTTCCGCACGGTCCAAGAATTCAAGGTCGGTCATTACAATTCGCACATGTTGAGAGCTTCCCAAATTCTAATCAGGACTTTTGTCCTTGCCGCCAGTACGGCAGCCCTGTGGGGCTGCGGCCAGCGTGGCCCGCTGTATCTGCCGACCGATCCGGCCGCCGCGCAGCGTGCCACCCTGCCCGAAACCCTGAATCCGATGGCAGACACCCCCGGCAAACCTGCCGGCCAATGATGCCCGGCGGCTGGGAGAGCGCCAACGCCTCCCGGCAATGTCGCCAGAAGCCATTCCCAACGACATCCAGGCGCTGATGGAGGTGCCAGCCCCATGGCATCCCCAGAATTGGTGGTACGGGTTCGCTTTTGAGGCACATCAACCGGCACGCCAGGGGGGCGGCATACATTGCCCTCCCCTGTTCCTGACCGGAGTTTCCCCATGGCTGTCGAGCTTTACCGCGATCCCCAGCATGTCTGCCTGATGTTCACCGACCTGGTGGAAGAAGACGGCCAGGCCGTGCAGTCCAACCAGTTCCTGGTGATCGACCATGGTGTGGGCGCCCTCATCGACCCGGGTGGCAACCTAGCGTTTCACGGGCTGTTTGCCAGCATGGCGCCCCACTTCCCGCCGCCGCGGCTGTCGTACCTGCTGGCCTCGCATGCCGATCCGGACATCATCGCCTCGCTGGACCAGTGGCTGACCAGCACCCGTGCCATGCTGGTCATCTCGCGCATCTGGGAACGCTTTGCCCCGCATTTCACCAAGGTGGGGCAGACCCAGGACCGCATCATTGCCGTGCCGGACGAAGGCGCCCGCCTGCCGCTGGGCCGCAGCACGCTGTGGCTGGTGCCAGCGCATTTTCTGCATGCAGAGGGCAATTTCCACTTCTACGACCCGGTCAGCCGCATCCTGTTCACCGGGGATCTGGGCGCCTCCATGGTCTCGGGCACACAGGCCAGCCAGCCCGTGCGCGAACTGGCCCCGCATCTGCCCCACATGGAAGCCTTTCACCGCCGCTACATGGTGTCCAACAAGATCCTGCGCCTGTGGACCGCCATGGCCCGCCAGCTGGACGTGGACATGCTGGTGCCGCAGCATGGCGCGCCCATCCAGGGCGCCCAGGCGATTGCGGACTTCTATGCGTGGCTGGACGGCCTGGCCTGCGGCATCGACCTGATGGATGCCAGTGCCTACCAGTTGCCGCGCGACCGCATCGATCTGACGACCCGCCGCACCATGCCCCCGACCCCTGCGCCAGCGCCTTCGCTGGCCCGCAGCGACCAGACCACGCCCTGAGCGCCCGCCCGGCTATCGGGCTGCCGGCTTGCGCCGCGCCCACATCCGCCAACCCAGCAGCACCGCCAGCAAGCCGCCATACACCGCCACTTCCGCCGTGTCGTTCTTGCCGGTCCTCATCCAGTAGAAATGCAGCAAGGCCAGCAGCCCCGCGCCATACACGATGCGGTGCACACGCTGCCAGCGCACGCCCCCCATCCAGCGCAGCACTACACGCGGTGATGTCAGCGCCAGCACCAGCAACAGCACGAAGGTGAGCATGCCCACCAGAATGAAGGGGCGCTCCAGCACATCCGCCACGATATCGCCCCACACCCAGCCCTGGTCCAGCCAGGCGTAGCACGCCAGGTGCAGCACCGCGTAGAAAAAGGCGAACAGCCCCAGCAGGCGGCGCAGGCGCGCCAAGGCATTCAGACGCAGCCACTGCCGCAGCGGCGTCACCGCCAAGGCCAGCCACAGCGCGCGCAAGGCCCAGTCGCCGGTGCCACGGATCAGGGCCTCCGCCGGGTTGGCACCCAGACTGTCGGCCAGCACGCCCCATACCAGCCAGGCCAGTGGCAGCAGCCACAGCCCCCAGACCACCGGCTTGGCCGCGCGCGACAGCAGCGCCCGCTGCAGCGCCCGCTGCAGCGCAGCGTGCCAGCCCGACTCGCCCCCGGACACTGCAGTGCGTGCCATCAGAAATTGCTTTTCAGGTCCATGCCGGCGTACAGGCCGGCCACCTGGTCGCCATAGCCGTTGAACAGCAGGGTCTTGCGCTTGGGTGCCAGCAAGCCGCCGTCCCCGATGCGCCGTTCGGTGGCCTGGCTCCAGCGCGGATGCGGCACCTCGGGGTTCACATTGGAGTAGAAACCGTATTCGTTGCGCGCGGCCTTGTTCCAGGCCGTGGCGGGCATGGCCTCCACAAGGCGGATCTTGACGATGCTCTTGGCGCTTTTGAAGCCGTACTTCCACGGTACCACCAGCCGCACCGGCGCGCCGTTCTGCTTGGGCAGCACTTCGCCGTACATGCCAAAGGCCAGCAGCGTCAGCGGGTGCAGCGCCTCGTCCAGACGCAGGCCTTCGGTGTAAGGCCAGTCCAGCACGCGCGAGCGCAGGCCGCGCATGTGCTCGGCATCGGCCAACGTGACGAACTGCACATACCTGGCACTGCCCAGCGGCTCCACCTTGCGGATCAGCGCCGCCAGCGAGTAACCCACCCAGGGGATGACCATGCTCCAGCCTTCCACGCAGCGCAGGCGGTAGATGCGCTCCTCCATGGGGCTGAGCTTGAGCAGGTCCTCCAGCGCCCAGGTGCCCGGCTTGTGCACCAGCCCTTCCACCTGCACGCTCCACGGACGGACAGGCAACGCATCGGCATAGCGGGCCGGGTCGTCCTTGCCGGTCCCGAATTCATAGAAGTTGTTGTAGCTGCTGGCGTCCCGGTAGGACGTGATCTTGTCCATGGTTGCCGCGCCTGCCACCGATGATGTGGCGCCCGGCAAGGCCGTCAGCTTGCCACCGCCCGGGCTGGCTGCCGCCAGGGCATCGCGCCCGGCCCAGCCGGCCAGGGCGGCGCCAGCCGCGCCACTGGCGGCCCACTGCAGCCAGGCACGGCGCTGAGCATAGACAGCCGGCGCAGTGATCTCGCTGGCCGCAGGCGCAGGGAAAGCGGGAGAAACAGGGAAAGCCGTGCGTGTGCGGGAGGTGTTCATGGTCGCGCTCCGAAAACTGTGCAGAGGTACAGCGTCAGGGTGAGATCATGCACCCGCACGCCAGTTCCCTGAAGCCCCTTGCAGCCCACCAGCGGCGACAGCGCGCTGCCGTGCGCCCCATGCAAAACGGAGTGCCTGGTTCGCTGACCGTGGGTTCTTCAGGCCGTCTCCGGTCTGAAATCCGCCGCGTCCGCGCACCAGGCACTCCGCATTTTTTCTGCAGTGGGCCACCACGGCCCGTGATTTACAGCTCGCCGTAGCTGTGCAAGCCGCTCAGGAACATGTTCACCCCCAGGAAGGCAAAGGTGGTGACGGCCAGACCCACCAGGGCCCACCAGGCCGACACCGTGCCGCGCAGGCCCTTCATCAGGCGCATGTGCAGCCAGGCTGCGTAGTTCAGCCACACGATCAGCGCCCAGGTCTCCTTGGGGTCCCAGCTCCAGTAGCCGCCCCAGGCCTCGGCCGCCCACAGCGCGCCCAGCACCGTGGCGATGGTGAAGAAGGCAAAGCCCACGGCGATGGACTTGTACATCACATCGTCCAGGATCTCGAAGGCCGGCAGGCGTGCGGCAATGGGCTTGCGGGCCGCCAGGATGGCGCCCACGATCAGTGCCGAGATGCCGAAATAGACCAGCCAGTAGCTGCTGCCCGTGGCCTGGCTCTGGCGGAAGGCCAGCGGCTCGAAGCACAGGGCCACACCCAGCAGCCACAGCGGCGCCAGCTTGTACCACTTGGTCTCCTCGGCCTGCTGCTTGATCAGGTAGGCGAACGAGACCATGGCGGCCAGCGCGAACGTGCCGTAGCCGATGAAATTGGCCGGCACGTGCAGCTTCATCCACCAGCTCTTGAGGGCCGGCACCAGCGGCTGGATTTCATGCGCCTCGCGCACCACGGTGTACCACAGCAGAAAGCCCACGGCAGCACTGACCACCAGCATCACAAAGCCGCCCAGGGCGCGGGTGTTGTACTGCTGTTCGTAGTACAGGTAGAACACCGTGGTCATCCAGATGAACATCACGAACACTTCGTACAGATTGCTCACCGGGATATGGCCGATGTCCGGGCCCAGCAGATAGCTTTCGTACCAGCGCACCATGGTACCCACCAGGGCCATGGTCACGGCCACCCAGGCAATGCGCGAGCCCAGCATGCCCATGGTGTCGCGCTCGCCCTTGGCAAACAGGCCGATCCAGTAAAACACCGTGGCGATGAAGCACAGCACGCACATCCACAGGATCGCGGACTGGCTGGAGAGGAAGTACTTGAGGCCGAACACGGCATCCGCACGGTCGATGTGCGCCACCCCGTCGGCGCCCTGGTAGAGCCAGATCCCCAGCAATGCCAGCGCGGCCACCACCACCATCAGCTTCTGCAGCGGACGCCAGAACCAGCCCAGCCAGACGGCACAGGGAATGGTGCCGATCAGGATCGCCTTTTCATAGACATCCATGAACGCGCCATAGCGCTGGAAGGCAAACAGCCCGCCAGCCAAGGCCAGCACGGCAAAAACCCAGTCCATCCAGTTGCGCTTGGCCAGAAAGCCTTCGTTCAAGGAGATGGTCGTGGTCGTGGGGGTTGCGGTATTCATACTGATCGCTCCGTAGCGTTTGCAGTGGCAGCGGGTGCTGCTATTAATTTCTCAGCCAGTTGGGCGAACTCGCGGTCGGTGTCCATGGTCTTGCGGTTCGTCGACAGGGCCATCGTGGCCTGGCTGCCCTGACCTGCCGGCGCCACCCACACCCACAGGCGGCGGTCACGCACGTAGAGCATGGCAAAAACGCCCAGAATCAGGAAGAAGCAGCCCAGGTAGACGATGTTCTTTCCGGGGGCCCGTGCCACCTGGAACACGCTGGCCTGCACCTGCTTGAAGTCTTCCAGCATGAAGGCCATGGGCGCCGGGTAGAACTGTGCATCGCTGAGCGAGAACACCGCCTGCGTCATGAAGGACAGCGTCTGCTCGCCCGGCTCCAGCGGCTTGAGGCCGGCTTTTTCGCGCGACAGCTGCGCCAGGTCAAACAACACGCCGTTCAGGATACGGATCAGCACCTCGCTGGCGCGGTCGCGCTCGGACTCCGGCACGCTGGCTTCCATGAACTGCGAGATGGCCTGCAGGCCGCCATTGGGCTTGCCGTCCGCTGCGGGCGTACCGGCAAACAGGGTCACCGCACGCAGGGCCGACTGGGCCAGCGCATCGCGCAGGTCCGCGCGGTCCGATGCCACCGCCTGGCGGGCATAGCGCTGCACCGCCTCCTTCAGCATCGCAGGGTCTTGCAGGGCGGCGCGCAGGCGCATGAAGCCGTCCATGCTGCCCTGGTCATCGGCCGGCACCCGCAGGAAGCGGAACGGCTCGGCCGGCGTTTCCCGCACGCCCAGCAGGAACACCGGCACGCCTTCGCCCATGTCCACGGGCAGCATGTAGTTCTGGTATTCACGGGCCTGGCCCGAAGCATCGCGCAGCTTGTAGCCGATGCTGGGGCCCACGTTGCGCAGCTCCTTTTCGGTGGCCGTCTTGTGGCCTGCGCCCAGGCGCGACTCGATGGAGCTGCGCAAATCCACCTTGCGCACATCCACGGCGGCGTCGCCGGCCTTCTTGCGGGCGGCAAAATTCTCCACGTTGATGGTGCGCAGCTCGGTGAACTCCAGCGCCATCTGCTTGGCCGCGCCCACCTGCTCCAGCTGGGTGCTGCTGCCGATGATGCCTTCCACGCCGAAAGGCTTGGAGCCGGCCACAAACGGCACGCTGCGCAGCTTCACGCTGGAGCCGCCATCGTCAAAGCTGGACTGGTAGATCTCGATGCCCTTGTAGCTGGCCGGGTGGTTCACCTCGATGCGCTTTTCCAGCTGTTCGCCCGTTTCCCGGTCGTGGATGACCACCTCGCTGGCAAACAGCTTGGGCATGCCGGTGGAGTAGTACTCCACGATGAATTTCTTGAGCTCCACCGCAAACGGCAGCTCCTGCAGCAGCACGCCATCGGACTGGCTCAGGATGGCAGTGCCGGCCTGTGTGCCTTCGGCCACCATCAAATTGCCGCGGAACGTGGGATTGTTCAGCGACAGGCGGTGCTGGGCGGGCACATCGGAAATGCGGCCTGCACCGGTGTAAGGCGTCTTGCCGCCAAACCACATCTGGGCGCGCACCACCATGTCGCCATCCAGCAGACCGCCCAGGCAGATCAGCACGATGGCGCTGTGCGCCGCGATGTAGCCGATCTTGTTGGCGGCTCCAGCCTTGGCCGCCAGCATGTAACCCTTGCCATCGGCGGTGTCGCGCTCCTGCAGTTTCACCTTCCAGCCACCGCGCGCCAGCATGCCGCCAATGCGCTGGGCCGCCGCATCGGCCGACTCGGTCAGCATGTTCTGGGCCTTGTGGTGAAAAGCCTGCAGGCTTTTCTCGCGGATGTTTTCCTTGTAGTTGCGCAGGTCGGCCAGGTACTTGGGCACATGGCGCATCAGGCACAGTGTGGTGCTGGTCACCAGAAAAGCCAGAATCAGCAGAAACCACCAGGCGCTGTAGACCGCATTGAGCTTGATGGCCAGGAACAACTCGGCCCAGAACGGACCAAACTGGTTGACGTAGTTGACCAGCGGCTCGTGCTGCTTGAGCACGGTGCCGATCACCGAGGCAATACAAATAATGGTCAGCAGCGCAATGGCAAAGCGCATCGATGCCAACAACTCCATGAACGACCGCAGGACATGCGAGCGTTGGTCGGAGCGGGCGCTGGGAGAGGATTCAGACATGGGGAGCACACAACACGGCGCGTAAGCAAAACAGGCGGGGCCATCCCTTGTGTGGATGGACCCGCCTGTTTGGGTTTATTTTTGGGCGGCTAGTTCCCTGCATGCACGACACCTTGGTGTGCCATGCAGCCTGGCTTCAGCGCAGGCCGGCAATATAGTCGGCCACCGCCTTGATTTCGCGATCATTCATCTTAGCAGCGACGTCCTTCATCTGCGGGCTGTTCTTGCGAACACCATCCCGGAAGGATTGGAGTTGCTTGACGGTGTAGTCCGCATGCTGACCCGACAGGCGCGGGTACTGCACCGGAATGCCGGCGCCATTGGGGCTGTGGCAACCCACGCAGGCCGCCACCTTGCGGTCGGCAATGCCGCCGCGGTAGATGCGCTCGCCCAGGGTGACCAGCTCCTTGTCGGTGGCGAAGCCGGGCTTGGCGGGCTGCTTGGCCAGCCAGGCCGCAATGTTCTGCATGTCGCCATCGGACAGCGTGCTGGCAAAGCCCTTCATAACCGGGTCAGCGCGCTTGTCGTTCTTGAACTCCTGCAGCTGCTTGACCAAATACTCTGGATGCTGGTGTGCCAATTTAGGATTAGCGACAATAGACGAATTGCCATCCGCGCCGTGACAGGCAGCACAGACGGCAGTAAAGCTAGCCTCTCCCTTGGCCAGATCGGGCTTAGCGGAAGTTTCACCGGCCGCAAAGGCCGAAAGAGCGGGTGCTGCCAATGCGGCAGCCGTCAGCAACGAGGCAAGCAGCTTCATAAGATCGAGGGTCTGGTTATATATGCGCGAAACCTCTGGATTCTACAATGAGGCCCTTTCGCATAGATATACCCCATGACCAACATCAATCCCGCTTTTGCTGCGGGTCAAGAAACTGCGTTGATTGATCCCAAACTGGCCATGGGCTGGATGCATACGGCACGGTTTTTGACAACCGCCGCCCAACTCCACCAATTGCCCGAAATTACCGTCCCCGAAATTGCCTTCGTGGGCCGTTCCAACGCGGGCAAATCTACGTCCATCAACACTTTGACGCAGCAAAAGCAATTGGCTTTCGCGTCCAAGAAACCGGGCCGCACCCAGCACATCAACCTGTTTTCCCTGGGGAAACAGGGCGTCACCGACGCCGTGCTGGCCGATTTGCCCGGTTATGGCTATGCCGCAGTGTCCCGCTCGGACAAGCAGCGCTGGCAGCAGGTGATGCTGAACTACCTGATTCAGCGCGAAAGCCTGACCGCCGTGGTGCTGCTGTGCGATCCCCGCCTGGGCCTGACCGAACTGGACGAAGCCCTGCTGGACGCCCTGCGCCCGCGCGTGGCCCAGGGCCTGAAGTTCCTGGTGCTGCTGACCAAGGCCGACAAGCTGACCCGCGCCGAGCAGGCCAAGGTGCTGTCCATCACCAAGCTCAATGCCGGTGGTGGCGAGGTGCGCCTGTTCTCGGCCCTCAAGAGGCAGGGCGTGGACGATGTGGCCCAGCTGCTCTGGCATTGGTGCCACCCCGAAGGTCTGGCGCCCGCCACACCGGCCCACGCAGCAGACGCCCCGGCGGCGGACAGCGCCAGCCCGCGCAATACCGCATAGACGCCGCCCCGCACTTTGGGGAATATGGCGCCAACTCACGGAGGTGCCATGATCGAAACCATCCGCCATCACCTGCCCCAGGGCATCACGCTGGACTGCAGGGCCTGCGGAGCCCCTGGAAAACCCCTGTTGCTGTTTGTGCACGGCTTTCCAGAAGGGGCCTTCATCTGGGATGGCGTGATGACGCCATTTTCCGACCGGTGGCGCTGCGTGGCGCCCGACCTGCGCGGCTACGGCCACTCCAGCCAGCCGGCCGACGTGGCGGCCTACCGCCCCAAAGCCCTTATGCAGGACCTGGTGGAGCTGATCGCGCGCGAAAGCCCGGGCCAGCCAGCCGCCTGCGTGATCGCCCATGACTGGGGGGGTGCACTGGCCTGGAACCTGGCCATCCAGCACCCGCAACTGCTGGAGCAGTTGCTGATCATCAACGCCCCCCACCCCGGCACATTCTTGCGCGAGCTGCAGCACAACCCGGCCCAGCAGGCGGCCAGCCAGTACATGCATTTTCTGCGTCGCCCCGATGCGGCCGACAAGCTGCTGGCCGATGGCGCACGGCGGCTGTGGGACTTCTTTCGCACACCGGCCGGCACCCTGCCCGACTGGCTGACACCCGAGCTGCAGGCCTGTTACCTGGCGCACTGGCAACAGTCACTGGCCACGGCCTGCCACTACTACAGCGCAAGCCCTCTGGTGCCGCCGCGGGAGGCGGACCACAGCATCCTGCAGCTCCAGCTGCCCGACAGCCTGCTGAGCACCCCCGTGCCCACCCAGGTGCTGTGGGGCATGGACGATGTGGCGCTGCGGCCCGAGCTGCTGAACGGTCTGGAGCAGTGGGTGCCCCACCTGACGGTGGCGCCCGTGCCCGGTGCCAGCCACTGGCTGGTGCACGAGCAGCCCGCGGTGGTGATCCGCAGCCTGCACCAGCTGCTGCTGTCCGCGCTCACCCACCGCACGGCGCCCGCACCGACCCAGAGTGCATCGACAGCCGATCTGCCTTTGGATTACTGAATCAGTGAATCACTGAATCACCGGTACAGCGAAGGCTGGCCTTCGGGCCGCGTCTTGAAGCGCTTGTGCACCCAGTAGTACTGGGCCGGCATGGTGCGGATGGCGGCTTCCAGCTCGCGGTTCATGCGGGCGGTGTCGGCCACATGGTCATCGGTGGGAAAGTCCTCCCAGGCGGGGGTGAGCTCGGCCACATAGCCCTCGGGCGTCATGCGGTTGTACAGCGCCACCACCTTGGCCTTGCCCAGCCGGGCAAAGCGCGACAGCGAGGGAATGGTCGCCACTTCGGGCACGGCAAAGAACGGCACAAAGACCGAATCGTTGCGGCCATAGTCCATGTCCGGCAGCAGGTACAGCAGACCTCCCTTGCGCAGGCACTGGATGATGGGCTTCACGCCATCGGCGCGGTTGAGCATCTTCACATTGCCAAAACGCTGGCGGCCAGTCATGAACCAGTCGTCCAGCACCGGGTTGGGGTTGGTGGCGAAGATGGAGGTGAATTCGCGCGTGGTGTTCAAGGGCAGCGCCAGACCGCCGGCATCCATGCTGTAGAAATGGGGGGCAAACACGATGGTCGGCGTATCACCCTCCAGCTCGTGCGTGGCCCCCACCAGCTTGACCCGGCTGCGCACCAGCGCCTCGGAGCCGAACCACAGCCAGCTGCGATCCAGAAAGGTCTGGCAGAACACCACAAAACTTTCCCTGGCCCAGGCCTTGCGCTGGGCTTCGGGCACCTCCGGAAAGCACAGCTCGAAATTGCGCAGCGCCACCTTGCGGCGCGGGCGCGCCAGCAGAAACAGCAGATGACCCAGTCCACGCCCCATGCCGCGCAGCACCGGCAGCGGCAGTGTGGCCAGGACATGCATCAGGCCGATACCCAGCTTGCTCCAGTTCATGCGTCGGCTTTCTGCGCGGCCGCTTCAGCCACGGCTTCCTTGCGTGGCAGCTTGTAGCGGCCATAGCCCCACAGATACTGCTGCGGGCATTGGCGGATGGTGTGCTCCATGGCCTGGTTGATCTGCACCACGGCAGCCTCCAGCTCGTCAGACAGTGGCACCGGCATTTCCTCAAAATACAATTCGAACCCCCGCCCCCAGGACAGGCGCTCGCAGCGCGCCAGCACCACGGTGGCGCCGGTCTGCAGCGCCAGGCGCGCAGCCAGCGTCATGGTGTAGGCCTCTTTGCCGAAGAACGGCGCCCACTGCCCCTGGCCGTCCGGAGGCACCTGGTCGGGCAACAGGCCCACGGCCTCGCCCTTGCGCAGGGCCTTGATCATCTGGCGCACCCCCGACAGATTGGTGGGCACCGCCTGGATGCCGGCGCGGTTGCGCGCCGTCAGCATCAGCTCGGCCAGCCAAGCCTGCTTGGCCGGACGGTAGAGGATGGTGATGGGCCCATGCTCCCCCGACCAGCGCTGCGCGGCGGCCTGCACCGACAGCTCGAAGCAGCCCAGATGCGGCGTCAGATACAGAATACCCTTGCCGCGCGCCCAGGCCTGCTCCACCACCTCGGCCCCATGGATGGTGTTGACCTGGGTGATGCGCACCCACAGGCGCGGGGACTCGAACACCATGCGACCGGCATGCCCCACCGCCGCGGCCACCTCCCCGAAGCGGTAGCCCGCCTGCGCAGTGTTGGCCAGGAAGCGGCGCCGGTAGGTGGGCGACAGCAGCCATGCCAGCCAGCCCATGGCAGCACCCACGGCATGCAGCAGGCCCAATGGCAACGCGGAAAAAATTCGAAACAGGGAAAGCATTAGAATAGGGGCTGTCGCCGAGTTAACAGAGCAACTTGCAGGGCGACGTAAAACAAAACTGCTAAAGCGTTCGCCCGACTCCTTTGGCCGAGCAACGCAATCGGCTAGAACAGGAGTTTATTCAATGGCGAACGATTTTCTTTTTACCTCCGAATCCGTCTCGGAAGGCCATCCCGACAAGGTTGCGGACCAGATTTCCGATGCGATTCTGGACGCCATTTTCACCCAAGACCCCTACAGCCGCGTGGCGGCAGAGACACTGACCAACACCGGTCTGGTGGTATTGGCCGGTGAAATCACCACCGGCGCCAACGTGGACTACATCCAGGTGGCCCGCGACACCATCAAGCGCATCGGCTACGACAACACCGACTACGGCATCGACTACAAGGGCTGCGCCGTGCTGGTGGCCTATGACAAGCAAAGCCAGGACATCGCCCAGGGCGTGGACAAGGCCAGCGACGACGAACTGAACATCGGCGCCGGCGACCAGGGCCTGATGTTCGGCTACGCCTGCGATGAAACGCCCGAGCTGATGCCCGCCCCCATCTACTACGCCCACCGCCTGATGGAACGCCAGGCCCAGCTGCGCAAGGATGGCCGCCTGCCTTTCCTGCGCCCCGACGCCAAGAGCCAGGTGACCATGCGCTATGTGGACGGCAAGCCCCACAGCATCGACACCGTGGTGCTGTCCACCCAGCACAGCCCCGACCAGTCGGAAACCGCGACCAAGATGAAGGCATCGTTCACCGAAGCCATCATCGAAGAGATCATCAAGCCCGTGCTGCCCAACGAATGGCTGCAGAACACCAAGTACCTGATCAACCCCACGGGCCGTTTCGTCATCGGCGGCCCGCAAGGTGACTGCGGTCTGACCGGCCGCAAGATCATTGTGGACACCTACGGTGGTGCCTGCCCCCACGGCGGCGGCGCTTTCTCGGGCAAGGACCCGTCCAAGGTGGACCGCTCGGCAGCCTACGCCGCCCGCTATGTGGCCAAGAACGTGGTCGCCGCCGGTCTGGCACGCCAGTGCCAGGTGCAGGTGGCCTACGCCATCGGCGTAGCCCGCCCGATGAACATCACCGTGTACACCGAAGGCACGGGCGTGATCCCCGACGACCAGATCTCCAAGCTGGTGGCCGAGCACTTCGACCTGCGCCCCAAGGGCATCATCCAGATGCTGGACCTGCTGCGCCCCATCTACAGCAAGACCGCGGCTTACGGCCACTTCGGCCGCGAAGAGCCGGAATTCACCTGGGAACGTACCGACAAGGCGGCCGCACTGCGCGCCGCTGCCGGCCTGAAGTAATTCTTCGGTACCGCTCCCTCCCAAGCCAGGCTCTGCCTGGCTTTTTTCATGCCCGGCCCGGCCATGCCCCGCCGTGTCTGGGGCGCCGCCATTGTCGTCCTTGGCCTACCCGGATTGCAGCCCTGCCCTGCACGCGGCCACCCCCGAATCGGCCTACCCTGGGGCCATCGTCAACAACCTAGGAGGTGCGCACATGCTGAAGTGGGCCATCATCTTTGCCATCATCTCGCTGGTCGCCGGGGTCTTGGGCTTTACCGGCGTGGCCTCCGGCGCCGCCGGAATCGCCAAGATCCTGTTCTATATCTTCATCGTGGTCGCCGTCATCTTTGTGGTGCTGGCGTTGCTGGGGATCGGCGCCGTCGCCTAGCAGCCCTCCCACTCTCCACCCGGCCTGCCTTGCGCAGGCTTTTTCACGACCGGCAAGCGCTGCTACAGCCCGCGCACGCTCAGCGCCAGCGCCTGCTGGAACGGCGCACGCACCCGGTACAGCTGGGCCGGACGGTGGGCGCCACCGCTGCGCATGGCACCGGGCACGGCTTCCAGCAGCTGCATTTCATCCATCTTGCGGCGAAAGCTGACCTTGTTCAGCGGCTCGCCCAGGATGCTTTCATAGACCTGCTGGAGCTGGGGCAAGGTGAATGTCTCGCCGCACAGGTGCACAGGCAGCGAGGAGTACTGGCTTTTGTTGCGCACCCGCGCCAGCGCGGCCGCCACGATGGCATGGTGGTCGAACGGCAGCTGGCCCAGGGCCGCCACCGGCACCCGTTTCACCCCGTCATGCGGCGGCAGCTGTGCACTGGACACCAGGGCGCAATAGGCAATGGCCACCGACCAGCCACGCGGATCGCGCGCCGGGCCGCTGAACGTGGCCAGCTGTTCCAGATAGGCACCCGCAATGCCCACCTTGTCCCGCAGCACCCGCACGGCGCTGTCCTGGGCATCGGCGTCTTCCTGGGCATGTATATAGCCACCCGGCAAGGCCCAGACACCTTCAAACGGCGGCTGGCTGCGGCGCACCAGCACCACGTGCAGCGCATCGTCCTGCAGCGTCAGCACCACCGTGTCCACGCTGACCAGTACCTGCGGATATGGCGCCTCTGTTTGATTCATCGTGATACCAAGTCCTTTTTTACACCACAGTATGCCTGCGAGCCATCCAATTCCTATTGACAACTTGCAGCACTGTACCCAAACCTGCGTTCAATCACTTAGTTGCAAAGTTGATTTAACAGGTTTACACTGACCGCAACGAGGAGAGACACCATGGCATCCACGACCCAGTTGCTGGTCATCGACCCCCAAAACGATTTCTGCGATCTGCCTGCGACCTGGTGGCCGGCCGCGCTGCCGGGCAGGCCCGCCACCACCGGCCCTGCGCTGCCGGTGGCCGGGGCCCATGCCGATATGCAGCGCCTGGCCGGCTGGATCGACCGCCACGCTGCGCGGCTGGACGGCATCACCATCACGCTGGACTCGCACCAGGCCTACGACGTGGCCCACCCCGCGTTCTGGCAGCAGCGCGATGGCAGCGCCGTGGCCCCGTTCACCCCCATCACCGCTGCCCAGGTGCGCTCCGGCGACTTCACGCCGCACGACGCCGCCGCGCTTCCCCGCGTGCTGCGCTACCTGGACGCGCTGGAAGCCGAAGGCCGCTACACCCTGATGGTCTGGCCGCTGCACTGCGAGATCGGCAGCTGGGGCCATGGCGTGCATGCCGATGTGCTGCAGGCCTGCCGCCACTGGCAGGCCGTGCAGCAGCGCGCCGTGCACCATGTGTTCAAGGGCATGAACCCATGGTCCGAGCACTACAGCGCCATCCGCGCCGAAGTGCCCGATCCGCAAGACCCTGGCACCAGCCTGAACCGCACCCTGCTCACCCACCTGGCCGCCTTCGACACCGTGGTGATCGCCGGCGAAGCCAGCAGCCACTGCGTGCGCGCCACTGTCGAGCACATCGTGCAGCACAGCGGTATGGCCCCCGACCGCCTGGTACTGCTGACCGACTGCATGAGCCCGGTGACCGGCTTCGAGGCCGCGCACGATGGCCTGGTGCAGCAGATGCGCGACTTGGGTGTACGCTGCACCAGCAGCACTGCATTCGGTTTATAAGAAATTAGGCTCAGGAGCCGCCTGCATCAACGGCAGAAGCTCCTATTTTTGAAGAGACAACGGCATGACGCCCATCATCACCAGCCTGCTCGACACGGACTTGTACAAGTTCACCATGTGGCAGGCCATGCTGCACCGCAACCCCCAGACCACCGCCGAGTACCGCTTTGCCTGCCGCAATGCCACGGCCTTTCCGCTGGCCGAACTGGAAGCCGAGGTGCGCGCCGAAATCGACCACCTCTGCGATCTGCGCTTCACCAAGGACGAGCTGGATTACGTGGGCAGCCTGCGCTACATCAAGAGCGACTTCATCGACTACCTGCGCCTGTTCCAGTACCAGCGGGACTTCATCACCGTCAAAGGCCAGACCGACGGCAGCCTGGCCATCGAAGCCCATGGCCCCCAGGTGCATGTGATGGGCTTCGAGATTCCGGTGCTGTGCATCGTCAACGAGCTGTATTTCCGCCGCCTGCAGCAGCCCGGCACGCTGGAGGAAGGGCGCCGCCGCCTGCAGGCCAAGATCGACCAGATGCGTGCCTTGAAGGGCGGCCCCACGCTGGCCCACCCGTTCGAGGTATCGGACTTCGGCCTGCGCCGGCGCTTTTCCGGCACCTGGCAGCGCGAAGTGGTCAGCACCCTGGCACGCGAGGTGCCGCAGTGGTTCAAGGGCACGTCCAGCGTGCTGCTGGCGCGCGATCTGGACATCTCGCCCATCGGTACCATGGCCCATGAATACATGCAGAGCTACCAGTCGCAAGGGGTGCGCCTGCGCGATTTCCAGAAGGCCGCGCTGGAAGACTGGGTGCAGGAATACCGGGGCGACCTGGGGATTGCGCTGACCGACACCGTGGGCATGGATGCTTTCCTGGAAGACTTCGACCTGTACTTTGCCAAGCTGTTCGATGGTCTGCGCCACGACTCGGGCGATCCCTTCGAGTGGGGCGAGAAAGCCCTGCGCCACTACCGCAAGCTGCGCATCAACACCCACAGCAAGCGCCTGGTGTTCTCCGACGGGCTGGACCTGGACAAGGCGCTGGCCCTGTGGCGTCACTTCGCCCCGCACATCCAGCTGGGCTTTGGCATCGGCACCAACCTCACCAATGACGTGGGCCTGCAGCCCCTGAACATCGTGATGAAGCTCACCCGCGCCAACGGCCAGCCGGTGGCCAAGATCTCCGACACGCCGGGCAAGACGCTGTGCGAAGACGAGACCTACCTCGCCTACCTGCGCCAGGTGTTCCACATCCCTGCTGCGGCCTGAACGCCGGCCACCGACACTGCCCCTGCACCGAATCCCAGCTTTCAAGGAGTCCTCCATGCTGCGCATCACCCTGGCCCAACTGAACATGACGGTGGGCGACGTCTCCGGCAATCTGCGCAAAATGGAAACAGCCGCACGCCAAGCCCACGAGGCCCAGGCAGACCTGGTGGTGTTTTCCGAGCTGTCGCTGTGCGGCTACTACCCCGAGGACATGCTGGACGAGCCGGCCTTCCTGGCCCGCTGCGCGCGCGGCCTGCAGGAACTGCTGGCCGCCACGCGCCAGTGGCCCGGACTGTGCTGGGTGGTGGGAGCCCCCACGCCCGCCCACGGCCCGGGCAAGCGCCTGCACAACAGCCTGCTGGTGCTGCAGGACGGCCAGGTCAAGCTGCAGTACGACAAGCAGCTGCTGCCCACCTACAACATCTTTGACGAGCGCCGCCATTTCGAGCCCGGGCGCGATGTGGCCAAGGTACTGCGCGTGGGCGATGCCCAGGTGGGCTTTCTGATCTGCGAAGACGGCTGGAACGACAGCGGCAGCGACTATGCCGTGAACCCGTTCGAACGCATGGCCGACGCCGCCCCCGACGTGGTGGTCAGCATCAATGCCAGCCCCTCCAACGTGGGCCGGCGCGAACAGCGCCACCAGGTGTTCAGTGCCGCCGCGCGCCGCCACGGCCTGCCCATCGTCTATGTCAACCAGGTGGGCGGACATGACCAGATCGTGTTCGACGGTGCCTCGTTTGCCATCGAGCCCGCCAGCGGCGTGGTGTTCGAGGCCGAGCGCTTTGCCGAGCACATCACCACGCTGCAACTGCACCGCGGCTGTTTCTCCCTGGGCAATGGCACGCCCACCCGGCCCGTGCCCGCGCAAGGCCTGTCCACCATGGCCTTCTACCGCGCACAGACCCGGCTGGGCCTGCGTGACTATGCCCGGCGCTGCGGTTTTCGCAAGGTGGTGGTGGGCAGCAGCGGCGGCATCGACAGCGCGCTGACCCTGGCCCTGGCCGCCGAGGCGCTGGGACCGGAGAACGTGACCGCCATCACCATGCCCAGCCGGATTTCCAGCAGCGGATCGGTGGACGATTCGGTCGCCCTGTGCCGCAATCTGGGCGTGGAACTGATCCACCACCCCATTGCAGCCCAGGTCGATGCATTTGCCCAGCAGTTCCAGGCCAGCTTTGGCGAACCGCTGGGCGGCCTGACGCTGGAGAATCTGCAGGCCCGCGTGCGCGGCACGGTGCTGATGGAGTACTCCAACTGCTATGGCCACCTGCTGCTGACCACCGGCAACAAGTCCGAGCTGTCGGTGGGCTACTGCACGCTGTATGGCGACACCAACGGCGGCCTGGGCCTGCTGGGCGACCTGTACAAGACCGAGGTGTTTGCGCTGGCACGCCACATCAACGAAACCCATGGCCGCGAGGTGATTCCGCAGACCATCATCGACAAGCCGCCATCGGCCGAACTGGCACCGGGGCAGACCGACCAGGACAACCTTCCGCCCTACACGCTGCTGGACGCCATCCTCAAGCTGCTGATCGAAGGCAACGGCCTGTCTGCCGCCGAGCATCTGGCGGCGCAGGAGACCGTGAACATGCTGCGGGCCACCCCCGAGGGCAAGGCCATGGTCGAGAAAGTCCGCCACCTGCTGCACCGCAGCGAATACAAGCGCCACCAGACCCCCCCGGTCATCCGCCTGCGCCAGCGTGCGTTCGGCAGCGGCCGGCAGATGCCGATTGCAGCCAGCTATGACTGGAGCGAATGACGGCCGCCCTGCCCTGCCTGCCGCGCCGGAGTGGGGAGAAAGCCCCATTCCGGTCTGCGCAGGCATCTATCAAAATTGCAGCAGCCCGTGCGCCAGCAGACTGCAACTGCACCGAAAATAGCGCCCAACCGAGACCGCCTGTGCGGCCACCCCCCGTTGTGGTGGGCGTGACCGCACCGCCCCTGGAGACCCTGCCATGACGACCGCACCAAAAGCTGCTCCCCACACCGCCGTGCTGATCGGGCGCTTCCAGCCTTTTCACAACGGCCACCTGGCCTTGCTGCAACAGGCACTGGCGCGCGCCGAGCAGGTGGTGGTGGTGCTGGGCAGCGCCGGCCAGGCTCGCAGCCCCAAAAACCCATTCACCTGGCAGGAGCGCGCGGCGCTGATCCTCGCGTCCCTGCCCAACGCCGACCAGGCCCGCGTGCGCTGCCTGCCCATGCGCGACTTCTACGACGAGCCCCGCTGGGTGGCCGCCGTGCGCGCCGGCGTACAGGCACTGGTGCCACCGGGGGGCCGCATTGCGCTGGTGGGCCATTTCAAGGACGTCAGCAGCGACTACCTGGCACGCTTTCCCGGTTGGGAGCTGGCCAGCCTGCCGCGCCAGGGCGACTTTGACGCCACCCCCGTGCGCGATGCCTACCTGGGCACGCCCACCGCCGAACTGGCCGCCCTGTGGCCCGCACTGGAGACGCAGGTGCCGCCCGCCGTGCTGCGCTTTCTGCAGGAATGGGCGCGCACGCCGCAGTACGCGGAAATCCAGCAGGAATGGCAGATGATCCGGGGCTACCAGGCCGCCTGGTCCAACGCGCCCTACCCGCCGGTGTTTGTGACGGTCGACGGCTTTGTGCGCTGCAACGAACACCTGCTGCTGGTGCAGCGCGGCCATCGCCCCGGCAAAGGCCTGTGGGCCCTGCCCGGCGGTTTTGTGGAGCCGCGCGATACGCTGTGGCAATCCTGCCTGCGCGAGCTGCAGGAGGAAACCCTGTTCCCGCTGAGCGAGACCCAGCTGCGCGAGCGGCTGCAGGGTGTGGAAGTGTTCGACCACCCGGACCGCAGCCTGCGCGGGCGCACCATCACCCACGTGCATGCGCTGGACCTGGGCGACGCCCCGGGCGCCGCTCTGCCCGCCGTCACCGGCGGCGACGATGCGGCCCTGGCCCGCTGGGTGCCCATCCAGGACCTGCCGTCCATGGAGTCCCAGTTCTTCGAAGACCACTTCCATGTGGTGCGCCGCTGCATGGAGCGCTTTGCCGGCTGGGAGATGCCGGTGCAGCCGCTGCACGCTTGAAGCGCGGGCGATCCAGCCCGCCCCAGGGCCAACCGGCCCTAAAACCCCATTCAATTTCATAGCTGCGTGCACAGATACCATCTGCGCACGCAGCTATTTCTTTCCTCTTTTTTTCATGTCACAACTGAACATCCGCCCGGCCACCATCGCTGATACCGACACCATCCTGCGCTTCATCCGCGAGCTGGCCATCTACGAAAAAGCCGAGCACGAGGTGCAGTCCACCCCGGCACACATCCACCGCACGCTGTTTGCGGCGCAGCCTACAGCCCATGGCCTGATCTGCGAGCTGGACGGCGCCCCCATCGGCTTTGCCATCTACTTCTTCAACTATTCCACCTGGCAGGGCCAGCATGGGCTGTATCTGGAAGACCTGTATGTCACGCCCCAGCAACGCGGCGTGGGCGCTGGCAAGGCCTTGCTACAGCACCTGGCCCGCATCGCCCTGGACAAGGATTGCGGCCGTTTCGAGTGGAGCGTGCTGGACTGGAACGCCCCGTCCATTGCGTTCTACGACAGCCTGGGCGCCAAGCCCCAGAGCGAATGGATTCGCTACCGCATGACGGGCGAAGCCCTGCAGCAGCTGGCCCACGGCCCGCAAGCCCCGGCACTCTGATCCCTCCGGGGCGCCAGACAGCGGACCGGCAGGGCCGTCAGAACGATATGGCCATGCCCGGCACATCCACACGGATCAGCGGGCGCTGCAGCACCGCAGCGGCCGCACGGCCGAAGGTCTCGCGCCAGACGGCATCGCCCTGCAGTTGCCGCTGACCGGCACGGGCCACCACCAGCACCTTGTCTGCCAGCAGCACCTTGCCGCTGGGACGCAGCGGTTCGCACTCCAGTGCGGTGAACTGCTCGTCCAGCCAGCGGCGGCCGTCTTCGTTCGCCATCGCTGGCACATGGGTCAGGTCGATACGGAGCTCCTGCCCCGCAGCCAGGTTGATGATGACTTCGTGCTGCATAGTGCGCCTTTCGTTCTCACAAATCGGGGATGATGGACGCTGCTGCGCCCGCCATGGCCTCAGCCCGGTACCGGCCCGAACCAGCGCCAGACGGTCGGAACACGGCCCGGAGGGCATCTGCGCAGTGTCCATGAAAAAAGGAGCCGCCTGGATGGGCAACTCCTTGTTTTCAGGGCAATCACTGATGGAAATCAGCGTAGCACAGGCGGTTGAAGCTCTGTTTTTCAGAGCAAAAGTCGCCCCCGCTACATTCAGGCGGCCACCAGGGCCTGCTCGGCTTCCGCCAGCACGCTGCGGCGGGCTTGCACGGCGTCGGCCAGCACCTGCAGCGTGGACAGGGTGTCGTCCCAACCGATGCAGGCATCGGTGATGCTCTGGCCGTAGGCCAGGCCGCAGGCGTCGTCCTTGCCCGGGGTGAACTTCTGGGCGCCGGCCACCAGATGGCTTTCCAGCATCACGCCGAAGATCTGGTTCGAACCGCCACGCATCTGGTCGGCAATGTCGGCGGCCACATCCTTCTGGCGCTCGTGCTGCTTGGAACTGTTGGCATGGCTACAGTCCACCATCAGCGTGGCCGGCAGGCCGGCCTTTTCCAGGTCGGCACAGGCGGCGGACACATGGGCAGCATCGTAGTTCGGGGTCTTGCCGCCGCGCAGGATGACGTGGCAGTCCGGGTTGCCCGAGGTGTTGACGATAGCCACCTGGCCGTTCTTGTGCACCGACAGGAAGTGGTGGCCACGGCTGGCGGACTGGATGGCGTCGGTGGCAATGCGGATATTGCCGTCGGTGCCGTTCTTGAAGCCGATGGGCGCCGAGATGCCCGAGGCCAGCTCCCGGTGCACCTGGCTTTCGGTGGTGCGGGCTCCGATGGCGCCCCAGCTGATCAGGTCGCCGATGTACTGGGGCGAGATCACGTCCAGGAACTCGCTGGCCGCCGGCACGCCCAGGCGGTTGATGTCGATCAGCAGCTGGCGCGCAATGCGCAGGCCTTCGTCGATGCGGTAGCTGCCATCCAGGTAGGGGTCGTTGATCAGGCCCTTCCAGCCCACGGTGGTGCGGGGCTTTTCGAAGTACACGCGCATCACCACTTCCAGGCGGTCCTTGTACTGCTCGCGCACCACGGCCAGGCGGCGGGCGTATTCCAGTGCGGCGGCGGGATCGTGGATGGAACAGGGGCCCACAATGACCAGCAAGCGGTCATCCTGGTTGCGCATGATGCGCTGGATGCTGTTGCGGGTGCCACTCACCAGGGTTTCCACGGCCGTGCCGTCGATGGGGAAGAAGCGGATCAGGTGCTCGGGAGGGGGCAACACGGTAATGTCCTCAATGCGTTCGTCGTCGGTCTGGCCAGTCTTTTCAGTCTTTTGCACAGAGCGATACCAAGCGTCGCCGGAGGAGGTGTGGTGAGCGTTCATGTCAGCCTCGTGGTCCTGTTGGATGTGTGGAAAGTGAAGGGGTGAAAAAAAACCGCCGGGCTTTTCAGCTTCGGCGGTTTTTTGGGAGGTGTTCGTGTGTGCGAGCGCTTGCCTCTCATCCGCCTGGGACCGAGAACCAAAAGTAAAAATAGAAAGCGCTGCGTACTTGCATAGCGGTTGAATGTAGCACCGCTCATGCGGCAGCGCAACACCCGCCTCATCCACCAACGCAGGAAAATTCCGAAAAACCCAATAAAAAACGCCACACCGTTTGCACAGCGCAGCGTTTTGCATGATCTACACAGGAATCCTGCAAAATTTCAATAATTAAGCGGTACCACCCACCGTCAGTCCGTCAATGCGCATGGTCGGCTGGCCCACACCCACTGGCACGCTCTGGCCTTCCTTGCCGCAGGTGCCCACGCCGCTGTCCAGGCGCATGTCGTTGCCGATCAGGCTGACCTTCTTCATGCACTCGGGACCGTTGCCCACCAAGGTGGCGCCCTTGACGGGGTACTGGATCTTGCCGTTTTCCACCCAGTACGCCTGGCTGGCCGAGAACACGAACTTGCCGCTGGTGATGTCCACCTGGCCGCCCCCGAAGTTGGTGGCGTACAGGCCCTTCTTGATGGAAGCGACGATTTCCTGCGGATCCTTGTCGCCACCCAGCATGTAGGTGTTGGTCATGCGCGGCATGGGCAGGTGGGCATAGCTTTCGCGGCGGCCGTTGCCGGTGGGCTTGACGCCCATCAGGCGGGCGTTCATGGCGTCCTGCATATAGCCCTTCAGGATGCCGTCCTCGATCAGCACATTGGCCTGTGAAGGGCAGCCTTCATCGTCCACGTTCAGCGAACCGCGGCGGTCGGTCAGCGTGCCGTCGTCCAGGATGGTGACGCCCTTGGCGGCCACGCGCTGGCCGATGCGGCCGCTGAAGGCACTGGAACCCTTGCGGTTGAAGTCGCCTTCCAGGCCATGGCCTACGGCCTCGTGCAGCAGCACACCCGGCCAGCCCGAGCCCAGCACCACGGTCATCATGCCGGCCGGTGCGGGGCGCGATTCGAGGTTGACCAGGGCCTGGTCCACGGCTTCGTCCACGTACTGGGCGATCTGTTCGTCGCTGAAGTACGCCAGGCCGAAGCGACCGCCACCGCCAGACGACCCCACCTCGCGGCGGCCGCTCTTCTCGGCAATCACCGTCACGGACAGACGCACCAGCGGGCGCACATCGGCGGCCAGCGTGCCATCGGCACGGGCCACCATGACCACGTCGTACTCGCTGGCCAGACCGGCCATCACCTGCACGATGCGCGGGTCCTTGGCACGGGCCAGTGTTTCGACCTTGCCCAGCAGCTCCACCTTGGCGGTGCTGTCCATGGATGCGATCGGGTCCAGACCGGCGTACAGCGTACGGCTGGGCGCGATCTTGGCCTTGGGAATGCGCACCTTGCGGCTTTGTGTGGCCGAGGAAATGGCGCGCACGGCCCGCGCTGCGTCCAGCAGCGAGGCTTCGGAAATATCGTCGGAGTACGCGAAAGCGGTTTTCTCACCGCTGACCGCACGCACGCCCACGCCCTGGTCGATGGAGAAGGAGCCGGTCTTGACGATGCCCTCTTCCAGGCTCCAGCCTTCCGCGCGGGTGTACTGGAAATAGAGGTCGGCGTCGTCCACCTGGTGGGCGCGGATCTCGGCCAGCGCAGCGCCGAGGTGGCGCTCGTCCAGCCCAAAAGGTTCAAGCAGCAGTTGCCGGGCCGTGGCCAGGCGCTCGATGGTGGGTTCGCGGGAGATCATGGCAAGCATTGTAGGCAAGCCACCATGCCCCCGCCCCGCAACAGGCCGCTGGGCGCCGTGCGGCACCCGGTCTGCGCGAACCAGCGCTGTCAGGCGGTCTGGTCGTCCAGCGCCGCTTCGGGCGCATTGGCCTGCACCGAGGCAATGCCGGCATCGCGCGCCGACTCGCTGGAATACATCTGGCTCTGGCCGATCACCTGGCCGTTGGTGGCCTTGAGGGTGAAATACGGCGATCCGTCCTTGGCCTGCAGCTTGTCAAAGCGCGCCACATCGGCCGCGTTCTTGCGCACCGAGGCAATGCCGTTGCTGGCACTGGCCTTGGCCTCATAGACCTCGCTGGTCAGGATGACCTGGCCGTTGCCGGCCAGCAGGTTGAAGCTGAACTTGCCGTTCGAGGTCTTTTTCAGGGCGAATTTGGCGGCCATGGGCATTGCTCCTCACAACTGGACATGAAAAAACCGCCGTGCGAACTTCCCACCAGAGAAATCCGACACGGCGGCCTACCAGTTGTACTCCAGCCCATCGCGGCAGGCAAGAGCCTGTCACCGGTCCTGGCAATCCTTCACAAACGCGAGCCGACTTCCTTGGGCACGTTGCGCTGGTGGCGGGCCACCGACATCAGCACCCCCAGCGCCAGCCCCAGCGTGACCATGGCCGTGCCGCCATAGCTGACGAACGGCAGCGGCACCCCCACCACCGGCAGGATGCCGCTGACCATGCCCATGTTCACAAAGGCGTAGGTGAAGAAGATCATGGCCACGGCCGCGCCCATCAGGCGCGCGAACAGCGTGTTGGCGTGCATGGAAATCGCCAGGCCGCGCCACACCAGCAGCAGGAAACCGATGATCAGCAGGCTGTTGCCCAGCAGCCCGAACTCTTCGGAGAAGGCCGCAAAGATGAAGTCGGTGGTGCGTTCAGGAATGAATTCCAGGTGGGTCTGTGTGCCGGCCATAAAGCCCTTGCCCCAGACGCCGCCGGAGCCGATGGCGATCATGCCCTGGATGATGTGGAACCCCTTGCCCAGCGGATCGCGCGTGGGATCGAGCAGCGTGCACACACGGGTGCGCTGGTAATCGTGCAGAAAGTACCAGCTCACGCCATCGGCGCACAGCGTGGGTTCGTTCCAGATGATCAGCGCAATGCCCACCACGCCCAGCACCACCGGCGGCACGATCAGCTTCCAGGACAGCCCGGCAAAAAAGATCACCGCCAGCCCTGCGGCCATCACCAGCAGCGAGGTGCCCAGGTCCGGTTGCTTCATGATCAGGCCCACGGGCACCAGCAGCAGCACGAAGGCGATCACAAAGTCCATGGCCCGGCGCTGGCCCTCGCGCATCTGGAACCACCAGGCCAGCATCAGCGGCGTGGCGATCTTCAGCAGCTCGGAAGGCTGGATGACCACCCCCACATTCACCCAACGGGTGGCCCCCTTCTTGGTGATGCCGAACAGCAGCACGGCCACCAGCAAGGCGACGCCCAGCGTATACAGCGGCACGGCCAGCAGCATCAGCCGCTGCGGCGGCACCTGGGCCACCACGAACAGCAGGCCGGCGGCCAGCAGCATGTTGCGGCCATGGTCCACAAAGCGCGTGCCATGGTCATAGCCGGCGGAATACATGGCCAGCAGACCGATACACGCCAGCAAACCCACGCACATCAGCAACGGATAGTCGAAGTTGCGAAACAGCGGCACAAAGCGCTGCAGCAGGGAAGGTTTGTCGATTTCGGCGGCCATAAGCCCGCCATTATCGCGGGGCGGCTGCGCCCTGCACCGGCCAGGGGGCACCCTGGCTGTCATCCCTCCCTGCGGCCCAGCGGCTACCATGCAGGGATGGCGACCACCACCCATCTGCTGTACCTGCACGGCTTTCGCTCCTCCCCGCAATCGGCCAAGGCCCAGGCCATGGCGGCACATGTGCACCACCACCACCCGGACGTGCACTGGTGGTGCCCGCAGCTGCCGCCGTCCCCCCGGGAGGCCATGGAACTGGTGGCCGACGGCGTGCGCGACTGGCCGGCAGACCAGATGGCGGTGATCGGCTCCTCGCTGGGCGGCTTCTATGCCAGCTGGGTGGCTCACCTCAAGGGCTGCCCCAGCGTGCTGATCAACCCGGCCGCCTACCCCGACCGCGACCTGGAGCGCTATATCGGCGAGCACAGCAGCTGGCACGACCCGGAGACCCGCTTTTTCTTCCGCCCCGAATACATTCCCGAGCTGCAGGCCCTGGGCCTGCACGGCAAGGCTCCGGCCGGGCGGGAGCTGGGCCTATTTGCCAAGGGCGACGAGCTGCTGGACTGGCGTGAGATGCTGGCCCGCTACCCGCTGGCCGAGCACATCCTCATCGAAGGCAGCGACCATGCGCTGAGCGGTTTCGAGGCCTATATCCCCGACATCTGCGACTTTCTGCAACTGGCCTGAACACGCAGCCCGTCATCCCCCGTGGTGCCACTGCGACGAAAGGGCAAAGCCGGCATGGGAAAATACCGGTCATGCACGCATTGTTTGAAGACGCCGGCAAATTCCTGGCTGGCCGTATCCTGTCCGAGGCCGAGTCCTCCTCCCAAATCGAGCTTGGCACCGGCAAACGGGTCAAGGTCAAGGCTGCCAACATCCTGCTGAAGTTCGAAAAGCCCGAGCCGGCAGCACTGATGGCCGAGGCCGAAGCCATTGCCGTCACCGTGGAGCTGGACCTGGCCTGGGAATTCGCCCCCGAAGAAGAGTTCGGCTTTGCCGACATTGCGCGCGACTATTTCTCCGACAACGCGCCGCTGGCCCAGCAGGCCGGCATGCTGTTCGCGCTGTATGGCGCCCCCCACTACTTCCGCCGCGCCGGCAAGGGCCGCTTCAAGAAGGCGCCGGCCGAAATCCTGCAGCAGGCCCTGGCCGCCATCGAGAAGAAAAAGCTGCTCCAGGCCCAGATCGACGGCTGGGCGCAGGAACTGGTGGCTGGCACCTGCCCGCAGCCGATCCGCGAGCAGCTCTACAAGATCCTGTTCCGCCCCGACAAGAACGCCCCCGAATACAAGGCCGTGGTCGAGGCCAGCCGCAATGCCCAGAAAGCACCGCTGGACCTGCTGCAGACGGCCGGCGCCATCGACTCGGCCTACCAGTTCCACTGGCAGCGCTTTCTGTTCGACAACTTCCCCAAGGGCACGGGCTTCCCGGCCATCACCGCCCCCCAGCCGCCGGCCGATCTGCCGCTGGCCGATGTGCAGGCCTATTCCATCGACGATTCGATGACCACCGAAATCGACGATGCCCTGTCCGTCCAGGGTCTGGGCAGCGGCAAGGTCACGCTGGGCATCCACATTGCCGCGCCGGGTCTGGCCATCCAGCCCGGCTCCGAGCTGGACAAGCTGGGCCGCAACCGCCTGTCCACGGTCTACATGCCCGGCTACAAGATCACCATGCTGCCGGACGAGGTGGTGCGCATCTACACGCTGGACGAAGGCCGTGCCAACCCCGCCGTGTCGCTGTATGTGACCTATGACGAAACCACGTTCGAGGTGCTGGCCAAGGAAACCAGGCTGGAACGCGTGCCGGTGGTGACCAATTTCCGCCACGACAAGCTGGACCACATCGTCACCGAGGAATGGCTGAGCGACAGCAGCCTCGAGGTCGAGAACACCCCCGCCAACCTGCTGGCCGTGCGCGACCAGCTGTCCTTTCTGCACAAGCTGGCGCGCCACCTCAAGGCCGAGCGCGAAGTGGTGCGCGGCAAGCCCGAGAACTTCTCGCGCCCCGACTACACCTTCCGCCTGGAAGGCAATGGCGACGGCGAGCCCAACGGCAGCGAAAAGGTCAGCATCACCGTGCGCAAGCGCGGTGCCGCGCTGGACCTGATCGTGGCCGAGGCCGCCATCGTCGCCAACAGCAGCTGGGGCCTGATGCTGGCCGAGCACGGCGTGCCCGGCATCTACCGCAGCCAGGCCAGCCTGGCCCCGGGCGTGAAGGTGCGCATGTCCACCAAGGCCCTGCCCCACGCCGGCATCGGCGTGAAAGCCTATTCCTGGGCCACCTCGCCGCTGCGCCGCTACACCGACCTGGTGAACCAGTGGCAGATCATTGCCTGCGCCCGCCACGGCGCCACGGCCGCACTGGCTGCACCGTTCAAGCCCAAGGATGCCGAGCTGTTCGGCATCATCAGCAGCTTTGATGGCGCCTACAGTGCCTACAACGGCTACCAGGCCGGCATGGAACGCTTCTGGACGCTGAAGTACCTGGAACAGAACGGCATCACCGAACTGGAAGCCGCAGTCATCAAGGACAACGGCCCCGCCGGGATGCTGGTGCGCGCCGACACGCTGCCCCTGGTGATCTCGGTGCTGGGCGCGCAAAACCTGCCGCGTGGCGCCCGCATCCGCGTGAAGCTGGGCGAGATCGACGAGATCACGCTGGACATCCACGGCACGGTGCTGGAGCGCCTGGACGACCCGGATGACACCAGCGACGACGCACCGGTGGACGAGGTGTCGGAAGAAGACGACAACGTGGCCGGCCCGATCGCCATTGCCGTGGATGTAAACGACAGCGAAGGCGCCAGCGCCGATAATCCCGCTCCGTGACCCTGCCTGCCGCCCTCCGCTCCCTGTCCCCCCTGTCGATTGCACTGGGGGTCTCGGTGGCCGTCCACGCGGTGCTGCTGAGCGTACGCTTTGTGGCGCCCGAGCAGTTCAACCGCGTGTTCCAGGACACCCCGCTGGAGGTGATTCTGGTCAACGCCCACACCCAGGAACGGCCGGAAAAAGCCCAGGCCATTGCCCAGGCGGCGCTGGCCGGAGGCGGCGATGCGGCCCAGGGCCGGGCCACCAGCCCCATGCCCTACTCGGCCATCACGGCCATTGGCGATGATTTCGAGAACCGCCAGCGCGAGATCGACGCCATGCAGGAGCAGCAGAGCGTGCTGCTGACCCAGCTGCGCAAGCAACTGGCCACGCTGCCGCAGCAGGACCCGACCCCACAGGCGTCCAGCAAGCAGGCGGCGCAGGAACAGGAACGCCGCCAGCAGTTGGTCAAGCTGCTGGCCGAAATCGAAAAGCGGATCAACGAAGAAAACGCCCGCCCCAAGAAACGCTACATCAGCCCCGCCACGCGCGAGGAGGTCTACGCGGTCTACTACGACGCGCTGCGCCGCAAGGTGGAAGACAAGGGCACCGAGAATTTCCCCGAGCAGGCCGGCAAGAAACTCTATGGCGAGCTGACCATGATCCTGACCGTCAACCACGACGGCAAGGTGCTGGCCACCGAAGTGGTGCAGGGCTCGGGCAACCGCCAGCTCGACACCCGTGCCGAGGCCATTGCCCGCGCCGCCGGCCCCTACGGCCACTTTGGCCCGGCCATGCGCGCCAAGGCCGACCAGATCGCCGTGGTGTCCCGCTTCAAGTTCACCCGCGACCAGACGCTGCAGACCGATGTCCGGTGAGCGGCAGACCACCCCGCTGCGCGGCGAACCCCAGCCGTTTCGCCGCCGCCCCATGCCTGCCCGGACACTGCGGCCCTGCCCTGTTTTCCGGATTTCACGCTGCCCGTTGGCCAGCGCCCACACATGACTGCTGCTCCTGACTCCTACTGCGTAATGGGCAACCCCGTGGCCCACAGCCGCTCGCCCTGGATCCACGCCCGCTTCGCCGCGCTGACCGACCAGGCGCTGCAGTACGACCGCTGCCTGGCGCCGCTGGACGGCTTTGCCACGGCACTGGCGGGCTTCGCCGCCGCCGGCGGCCAGGGCTGCAACATCACCGTGCCTTTCAAGCTGGAAGCCGCCCAGGCGGCCGCCCGGCAGAGCCCGCGCGTGGCGCTGGCCGGCGCGGCCAACACCCTGGCCCGGCAGAGCGATGGCAGCTGGTATGCCGACAACACCGACGGCCTGGGCCTGGTGGCCGACATCACCCGCAATGCCGGCGTGGCACTGGCCGGCAAGGACATTCTACTGATCGGCGCCGGTGGCGCCGCGGCCGGCGTGCTCGGCCCGCTGCTGGAGCAGTCGCCCCGCCGCATCGTGGTCTGCAACCGCACGGCGGCCAAGGCCGAAGCGCTGGTCGCCCAGCATGCGGAACTGGCAGCACGCCAGAACGTGGTGCTGCAGGCACAAGCGCAGCAGGCGCTGGACGGTGACTTTGACGTGGTCATCAATGGCACGGCCGCCAGCCTGCAGGGTGCGGGCGTTCCCGTGCCGGCCACGGTGCTGCGTCCCGGTAGCCTGGCCTACGACATGATGTACGGCCCCGCCGCCGCCGCGTTCCTGGACTGGGCCGCGCTGCACGGCGCCACGGGCCGCGACGGCCTGGGCATGCTGGTGGAACAGGCCGCGGAATCCTTCGCGCTGTGGCGCGGTGTGCGCCCGCCTTCGGCCCTGGTGCTGGCCGAACTGCGCGCCCTGCTGGCCACCGAAGCCGCCCACTGAGCCAGGGCCGACGGAGTCTGCGCATGAAGGCATTCGAACGTTGGCTGGGTCTGGTGCTGCTGGCGGCAGTGGGACTGCAGCTGTTCTTTGTGCTGCGCATCGGGTTGATGGTGGTGGTGGCGCCCGAATCCACCACCTTCCAGCGCTCGGAAATGTGGCAGCAGTGGAAAGATGGTGCCGAGCGTCCCTGGCAGCAGCGCTGGGTGGACTATGCCCAGATCTCGGACCACCTCAAGCGCGCCGTGCTGACCTCGGAAGACGACCAGTTCGTGGAACACGGCGGCGTGCGCTGGGACGCCATCGAACGCGCCATGGAGCGCAATGCCAAGGAAGAACACCGCGCGGCGCGCAAGCAGTCCACCCGGCCTGCGCGCCTGTTTGGCGGCTCCACCATCACCCAGCAGCTGGCCAAGAACCTGCTGCTGTCCGGCGAGCGCAATATGCTGCGCAAAGGCCAGGAGCTGGTGCTGGCCCATCTGCTGGAACTGCTGCTGAGCAAGCAGCGCATTCTGGAGATCTACCTCAACAGCGTGGAATGGGGCAACGGCATCTTTGGCGCCGAGGCCGCAGCCCGGCATTACTTCGGCAAGAGCGCCGCCGGGCTGACCCCGGCCGAAGCCGCCCGCCTGGCGGTGATGCTGCCCAACCCGCGCCACTTCGAGGCCAACCCGCGCTCGCCCTACCTGAACCAGCGCAGCAGCGCCATCCAGCGCCGCATGGCGGCCACGCCGCTACCGTAAAGGCGCCATCCCGTCCATCTCGCCGTACAGGAACAGCAGCTGCAGCGCGGTCAGCGTTTCCTCATGCAGGCGCTTCAGCGCCGCATCGCGGGCCGGCACGATGATGGCGTGGCCGCGCGCATCCAGTGCGAACGGACTGCCCAGCAGCTCCGCCATGTCGATGGTGTAGTAGGACCGGTCGCCATAGGGGCGCTTGCCGTCGATGAAGGGCATGGGCCACAGCGGCTCGGCCTCGGTGCTTTCGGCCAGCACCGCGTCCAGGCTGGGCCCCGTCAGCTCCTGCCAGATGGCGCCGCGCAGCAGCGTCAGATGTTCTGCACGCAGCTGGAACTGGCCCTGCTGCACCCCGGGCAGCTGCGCCTGCAACTCGGCAGGCACCGCATAGCGCCCCGGCGCCAGGCGGGCCCGCTCCACAAAGGGGTACACCCAGCGCGCCACCTCCACCAGCCTCCGCATGGCCAGCGCCGCATCGTCGGTCGCCAGCAACTGCTGCGCCAGCTGCACGCTGGACGCACTGGAATCTGCCCCCCGCAGCGGCTGCCGCGGGTCCACGCCCGGCGCCCCGGACTCCACCGGCAGCCACCAGACCCGCAAGCCGCGTACCAGGGCCAGGTGCTCCGGCGTGAAAGGCGGCAGGGCTTCGGTGCTGAAGACCTGCTGCACGACGTCCGCTTGGCGCTCAGCGGGCGTGGTGGCCAGCACCGCGATGCGCCAGCCCAGGAACAGCAGCACGGCGGCACCCAGCCCCCACACTCCGCGCCACAAGGCGCGCAACAGACGTCGATGGACAGGCAGGGACATGGGCACACACAGCGGGCAAACAGGCAGGACGCGCAGTGTATCCCGGGCATGGGGCACAATCGCCGGGCGGCGCGGTGTGCGCCGACTCCTCTTTGTTTACAGCACTTTTTCATGCGCATTCTCGGTATCGACCCCGGCCTGCAAACCACCGGCTTCGGCGTGGTGGACCGCGAAGGCCAGCAACTGCGCTATGTGGCCTGCGGCACCATCCGCACCACGCGCACGCCCGGGGTGGAACTGGGCGATCTGCCGGCGCGGCTGAAAATCCTGTACGAAGGCATTGGAGAGGTCATCACCCGCTACCAGCCGGCCACCGCGTCCGTCGAAATCGTCTTCGTCAACGTCAACCCCCAGTCCACGCTGCTGCTGGGGCAGGCCCGGGGGGCAGCCATTGCGGCACTGGTGATGCACGGGCTGCCGGTGGCCGAATACACGGCGCTGCAGATGAAGAAAGCCATCACCGGCCACGGCCGAGCAGCCAAGGACCAGGTGCAGGAGATGGTCAAACGCATGCTCCAGCTACCCGGTCTGCCCGGCCCCGATGCGGCCGATGCACTGGGCCTGGCCATCACCCATGCCCATGCCGGCCATGTGATGGACCGGCTGGCCCAGGAGACCACCTTGCAGCGCCGCCAGCATGCGCTGTACAAAGGCGGACGCACCTACTGACTGCCGCCCCACCTGCAGCACCTTTAGTTCCGCTGGCGGCATGCCACCATGCAAAAAGGCACCCCGCAGGGTGCCTTTGTTGCTGACGGGCGCCGGGACTCAGTAGCGCACGCCGCTCAGGATCAGCTGGGTGATCACGCCCGTGGCAATCGCCACCAGCATGTAGTCGCCGCCGTACTGCACCCAGTGGTAGCCGCGGGGCGGCGCACTCAGGTGGTGGCCGCGCCAGTCCTGCACCACATACTGCGGTCCCCGGTACTGCGGGGGCACGCGGTAGCCCTTGACCCAGCGGTGGTCCGGGCCGGCGCCCCGGCGGAAATCGCGGTCGTCACGGCGGTCATCTCTCCGGTCGTCGCGGCGGTGGTCACGGTCCCAGTCGCGGCGGTCATTGCGGCGGTCATCGTGCTTGTAATGGCCATTGCCCTGGGAATGCGAAGGCGGACCGCGGCGGTCGTCATTGCGGTGGGGCTGGGCTTGAGCCACAGCCGACATCCCCATGCCAAGAGCCAGGGCGGCTGCCAGTGCAGACATTTTTTTCATCGGACACTCCTTTCCTGGGGTGAGAAGGGCCAGCACAAGAACCGGCATGTGCACCATCATGCACCGATTGCAGCGGAGCGGGAATGCTGCAGCGCCGGTTTTACCGCAGCTTTGCGGCGAGGTGACAGTGCTTTGCAAACCGTAAATTGCGTGACAGAAAGCCTGTGGAGCGCAGCATGCACGGCCCGAACCCGCCGCTGCACGGCCCCACGGAACCACGCCGTCAGACGATGCGCCCGAAGATCAGCACCGCAAAAAAGGCCAGCGCAGCCACCACGGTCCACTTCAGCACCAGCAGCCCCCAGCGCTTGTACCGCGCCTGCCCGGTTCCCAGGTAGAACACAAAGCACAGGGCCGAGCCCAGCAGCAGCACAGAGGCCAGCCAGCGAAAGATCAGCATCTGCAGCCGCCCGGAACCGGCTTACCAGGCCTGGGCGAGCTGGGCAAAGCCCGCCGGCGCCTTGCGGTCGCTGTCAAAGCTGACCACTTCCCAGGCCGACGGGTCGGCCATCAGCGCGCGCAGCAGCTGGTTGTTCATGCCGTGGCCCGAACGGAACGCGCTGTAGGCCGCCAGCAGCGGCTTGCCCACGGCGTACAGATCGCCCATGGCGTCCAGTATCTTGTGCTTGGCGAACTCGTCGTCATAGCGCAGGCCGTCGCTGTTCAGGACCTTGTAGTCGTCCATGACGATGGCATTGTCCAGCCCGCCACCCAGCGCCAGGCCGTTGTTGCGCAGCATTTCCACATCCTTGGTGAAACCGAAGGTGCGGGCCCGGGCGATGTCGCGCGGGTAGTTGCCGGCGCCCAGGTCGAACTCCACCGACTGGCCGGTGGAATCCACGGCCGGGTGGGCGAAGTCGATGTCAAAGCGCAGCTTGAAGCCATGGTAGGGCTCGAAGCGGGCCCATTTCAGGTTGGCCCCCTCGCCTTCGCGCACTTCCACCGGCTTGGTCACCCGGATGAAGCGGCGGGGTGCATTCTGGGTTTCGATGCCCGCGCTTTGCAGCAGAAACACGAAGGACGACGAAGACCCATCCAGGATGGGCACTTCCTCGGCCGTGATGTCGATATAGAGGTTGTCTATGCCCAGGCCGCACAGGGCGGACATCAGGTGCTCGATGGTGTGCACCTTGGCACTGCCCGTGGCAATGGTGGTGGCCATGCGCGTATCGGCCACCGACATGGCATTGACGGGAATGTCCACCGGCTCTGGCAAATCCACACGCCGGAAGACGATGCCGGTATCGGGCTGCGCCGGGCGCAAGGTCATTTCGACCCGCTGGCCGCTGTGCAGACCCATGCCCACGGCACGGGTGATGGTCTTGAGGGTGCGTTGCTGAAGCATGGTGCCAATTTTACCGATCTGCGGCATTTTCCTGCCGGGCACGGTCATGGGAAATCCCAATAGCTGCGATTGCTGCAGTGCCATTGCCGGGCAAAAAAATGGGCCCGAGCGCTTGCGCGCTGCGGGCCTGCTGGTGGTTTTACGGGAAACCGTCAGTCAGCCTGCTTGCGCAGGAAGGCCGGGATCTCCAGATCGTCCATGCCGCCGGAGGACAGAGCATCCACACGGGCTGCGGCCTGGGTACGGTTGGTACGCCACACGCTGGGCACGTTCATGCCGCCGTAGTCGGCCTGGCCCACTGCACCGATGGAAGGAGCGGCGCCGGAGACTGCGGCACCCATGGAGGCCGTCGGCATCGCGTACATGCCGTCGGTACCGGTGCGCAGACCGCCCTGCACCACCGACATCGGCTGGCGGCGGGCGTTCTGGCGGGCCAGACCGGTGGCCACCACGGTCACGCGGATGTCGTCACCCAGCGAGTCGTCGTAGGCCGCGCCGTAGATCACGTGCGCATCGGGCGAAGCGTAGGCGTTGATGGTGGACATGGCCAGACGCGACTCCGACAGCTTCAGGCTGCCCTTGGCGGCGGTCACCAGCACCAGCACACCGCGGGCGCCCGACAGGTCGATGCCTTCCAGCAGCGGGCAGGCCACAGCCTGTTCGGCCGCGATGCGGGCGCGGTCCGGACCGGATGCGCGGGCCGTGCCCATCATGGCCTTGCCGGGCTCGCCCATCACGGTGCGCACGTCTTCAAAGTCGACGTTCACATGGCCGTACTCGTTGATGATTTCGGCAATGCCGCCCACCGCGTTCTTCAGCACATCGTTGGCGTGGGCGAAGGCTTCGTCCTGGGAGATATCGTCACCCAGCACTTCCAGGAGCTTTTCGTTCAGCACCACGATCAGCGAGTCGACGTTGGCTTCCAGCTCGGACAGGCCACCATCGGCGTTGGACATGCGGCGGCTGCCTTCCCAGTCGAAGGGCTTGGTCACCACGCCCACCGTCAGGATGCCCATTTCCTTGGCCACACGGGCAATCACCGGTGCAGCGCCGGTGCCGGTGCCGCCGCCCATGCCGGCCGTGATGAACAGCATGTGGGCGCCATCGATGGCAGCGCGGATGTCTTCGACCGCCACTTCAGCGGCATCACGGCCCTTGTCGGGCTTGCTGCCGGCACCCAGACCGCTTTGGCCCAGCTGGATGGTGCGATGTGCATTGCTACGGATCAGTGCCTGGGCGTCCGTGTTGGCGCAGACAAACTCCACACCCTGCACATTGCAGGCAATCATGTGCTCCACGGCATTGCTGCCACCGCCGCCCACGCCGATCACCTTGATTCGTGTGCCCTGGTTGAATTCTTCGGCTTCGATCATTTCGATGGTCATGTTGGTGCTCCTGAAATTTCTACGTAATTGGTCACTGCTGCTGTCGTTTTGGCTGTTCTTCGGTATCGCTGATAGCGAAAATCCGTGGGAGGCCCCGTGATGCGCAAACGTCGAGAGCACATAGTTAGAAGTTTCCCACAATGAAGTCTTTGAATCGCCCAAAAGCGGTCTTCACAGACCCACTCTTTTGTGCCACCTTGAAACCGCGCATACGCGCCATGCGAGCCTCCTCTAACAATCCCATCACCGTGGCCGAGCGCGGTTGCGCCACCATGTCGGCCAAGGCGCTGGCGTACTGAGGTACTCCGCGGCGCACGGGTTTGAGGAAAATGTCTTCGCCCAGCTCCACCATGCCGGGCATCACGGCGCTGCCGCCTGTGAGCACGATCCCGGAGGACAGGACTTCTTCGTAACCGGACTCGCGGATGACCTGGTGCACCAGCGAGAAGATTTCTTCCACACGCGGCTCGATCACGCCGGCCAGCGCCTGCTTGCTGATCATGCGGGGGCTGCGATCGCCCAGGCCCGGCACTTCGACCTGGCTGTCCGGGTCGGCCAGCATCTGCTTGGCGTAGCCGCTTTCGACCTTGATGTCTTCCGCGTCCTTGGTGGGGGTGCGCAGCGCCATGGCGATGTCGCTGGTGATCAGGTCACCGGCGATCGGGATCACGGCCGTGTGGCGGATCGCACCGCCGGTGAAGATGGCGACATCGGTGGTGCCGGCGCCGATGTCCACCAGGGCCACGCCCAGTTCGCGTTCGTCATCGGTCAGCACGGCCTGGCTGGCGGCCAGCGGGTTCAGCAGCAGCTGTTCCACTTCCAGGCCGCAGCGGCGCACGCACTTGATGATGTTCTCGGCTGCGCTCTGCGCGCCGGTCACGATGTGCACCTTGGCTTCCAGGCGGATGCCGCTCATGCCGATCGGCTCTTTCACATCCTGGCCGTCGATCACGAATTCCTGCGGCTCCACCAGCAGCAGACGCTGGTCGGACGAGATGCTGACGGCCTTGGCAGTCTCGATCACGCGGGCCACATCGGCCTGGGTGACTTCCTTGTCCTTGATGGCCACCATGCCGCTCTGGTTCAGGCCGCGGATATGGCTGCCGGTGATGCCGGTGTGCACGCGCTGGATCTTGCAGTCGGCCATCAGCTCGGCTTCCTTCAGCGCCTGCTGGATGCTTTGCACCGTGGCGTCGATGTTCACCACCACACCGCGCTTGAGGCCGTTGCTGGGTGCCACACCCAGCCCCGCCAGCTTGAGTTCTCCGCCAGGCATGACTTCGGCGACAACGGCCATGACCTTGGCGGTACCAATGTCCAGTCCCACGACCACGTCTTTGTATTCTCTTGCCATATCAGTTCCTGCCCTCGGTTGTTCGGGTTTTCTTCTTTTCTCTCGCTGCGGCATCCCGGCTCAGCTGCAAGGCCCGTTCGCGCGACACGGTGGTCACGCCCTTGAGGCGCAGCGCATAGCCATCGGGATAGCGCAAATCTGCATATTCCAGTGCATCGGCACGGCGTTGGTACTGGCCGGTGACCTGGCCCAGCGTGCGCACGAAACGCTGGGCACGCTGCAGCACCTGTTCGGGGGAGCCATTGCCCAGCTCGATCACGGCATCGTTGTCCAGGCGCGCCACCCAGCTGCCGCGGTCACGCAGCGTCAGGGCGTCCACTTCCACCTGCAGCGGCTCGAAGGCCGGCTCCAGTGCGTAGAACATGGCCAGCACCTGGGGCGCCGAGCCTTCCGGGCCCTGCAGACGGGGCAGGCCTTCGCGCTCCACCTCACCCACATTGGCCTCGAACACCTCGCCCATGGCATTGACCATGGAAGTGCCGTTCTCCGGCCCCCAGTACGCCTGGGCCACATGCTCCTTCAGGATCACGCGCAGGCTGTTGGGGAACTCGCGCCGCACTTCGGCGGTGCGCACCCAGGGCACCAGCTCGAACGCCTTGCGTGCGCCGGCCAGGTCCACGGTAAAGAAATTGCCGGTCAGGCTGGGGGCCACATTGGCCCGCAGCGTCACCGCGTTGTTGTGCACCAGCTCGCCTTCGACCACGATGCGCGCGATCGAGAACGCCGGATGGCGCACTGCCCACCAGCCCAGCACCGCCACCAGCAGGACGGCACAGCCCGCGAACAGGACCGACGCGGTCGCGTTCATCAGGCGGACGTCCAGGGGCAGTGCGTGGCGCATCAGGCAATCCCTTCCACGGCGTGTGCGTCGCCATCCAGCGAGGCCGTCGCCAGAATGCGCAGGCACAGCGCTTCGTACGAGATGCCCTTGGCCCGTGCGGCCATGGGCACCAGCGAATGGCCGGTCATGCCCGGCGAGGTGTTGATTTCCAGCAGGAAGGGCTTGCGGTCGCTGGCGCGGATCATGATGTCGGCACGCGCCCAGCCGCGGCAGCCCAGCGTGCGGAATGCCTGCTCGACGATGCGCTGGATCTCGGCCTCTTCCTCGGCCGGCAGGCCGCTCGGGCAGTGGTACTGCGTGACGTCGGTGAAGTACTTGTTCTGGTAGTCGTAGTTGCCGTCCGGCGCGACGATGCGGATCACGGGCAGGGCCTGTGCGCCCCGGCCTTCACCCAGCACGGCGCAGGTGGTTTCGTCCCCGGAGATGAACTGCTCGCACAGCACTTCTTCGTCGTACTTGGCAGCCAGGGCATAGGCCGCTTCGCACTGGCTGGCGTCCTCCACCTTGGTCAGCCCCATGCTGGAGCCGTCGCGTGCCGGCTTGACGATCATGGGCGCACCCAGCGCCGCGAATGCCGCGCGGGTCTGGTCCGCGCTGGCCACCATGCGCCAATCCGGTGTGGGCAGGCCTTCGAAGCGCCAGATGCGCTTGGTCATGACCTTGTCCATGGCCATGCTGGAGGCCATCACGCCCGGGCCGGTATAGGGAATGCGCAGCAATTCCAGCGCACCCTGCACCGTGCCGTCCTCGCCGTGGCGGCCATGCAAGGCGATGAAGCAGCGGGCAAAACCCTCTTTCTTCAGCTCACCGATATCGCGTTCCGCAGGGTCAAACGCATGGGCATCCACCCCCTGCGAACGCAGGGCCTGCAGCACACCGCTGCCGGACATCAGCGAGACTTCGCGCTCGGACGAGCTGCCGCCCATCAAGACGGCGACCTTGCCCAGTGCCTGGACATCCATATCTTGTGCGTGCGTACTCACTGCGCACCTCCCGTTTGCCCAGACCGCTCACTCTTCGATAGCATTTCGACCAATTTCCCCGGGACGGCGCCAATCGAGCCCGCCCCCATGCACAGCACCACATCGCCAGACCGAGCATTGTCCGCAATTGCCTGGGGCATATCAGCGATTTGCTCAACAAAAATTGGTTCCACCCGGCCTGCCACGCGCAATGCACGGGTCAGGGAACGGCCATCGGCCGCCACGATGGGCGCTTCACCGGCGGCATACACCTCGGACAGCAGCACGCTGTCGGCATGGCCGATGACCTGCACGAAATCTTCAAAGCAGTCGCGCGTGCGGGTGTAGCGGTGCGGCTGGAAGGCCAGCACCAGGCGCTGGCCCGGGAAGGCGCCACGGGCGGCGGCCAGCGTGGCCGCCATTTCCACCGGATGGTGGCCGTAGTCGTCGATCACCGTGAACACGCCGCCCTGGGCTGCAGGCAATTCGCCGTAGCGCTGGAAGCGACGGCCCACGCCCTTGAAACCTTCCAGAGCGCGCAGCAATGCGGCGTCGGGAATTTCCAGTTCCATGGCCACAGCCACGGCAGACAGCGCGTTGAGCACGTTGTGCTCGCCCGGCAGGCTCAGCACCACCTCCAGGTCCGGCATGGGCTGGCCATTGCTGCGGCGCACGGTGAAATGCATCTGACCGGCCACGGCGCGCACATTGACGGCCCGCACCTGGGCATCCTCGGCAAAGCCGTAGGTGGTCACCGGACGGGCCAGCTGCGGCAGGATCTCGCGCACGGCCGGGCTGTCCACGCACAGGATGGCGCGGCCATAGAAAGGCATGCGGTGCAGGAAATCCACAAACGCCTGCTTGAGCTTGCCGAAGTCATGGCCGTAGGTTTCCATGTGGTCGGCATCGATGTTCGTGACCACGGCCATCACCGGCAGCAGGTTCAGGAACGACGCATCGGACTCGTCGGCCTCCACCACGATGTAGTCGCCATGGCCCAGCTTGGCATTGGCGCCGGCGCTGTTGAGCTTGCCGCCGATCACGAACGTGGGATCCAGGCCGGCTTCGGCCAGCACGCTGGTCACCAGGCTGGTGGTGGTGGTCTTGCCATGGGCTCCGGCAATGGCGATGCCCTGCTTGAAGCGCATCAGCTCCGCCAGCATCAGCGCACGCGGCACGACGGGAATCTTCTTCTCGCGGGCCGCCACCACCTCGGGGTTGCTGCCCTGCACCGCCGTGGAGGTGACCACCACATCGGCGTGACCGATATGTTCGGCCGCATGGCCCACAAAGGTGTGGATGCCCAGCGACTGCAGGCGCTGCAGCACGGCCGAGCTGGACAGGTCCGAGCCCGAGACGCGGTAGCCCAGGTTGTGCAGCACCTCGGCGATGCCGCTCATGCCGGCACCGCCGATGCCGACGAAATGGATGTTCTGGATGGCGTGCTTCATGCGGACAACTCCTCGCATGCCGCCACGACCTCGTGGGTAGCCTGAATCTTTTGCATTTTCTTAGCGTCTCTCGCCCGTTCAAGCAGCGTAGAACGCTCCGTATTCTGTAGCATTTCTGCCAATTTTTCAGCCGTCAGCGCCTTTTGCGGAATCAGCCAGCCACCGCCCTGCTCCACCAGGAAGCGGGCATTGGCGGTCTGGTGGTCATCCACCGCATGGGGGAAAGGCACGAACACCGCTGCCGCACCGACAGCGGCGATTTCGGTCACGGTGCTGGCACCGGCACGGCAGACAATCACATCGGCATCGGCAAAGGCCTGGGCCGTGTCATCAATGAAGGGGGTCAGCTCCGCCTGCACGCCGGCGGCGGCATAGTTGGCCCGCAGTTCGTCGATCTGCTTGGCGCCGCTCTGGTGCAGCACGCTGGGGCGCTGCGCCGCCGGAATCAACGCCAGCGCCTGGGGCACGATGTCGTTCAGCGCCTTGGCGCCCAGGCTGCCGCCGACCACCAGCAGTTTGAGCGGGCCGCTGCGCCCGGCAAAGCGGGCCTCGGGCTCGGGCTGGCGCACAAAGGCTTCGCGCAGTGGATTGCCCACCCAGCGGCCCTTGGCAAACACGTTCGGGAACGCCGTGAACACCCGGTCGGCCACGCTGGCCAGCACCTTGTTGGCGGTCCCTGCCACCGAGTTCTGTTCGTGCAGTACCAGCTTCTTGCCGGCCAGCACGCCCATCATCCCGCCGGGGAAGGTGATGTAGCCGCCAAAGCCCACCAGCACATCGGGCTGGACGCGGCGCACCACGCGCCATGCCTGCCAGAAGGCCTTGAGCAGGCGCAGCGGCAGCAGGGCCAGCGTCACCAGCCCCTTGCCACGCACGCCGCCGAATTCAATCGTTTCCAGGGCAAAGCCCTGGGGCGGAACCAGACGGGATTCCATGCTGCCGGGCGCACCCAGCCAGTGCACGCGCCAGCCGCGCTCCCGCAAAGCCTGCGCCACGGCCAGACCCGGGAAGATATGTCCTCCCGTTCCGCCCGCCATGACCAGTGCCACTTTCTCTGTCATTTCACTGCTCCCCTGCCCGATGGCATGAGGACCTTGTTCTCGTAATCAATGCGCAGCACCACCGCGATGGCAATCAGGTTCATCAGCACAGCCGATCCGCCGAAGCTCATCAGCGGCAGCGTCAGCCCCTTGGTGGGCAGCGCGCCCAGGTTCACGCCCATGTTGATGAAGGCCTGGAAGCCAATCCAGATGGCCACACCCTGCGCCACCAGACCGGAAAACACCCGGTCCAGCGCAATCGCCTGGCGGCCGATTTCCATGATCCGGCGCGTCAGCCAGACAAAGGCCACAATCAGCACCAGCAGGCCGACCAGACCGAACTCTTCGCCGATCACCGACAGCAGAAAGTCGGTGTGCGCTTCCGGCAGCCAGTGCAGCTTTTCCACGCTGCGGCCCAGACCCACGCCGAACAGCTCGCCCCGGCCGATGGCGATCAGCGCATGCGACAGCTGGTAGCCCTTGCCCAGCGCGTGCTTCATGTCCCAGGGGTCGAGGTAGGCAAAGATGCGCTCGCGCCGCCAGTCGGAGAAGGCGATCATGATGACGAAGGCACCGATGACCAGCGCCGCCATCAGGAAGAACATGCGCGCGTTCACACCGCCCAGGAACAGGATGCCCATGGAGATCACCACGATCACCATGAACGCCCCCATGTCCGGCTCGGCCAGCAGCAGCACGCCGCAGACGAACACGGCCGCCGCCATGGGCAGCACCGCGCGGAAGAAGCGCTCCTTCATCTCCATGCGGCGCACCATGTAGTCGGCCGCATAGACCAGCACCGCAAACTTGGCCAGCTCGGAAGGCTGGAAGTTCATGATGCCCAGCGAAATCCAGCGCCGCGCCCCGTTCACCACCACGCCCACATGCGGCACCAGCACGGCCACCAGCAGCAGGATGGAGAGGATGAACAGCTTGCGCGCCATGCGCTCCCAGGTCTTCATCGAGATCTGGAAGGCCAGCAGCGCACCGACAAAACCGACGCCCAGCGCAATCACATGGCGCAGCACGAAGTGGTAGGGCTCGATCTTGCCGAAACGGGGGTTGTCCGGCATGGCGATCGAGGCCGAATACACCATCACCACGCCCCAGGTCAGCAAGGCGATGACCACCCACACCAGCGCCTGGTCCAGACCCAGCATCTGCACCGGCCGTGCCGGCGTGGCACGGTATTCCGTGCCGCCCACGCGCACCGGCAGCACATCCACCGGCTTGTCGGACGTACCGCCAAACCAGTTGGATACGCGTTGGAGCACGCTGGACATGTCCATCATTCGGCTCCTTCCAGCTCGTGGCCGGCATCGCGGGCCAGCTGGCGCACGGACTCGACGAACACCTCGGCACGGTGGGCATAGTCACGGAACATGTCCATGCTGGCGCACGCGGGCGACATCAGCACGGCATCGCCGGCCTGCGCCTGGGCCGTGGCCTGGCGCACGGCGGCCTCCATGCTGTCGGCATCCGACAGCGGCACCCCTTCGCCGGCCAGCGCCGCACGGATCTGCGGCGCATCGCGGCCGATCAGCACCACGGCACGCACATAGCGCGACACCGGCGCTGCCAGCGGCGAAAAATCCTGGCCTTTGCCCAGACCGCCCAGAATCAGCACGATGCGGCGGTCGGCCCCCAGGCCGGTCAGCGCTGCCACCGTGGCACCCACATTGGTGCCCTTGCTGTCGTCGAAATACTCGATACCGCCCACCATGCCGATGGGCTGGACGCGGTGGGGCTCTCCCCGGTATTCCCGCAGGCCATAGAGCATCGGGGCCAGCGCGCAGCCTGCGCCCTGGGCCAAGGCCAGCGCAGCCAGCGCGTTGGTGGCGTTGTGGCGGCCACGGATACGCAGCGCATCGGCCGGCAGCAGGCGCTGGATAAACAAATCATCCTGCAGATCGCGCGAGCGGCGACCGACTTCGTCGGATTCCATGGCCCGCACCAGCCAGGCCATGCCGCCCACCACTTCGATACCGAAGTCCCCGGGGCTGCGCGGCATGTCGGCGCCGAACGTGACATGGGCGCGCAGCTGCGGCTTTTGCAGCTTGACCTTGACCGGTGGCGGCAGCATGTCCATCACCGTGCGGTCTTCGCGGTTGAGCACCATCAGTGCCTTGTCGCCGAAGATGCGCGCCTTGGCAGCTGCATAGGCAGGCATGCCACCATGCCAGTCCAGATGGTCCTGGGTGATGTTCAGCACCGTGGCCGCCGTGGGCTCGAAGCCCTGCACCCCGTCGAGCTGGAAGCTGGACAACTCCAGCACCCAGGCCTGCGGCAGGTCCTGCGCATCGATACGTGCCGACAGCGTGTCCAGCAGCGAAGGGCCGATGTTGCCGGCCACACCCACCGTCAGGCCGGCATGCTCCAGCAACTGGCCGGTCAACGAGGTGACGGTGGTCTTGCCGTTGGTGCCGGTGATGGCCAGCACCTTGGGCGCATAGCCATGGGCCTGGGCCAGGCCCTTCAGCGCCATGGCAAACAGATCCAGCTCGCCGCCCACCGGCAGACCGATGGCGCGCGCAGCGTCAAAGACTGCGGCCACGGTCTCGGGGCTCAGGCCCGGGGAACGGTAGACCGCGGTCAGGTTCTGGCCGTCCACCAAAGCGGCCGTGAAGTCACCGGCCACAAAGCGCACGCCGGGCAGCTCGGTCTGCAGGGTGGGCAGATGGGGCGGGGCTGCACGCGTGTCGGCCACCGTCACCTCGGCACCGGCACGTATGCACCAGCGCGCCATGGCGATGCCCGAAATCCCCAGCCCCAGCACCAGCACGCGCTGGCCCTGCAGGTGCTGCGTCTGGCCCTGCGGCCACAGCGCCGGCACCGGGGGCAGCTCCACCACGGGCTCCTGCTCGGCGGCGGCCTGCACTGCCGTGACCTCGCTGTCGGCCGCATCGGAGATGCTCGGGTCGGCAAAGATCTGGGCCACGAAGGCCGCCGCATCCTTGGCGGCGCTCAGCGTGGAAATATCCGGCACCGGCTCCACCGCGGGCGGCGCAGCGGGCACTTCGACCGTATCCAGCGCGGGGGCAATGTCCTCCGCAGCACTGGTGTCGGCATCGGCGGCAGCGCGCTCTGACACGGCTTCGGAGCCTGCCACATCAACTACAGCGTCAACGCCCAATGTATCTGTGTCCGCCGGATTCACCGGCACGGGCAGGCGCTCCCCTTCCAGCGCCTCGGGCGTGGGAGGGGTGACGGGTGGCTGGAGGTCGTGGTCTGCCATGGCTGTCACCTCAGCTTCAGCGTGGACAGGCCGATCAGGCACAGCAGCATGGTGATGATCCAGAAACGGATCACCACCTGCGTCTCTTTCCAGCCACTCTTTTCGAAGTGGTGGTGCAAGGGGGCCATCTTCAGCAGACGGCGGCCTTCGCCATAGCGCTTCTTGGTGTACTTGAAGTACGTCACCTGCAGCATCACCGACACGGCCTCGGCCACGAAGATGCCGCCCATGATGGCCAGCACGATTTCCTGGCGCACGATCACCGCAATGGTGCCCAGGGCTGCGCCCAGGGCCAGCGCCCCCACATCGCCCATGAAGATCTGGGCCGGGTGGGCGTTGAACCACAGAAAGGCCAGACCCGCACCCGCCATGGCGCCGCAGAAGATCATCAGCTCGCCGGTACCGGGAATGCTGGGGAAATGCAGGTACTTGGCATAGCTGGCATTGCCGGTCACATAGGCAAAAATGCCCAGCGCCGTGCCCACCATGATCACCGGCATGATGGCTAGGCCATCCAGGCCGTCGGTGAGGTTGACCGCATTGCTGGCGCCCACGATGACCAGATAGGTCATCACCACAAAGCCCAGCACGCCCAGCGGATAGCTGATTTCCTTGAAGAAAGGCACTTGCAGACCGGCCTTGGGCGGCAGGTCCAGCGAGAAGCCGGACTGCACCCAGGTGATGAACAGCTCCAGCACGCGGCCGTTGGAATTCTCGGAAATGCTGAACACCAGGTACAGCGCGGCCACCAGACCGATGACCGACTGCCAGAAGTACTTTTCGCCCGAACGCATGCCTTCGGGATCCTTGTTGACCACCTTGCGCCAGTCATCCACCCAGCCGATGGCACCAAAGCCCAAGGTCACCAGCAGCACGATCCAGACAAAGCGGTTCGACAGATCGAACCACAGCAGGGTGGAGACCGAAATCGCAAACAGGATCAGCACACCCCCCATGGTGGGCGTGCCGTTCTTGACCAGATGGGTCTGCATGGCATAGCCACGCACCGGCTGGCCCACCTTCAGGGCCGTGAGCATGCGGATGGCCTTGGGGCCGATCCACAGGCCGATCAGCAGCGCCGTCAGCGCCGCCATCACCGCACGGAACGTGATGTACTGCACCACGCGCAAAAACGTCAGGTCCGGAAACAGATCCTGCAACCACTGGGCGAGTATCAGCAGCATGCTGCGCCCCCTTCCTGGGCAGACTCCAGCGCCTGCACCACCTCTTCCATCTTCATGCTTCGCGAACCCTTGACCAGCACGCTGCCCGCCTGGGGCAGCAATGCCAGGACTGCTTCATTCAATGCAGCCTTGTCTGAAAAATGACGGCCCGTGTCACCACAGGCCTGCACGGCGTGCTGCATCAGCGCACCGTATGCCAACACATGCTCGATCCCGGCCGCATGCGCAGCCGCACCGATCTCGGCATGGAACTGCGGGCCTTGCGTACCCACTTCGCCCATGTCACCCAGCACCAGCACACGCGGCGCCGGCAATTCGGCCAGTACCGCAATCGCGGCCTGCATCGAATCGGGGTTGGCATTGTAGGTATCGTCCACCAAAGCCACGCTGCGGCCATGGACCTGCAAGGCGGCCGAACGCGAGCGTCCCTTCACCGGGCGGAAGGCATTCAGCCCTTCCCCGATGGCCTGTAGAGGCACCCCCGCAGCCAGTGCACAGGCCGCAGCGGCCTGGGCATTGCGCACGTTGTGGCGCCCGGCAATGTGCAGCTGGCAAGCCACGGCACCTGCCGGCGTCTGCAACTGGACCTGCCATGCGCCACCTTGCCACTGCGCGGTGGTGCAGCGCACATCGGCGCCTTCGCCACCGAAGGTCAGCTGACGGCGGTTCCCCGCCAGCGCGCGCCACAGCGCGGTGAATTCTTCGTCCGCAGGGAACACCGCCACGCCATCAGCCGGCAGGAAGGCAAACACGCTGCCGTTCTCTTCGGCCACCGCCTGCACGGTGTGCATGAATTCCTGGTGCTCGCGCTGGGCGTTGTTCACCAAGGCCACGGTGGGCTGGGCAATGCGCGCCAGCTCGGCAATCTCGCCGGGGTGGTTCATGCCCAGCTCCACCACGCCCAGGCGGTGCTGCGCCTGCAGACGCAGCAGGGTCAGCGGCACGCCGATGGCGTTGTTGAAGTTGCCCTGCGTGGCAAAAGCCGCCTCACCGGCGGCGGCACGCAGGATGCTGGCCACCATCTGGGTGACCGTGGTCTTGCCGTTGCTGCCCGTGATGGCCACCAGCGGCAGACCGAACTGCGCCCGCCAGCCGGCCGCAATGTCGCCCAGCGCCAGGGTGCTGTCGGCCACTTCGATACCGGCCAGCCCGGCGGCCTCCAGACCACGGTGGGCCACGGCGGCCACGGTGCCGGCAGCCCGGGCCTGTGGCAGAAAATCGTTGGCGTCCATGCGCTCGCCTTTGAGCGCCACAAACAGGTCACCGGCCTGCAGCTGGCGCGTGTCGGTGCACACGCGCTGCAGGGGCGTGGCGCCATCGCCCACCAGCCGCGCTGCGGGCTGGGAGCGCTGGATCCACACCAGTGCCTGTTGCAATGTCATCATCACTTTGCTTGTCCTTCGCGGGCCGCCAGCGCACGCTGCGCCTCGGCCATGTCCGAGAACGGGCGCTTGACGCCCATCACTTCCTGGTAATCCTCATGGCCCTTGCCGGCCAGCAGCACCACGTCCTGGGGCGCCGCCTGGGCAATGGCCTGGGCAATGGCCGCGGCCCGGTCCACCTGGATCAGGGCACCGGGCTGCATGCCCGCCACAATCTGCTGCACGATGGCCTCGGGCACTTCGCCGCGCGGGTTGTCGCTGGTCACCAGCACCTGGTCGGCCCGGCGCTGGGCGGCCTGCCCCATCAACGGGCGCTTGCTGGCATCCCGGTTGCCGCCGCAGCCGAACACGCACCACAGCCGGCCACCACGCTCCTGCGCCACCGGCTGCAAGGCCGTCAAGGCCTGCTCCAGTGCATCGGGGGTGTGGGCATAGTCCACCGCCACCAGCGGCTGACCAGGCTGGGCAATCTGCTGCATGCGGCCGGGCACCGGCTCCAGGTGCGCACAGGCCTGCACGGCCTGCGCCAGCGGCATGCCCAGGCTGCGCAAGGTGGCGATCACGCCCAGCAGGTTGCTGATGTTGTAGTGGCCCACCACCCGGGTCTGCAGCGGCACTGCGGCATCGCCTTCGACCACGGTGAAGCGCAGCCCTTCGCGGCCGTGGCCTATGTCCCGCGCCCACAGGCGTGCGGGCTGGCGGATGGACAGCGTCCAGACCTCCAGGCCCTCTTGTGTCTGCAGCTGCTGCGCCAGGGTGGCGCCATGGGCATCGTCGATATTGACCACGGCGGTCTGCAAGCCGTTCCAGCGGAACAGGCGGGTCTTGGCAGCCCAGTAGGCCTCCATGCTGCCGTGGTAGTCCAGGTGGTCCTGGGTGAAATTGGTGAAGACCGCGCAGCGGATGCGTGTGCCATCCAAGCGGTGCTCTTCGATGCCGATGGATGACGCCTCGATCGCACAGGCGGCCAGCCCCTGGTCCACATAACCGCGGAACGCCTCTTGCAGGCAGACCGGGTCGGGGGTGGTCATGCCGGTGCTGACCAGCGCCGGCGGCACGCCAATGCCCAGCGTGCCGACCAGGGCGCAGCCGGTGCGCTGGTGCATCGGCCAGGCCGAGAGTGCATGGGCCAGCCACCAGGCGGTGGAAGTCTTGCCATTGGTGCCGGTCACGGCCAGCACGGTCAGCGCGTCCGAGGGACGGTCAAACCACAGGTCGGCGATGTCACCCGTGGCCGCCTTCAGACCGGAAAAGGCCGCGACCGCATCTCCTCGCAGGTCAAAGGCGTCGGCGCCCTCCAGCTCCACCAGGCAGGCTGCAGCGCCGCGTTCCAGGGCCGATGCCACATAGGCCCGACCATCGGTCACGCCGCCGGGCCAGGCGATGAACCCGTCACCGGGCTGCACCTGGCGGCTGTCGGTGCGCAAGGCCCCGGTCACGCGGCTGCGCAGCCAGCGCACGGCATCCTGCGGTGTGGCGAGTGTGTGCAGCGTGCTCACAGCGACTCCTCCACCGGGTTGGCCACAATCTGGGGCTGCACGGCCATATCGGGGTGCACGCCCATCAAACGCAGCGTCTGCTGCACCACATCGCTGAATACCGGGGCCGCCACCGTGCCACCGTAGTAGGTGCCATTCATGGGCTCGTCCACCATCACGGAAACAATCACACGCGGGCTCTCGATCGGCGCCATACCGGCAAACCAGGCGCGGTACTTGCCCGCGGCATAGCCCTTGCCTTCCTGCTTGCGCGCCGTACCCGACTTGCCGCCCACCGAATAGCCCACGGTCTGGGCACGCTGACCGGTGCCCCCGGGACCGGCGGCCAGCGCCAGCATCTTGCGCACGGAACTGGCCGTGCGCTCCGAAAAAATAGGAACGCCCACAGGGGGGCGATCGATCTTGAGCATGCTGGCCGGTATCACCTTGCCGTCATTCGAGAACACCGTATAGGCCCGGGTGATCTGCAGCAGACTGGCCGAAAGCCCGTAGCCGTAGGACATGGTGGCCTGCTCCACAGGCCGCCAGGTCTTGTACGGTCGCAAGCGCCCGCTCTGGGCGCCCGGGAAGGAAATCTGGGGCTTCTGGCCGAAGCCCAGGGCCGAATAGGTTTCCCACATTTCCTGCGCCGTGAGCTGCTGGGAAATCTTGGTCGTGCCCACGTTGCTGGACTTCTGGATCACCCCCTCCACCGTCAGCACCCCATAGTTGTGGGTGTCGGAGATGGTCGAGCCGGTCACGTTGATGCGACCGGGCGTGGTGTCCACGATGGTGCTGGGCTTGAACTTGCCGCTCTGCAGCGCCACGCCCACGGTGATGGGCTTCATGGTCGAGCCCGGCTCGAACACGTCGGTGATGGCGCGGTTGCGCAGCTGCTCGCCAGTCAGGCGCTTGCGGTTGCCCGGGTCGTAGCTGGGGTAGTTGGCCAGCGCCAGCAGCTCACCGGTCTTGGCATCCATCACCACCACCGTGCCGGCCTTGGCCTTGTGGGCGATGACCTGGTCACGCAGCTTCTGGTAGGCGTAGAACTGGATCTTGCTGTCGATGGACAGCTGGATCTCCCGACCGTCCATGGGCGGAATTTCCTCTCCCAGGCCTTCGACCACGCGGCCGAAACGGTCCTTGATCACCCGGCGCGAACCCGGCTTGCCCGCCAGATCCTTGTCGAAAGCCAGCTCCATGCCTTCCTGGCCATGGTCTTCCACATTGGTAAAGCCCACGATGTGGGCTGCCGACTCGCCTTCGGGGTATTCGCGCTTGTATTCCTTGGTCTGGTAGATGCCCTTGATCCCCAGTGCCTTGATCTGCTGGCCGACTTCCCAGTCCAGCTGGCGCTTGAGCCAGACAAAGCTCTTGTCGTTGTCCAGCTTGCTCTTGATGGCCGCCAGCGGCATGTCCATCAGCCGGGCCAGCTGGGGCAGCTTGGCGCGCACTTCGGCGCTGTCCAGCTCTATATCTTCGGGAATGGCCCAGATGCTGGCCGCCGGCACGCTGGACGCCAAGATCAGACCATTGCGGTCCAGAATGCGGCCGCGGTTGGCCGGCAACTCCAGCGTGCGCGCGTAACGCACCTCACCCTGGCGCTGGAAAAATTCGTTGCCGAACACCTGCACATAGGCAGCACGCACGCCCAGGCCGGTGAAGCCCAGCACCATCAAGCCCATGATGAACTTGCTGCGCCACTTGGGCGTCTTGCTCGCCAGCAGCGGGCTGGAGGTGTAGGTGACGCTGCGGTGCACGCTCATTGCGCACCTCCGGCAGCCGCCTTGTCTTCCACATACTGGGTGATGGCCGGTGTGGCACTCTGCATGCTCTGCGCCACCGCCAGGCGCTCGATGCGCAGCGGCGTGGCCTGGGCACGCTTTTCCACCTGCAGGCGCTGGTACTCGGTCATCAGCTCGCGCGCGTCATGCTGCGCCCGTTCACGCTCGGTGAACAGGCGGCGCGCCTCGTACTGCGTGTGCACCAGAAACAGTGCACTCGCCACCACGGCCGCCAGCAGGAGGATATTCAGGCGCAGCATGCTTCCTCCCGCTGCCAGGCAGCCAGGTGGATGGAAGCAGTGCGCAGCGGCCAGATCATGCAGGCACCTCGGTGCGCTCGGCCACGCGCATCACGGCGCTGCGTGAACGCGGATTGCCCTCGATTTCCTGTGCGCTGGGCTTGATGCGTTCCAGCGCCTTCAGGCGCATGGGCTGGGGCGCGGCAAACGGCGCCCTGCGGTCATACACCTCTTTGGAATGCTGGGCGATGAACTGCTTGACGATGCGGTCTTCCAGCGAGTGGAAGCTGATCACAGCCAGGCGACCGCCCGGCTGCAGCACCTTCAACGCGGCGGCCAGCGCCTGCTGCAGCTCTTCGAGCTCGGCATTGATGAAAATCCGAAAAGCCTGAAAGGTCCGCGTGGCAGGGTTCTGGCCTGCCTCCCGTGTGCGGACCGCACCAGCCACGATGCTGGCCAGCTCGGCAGTGGTGGTGAGAGGGCCTTTTTCTGTGCGCCGAGCAACAATCGCCTTTGCAATGGGCCCAGCAAACCGTTCTTCGCCATAGTCACGTATCACCTCCGCGATCTGGTGCACCTCCGCATCGGCCAGCCAGTCGGCCACGCTCTGGCCACGGGTGGTGTCCATGCGCATGTCCAGAGGGCCGTCGAAACGGAAGCTGAAACCCCGCTCGGGGCTGTCGATCTGGGGCGAACTCACGCCCAGGTCCATCAGCACGCCGGCACAGCTGCCTGCGGGCAATTCGTCCAGATGGCGGAAGCCTTCGTGGCGGATGGAAAAACGCGGGTCCGTGATGCGTGCCGCCTCGGCAATCGCTTCCGGGTCTTTATCGAAAGCGACCAGGCGGCCATCCGGCCCCAGTCGCTGCAAAATCTTGCGGGAATGGCCGCCACGGCCAAAAGTCGCATCCACCCACTGACCGGCGGGCGAAGGCCCGGCCGCACCCAGCAGGGCGTCCACGGCTTCGTCCAACAGGACGGTGATGTGTTGGAGGGGCTGGTTCAACGCTCGCCCTTTTCAAAAAGCAAAATCCTGGAAAACGTTCGGCATGTCGGCCTGCATGGCCTCTGCCTCCTGTGCTTCGTAAGTGGCGCGGTCCCACAGCTCGAAGTGGTTGCCCATGCCCAGCAACACCACCTCTTTGCTCAGGCCCACGGCCTGGCGCAGCTCGGGTGCCACCAGCACGCGGCCGGTGCCATCCATGTCCACATCCTGGGCATTGCCCAGAAAGATGCGCTTCCACCACTGCGCGGACATGGGCAGCTCTGCGATGCGTTCGCGGAACTTCAGCCATTCAGGACGGGGAAACAACATGAGGCAGCCGTGGGGATGCTTGGTGATGGTGATCTGGCCTTCGGCCATGGCCAGGAGGGCGTCACGATGCCGGGTCGGCACTGAAAGCCGCCCCTTCGCATCCAGACTCAGCGAAGACGCCCCTTGAAACACGGTTGTTGACCCCGGCTAGGTTGAACCTTGCGACCTCTGCGCCTGGGCTGCAGAGGCAACTTTCACCACTTAATTGCACTTTTTTGCACTGTAGCAGCAAATCCGGTTCTTGCCTCGACGCCTGTCACAAACATTTGCAATGAAATCAACAACTTAGGGTGAAGATTTCTATAGCAGATACACAAAAGTCCTTTGTCTACAAGAACTTAGGCGGTAGTGCACAGACAAAGCTTGAGCTCGGGAATTAATTGCATTTCGCAAACAAAACGCCCCTGCCGTCGCGAGGACCGCAGGGGGCGTGGCGTGCAATCGGGGTCAGATCACAAGATGAAGCGCGACAAATCCTCGTCCTGGCTGAGCATCTGGAGCCGCTCATCGACGTAGGCGGCGTCGATGGTGATGGTCTGGCCCGCCAGCTTGGCGGCGTCAAAGCTCACCTCGTCCAGCAGACGTTCCATGACCGTGGACAGGCGGCGGGCCCCGATGTTCTCGGTGCGCTCGTTCACCTGGAAGGCCGTGTGGGCCAGGCGGGTGATGCCTTCGGGGGTGAACGTCAGTGTCACCCCCTCAGTGGCCAGCAGCGCCTGGTACTGCTTGACCAGCGAGGCATGGGTCTGCGTGAGGATGGCTTCGAAGTCCTGCACCGACAGCGACGCCAGCTCCACCCGGATGGGAAAGCGCCCCTGCAGCTCCGGAATCAGATCGCTGGGTTTGGACAGGTGGAAGGCGCCCGAGGCGATGAACAGAATATGGTCGGTCTTGACCATGCCGTACTTGGTAGACACCGTAGTGCCTTCCACCAGCGGCAGCAGATCGCGCTGCACGCCCTGGCGCGACACGTCGGAGCCGCTGGTTTCCTGGCGCGTGGCCACCTTGTCGATCTCGTCGATGAAGACAATGCCGTTCTGTTCGGCGTTGGCAATGGCGCGGGTCTTGATGTCGTCCTCATTGACCAGCTTGGCCGCTTCCTCGTCGGTCAGCAGCTTCAAGGCCTCCTGGATGGGCAGCTTGCGCGTCTTGCGTTTTTCCTGGCCCATCTGGCTGAACATGCCGCGCAGCTGCTCGGTCATCTCCTCCATGCCCTGGGGGCCCATGATTTCCAGCGCCGGACGGGCTTCGGCCAGATCGATCTCGATCTCCTTGTCGTCCAGCTCGCCCTGGCGCAGCTTCTTGCGGAACACCTGGCGCGTGGCATTGTCGGCCGGCACGGCATCGTGCGTGCGGGCCTGGGGCAGCAGCACATCCAGGATGCGTTCTTCGGCAGCATCTTCGGCGCGCACGCGCAACTTCTTGATCTCGGCTTCGCGCGTCTGCTTGACGGCGATTTCAGCCAGATCGCGGATGATGGCATCCACGTCCTTGCCCACATAGCCGACTTCGGTGAACTTGGTGGCTTCCACCTTGATGAAAGGCGCATCGGCCAGCTTGGCCAGGCGGCGCGCGATCTCGGTCTTGCCCACGCCGGTGGGGCCGATCATCAGGATGTTCTTGGGCGTGATTTCCTGGCGCAGCCCATCGGGCACCTGCTGGCGGCGCCAGCGGTTGCGCAGCGCAATGGCCACGGCGCGCTTGGCGCCGGGCTGGCCGACGATGTGGTGGTCCAGCTCGGAGACGATTTCCTGCGGGGTCATGGACGACATGGCTTTAAGACTCAAATGGGCGTCCTGTGCGGCGAGCGCGAGCACAGGGCGCTATCAAAACAATGGAGAAACCGGTTTACAGCGTCTCGATGGTGTGGTGCATATTGGTGTAGATGCACAGCTCGCCGGCGATCTCCAGCGACTTCTTGACCACCTCTTCGGCCGACAGCTCGGTGTGGTTCAACAGCGCCTTGGCGGCCGAATGGGCATAGGCCCCGCCGGAACCGATGGCCACGATGCCCTGCTCGGGCTCCAGCACATCGCCGTTGCCGGTGATGATCAGGGACGCCGAGGCATCGGCCACGGCCAGCATGGCCTCCAGGCGACGCAGCACACGGTCGGTGCGCCAGTCCTTGGTCAGCTCGATGGCCGCGCGCGTCAGGTGGCCCTGGTGCTTTTCCAGCTTGGCCTCGAACCGCTCGAACAGCGTGAAGGCATCGGCCGTGGCGCCGGCAAAGCCGGCCAGCACCTTGCCGTGGTAGAGCTTGCGCACCTTGCGGGCCGTGCCCTTGACAACGATGTTGCCCAGCGTGACCTGGCCGTCGCCGCCGATGGCGACCTGGATGCCGTCCGGCGTTTCGCGCCGCACGCTGAGGATGGTGGTGCCGTGATACTGTTCCATAGCTTCCATATATCGAGGCGATTGAGCCGCTTGCAAGAGGCCGGAGCACAGTTTTTTTGGCCTGGGCAAGGCACGCGTTCCAGCCTCCCGCCACCGGCGACACGCCGCCCCCTCAGGGCGCGCGCAGCTGCAGCTTGGCGTGGGCCTCGATGCCGATCACCTGCAGGAACACCGCCACCAGATGGTGCAGCTGGGTGAAGCGCAGCTGGTGACCCAGGACCTGCATCTCGGCCGCCCAGTTCAGCACCATGCCGGCAGCCACAAAGTCCAGGCGGATCAGGCGCTCGCAGGAAATCTCCAGCGGCGTGCCCAAGCGCGCACGGGCCTGCAAGGCCTGCAGCCAGGGGGTGGCATCCCCTTCGATCACTCCTGCCAGCCCGTCCCGCGCGGTGGGCTGAAGCCCTGCCGCCATGTCCAGGGACGCCATGCCCAGCTGCTGCGGCATGGAGAACCACACCGGCGCCGCATGGCCGAAATAGCTCGCCCAGTCCAGCGCCAGCGGCTCGAACCCTTCTTCATCGCCAATGGCACGGTACAGGTCCAGCACCACCTGCCAGATGCCTGCCACCGCCCGGCGGTCCACCGGCGCATGGTCCAGGCCCTGCACCAGCAGCTCCAGCAGGCGCGCATTGGCACCATCCAGATCGCCATGGGCAAACAGGATGGCGGCTTCTTCAATATCGGGCGTGATGGCAAAGCCCGCACCGTCCGCGGTGCCGACCGGCACGGGGGGCACCCGGCTTTCCTCGCCCAGCGTGGGAATCGCCTGCCACTGGGCCGCCGTCATGCCGGGCGGCCGGCCCGGTGCCGGGCTGGACGCCGCAGCGCGGGCGTCTGCAACCGGAGGCACGGCGTCGGTCACCGGCGCGGAGCCATCGGCAGTGCGCAGCCATTGCTGCGCCATCTGCGCTTCGATGGCATCGATTTTTCGCAAGGTGGTGGTGCCGTGGTCTTCGGCGTCCAGCGCCGAAGGCAAAAACGCCGAAGCCGGCATGCGTGCCGGGGGGCCGCCGCGGCCGCTTTGGCTGCGCAGCTGCCGCAGCTCGGCAAATTCCTGGGCACGGATGGCGTCGTCGCGGCGCTTGCGCTCCACCATCTGGTGCAGGGCCTCTTTGCCAGACCCTTCATCGCTGGCAGCCAGGTCGGCAGGCTCCTGCGCGGAGGAGCCCGTGACCTTCTGCAGCATCTTGGAGAGAAAACCGCCTGTCTTGCCTGATTCCTGGTTCATGGTGTCCTGCAACGGTGGGCGGTGGATCCGGGGAGGATCAGTCTCCAAACATCTTTTGCTTCAGCTCGCGGCGCTGCTGGGCTTCCAGCGACAGCGTGGCCGTGGGACGGGCCAGCAGACGGCCAACGCCGATGGGCTCGCCGGTTTCGTCGCAGTAACCGTAGTCGCCGGCGTCGATGCGGGCGATGGACTGTTCGATCTTCTTCAGCAGCTTGCGCTCGCGGTCGCGGGTGCGCAGTTCCAGGGCGTGTTCTTCCTCAATGGTGGCACGATCGGCGGGATCGGGCACCACCACGGTGTCTTCGCGCAGGTTTTCAGCCGTCTCGCCCGCGTTGTTGTGCATGTCCTGCTTGAGTTGCACCAGCTTGTGGCGGAAGAACGCCATCTGCTTGTCGTTCATGTACTCCTCGTCGGGCATGGCAATAACTTCGGCATCGCTCAGCTCTTCGGCAGACTTGGTCTTCCAGTTGTTGGCCAGCTTGGGGTCACGCTTGAGCACGGCGGCTGTGGGGGCAGAGATAGTGGAAGGCATGGCTTTCGTGCTTGTGGGCTTGGCAGCCGTAGAAGCGGCTGCCAGAGGCTGGGTTGAGGCGCTGCGCGCAGGGCTGCGCGCAGGGGAAACGGCGGGGGCTGCCGCAGCCTTGGGCTGTGCGGCCACCTTCTTGGCAGCGGCCTTGACAGGCGTCTTCACGGCTGCGGCTTTGGGGGCCGCAGGTGCAGCCACTTTGGGTGTGGCTTTCTTCTTGCTGGTCTCGGCTGTCACGTCCTGTCTCCTCACAGTATGACCGTCCCAGTCTGTCTTCCCCGTGGGCAGACCGACCGGGTTCTCTTTAGGGGCGGGATTGTAGCCATCTCCAACAATACCTAACGCAAAGTTGCGGATATCACACAACCAGCTTTGGTAAGACCATGTAAATCGCCCGCCCTCTCCCGCATGGCTGCGAGAGGTGGCGGGCGATTCTGCGCCGGTGCGGCAGCAGCCCCGCGGCCGGCCAGAGGCCCGGCCGCGACCGGCGGCAAACCACAAAGCAGGGTTTATGCCAGGCTTTGTTCCAGGCCTTGCTTGAAGATATCCTGCGGCAGGTCAATGCCGATGAACACCATGCGGCTTTCACGCGCCTCACCGGCTTCCCACTCCGGACCCAGGTCACTGCCCATCAGCTGGTGCACACCCTGGAAGATCACCTTGCGCTCGGTGCCCTTCATGTTCAGCACCCCTTTGTAGCGCAGCATGCGCGGGCCGTAGATGTTGACGATGGCGCCCAGGAAGTCCTCCAGCTTGGCCGGGTCGAACGGACGGCTGGCACGGTAGACGAAGCTCTTCACATCGTCGTCATGGTGGTGGTGGTGCGGGTGCTTGCACTCCGCGCCATGGGCATGGTCATGGTCGCAGTGCTTGCCGTGTTCGTGGTGGTGGGCATGGCCGTGATCGTGGTCATGTTCGCACTTGCCGTGATCGTGGTCGCAGTGGCTGTGGTCGTGCTCGTCGGCCTTGAGGAAATCGGGATCGATGTCCAGCTTGGCGTTCAGATTGAAGCCGCGCAGGTCAAACACTTCGGACAGCGGCACGTCGCCGAAATGCACGGCCTGGATGGGCGCGCGCGGGTTCATGTGCTTGAGGCGGTGGACCAGTGCCTCCTTGTCGGCGGCGCTGACCAGGTCGGTCTTGGTCAGGAAGATCTGGTCGGCAAAGCCCACCTGGCGGCGTGCTTCCTGGCGGTCGTCCAGCTGCTGGTTGGCGTGCTTGGCATCCACCAGGGTGATGATGGAGTCGATCAGATAGCTTTCGGCGATCTCGTCGTCCATGAAGAAGGTCTGCGCCACCGGGCCGGGGTCGGCCAGGCCGGTGGTCTCGATCACGATGCGGTCGAACTCCACCAGCCCCTTGCGGCGCTTGGCGGCCAGCAGTTGCAGGGCTTCGCGCAGGTCTTCGCGGATGGTGCAGCAGATGCAGCCATTGCTCATCTGCAGGATCTGTTCCTTGGATTCGGTCTTCAGAATGTCGGTGTCGATGTTCTCTTCGCCGAATTCGTTTTCGATCACGGCGATCTTCATGCCGTGGGATTCGCTGAGCACGCGCTTGAGCAAGGTGGTCTTGCCCGAGCCCAGGAAGCCGGTGAGGATGCTGACGGGAATCAGTGCCATGGTGGTATGCCTTGTAATCTGGCGCGGCAGCCGCACCGGGCCGCCGCGAAACGGAGAAAAACAGCAATCAGCTGGAGGCGCTGCCCGAAAATTCCAGGGCGCGCAACAACAGTCAGTGTAGCCAGCCGGTCAAGTGCCCTGCGCCCATGGGGGCGTCCACCTTGCGGGTGCTATCGCTCGCCCCACAGCGCTGCGCCGCCACAGGCAGCTATCAAATCAGGAAGCCACGGCGACGGTGGGCAGGGGCCATCGTCCTCTGCCACACTCACTCCTTGCGCTTGGCGCGTGGGTGGGCCAGCTCGTAGGCCTGGGCCAGGTGCTGGAAATCCAGCCGGGTATAAACCTGGGTGGTGGCGATGTTGGCATGGCCCAGCAGCTCCTGCACGGCCCGCAGGTCGCCGCTGCTTTGCAGCATGTGGCTGGCAAAGGAATGGCGCAGCACATGCGGGTGCACCGGCTGCGCCAGGCCCGCCTGCTGGCCGCGCTGGCGCAGCCGCGCCCAGGCGGTCTGGGCCGACATGCGCCCACCCCGTGCGCCCACGAACAGCGCGGGCTCTGCCCAATCGGGCTCGAAGGGCTCGGCACGGCGGCGCAGCCAGCGCTGCAAGGCCGCCAGCGCATGCTTGCCCACCGGCACGGTGCGGCGCTTGCCGCCCTTGCCCAGCACGTGGGCTTCGGCCGCCTCCCAGTCGATCCAGCCGCTTTGCGCCGCATCGCCGGGCTGCAGATTCAGACCCACCAGCTCGCCCACGCGCAGGCCGCTGCTGTAAAGCAGCTCGGTCATGGCAGCGTCGCGCGCCTCGGTCCAGGGATCGGCATCGTCGTTGCGGAAACCGGCCAGCTGCACCGCATCGTCCACCCCCAGAGCCTTGGGCAGGGGCTTGGCCTGTTTGGGCGCCCGCACGCCCTGCACCGGGTTGTGCGGCACCAGCCCCTGCTGCGCCGCCCAGTGAAAGAAGCCGCGCCAGCCCGAGAGAATCAGCGCAATCCCCCGCCCGCTGCGCCCCTGGCCGTGCATCTGGGCCACAAAGCGGCGTATCTGCACCGGCTGCAGCTGCAGCAGCGGGGTCTGTACGGTCTGAGCCAGCGTGCTCAGGCGCTCCAGATCCAAGGTGTACAGGGCCAGCGTGCGGGCCGACAGGCGCTTTTCCACCCGCACATGCTCCAGGTACTGGCCCGCCACGGCGTCCAGCACCGGGTGCGCCATGGCAGGCTGGCCGGCGCGGGGACGCCCTGCGGTAAGCCGACCGGTGGCCGCCATGGTGGTGCCCGTCAGTTGCCGGGGGTGATGCGCAGGCGGCCCAGGGCCGCGCTGGCATGTTCGGCAATGCGCGCCAGAAACTCGGTACCCATGGTGGCATCGAAACGCAGCGGATCGGGCGAGCCCAGCACCAGCAGGCCGAAGGCCGGGGCCGCACTGTCGTTCGGGCCTTCGCGCAGCGTCAGCAGCGCCAGCGACTGCACTTCGCTGGGCTTGGACAGCCAGCTGGTGGGCTCGAAGCCCAGGTTGGGACCGCAGAACGGCATGGTCAGCGAGGTGGCGAAGGACTTGGCATCGTCGCTCACGCCCATGGTGTACATGCCGCCCTGGTAGGGGCCGGCCACATCCCACACGCGCACCGCCACCTGGGGCACCTCGAATTCGCGCTGGATGCCTTCGCTGACCGTGTGCGGCAGCTGGCGTGGGTCCTGGACCTTGGCCAGTGCACAGCTCCAGCGGTGGATCTTGTGGGCAATGCTGGCGTTGTCGCTGCTGTTGCGCACCATTTCCATGATGCGCTGCTCCATGCCCTTGATCTTGTCGCGCAGCATCTCGGCCTGGCGTTCCTGCAGGCTGACGGCACGTCCGCCGTGGCCGCTGCTCAGCTGCACGGTCGACAACAGCTCGGCGTGGCGTTCAAAGAATTCGGGGTGCTGCCGCAGGTAGTCGGCAATGCTGTCGTCATTCATGGTGGAGACGTTGGAAGTCATAAAGCGTCAGGAATCTCGATCTGGCCTTCGAACACCGTGGTGGCCGGGCCGGTCATGAACACATGGTCTTGCGCGCCGCCCTCCCAGGCGATCGTCAGCAAGCCCCCCCGGGTTTGTACATCGACACGCGCATCCAGCAAACCCTGCTGAATGCCGGCGACCACGGCCGCGCAGGCGCCGGTGCCGCAGGCCAGGGTCTCGCCCGAGCCACGTTCATAGACGCGCAGCTTGGTCTGCGCGCGGTTTTGCACCTGCAGAAAGCCCGCGTTCACGCGTTGCGGAAAACGCACATGGCGCTCCACCTGCGGGCCCACCACCGCCACGGGGAACTGGTCGACATCGTCCACCAGCTGCACCGCGTGCGGATTGCCCATGGAGACCACCACCACCTCGACCTGGGCGGGCGCCGGTGCCGCCAGCGCCAGCGGCCAGACCTGGGCCCGGTGGCGCGTGGCCGCCGCCAGCCCGCTGGCGTCGAAGGGCACGCGCGGGGCATCCAGCACCGGCAGGCCCATGTCCACGGTGACGCGGCCATCCGGTGTGAGCTGGGGCGCGATCACCCCGCTGAGCGTCTGCACGCGGATGGTGGTCTTGTCGGTCAGGCCCTTGTCATACACAAAGCGGGCAAAGCAGCGCGAGCCGTTGCCGCACTGCTCCACCTCACCGCCGTCGGCGTTGTGGATCACGTATTCAAAATCCACGCCGTCGGCGGGCGAAGGGCGCACCGTCAGGATCTGGTCGGCGCCCACGCCGAAATGGCGGTCCGCCAGAAAGCGGTACTGCGCCGCCGTCAGGCCCAGGCGGCCTTGCGTCTCGTCGAGCACGACAAAGTCGTTGCCCGCGCCCTGCATCTTGGTGAAGCGAATGTGCATGGTGTGGCAGAGGGTGGATCAGGCCCTGTCAGGCCTTGGCAGCGGCCAGCTTGGCCAGTGCGCGGTCGACGAACGGCAGGCGGTCCTGGCCCCAGAAACGCTCGCCGTTCAGGATGAAGGTGGGGGCGCCAAACACGCCCAGGGCCACGGCTTCCTCGCTGTTGGCCTGGTACTGGGCCTGCACCTCGGCCGAGGTTTCCAGCGCATGCAGGGCAGCACCGTCATAGCCGGCTTCGTTGGCCACGGCAATGCGCACCGCCGCGTCGGAGGTCTTGCGCTCTTCGGCCCACAGGGCACGCAGCAGCGCATGCGACAACGGGAAGGCATCCAGGCCCTGCAGCTGGGCGGCAATCACCATCCAGCCCGGGGTCTTGTTCCAGTTCACGTCGTCGGCCACACCCTGGGGATAGTGGGCAGGCACCAGGTTCAGCGGCAGGCCCAGGTAGTCGCTCCAGCGTGCCAGCTCCAGCGCGTGGTAGGTCTTGCGGGGCTCGGGACGGGTCTTGAGCGGAATGCCGCCGGTCTGCGGCACCACCAGCTGGAAGTCATAAGGCTTGAGCACCAGCTTGACGCCGTGGCGGCGCACGATGTCCTGCAGTTGGGGGCCTCCGAGATAGGCCCAGGGAGAAGAAAGGCTATAGAAACAGTCAAGTTGGGTCATCCTTGGATTATCTTCCTACCTGTGACGAACGAAAGCCTTTCCCCCTCCTCTTCCGCCGAACTTCCTGCGGTTCCCCTCCAAACCCTGTCCAGTCCCCGCAACCAGCCCGCGCTCGAGGCCCTCGCCGCCGAGGCCCGCCGCGACCTGGAGCGCCTGAACTACCCTGCCCCCAACTGGGTGCAGGGCACGGCCGCCGCCGATGACCCCACCCTGGACGTGCTGGTGGTGGGCGCCGGCATGTGCGGCCAGACCGCGGGCTTTGCCCTGTTGCGCGAAGGCGTGCGCAAAATCCGCGTGATCGATGCCGCCGCCCGGGGCGACGAAGGCCCCTGGGCCACCTACGCCCGCATGCTGACGCTACGCAGCCCCAAGCAGCTGATCGGCCCCGACCTGGGCGTGCCCAGCCTCACCTTCCGCGCCTGGTACGAAGCCCAGCACGGCACCGGTGACATCTCGCCTTTCGATGCCGCCACCCCCGGATGGGCAGGGCTGCACAAGATCGGCCGCGTGGACTGGCGTGACTACCTGCTGTGGGTGCGCGACACCGCCGGGGTACAGGTGGAAAACGGCGTGCGCCTGCTGGAAGTCGGCGATGCCGACGGTGTGCTGACCGCCCGCCTGCAAGGCCCCCAGGGCGTGGAGACGGTGCGCACCCGCAAGATCATCCTGGCGCTGGGCCGCGATGGCAGCGGCGCCCCGCGCTGGCCGGATTTCCCCTCGCTGTCCATGCAGGACCCGCTGGCCGCCGGCCGCGTGTTCCACACCATGGATGCCATCGACTTCGACGCCCTGCGCGGCCGGCACATCGCCGTGCTGGGCGCCGGTGCCTCGGCTTTTGACAATGCCGCCTGCGCGCTGGAAGCCGGCGCCGCCGTCAGCCAGTTCGCCCGCCGCGCCGTGCTGCCGCAGATCAACAAGAGCAAGGCTGCCTCCTTTCCCGGCTTTTTGCGCGGTTACTCGGCACTGGACGATGCGCGCAAATGGCGCTTTTACACCTACATCTTCGACGAACAGGTGCCTCCGCCCTGGGAAACCGTGCGCCGCTGCGACGCCCACGACAGCTTCACGCTGCGCCTGGGCTGCGGCTGGAAGGATGTGCAGCCCCTGGCCGACGGCGTGGCCGTGACGCTGGCCGATGGCAGCGTGCAGCGCTTTGACGCCGTCATCCTGGGCACCGGCTTTGATGTGGACCTGCTGGACCGCCCCGAGCTGGCCCGCTACACCCCGCACATCGACACCTGGGGCCGCCATGTGTCCCCCGCCATGGCCGCCGCCCAGCCTGAACCGGCCCGCTTCCCCTATCTGGCGGCCAACTTCGCGCTCCAGAGCGCCGACGGCGACAAGGCCGAGGCCCTGTCGCGCCTGCACCTGTTCAACTGGGGCGCCACCATGAGCCATGCGGCCCTAGGCAGCGACATTCCCGGCCTGGGCATCGGCGCCACCCGCCTGGCGCAGGCCCTGGTGAGTGATCTGTTCGTGCAGGACGCCGATCTGCACTGGCAGAAGCTGCTGGAACACGACGAACCCGAGCTGATCGCCACCCGCTGGTACCAGCCCGCGCCCGGCGCCAGCACCGACTCGCCCACCTGAACGGCGGCGCATCCGATGGAACAAAAAAAGACCGGCCCAGGCCGGTCTTTTTGCATGTTGCACCACACGATGGCGGCGCAGCTGCGCCGTCACATGCTGATCTTGCTGATCTTGCTGCCGTTGACGGACACGCCGGCTTCCAGACCGGTGTTGTTCAGCACATAGCTGCTGACCGGCGCGTTGGCCGTGGTGGTGTCGATGCCGCCATTGGCACCGGCCTTGCCCACGGCCACATTGGCATCGGCCCCCACGGACCAGCCATCGCTGTTCAGGAACTTGTTGTAGGCATCCTGCGAGCTGAAGACGTAGATGACCGCCTTGGATGCCCCGCCCGCCTGCCAGCCGATCGACGCTGCCGTCGTGCTGTAGTAGCCGCGCGTGGTGCCGTTGGCACGCAGCACGCACTTGCCGTGCTCGGCACCGATCACAAAGCTGCCGCCGATCACCGCCGGGCACACCAGCACGCCGCGCGACTTGGCCACCAGCTCGCGGGTGCCGGGCATGGCCTCATACAGCCGGTTCAGTGCGGCGGTGGACTGGGATTCCAGCTGTTCCTTGGTCTGTGGCGCGCTGCCCTTGCCCTGGGTCTGACCGGTGGAACTGCAACCTGCGATGCCCAGCGCAGCGGCAACCGCTGCGGCAGCCAGCCAGGTGGAACGGTGGGAAATTGCGACCATGTGGTACCTCCTCAGTAAGAAACGTCCGAAGAAAAAAGGGGCTGGAGCCCATCCTGCAACCCTGCGGGTGACAGGACGATGACTGTGCCCTTCCGCGTACACGAAAGCGCTGTGGTCCGTGTCGGTGCTGTCCATGCTAGGCGTGCCGCGCCGGTTTGTGCAACGTTGCATACGCTTTGCGAAAACAGCCTACACGGCAGATGGCATCTGCCTGTACACCGTAGCCGCTTTGCGCCGACAGCACCAGCGTGTTGCCCCGCAGCGCCGCCGGGCTGCATTACCATTCCCCCAGCTTTTTTGACGACAGGTGCCCATGAACAATCTGCTGCGTGTTTTCCACCACCCCCAGGCGGCCATGGTGCTGCTGCGTATCACCCTGGCTGTGCTGATGCTGTTCCACGGCTGGGCCAAGATCAGCAAGGGGGTGGGCGGCATCGAATCGCTGGTGATGAAGGCCGGCCTGCCTGGCTGGGTGGCGTACGGCGTCTACCTGGGCGAAGTGGTGGCGCCGCTGCTGATGCTGGTGGGCCTGTGGGTGGTACCCGCCGCCATCGTGATGGCCATCAGCATGCTGTTTGCGCTGTTTCTGGTGCACACCGGGCAGTTCCTGGGGCTGCACCCCACGGGCGGCTGGGCGCTGGAGCTGCAGGCCTTCTATCTGGTCTGCGCCATCGTGGTGGCCATGGGCTACAGCAAGGGCAAATAGGCGTCTGGCGCTTTGACACCTGGGCGCCCGCCCCGGCGCCTGCAAAGGGCAACAAAAAAGCGACAGGCCTGCCTGTCGCTTTGTGCAGGGCGGCGGCGCCGCTTACTGGATGGTGATCTTGGCCGCCTTCACGATCTCGGCCGACTTCAGGCGGTTTTCGTGCACGGTCTTGCGGAACTGCTCGGGCGTCTCGAAGCGCAGGCTGTTGCCGCTGTCTTCCAGGCGCTTCTTGATCTCGGGCTGGTGCAGCACCTGCTGGATGGCCGCGTTCAGCTTGTTGACGATGGGCGCCGGCGTGCCCTTGGGGGCCCACAGGCCGAACCAGATGGCACTGTCAAAACCCTTGGTGCCGGGCAGACCGCTGGCGGCCACGGGCGGCACTTCCGGCACGGCCGCAATCGGCTTGGCGGTGGTGGCGGCCAGCAGCTTGAGCTTGCCGCTCTTGTAGTGCGGCAGCACGGTCTGCACCTGGTTCATGATGCAGCAGGTCTCGCCGCGCAGCACCGAGGTGATGGCTTCCGGACCGCCCTTGTAGGGCACATGCACCATGTCCAGGCCCAGGCGCCAGTTCAGCTCGGCAAACGCCATGTGCGTGCCGGTGCCATTGCCCGTCGAGGCAAAGTTGTACTTGCCGGGGTTGGCTTTGACTTCCTTGACGAACTCGGCCAGCGAATTCACCTTGATCACATCCGGGTTGATGGTCAGCACATTCGACACATCGACCACCGGGGCCACGGCCTCGAAGTCCTTCTCCACGTCAAACGGCAGCTTGGGGTAGAGGGCGGCATTGGTGCCGTGGGTGGCCGCCGTGCCGAACACCAGGGTGTAACCGTCCGGCTTGGCGCGGGCCACATACTCGCTGGCGATGTTGCCGGCCGCCCCGGGCTTGTAGTCGATGATCACGGTCTGGCCGATCAGCTTGGACAGCGGCTCCTGGATCAGGCGCGCCACCACATCCACGCCGGAGCCGGCGTTGAAGGTCATGATGATGGTCACCGGCTGGTGGCTGGGCCAGTCACCCTGCGCCAGCACGGCGGGGGCGGAAGTGGTCAGGGCAGCGGCGGCAAAGGCGCCCAGCAGGGTGCGGCGGTGAAAAACGGTCATGGGTGATGGCCTCAGCAAGCGGATCGGGTCTGATCTGGATCAATGACAGCCATGGTAGCCGTCCTTTCATAAGATTCCGGCATGTGTTTATATGCATGGCTGCAGGTGACAGACGTGCACGCCGCACCGCCCCAATAATGTGGCCATGCCCCGCGACCACCTGCTCCTCCACCCCCAGCGCGTCCCCGTCACGCCGCTGGACGCGTCCACCCTGCTGCTGCTGCGCGACCTGCCGGACGGCGGCTGTGAAGTGCTGATGACCCGCCGCTCCGAGCGCGCCAGCTTCGCGCCGGGCATGTATGTCTTTCCCGGCGGCGGTATCGAGGCCCAGGACGCACAGGCCGGCGACGATGTAGTGCGCAGCCGCGACGGGCTGGACGCCACCGGCCGCACGGCCGCCACCGCGGCATTGCGCGAAACCTTCGAGGAAATGGGCCTGCTGCTGGCCGTGCATGCCGATGGCAGCCCCGCCACCCAGGCCGATGTGGATGCGCTGGACCGCCATGCCCCGCTGTGGCCCCAGTTGCGCGCGCGCGGCCTGCGGCTGGACGTGGCCCAGCTGTGGCAGATCGGCCACTTCACCGCCGACCGCAACCTGCCCAAGCGCTTTGCCGTGCCCTTTTTTGTGGCCCGCATGCCGTCCGGCCAGACACCGGAGCCCGACAACCGCGAGCAGTTCGAGCCCGTCTGGGTGCAGCCGGCCCGGGCGCTGGAGCGCTTCCAGGCCCGGCAGATGCCCATGATCTTCCCCACCATCCGCACCCTGACGCGGCTGGCCCAGCTGGGCAGCACCGAAGGCGTGCTGGCGGCCGTGGTCAACGGTCCGCTGTGGAAGCATTCGCCCCGCACCGGCCTGCAAAGCGGCAAGGAAGCGCGTTTTACCGAGGACGAAGCCCCCTACGGCGAGCTGGCCATGGTCTGCCCCGACGGCCAATGCCTGCACCCGCTCGACTGGCAGAGCGAACACCCCGTACCGCTGCGCAAGAACCTGCTGCGTCTGACGGCCCCCAACGCCAGCGTGATGACCGGTCCCGGCACCAACAGCTATCTGGTGGGGGAGGCGGCCACGGGCTTCATCGCCATCGACCCCGGTCCGGCCGATGCCGCCCACATCCAGCGCCTGTACGACGCCGCGGGCGGCGATATCCGCGCCATCGTCTGCACCCATTCCCATGCCGACCATGCCCCCGGGGCCTTTGTGCTGCAGCAGCTGTGCCAGGACCGGGGCGTCCCCCGCCCCCAGATCCACGGCCTGCCGTCCGCCCCCACGGCCTCGGCATCTGCCCGGTTCACCCCGGATCTGGCACTGCAGGATGGAGAGCGTCTGGTGCTGTCTGCCCCGCCGCCGCCAGGCCAGGACCTCCCCGTCACCCACACCCTGCGCGCCGTGTTCACGCCCGGCCACGCCGCCAACCATGTCTGCCTGGTGCTGGAAGAGGACGAGCTGCTGTTCAGCGGCGACCACATCCTGAACGGCAGCACGCCCATCGTGAACCCGCCGGACGGCAATATGGACGCCTACCTGCGCTCGCTGGACACGCTGGATGCCATCTGTGCGCAGGAAGAGATCGACTTCATCCTGCCCGCCCACGGCTATGTGCTGGGCGCCGCGCGCGCGGTGATCGCCCGCCTGAGAAACCACCGCCTGGCACGCGAGGCCAAGGTGCTGGCCGCCATGCAGGCCCTGCCCGGCGGCAGCATACAGGACTGGGTGCAGCACGCCTACGCCGACACCCCCCAGCCGCTGTGGAAGCTCGCAGAACGCAGCCTGCTGGCCCATGTGGAGCGCATCCAGGCGCTGGGGCTGGCACCGGCTGCCTGACGCTGGCACCTCACCGGATCCGCACACAGCAACCCCGCTTTTTGGCCGTCGCAGATACCGCGAGGCCCACAGGCCATCGCGGGCCTCGTAGACTGCGCGCTTATGTCACCGACTGAACACCCCGAAGCACAGGACGAAGGCGTCCGCCTGTCCAAACGCCTGGCCGCCCAGCTGGGCTGCTCGCGCGCCGAAGCCGAGCTTTACATTGAAAGCGGCGCCGTGCAGGTGGACGGCATCACCGTCCAGACCCCTGCCACCCGCGTGCGGCCGCAGCAAGCCGTCAGCGTCAAGGAAGGCGCCAAACCCGAAGGCGCGCCCCCCGTCACCTTGCTGCTGCACAAGCCCGCCGGCTACACCGTGCGCAACCCCCAGGGCGCACGCGGCCACACCCGTGGCAAGGTGGGCAATGCCTACGATCTGCTGGTGCCCGAGAACCTGGCCGATGTGGACACGCCAGCGCCCATCCTGGTGCTACAAAAGCATTTCAAGAACCTGGAATGCCTGCTGCCCATTCCGGTGCCCGCCAGCGGCCTGATGGTGTTCACCCAGGACCACCGCGTGGCGCGCAAGCTGCAGGAAGAAGCGCTGTACCTGGAGCAGGAATGCATTGTCGAAGTGCGCGGCACCATCGATGAAGGCGGCCTGGAGCGCCTGTGCGACGGCACCTCCATCGACGGCAAGCGCCTGCCCCGCATCAAGGTCAGCTGGCAGAACGAAACCCATCTGCGCTTTGCGCTCAAAGGCATCTTTCCCGAAGAGATTGCCGAGATGTGCGAATGCGTGGGCCTGGAAGTGATCGGCATGAAGCGCCAGCGCATCGGCCGCATCTCGGTGGCCAAGCTGCCCGAGGGACAGTGGCGCTACGCCATGCCCTGGGAGCGGTTCTAACCCCCCGTTGCGGCGCGGCGTCCCGCCGGGCGAGGCCCCCGCCCGCACCACCGGCGCGCCCCCAGCCTGCGGCGGCGGCCGCACCCGCCGCCCGGCCATGGCGCAGTGCGGTGAATCGCCCACCGGCGGGCCCCTGCGCCGCGGCCCGCCATCTGGCAAATTCTTTTCAGCACCGCCACGGCCCGCACGTGCAAATGCATAGCTGCGGATGCACGCACAGCCTTCCCTCCAATGAGAAACACCTGGAAGCTAGGATGGCTGGTGTGCGTATCGATCCGGAAAGTTGAAAAATTCTTTTCAGCTTGCGCGCCACCCTCGGCACCTACGGCATCCACGGAAACAAAAACCGCGCTCCCAGTGGCTGGAAGCGCGGTTTTTGTGTGGAATCTAAAAGTGTGAAGTTCGCCTGTAAGCCGGATTCTGTGCACAACGGTTGCCCGCTGCGTGACCGCCATTACTCTGGGCTGGGGGTCGCCCCACCAGCTCGATGCTACCTACCCGCACACTCCGGGGGCCCCGTCAACGTGTGCCTACTTGGTATTGCTGCGCGTAGAGATTGCCCGTTTCACCCTGGATGGTCTGCCTTGCGGCACTCCTGCCAGACTCGTCTCTGTTGCTCTGATCCTCACCTCACGGTGGACAGCCGTTAGCTGCTACGCCGCCCTATGCAGTCCGGACGTTCCTCCAGTGCGGCCTTTCGGCACCAGCACCAGCGGCGGTCCAGCGAACTTCACAGCGCGCATTATCGCCGGTCTGGCGCCCGTCTGCCGGCAGGCCCGGGCACAACCCTGCGCTACAACAGGTTCAGGATGCTGTAGCCCATCAGCAGCAGCAGGCAGATCACGGCCACCAGCATGGTCCAGGGGCCCCAACGCTGATCACGGTAGGAAAAGCCGACCATCAACAGCACGCAGCATGCGCCCAGCAGCAGCATGGTGTGATTGAACGTGAGCAACAAGGGGAACCTCCTTTGCATGAAGACACCGGCCCATTGTTTCGCGCCACAGGCGTTTGCGGGCCACCGATCACCCGGCGCTTGATGTGCATCAAGTGCAAGCTGCAGTTTCTGCGCGGCGCACGGCTTTGGCAGCCCGGACAAGCCCGTAGCCAGGGGAGCACCACAGGCTGCCGCCGACCCCTTCTGCAGGGCATATTCATATTCCGTCCAGGCGGAACAAGTGCGCCACAATGGCCGTTCCCGAATTCCACCCACCTGCTGGAGAGACCATGAAATTCGACAACGTTCTGCAAACCATCGGCAACACGCCTGCCATCCGCATCAACCGCCTCTACGGTGCAGGCGCCAATGTCTGGATCAAGTCCGAGCGTGGCAACCCGGGTGGCTCCATCAAGGACCGCATTGCGCTGTCCATGGTGGAGGATGCGGAGAAGTCCGGCGCGCTGAAGCCCGGCGGCGTGATCATCGAGCCGACCAGCGGCAACACCGGCGTGGGCCTGGCCCTGGTGGCCGCCGTCAAGGGCTACAAGCTGGTCCTGGTGATGCCCGAGAGCATGTCCATCGAACGCCGCCGCCTGATGCTGGCCTATGGCGCCACGTTCGACCTGACACCCAAGGAAAAGGGCATGAAGGGCGCCATCGCCCGCGCGCAGGAACTGGCCGCACAGACGCCCGGTGCCTGGATTCCCCAGCAGTTCGAAAACCCCGCCAACGTGGCGGTGCACGAAGCCACCACCGCCCAGGAAGTGCTCAAGGACTTCCCCGAAGGCATTGACGTGCTGATCACCGGCGTGGGCACGGGCGGTCACCTGACCGGCGTGGCCCGGGTGCTCAAGGCCAAGTTCCCCAATCTGAAGGTGTTTGCCGTCGAGCCTGCGGCTTCGCCCGTGATCTCCGGCGGCCAGCCTGCGCCCCACCCCATCCAGGGCATCGGCGCCGGCTTTGTGCCCAAGAACCTGGACACCAGCCTGCTGGACGGTGTGATCCAGGTGGATGCCGAACCCGCCCGCGAATACGCCCGCCGCGTGGCGCGCGAAGAAGGTCTGCTGGTCGGCATCTCCTCGGGTGCCACGCTGGCCGCGATCGCACAGAAGCTGCCTGAGCTGCCCGCAGGCGCCAAGGTGCTGGGCTTTGCCTACGACACCGGCGAGCGCTATCTGTCGGTGGAAGGCTTCCTGCCCACCGCCTGAGCGCCGGCCACGCCGCCCCAGACAACCGCCTGAGCGCTTCCGCCAGGCGGTTTTTTGTTGCCACCCCATGGGCACCACCGGTGCAGCACCCCGCCTGCGCGCGCAACTAGGGTTCCCGCCAAGCCGGTGCCTGCCATCCGCGCCCAGAATCGGGCGCCATGCTCTCACCCAGCCAAATCATTGTTCTGGCCCTCCCGGTGTTCCTCGCATTGATGGCCCTGGAATGGGCCATCGGCCGCCGGCGCGGACGCAACACCTACGCACTGGCCGATGCCATCACCTCGCTGAACCTGGGCGTGCTGAGCCAGACCAGCGCGGTCTTCACCAAGCTGCTGACGCTGGGCATCTACACCGCCGTGGCCCACCACGCGGCCCTGTGGCGCCATGACGCCTTCTGGTTCAGCCTGCCCGGCTGGCTGCTGGCCCTGCTGCTCTACGACTTCTGCTATTACTGGCTGCACCGCATGGGGCACGAAGTTGCCGTGCTGTGGGCGGCCCATGTGGTGCACCACCAGAGCCAGGACTACAACCTGTCCACCGCGCTGCGCCAGACCAGCTCCGGCGCGCTGCTGGCCTGGATCTTCTACCTGCCGATGGCGCTGCTGGGCGTGCCGCCGCTGGTCTTTGCCGTGGTCGGCCTGATCGATCTGCTCTACCAGTTCTGGGTCCACACCGAGCAGGTGCGCCGCCTGGGCTGGTTTGACCGCTGGTTCTGCTCCCCCAGCAACCACCGCGTGCACCACGCCGTCAACGACGCCTATGTGGACAAGAACTACGGCGGCATCCTGATCGTGTGGGACCGGCTGTTCGGCACATTCAAGGAAGAAGACCCACACGACCCCTGCGTCTACGGCACCCGCGGCCTGCTCAACAGCTGGGACCCGCTGTGGGCCAATGCCGCCGTCTACCGCCAGCTGGTGCACGACAGCTGGCAGGCACGCCGCTGGAGCGACAAGGCCAGGGTCTGGCTGATGCCCCCCGGCTGGCAGCCGGCCGATGTGGCACAGCGCTTCCCCAAACCGGCGTTCGACCTGGCGGCACACCGCCAGCGGTTCGCCCCGCCCATGGGCCGCGCGCTGCGCCTGTTTGCGGTGCTGGACTTTGCGGCCCTGGTGGGGGGCGCCGTCGCTTTTCTCTGGCAGGCCGACCAGGCCCCGCTGTCACGCAACCTCTGGGGCTTTGGCGTGCTGCTGGCCGGGCAGTGGACACTGGGCGCCGCCATGCAAAGCCGCATGCACTGGGGCCTGGCGCTGGCCCTGCAGGCAGCGGCAGCGGGTCTGGCCGCCCTGGCACTGGGCTAGCGCCATGCCAGGGCCGTGGGTTCAGGCCGTGGTCCAGGGCGAGCCATCCGCCGCCAGCTTCTCGCCCTTGCGGGCTGTGACCAGGCCATAGCATTCCGGATGGCGGTGCAGATCGAAGTCGAACGTGGTGCGCTTGTACACGGCGCAGAAATCCAGGTCGGCGCGGCCCAGCACCACTTCGTCGTCCTTGGTCGTGCAGCGCGCCACCACCTCGCCGCTGGGCGCCACCAGCAGGCTGCCGGCAATGCTGTCCACGCCCTCCTCCACGCCGCCCTTGGCCACGCTGGCCACCCAGCAACCGTTCTGGTAGGCCCCGGCCTGCACCGCCAGCTGGTTGTGGAACAGCGAGAGGTCATCATGCTGCGGCGCCGGCGCGTTGTGCACGGGCGTGTTGTAGCCGATGAAGATCATCTCCGCGCCCTGCAGCGCCATCACGCGGTAGCTCTCGGCCCAGCGGCGGTCGTTGCACAGCGCCATGCCCATGGTGCCGCCAAAGGCCTGGTACACATCGAAGGACTTGCCCGGCGTGAAATAGCGTTTTTCCAAATGTTGGAACTGGCGCCAGGGTTCGTGCTCGAAGTGACCCGGCACATGGATCTTGCGGTACTTGCCGACGATGCTGCCGGTCTTGTCCACCAGAATGGCCGTGTTGTACTGCATCAGCCGGCCGGCTTCCTCGGCCAGCTCGGCGTAGCCCAGGTAAAAGCCGATGCCCAGCGCCTTGGACAGCTCGAACAGCGGCAGCACCTCGGCATTGGGCATGCTGCGCTCGTAGTAGCTGTGCAGCTCGGCCTGGTCCTCGATGTACCAGCGCGGGAAGAAGGTGGTCAGCGCCAGCTCGGGGTAGACGATCACATCGGCCCCCAGGCTTTTGGCCTCGTGCATCATGGCGCACAGGCGCTGCACCACGCTGGCGCGGGAGTCGGCTTTCTGCACCGGGCCCAGCTGGCCCAGGGCAACGTTGACGATACGGGTCATTTCACATTCGCTTTCTATGGGGTGGACACGGCCCGGGCCGCTGCACGGCGCCCAGGCGGTCCGTTGCATTCACATGCGGTTCGCGCGCTCCAGCAGCACCTGCAGCAGCACATTCGCGCCCTGCTCCAGCTGCACGGCATCGGTGTGCTCGCGCACGTTGTGCGACAGGCCTGCGGCCGAAGGCACAAACACCATGGCCGTGGGGCAGACGCGGGCCAGCATCTGCGCGTCATGGCCCGCACCGCTGGGCATGCGCAAGGTGCTCAGACCCAGTGCGCCGGCGTGCTGCTCCACGCTGCGCACCAGCGCGGCATCGAAGGCCACGGGGGCAAAGTCCGCCAGCTGCCGGTGTGCAAAGCGCACCCCGTTCTCGGCCGCGATCTGCCGTGCAAAGGCCAGCACCTCGGCCTGGGCCTGCAGCAGCTTCGCGCCATCGGTGTTGCGCAGATCGACCGTCATCACCGCCTGCGCTGCAATCACATTGATCAGATTGGGTTTGAGCTGCAGGGCCCCCACGGTGCCCAGCTGCCGTCCGCCGTAGCGCGCCACCAGTTCGGCCACGCAGGCGGCGGTGCGCATGGCACACATGCCTGCGTCATGGCGCAAGGCCATGGGCGTGGTGCCGGCATGGTTGCTGGTGCCGTCAAAGGTGAACTCCATCCAGCAGATGCCTTGCACGCCTTCGACCACGCCGATCTCCACCCCTTGCTGCTCCAGCACGGGGCCTTGCTCGATGTGCAGCTCCACAAAGCTGTCCACCTGCGGCGCTCCCACAGGCGCCCCACCGGCATAGCCGATGCGCTGCAGCTCGGCGCCCACGGTGGCGCCGTTGTCCACGGCCCGGACTGCCAGCGCCTCCTCCAGCGGCATGCCGCCCACCATCACCAGACTGCCCATCATGTCGGGCTGAAAGCGTGCGCCTTCCTCGTTGGTGAAAAACGCCACCTGCAGGGGCCTGCGCGTGCGCAGCCCTGCGTCACATAAGGTGGCCACCACCTCCAGCCCCGCCATCACGCCGTAGTTGCCGTCATACAGGCCGCCGGTGCGCACGGTGTCGATATGGCTGCCAGTCATCACCGGCGGCAGGTCTTCGGTGCCGGCATAGGTTGCGACCACATTGCCGATGGCATCGACCTGCACCCGCATGCCCAGTGCCTGCATCTGTGCCACGGTCCAGTCACGGCCGGCCCGGTCGGCGTCCCCCAGGGCCAGGCGGTTGGTCCCGCCGCCCTCTAGCGCACCGAACTGGCCCAGCGCCTTCAGCCGCTGCAGCAGCCGCGCGCCATTGATGCGCAGGGTGTCCATCGCACTCATACGACCACCTTGTCGGCACGCTCAGCCACGGCTTGCGCAGTTTCGCCCACCAGCTCGGCATACAGCACCGGATCGGTCGCCGCCTCGCTGCCGAAGAACAGGATGCGGCTGCCTGCGTTCAGGCCCAGCAGGGCGCGTGCGGTGTCGCTCTGGCTGGCCGCCAGGGCCGCCGCCACACCGGCCACGGCCGACTCGCCGGCGACGATCACCGGATCGGCCTCCAGCGGATGGGCCAGCAGGCGCATGGCCTGCACCGCCGCGCTGTCGGAAATCACGCAGAACGCATCCGTGCCCTTTTCCAGGATTTCCCAGGCCAGGTGCGAAACCTCGCCGCAGGCCAAGCCCGCCATCAGCGTGTCGATATCGCCCGTCACCGCAGTCAGTGCGCCCGCCTTGGCGCTCTGCGCCAGGCAGTCGGCCTTGTCGGGCTCCACCACCACATAAAAAGGGCGGTCGCCCCCATCGCGTTCCCAGAAATAGCCGCAGACTGCTGCCGCCAGACCGCCCACCCCCGCCTGCACAAATATGTGCGTGGGGCGCTCCTGCAATTGCGCAGCGGCCTCTTCCACCATCAGCTGGTAGCCCTGCATCACATCGCGCGGCACATCCATATAGCCGGGGTAGGAGGTGTCGGAGATCACGAACCGGCCGTGCATCTGCGCATCGGCATCGGCCTGGCGCACGGCATCGTCGTAATTGCCGCTGGTGCGCACCACCTGCGCACCGTACTGTGCAATGGCCTCCTTGCGGCCTTCGCTCACCGTGGCGTGGATGTAGATCACGCACTGGCAGCCGAAGCGCTGCGCGCCCCAGGCCACGGAACGGCCATGGTTGCCATCGGTGGCACAGGTCACGGTGATGTTCTGGCACAGCGCACGCATTTCCGGGCGCAGCAGATCCTGGGTGCCAAGCGCACGGCCGAGCTTGCGCCCCAGCTCGCGGCACAGCAGACGGGCCACCGCATAGGCGCCGCCCAGCGCCTTGAAACTGCCCAGGCCAAAGCGGCCGCCTTCATCCTTGTAGTGCACGCTGGCCACGCCCAGTGCGCGGGCCAGCGCAGGCAGGCTGTGCAGGGGCGTGGGGGCATAGCCTTGCCATTGCGACAGCTCGCGCTGCGCCAGGGCCAGCGCATCGGCCCCCAGGATGTCGGTGCGACGCGCACCATACGGCGTCATGCGGTTGGCGGCAGGGTTGGCAAAGCAATCCACGGTCAGGGCCGGGAGGGAAGCAGAAGTCATAGGGGCTTTCAACATCAGGGACAGAGAGAGGGGGAGAAGACACATCACGCCCGCCAGCGGCGGGTCACAACTGGGGTTCCAGGTCATCCAGCGCCACATGCAGGCGCTCGATGCGTTCCAGCCGCTCCTGGGTAGGAACGCGCTGCTGCTGGGCCAGGGCGCTGGCCAGAAAGTTCACCAGGCTGACGGCACACACATAGGAATCGAACAGGCCCTGCGGGCTACTGGCGCCACAGCGCAGCACCACCTGGGCCTGCATGGCCAGGGCGGACACCGGCGCATCGGTCAGCACCAGCGTCTGGGCCCCCACGGCCTGCGCCGCAGCCAGCAGGCGCGGCAGGCGCGTGCTGCGGCGGCGAAAGTCCACGGCCAGCAGCACATCCTTTTCCGAGGCACTGGCCAGCAGATCCGCTTCGCGCCCGGCCACATCGTTGAGGCTGCCGACCTCGCCCCGCACCTGGGCCAGCAGCGACTGGGCATAGAACGCGGTCAGGTGGCTGTGGCGGTAGCCCACCACCCAGACCTTGCGCGCCCTGACCAGCATGGCAATCGCCGCTTCCAGCTGCGCCTCGGGGATGGACTCCGCCCAGGCATTCAGCAGGCTGGCATCGGCCTGCAGATGGGACTGGAACTGCTGCGCCAGGCTGCGCTTGCGGCGTGGCTGCTCCATGCGCGCCAGGGGCGACTGCTGCAGCTGCGCCGCCCGCAGGGCCTGGCGGAATTCGTCATACCCGGCATAACCCAGGCTGCGGAAAAAGCGCGCTGCGCTGGACTTGGACGTGCCAGCCAGTCCGGCCAGTTCCGTGGCCGAATAGCCCAGCAGCTCCCGCTGTCGGGTGAGCACCATATCGGCCAGCTTGCGTTCGGCCGAGGACAGCTGGGCATAGACATGGCGGATGCGGGCATCCAGCGTGCTGGGATTGAGCGAATCGTGCATGGAATGGAACCTTGTCTCCAATTTGGGGAGCGCGCACCACCATGGGGCGCGGCTTGCACCGTGCATGAAACGAACGTGCCAAAAATATGAAACAAGGGCACAAAAGTTTCAAAAACACCGTCCCTGCTTGCAAAACCGATGCCTGCTTTGGCGCTCTGTAGAAAAAGCCATCGGCAGTCCCCCAGGTCGGCACGTACACCCGGGGTGCGGACACCGTCCGGCACCGCCCCGGCACCGCAAACAGAAACCCGCGTTTCAAGCTGGCACGGTAAATGCTCAAGCAGTGCACCCGCAACTTTTTTGCTTCCCGGAGTGCACCCATGTCCTTGAGCCGCCGCACCTTCACCGCCACCACACTGGCCGCCATCGCCCTCTCCGTTTCTGCCGGCGCCATGGCGCAAGAGGACAAGTCGCTGCAGCGCGTGCTCGACAAGAAGTCGATCGCCCTGGGCATTCCCACCGATTACCCTCCCTACGGCTTCATGGGCCCGGACTTCAAGCCCACCGGCGTGGACGTGGCCACGGCCCAGCTGATTGCAGACAAGCTGGGCGTCAAAGCCGAATTCGTGCCCCTGAGCACCCCCAACCGCATTCCCTACCTGCAAGCCAACAAGATCGACCTGATCGTCTCGGCTCTGGGCAAGAACGAAGAGCGCGCCAAGGTGATCGACTTCACCACCTCGTACGCCCCCTTCTTCCAGGCTGTCTTCGGCCCCAAGGACATCGCCGTCAAGAGCTTTGACGACCTGGGCGGCAAGACCCTGGCCGTGACGCGCGGCACCATCCAGGACGAGGCCCTGCTGCACCTCGCCCCCAAGACGCTGAAGATCCAGCGCTTTGAAGACGACAACGCCACCATGGCCGCTTTCATGACGCAGCAAACCCAGTTCGTGGCCGTGGGCGCGGCCGTCGCCGGCGCCGCACTGGCCAAGAACCCCAAGGTCCAGGCCGAATACAAGCTGCTGATCAAGGACTCGCCCAACTACATCGGCGTGCGCAAGGGCGAGACCGCGCTGCTGAACAAGGTCAATGACATCCTGCGCACCGCCAAGCAGGACGGCACGCTGAACTCCTACTCCAAGAAGTGGCTGGGCCGCGACATGGGCAATCTGCCGGACTGACCACCGGTGGACCTTCGGGACGGACCCACGGGTCCCTCCCGCCTGGTGCGCCCGCGCCGCCAGGACCTGACTTTGGATATTGCACAGAATCGAGAACGGGGCCACGCCCATGGAAATGAACTTCGCAACGGTGCTGGGCCAATGGCCCATGCTCCTTCAGGGCCTGTGGCTCACCGTGCTGCTGACGGCCTTTGCCGTGCCACTGGGTGTGCTGCTGGGCATCGCCTGCGCCTGGATGCGCCTGCACGCCGGCCTGGCGGTACGCAACCTGGTCGCCTCCTATGTGGAGGTGTTCCGCAACACCCCTTTCATCATCCAGCTGTTCTTCCTGTTCTTCGGCCTGCCCTCGCTGGGCCTGCGCATGTCGCCCGAGGTGGCCAGCGTGCTGGCCATGACGCTGAACCTGGGAGCCTACGCCTGTGAGCAGATCCGTGCCGGCATCGAAGCCACGCCGCGCGGCCAGATCGAAGCCGCCCAGTGCCTGGCGCTGAACCGCATGCAGATCTTCACCCGCGTGGTGCTGCCTCCCGCACTGAGCCGTGTCTGGCCGGCCCTGACCGGGCAGATCATCATCGTGATGCTGGGATCGGCAGTGTGCAGCCAGATCTCGACCGAGGAAATCTCCTACGCCGCCAACCTGATCTCCAGCCGCACCTTCCGCAGCCTGGAGTCGTACATCGTGGTCACCCTGGTCTACCTGGGCCTGGCCGTGCTGCTGCGCCAGTTCCTGAACTGGTTCGGCCCCCGTTGTGTCTTTGGCCGCCATCGCTGATTTCGGAGTGTTTCCCCATGGTTGAATTCACGTACTGGGACATTGCCCGCCAGTTGCTGCTGGCTCTGCGCTGGACAGTGGGCCTGTCTCTCATCGCTTTTGTCTGCGGCGGCCTGCTGGGCCTGGGCCTGCTGGTGCTGCGCCTGTCCAAGCTGCCCGGTGCCGTGCGCGCCGTGTCGCTCTATGTGCAGCTGTTCCAGGGCACGCCCCTGCTGATGCAGCTGTTTCTCACCTACTTCGGCATGGCGCTGATCGGCATCGAGACCTCGGCGCTGATGGCGGCCGCCGTGTGCCTGACGCTGTATTCCGCCGCCTATCTGTGCGACATCTGGCGCGGCTGCGTGGAGGCCGTGCCCCACGGCCAATGGGAGGCTTCGTCCTGCCTGGCCATGAGCTTCACCGAACAACTGCGCCACGTGATCCTGCCCCAGGCCATGCGCCTGGGCATTGCCCCCACCGCCGGCTTTGGCGTGCAGATCATCAAGGCCACCGCGCTGACCAGCGTGATCGGCTTTGTGGAAGTGACCAAGGCCGGGCAGCTGATTGCCAACGCAACGTTCGAGCCCTTCCTGGTCTACGGCTGCGTGGCCGCGCTGTACTTCGTGCTGTGCTTCCCGCTGTCGCTGTGGAGCCAGCGCATGGAAAAACGCCTGCGTCCCCGCACCTGATGGCACGCCTCCCCCTGTTTCCCCTGACGACTTCTGGATTGCGCACATGAACGCCCCTGCATCCTCTCCTTCCACCTTCCCCCTGGTCGACATCCGCGGCCTGCGCAAGCGCTACGGCAGCAACGAAGTGCTCAAGGGCGTGGACCTGCAGATCAACCGCAGCGAAGTGGTGTCCATCATCGGCAAGAGCGGCTCCGGCAAGAGCACGCTGCTGCGCTGCATCAACGGCCTGGAAACCTTTCAGGAAGGCCAGCTGCTGGTGCATGGCCAGCCGCTGCAGGCCGACAACGCCCAATCCCTGCGCGAGCTGCGCAAGAACGTGGGCATGATCTTCCAGAGCTTCAACCTGTTCCCCCACCTGAGCGTGGGCCGCAATGTGATGCTGGCCCCCTCGCTGGTGATGCGCCAGCCGCAGGACACCGCCCGCGCGAATGCCGAACGCCTGCTGGATCGCGTCGGTCTGGCCGAGAAGTTCGACGCCATGCCGGACCAGCTCTCCGGCGGTCAGCAGCAGCGCGTGGCCATTGCCCGCGCCCTGGCCATGGACCCGGAAATCCTGCTGTGCGACGAAGTCACCTCGGCCTTGGACCCGGAGCTGGTGGCCGAAGTGCTGGGCGTGGTAGAAAGCCTGGCCGAACAGGGCATGACGCTGATCATGGTCACGCACGAAATGAGCTTTGCCCGCAAGGTCAGCGACAAAGTGGTCTTCATGCACCAGGGCAAGGTGCACGAAGTCGGGGCACCGGAGCAGATTTTCGGTGCGCCGCAAACGCCGGAGCTGCGCCAGTTCCTGGGCATGGTCACAGCCTAAAGGCCCAAGGGCTGCACGGCCCAGCGCACCCTACAGGCGCCGGCCACCAGGCGGTGCCGGCATTCGCCAGCCTCCGCCAGGCATGTCCTGCCCCCGCGGCCCCGGACCGGGCACTGGGGTCTTCCCCCCGGTTACTGGGGGCATGCACCTTTCCATTGGTAGTCCTGCGCCAGGTGCATGGAACGGGGGCCAAACTGCAGCTGGCTGCGCACTTCCAGGCGGTCCGGCGCCGGGCGCCGGAACTCCATCACCGCCGGCACCAGCTCACGTCCGTCCTGCGGGCACCGCAGCTCCAGCACACCCAGCGCGTCGGTGTTGCTCGTCAGCTGGATGGTGCAGCGCTGCTCAGACTGCACTGTGGTCACCAGCTCCTGCAGACCACGGGCCAGGCCCTCGGCCGACAGACAGCCCAGCTGCGGCGGCGTCGCCTTTTCCGCGTGGTCGACACGGCTGGTCAGCTCCCACTGCCCGCCGGGAATGGTTTTCAGCACTTCGATGTCCTGAACCGTTGGGCCTTGCGCGGCCTGCACAGCCCCTGCCAACAGGCACATGGCCAGCCATGCGCTCCCGCTCTTCATCCGTTTGCAATATGCTTTCAATCTCTACCTGCTTTCGCTTGAATCGGCGGCCCCTGTAGCTCGCAGCAGCCCGGGCAAAGTATAGGCAGCGATCGCACCCGCCACGGGATACTGGCGCCGGCAGAGGTGGAGCCAATCTCCCCGCCACCGCACGGGCATCACCCGGGCCTTTTCCACCGGGTGGCCGCCCCACTACCATGGGCAGTACAAGGAGAGCTCGATCTTGTTCGGTTTATTTGAAAAACAGGTGCCGCCCTATCCGGCAACAGAACCCCCGGTGCCTCCCAAAGGCTTCTTTGCCTTTATCTGGGCCTGCACCCAGGGCATGCGCGGCTGGATTGCGCTGCTGACCTTCACCTCGGCCCTGCTGTCGGTGTACGAGGCACTGCTGTTCGCCATCATGGGCCATGTGGTCGATTGGCTGGGCACGGTCTCGCCCGCCAACTTCTGGGAACAGCAGCGCGGTACGGTGCTGGGCATTACGGCCATCCTGCTGGGCAGCGTGGCGCTGCTCGCCCTGCACACCCAGGTCATGCACCAGGTGCTGGCCATCAACTTTCCGATGCGGCTGCGCTGGGTCTTCCACAAGCTGATGCTGGGGCAGAGCATGTCGTTCTATGCGGACGAATTTGCCGGCCGCATCACCACCAAGATCATGCAGACCGCGCTGTCGGTGCGCGAAGTGGTGTTCATGGTGGTCGATGTGCTGGTCGGGGTCGGCGTCTACATGATCGGTATCCTGATCCTGGCAGCCAGCTTCGAATGGCGGCTGATGATTCCCTTCGCCATCTGGTTTGCCGCCTACATCGCCGCCTGTTTCTACTTTGTGCCGCGCCTGGGGCAGATCGGCAAGAAGCAGGCCGATGCGCGCTCGATGATGACCGGCCGCGTGACCGATGCCTATACCAACATCGCCACCGTCAAGCTGTTCGCCCACACGCGCCGCGAGGCCGAGTACGCGCGCAACGCCATGGAGGCCTTCAAGGCCACGGGCTATGCGCAGATGCGCCTGGTCAGCCAGTTCGAGATCACCAACCACCTGATGATTGCCCTGCTGCTGCTGGGCAGCGGCGGCACCGCCCTCTACCTGTGGACCCAGGGCCATGCCAGCGCCGGCGTGGTGGCAGCGGTGATTGCCATGGCGCTGCGCCTGATGGGCTATTCGCACTGGGTGATGTGGCAGATGACCGGCCTGTTCGAAAACGTGGGCACCATCCAGGACGGCATCACCACCCTGACCAAGCCCCGCTCCATCGTCGATGCGCCCAATGCCCAGCCGCTGCAGGTCACGCAGGGGGCCATTGCCTTTGAAGGCGTGGATTTCAGCTACAAGGACGGCGGCAAGAAAGTCATCGACCAGCTGAATCTGCAGATCCGCCCGGGCGAACGCATCGGTCTGATCGGCCGCTCGGGCGCCGGCAAGTCCACGCTGGTCAATCTGCTGCTGCGCTTTCACGAGCCGCAAAGCGGCCGCATCACCATCGACGGCCAGGACATCCGCAACGTCACGCAGGACAGCCTGCGCGGCGCCATCGGCATGGTCACGCAGGACACCTCGCTGCTGCACCGCTCCATGCGCGACAACATCCTCTACGGCCGGCCCGATGCCTCCGAGGCCGAGATGCGCGCCGCTGCCGACAAGGCCGAGGCCTCGGACTTCATCGCCACGCTGACCGACCTCAAAGGCCGCAGCGGCTATGACGCCCAGGTGGGCGAGCGCGGCGTCAAGCTCTCGGGTGGCCAGCGCCAGCGCGTGGCGATTGCCCGGGTGATGCTGAAGAACGCGCCCATCCTGCTGCTGGACGAAGCCACCAGCGCACTGGACAGCGAGGTGGAAGCCGCCATCCAGCACAGCCTGGATGGCCTGATGCACGGCAAGACGGTGATTGCCATTGCCCACCGCCTCTCGACCATTGCCGCCATGGACCGGCTGATCGTGATGAACGAAGGCCATATCGTCGAAGAAGGCACGCACCAGCAGCTGCTGGCCAAGGGCGGCATCTACGCCAAGCTGTGGGCCCACCAGAGCGGGGGCTTCCTGGCCGAGCCGGAGGACCCGGAGGACTGAGCCGAACCGCAGCCGCCAGCGCATCCCGCGGGCCGTTGCGGCATGCAGCGCGCCATCCGCTTCTCGCGCCTGCGATGTCTGATGCGCCTGCTGCCCGGATGCAAGCACACGGGTGCGCCTGCGAGAGGCGCACCATGAAAGCGGAAATCCATGAAAAAACGGGTGCCTGGGCACCCGTTTTGCGTAGGTCCTGCCCATTCACCGGGCGCAGTCCCCATCTTCAGTAGCGTTGACCGTAGCCACCGCCGGGCGGTGGGCCCGAGGGCCGGCCATCGCGGTCCCAGCGGCCGTCGCCGTCGCGGTCACCTCGGTGGTCATAACGGCCATCGCCACGACCGCCGTCCCTGCCATGGTCGTGCGGCGGAGGCAGTATGCAGCCCGTGAGGGCCGCCGCAGCCACCGCGGCGCCAGCCATTGCCAGCCAACGGGATGTACGCATGGGTTCGTCCTTTCCTGCAAGTGGTGATGGCACCAGCATGCCACCGCTTTGCACGCCGCTGTCCATCACGCAGGTAAAGACTGTAAGCAGCCTGCGCAGGCAGGCAGCGGGGACCGCACCGGAGCCGCGGGATGTGCCTGGGCTCCGGGTAGCGGTCAGCACCAGCCTCAGTCGTTCAGGCCCATGCTCTGCACCAAAGCCTTTTCACCCGCAAACGTGGTGCGTGCGAACTCGGTGTAGGTCTTGGCATCACGGTAATCGGTGCGGATGCCGTAGTTCTTGACGACGCGCTGGAAGTCGGGGTCCTGCAGCGCTGCCTTCACGGCCGCATCCAACTTCTCCACGATGGGCTGGGGCAGCCCCTTGGGACCGCCCACGCCCAGCGGAGACGGCACGACCACGTCATAGCCCTGCTCCTTGAAGGTCGGCAGATTGGGGAAGGCGGGCGAGCGCTGCTCGGACGCAATCGCCAGCGGACGGACCTTGCCCGATTCGATGAAGGTCATGATGCTGTTGGTGGACACCGAGGACTTGATGTGACCGGCCAGCAGCGCGTTCACGTTCTCGGCATCGCCCTTGAACGGCACATGCACAAATTCCGTGCCCACGGCCTTGCCCAGCAGCACCATGGCCACCTGGTTGCCGGAATACTTGCCGGGCGTGCCGTAATCGATGGCGCCGGGGTTCTTCTTGGCGTAGTCCACCAGATCCTTCAGCGTCTTGTGCGGCGCCGTCGCGGACACGCCCAGAATGAAGTCATAGGTGGCAAACGAGGCGATATAGGTCACATCGCGGATCGGGTCGTACGGCGTTTTCTGCAGGTACGGCTGGCGGAAGATGCCCACCGGGGTCAAGGTCAGCTTGTAGCCGTCGGGCTTGGTCTTGAGCATTTCCACCACGCCCATGGAACCGCCGGCACCGGGACGGTTTTCCACGATCACGCTCTGCTTGAGCAGCTTGCCCATGCTATTGGCCAGGGCACGCGCCAGCACGTCGGTGGTCCCGCCGGCCGCGTAGGGCACCAGCAGGGTGATGGGTTGGTTCGGGTAGTTGGCCTGGGCCTGGGCACCGGTAGCCCACAAAGCGGCCACGGCACAGGCCACGGCACCCCACGTACGACGCTGCATTCAAGTCTCCTCTTGCTCTTGCTTGCTCGAAAGAGCTTGCAATGTAGGTGCGTACTCCGGGGCAACCTTTACGGGAAACCCACATCAAGGGTTTACCCTTTATTCATCCATTCCCTGAGGCCCGATCCCAGCAATGGCGCGGCTTGTCGACCCGTTCCAGCAGCAGCGCAGCGCCTTCGATTGTCCAACACTTGTCATTTAGGCGACAAATCACAGGTTCATTTGCCGCCGCTTCGCGGGCTGCAGGATGGTCTTGCGCGTCACTCACCGCCGCCCCAAAGGCCTGACCCCGCCATCCGGTTCTGCAGAAAACGCACAGACCAGACCAGACCAGACCAGACCAAGTCAGGTCAGGTCAACTCCACAGCCGCTGGCAGATGCAAAAAAGCCCGCCCTCCTTGCGGAGGGCGGGCCTGTGTGTCACGGGGCCGCAGCCCCGGCCGCTGCCTACTTCTTGGGCAGTGCGTAGGCGATCACATAGTCGCCCTTGTCGGTGGTCATGCGGGCACCACCGGCAGACACCACCACAAACTGGCGACCCGATTCGGGCGACAGATAGGTCATGGGCGTGGCCTGGGCCCCCACGGGCAGACGGCCCTTCCAGACCTCCTTGCCGCTCTGGTTGTCAAAGGCGCGCAGGTAGTAGTCCTGGGTCCCGGCATAGAAGGTCAGGCCGCCTGCCGTGGCGAACGGACCGGACAGCGAAGGCATGCCCACCGGCACCGGCAGGCCAAAGCGCACGCCCTGGAGCTTGCTGTCTTCCACCGTACCCAGCGGCACCTGCCAGGCAATCGACTTGGTGTTCAGGTCGATGGCCGTCAGATTGCCCCAGGAAGGCTGGTGGCAGGGCAGACCCAGGAAGGAGTTGAACGCACCACGGATGGACTGGAAGGGCGTACCTTCCTGCACGTGGGTGGCCCACGAGGCATTGGTGATGTCGTTCTTCTTCAGCGACTCCAGCTTTTCCTGGGCGCCTTCCTGCGGGTGCAGGAAGCCGATCTGCGGCATGACCATGTCATTGACGATGAGCATGTTGGTACGCGGATCGTAGGCGTGACCACCCCAGTTGAAGCCACCGTAGTAGCCGGGGTAGATCAGCGTCATCTGGTCGGTCAGCTTGGTGTACGGGCCGTCATATTTCAATTGCTTGAACTTGATGCGGCAGTACAGCTGGTCGAACATGGTGGCGCCCCACATGTCCTTTTCGGTCAGTGTGTTCTTGGCCAGCTGCGGCATGCCCACGGACCAGGGCTGGGTGGGCGATGGTGCAGCATCGCCTTCCATCACGCCCTGGGGCGCGGGCTTTTCTTCCACATCCGCCAGCGGCTTGCCGTTGGTGCGGTCCAGCAGGAACAGCTGGTGGGTCTTGGTGGCCAGCACCAGGCCCGGGGTGTTGCCCCCCTTGCCATCGGGCACGTCCACCAGGGTGGGAGGCGTGCCGTTGTCATAGTCCCAGGTGTCCATGTGCAGGGCCTGGAAGTGCCATGCTTCGCGGCCGGTGTCGGCCTTCAGTGCCACCACGGACGTGGAGTACTGGTTCATCTCGGGTGTGCGGTGCGCGCCCCAGAAGTCGGGCGTGGCATTGCCCAGCGGCAGGTAGATCAGGCCCAGCTTGGCGTCATAGGCGCCATGCGACCAGAAGTTGGGAGTGCCCTTGGTGTAGGTCTGCCCTTCGGGAGGCAGCTTGGTGATCGCAGGGTTGCCCAGATCCCAGGCCCATTCCAGCGCGCCATCCTTCAGGCTGTAGGCACGCACCACGCCGGAAGGTTGCTCGGTCTTCTTGCCGTCCCAGACCCAGCCGCCGATGACCACGCGGTCACCCGCCACCAGCGGCTGCGACGTGGGCATGTAATAGAAGTCCTGGTACTGGCCCATGCCCACGCTCAGGTCGGTATAGCCCTTGCCCGTGTCACCGAAGCCATCGCAGACTTCACCGGTCTTGGCATCCAGCGCCCACAGGCGTGCATCCTTGTCGGTGGTGATGATGCGTGCGCTGCACTTGGCAGGCGCCGGTGCGGCGGGCGCGCTGTCGCTGCCTTGTGCAGCAGGGGCGGCCGATGCCACCGCGGGCACTTCGTAGTAGGCCACGCCACGGCAGCGGCTCCACCACTTGTTCTCACGCGTCTTGGGGTCGAACACCCACTTTTCTTCGCCGGTTTCGGCGTTCAGCGCGATGACCTTGTTCTGCGGCGTGCACAGGTAGACCGAGTCACCGACCTGGATGGGGGTGTTCTGGTCTTCGTTGCCACCACCGGTTTTCGCGCCGGTGCGGTAGGTCCAGGCCACTTCCAGTCCCTTGACGTTGTCGGCCGTCAGCTGGTCAAACGGTGCAAAGCGGTTGCTGTGGTCGTCGCGGCCATAGTGCGTCCAGCGGTTGTCCGGGCTGGCGGCATCGCTCACCACGGCCACTTGCTTGACGATGTCCACACCCTTCTTGGCCGTGTTCTCCACGGTGTTGTGGGGGGTGAAGATCGAGGCAGCCCCCGCCAGCACCACCACGGCCTGCACGGCTGCGGCAGGCAGGGCAATGGCCTGTGCCGGCGAGCGCAGCGAACGCAGCGCCAGCGCGGCAAACAGGCCCAGCACCAGCACCGGCGCCAGACGCGGCACCAGCCCCCAGAATGCGGTGCCGACTTCTGCCAGCGCCCAGATGGCGGTGGCAATGACCACCACCAGATACAGCAGGGCACCCAGCGGCTTGCCGCGCACCAGCAGCACGCCGGACACCACGGAGGCCACCCCGGCGATCAGGTAATACCAAGACCCACCCAGCGTGACCAGCTGGATCCCGCCAATCAGCAGCGCCAGACCCACCAGCGCCAGGACAACGCCCAACACGCGCGGCCATACGGGCACGCGGTTCGGCACATCAGCTTGTGACATGTTGATTCCTATGTTTCATTCAATCGATACCAGAATGATTCTAGGAAGCCCGACCGTTTTCTGCAGAGGGTTGCAGCGCCTGTAGGCAGCAGGCTGCAAAACAAAATATTACCTACAGGTATCTAGAAAATAAAATCCTGCAAATGCAATACAAGCATTTGAATTCAAATGTATTTTTTATTTTCAGAAAGCACTGAAAATACAGCAATCTGCATAAAACCTTCTCTTTATTGCGTATTTGGACCGCACCTTCACGCCCCCACGCAGGTGCCCCAAGCACCATCTGGCGCATCCCGAGCGACCGACCAGTTATTCCCAAAAAGAATGTCATATCCAACGACATTCCTGCCAACAGCCGGCCTGGCAAGCTGCCAACGACCAGCCTCGCAGCACCGCCCCAGGCAATCGCTACCATGGCGTGTTCGGCGGCACTAGCTGCGCCGCCCCTGTCACGTCTTCCATTCCTTTTCGCATGCGACTGCTTCACACCTCCGACTGGCACCTGGGCCAGCACTTCATGGGCCAAAGCCGCCAGGCCGAGCACAGTGCGCTGGTGGATTGGCTGCTGGTCCAGGTGGAGGCGCATGCGGTGGACGCGGTGGTGATTGCGGGCGACATCTTCGACACCGGCGCACCACCCAGCTATGCGCGCGAGCTGTACAACCAGCTCATCGCCCGCCTGCACCGGGCCGGCGTGGCCCTGCTGCTGCTGGGCGGCAACCACGACTCCGTCAGCGTGCTGGGTGAAAGCCAGGACCTGCTGGCCTACCTGGGTACCCGGGTGATTGCCGCTGTGGGTGAGGTGTCCGGGCATGTGGTCACATTGCCGCTGCGCAGCCAGCCGGCAGAGCCCGGCTGCATCGTCTGCGCCCTGCCCTTCATCCGCCCGCGTGACGTGGTGCACAGCCAGGCGGGGCAAAGCGCCCAGGACAAACAGCAGGCACTGCAAACGGCCATCCAGACCACCTATCAGCAGGTATACGAGGCCGCCGTGGCACGGCAGACGGCGCTGCAGCAATCGCTGGGACGCAAGCTGCCCATCGTGGCCACCGGCCACCTGACCACCGTGGGCGCCAGCAGCAGCGAATCGGTGCGCGAAATCTATGTGGGATCGCTGGAAGCCTTCCCCACCACCGCCTTCCCGGCGGCCGACTACATTGCGCTGGGCCATATCCACCAGCCGCAGAAAGTCGGCGGACTGGAACACATCCGCTATTGCGGCTCACCCATCGCCCTGGGCTTTGACGAGGCACGCCAGACCAAGCAGGTGCTGCTGGTCGATCTGCATGAAGCCGGCCTGCAGGCCGTCACCCCCCTGCCGGTGCCGGTGTTCCAGCCCCTGGCATCGGTGCGCGGCACCCTGGCGGAATTGCCCAACGCCCTGCAGGCCCTTGCTGCCAGCGCCACCCCGGAGCGCCCGGTCTGGCTGGAAGTCACCATCGAGGAAGACGACTACCTGACCGATCTGGCGCCCCGGGTACAGGCGCTGCTGGAAGGCTTGCCCGTGCAGCTGCTGCGCATCAAGCGCCAGCGCGGCACCGCCGCGGCCCAGCTCACGGCCGACGCCAGCGAATCGCTGGATGAACTCAGCCCGCAGGAAGTCTTTGCCCGCCGCCTGGCGCAGGAAACGCTGGAGCCTCCGCTGCAGCAGGCGCTGACCGCACGCTACCGCCAAGTGGTGGAGCGCCTCACGAATGCGGCAGGAGATGCAGCAGAAGAGGCCCCAGGAGGTGCGGCATGAAGATCCTCAAGCTGCGCCTCAAGAACCTGAACTCGCTGCAGGGTGAGTGGAAGATCGACTTCACCGCCGCACCGTTTGCCGACAACAGCCTGTTCGCCATCACCGGCGCCACAGGCGCAGGCAAGTCCACGCTGCTGGATGCCATCTGCCTGGCGCTGTACCACCAGACCCCGCGCCTGGCCACCATCAGCGCCGGCAGCAACGACCTGATGACGCGCCACACCGCCGACTGCCTGGCCGAAGTGGAATTCGAAGTCCAGGGCACCGTCTACCGCGCCTTCTGGAGCCAGCGCCGCGCCCGCGACAAAGCCCAGGGTGCGTTGCAGGCCCCCAAGGTGGAACTGGCCAGGGTCGCAGACGGTCACATCCTCAGCAGCCAGAGCGGCGACAAGCTGCGGCAGATTGCACAGCTCACCGGTCTGGACTTTGCGCGCTTCACCAAGTCCATGCTCCTTGCCCAGGGCGGCTTTGCGGCCTTTTTGCAGGCCACGGCCAATGAGCGCGCCGAATTGCTGGAAGAGCTGACCGGCACCGAAATCTACGGCCAGATCTCGCAGGCCGTGTTTGAACACGCCCGCGACGCACGCCAGCAGCTGGACAAGGCCCAGGCCCAGGTCGATGGCATGCAGCTGCTCTCCAGCGAGGCACGCGCCCAGCTGCAGCAGGACAGCGACCGCCTGCAAGGCGATCTGGCCCAGGTGCAGAGCGATCACAGCGCCACCCTGGCCCTGCAACGCTGGCACCAGCAAACGGCACAGGCCGCGCACGATGCCGAGCAAAGCGGCCAGGCACACACCGCCGCCCAGCAGGCCCTGGATGCCGCCGCCCCGCAGCTGCAACGCTTGCAGCACCATGCCCCCGCCCAGGCCCTGCAGCCGCTTCACCAGCGCTGGCAGCATGCCCAGGCCCTGCTGCAGGGCAGTGCCGCCCAGCTGCAGCAACTGCAGTCCGCGCAGGACAGCTCCCGGCTGCGACAGCTGCAGCTGCACCACCAGGCGCATGTGCTGGCCGACCGCGCAGCCCAGTCCGCACAGCACGCACTGCAATCGCTGCAGGCGCAAGAAGCTGCCCTGCAGCACTGGCGCACGGAACACGCGCGTTTTGCGCAGCTGGGTGAACGGCTCAGCGGCTGGCAACAGCAGCTGGAACAGCAGCGCCACGTACAGCAGCAACATGCCGCGCAACAGCTGGAACTGCGCCAAGCCACCACCCGGTGCACCCAGCTGCAGCAAGACACGACGGCACAGCACGGAGAAGTGGCCGCAGCCGAGCTGGCACACCAGCAGGCCAGCGCGGCTGCGGCACAGGCGCAGCAAGCCCAGGCGCAGCGCCTGGCACCGCACGGCGGCAGCCTGCCCCCGTTGCGTGCCCAGTGGCAAGCGGCGCAGCAGTTGCAACATGCCTGGCAGCAGCTGGAAGCCCACGCGGCCCAGCGCCGCCAATGGGCCCTGCAGCAAGCCCGGACCGAAGAGGCGCTGCAGACCAGCACCGACCAGACCGCACAGCAGACGCAGGCGCTGGCCCAGCTGCGCGCCCAATACAAGCAGCAAAAAGAGCGGGTGGCCGACAAGCAGAAGCTGCTGGAACAGGAGCAGCGCATCCAAAGCCTGGAAGCCCACCGCCATGCACTGCAACCCGGAGAGGCCTGCCCGCTGTGCGGTGCCATCGAACACCCGGCCATTGCGGCCTACGCAGCGCTGGACCTTTCGGCCACCCAGACCGCCCTGCAACAGGCCCGCGCCACGCTGGATACATTGCAGGCAGAGGGCGAACAGCAGGCCAGCGCCCATGCCGCCCACCAGGCCCGGCATGCCGCGCTGCAGGCGCAGCGCGATGAACTGGCAGCCCGTATCCCCGGCTGGGAGGCGCAATGGACGGCACTGTGCGCCGGCCTGCAGCAGTCCCCCGCCGCCAACGCCTGGCAACAGCCCGAGGCGCTGGCCGATGCCCGCACCCACGCCGCGGCGCAACTGGAGGCGCTGTCCCATGCCTTGCAAGCCGCCGAAGCAGGCGAGCACGCGCTGCAGTCCGCCAAAGATGCCAGCCAGCAGGCCTTGCAAGGGCTGCAAGCCGCACAGCACCGGCTGGACAGCCTGCAGCAGGCCCAACGCGACGCAGCGGCCCAGCAGCAGCGCAGCACCCAGGCGGCCCAGGCCCTGGAAACAGAGGCCGCCACGCTTGTCCAGGCCTTGCGCACCGCCGTCGAAGCTGCAGGCTACCCCTTGCCGCCCGATAGCGACCACCCGGCCTGGCTGCAGGCCCGCCAGGCGGAATGGCAGACCTGGCAAAGCCAGCACAGCCAATGGCAGGACACGGTGCGCCAGCGCGATCTGCAGCAGCACCTGTGCGCCAGCGCCCAGCAGGACGCCGCGCTGTGGCAGGGCCGCTGGCAGCAGTTGCAGCCATCCCTGGCCGCTCCCGCACCGGCGGCCACCGCCCTGCCCGGCGACCTGGCCGACTGCGTGCTGGCCCTGGAGCAGCAGCACCAGCAACGGGCCACGCTGGAAGGCCAGATCCGCCAGTTGCAGACCACGCTGGCCCAGCAAGGCGACGACGCCGCGCAGGCCACATCGGACTGGACGCAGGCCCTGGCAGCCAGCCCGTTTGCCGATGCAGCGGCCTATGCCCAGGCCCTGCTGCCCGCCGCCGAGGTGGAGCGCCTGGCCGCCCTGCAGCAGCAACTGCACACCGGGCTGCAACGTGCCACCACGCTGCATGCCGAGGCGCTGCAACGCCACCAGCAACTGCGCAGCCAGGCACTGACCGATACCGCGCCCGACGCCCTGGCCGCGCAATTACAGGCGCTGGAAGCGCAGCGCACTGCCCTCAGTGAACAGATGGGAGCCACCCGCGCCCGGCTGGATGACGATGCCCGGCGCCACCAGGGCCAGCAGGCCTTGCTGCAGCAGATGACGGCGCTGACCGAAGACAGCGACCTGTGGCAACGCCTGGACGGGCTGATCGGTTCGGCCAGGGGCGACAAGTTCCGCAAATTCGCCCAGGGGCTGACGCTGGACCACCTGCTGCACCTCGCCAACCGGCACCTCACCCGACTGCATGGCCGCTACCTGCTGCGCCGCAAGCCCACGGGCGAGCTGGAACTGGACATCGTGGACAGCTGGCAAGGCGACGCGGCGCGCGATACGCGCACGCTCTCGGGCGGCGAGGCCTTCCTGGTCAGCCTGGCGCTGGCACTGGCGCTGTCCGATCTGGTCAGCCACAAGACCTCGATCGACTCGCTGTTCCTGGACGAAGGCTTTGGCACGCTGGACGGCGACACGCTGGAAGTGGCGCTGACCGCCCTGGACGCGCTGAACGCCAGCGGCAAGATGATCGGCATCATCAGCCACGTCGAAGCACTGAAGGAACGCATCCCCGCCCAGATCCGGGTGGAAAAAGGCGGCGGCGTGGGCCATTCGCGGCTGGTGATCTAGGCCCGGCGGCGCGGGGACTGCACTGTGCGCCGCCCTTCCCTCCCGATCGGCCCACAGGCCGTGGAAGCCGGCTGCACCTGCGGTGTATGTGGCGCCTGCATGGAACGCTATGAAAAACCGCGCTGCCACCGCTCCGTTCCCGAGCCTGCTCCAAGGCCACCCCGCCCGCGCACGCTGCATCGGCGTGCTTTACCGTACCATCCAGGCCCTTGCTTGATAGGTACAAGCCATGATCCGGATCGCAGAACTCAAACTCCCCCTCTCGGCAGTGGAATACCACCCCGAGAACCACACCGAATACCAGCCCATCGCCAAGCTGACCGCCCTGGCGGCCGAGCGTCTGGGCATTCCCGCCAGCGCCATTGCCCGGCTGCATGTGCACAAACGCAGTTTTGACGCCCGCAAGAGCGCGCTGCTGGCGGTCTATATCGCCGACATCACCCTGGCCGATCCGGCGCAGGAAGCCGCCCTGCTGGCCCGGTTTGCCGACCAGTCCCATGTGACCCCCACGCCGGACATGGCGTGGAAGCCCGTGGGCGCAGCCCCTGCCACGCTGGCCGACAGTGAACGCCCGGTGGTGGTGGGTTTTGGCCCTTGCGGCATTTTTGCCGCCCTGGTGCTGGCACAGATGGGATTCCGCCCCATCGTGCTGGAACGCGGCAAGGAAGTGCGCGAGCGCACCAAGGACACCTGGCGCCTGTGGCGCCAGCGCGAGCTGACTCCCGAGTCCAATGTGCAGTTTGGTGAAGGCGGCGCCGGCACCTTCTCCGACGGCAAGCTCTACAGCCAGATCAAGGACCCGCGCCACCTGGGCCGCAAGGTGATGACCGAGTTTGTGCAGCACGGCGCACCGGAAGAAATCCTCTACGCCGCCCACCCCCACATCGGCACCTTCAAGCTGGTCAAGGTGGTGGAAGGCATCCGCGAGGAAATCATCCGCCTGGGCGGCGAGATCCGCTTTGAGCAGCGCGTGACCGATGTGCAGATCGACGGCGAAGGCGCACAACGCCAGTTGACGGCCCTGCAGGTGCTGAACCAGGCCACGGGCGAAAGCTATGCCCTGCCCACACAGCACGCCGTGATGGCCCTGGGCCACAGCTCACGCGACACCTTTGCCATGTTCTACGAGCGCGGGGTGGCCATGGAAGCCAAGCCGTTCTCGATCGGCTTTCGCATCGAACATCCGCAAAGCATCATCGACCAGGCCCGCTGGGGCAAGGATGCCGGCCACCCCCTGCTGGGCGCGGCCGACTACAAGCTGGTGCACCACGCGGCCAACGGCCGTGCGGTCTACAGCTTCTGCATGTGCCCGGGCGGCACCGTGGTGGCGGCCACCAGCGAACCCGAGCGCGTGGTCACCAACGGCATGAGCCAGTACTCGCGTGCCGAGCGCAATGCCAACGCCGGCATGGTCTGCGCCATCAACCCGGAAGACTTCCCGCGCGATGCCAAAAGCTTTGCCTGGGCCTTTGACGGCAAGACCTATGGCGTGGAAGATCTGGCGGAAGGCCAGTTCCACCCGCTGTCCGGCATCGTCTTCCAGCGCCAACTGGAGTCCAAGGCCTTCCTGCTGGGAGGACGCAACTACAGCGCCCCCGGTCAGCTGGTGGGTGACTTTGTGGCCGGCACCGAATCCAGGGAATTCGGCAGCGTGGAGCCCTCCTACAAGCCCGGCATCCACCTGACCAATCTGCACCATGCCCTGCCGGCCTACGCCATCGAAGCCATGCGCGAAGCCCTGCCCGCCTTCGGCAAGAAGATCCGCGGCTACGACATGCCCGATGCGGTGCTGACCGGCGTGGAAACGCGCACCTCCTCGCCGGTGAAGATCGGCCGCGGCGCCGATTTCCAGAGCGAAAACACGCGCGGCCTGTACCCGGCCGGTGAAGGCGCCAGCTACGCCGGCGGCATTCTGTCGGCCGGCGTGGACGGCGTGAAGGTAGGCGAGGCCGTGGCCTGCGCCATGCTGGGGCTGGAGCTGCCTTCGTCCGGCATCCGCAGTTCGGGCGGCGCGGCGTAACTCCATTGAACGCCCCCTGCCGTGTGGTGCGCTGCCTCTCTCAAGGGGATGGGGACCACGGAGCAGGGAGGCCCTTTCTCGCGGCCTCTGAATAGGGGCCGCACCGGTTGCGCTGGCCGGTGACTGCGCGCAGTACCATGGATTTCTGCCTATGAACACCCACCTCACCGTTGCTTCCCGCACCCCGCTGCTGATCGCCATCGCGGCCATGGTGGTGGTCGTGCTGTCCTCCAACATCCTGGTGCAGTACGCCATCAACGACTGGCTGACCTGGGGCGCCATCACCTACCCGTTTGCCTTTCTGGTCAGCGAACTGGTCAACCGCGGCTTTGGCCCGGTGCAGGCACGGCGCGTGGCCTGGGTGGGTTTTGCCGTGGCCGTGGCCGCCTCCCTGGTCCTGGCACCGCCGCGCATTGCGATGGCCTCGGGCCTGGCGTTCGCCTGCTCGCAGATGCTGGACATCACCGTGTTTGACCGCCTGCGCCACAGCCGCTGGTGGCGCGCGCCGCTGATTGCCACCGTGCTGGCCGCCTGCCTGGATACCGCCATTTTCTGGAGCGTGGGCTTTGCCGGGGAAGAACTGCCCTGGGTCACCTGGGCACTGGGCGATCTGGGCGTGAAGCTGGTGCTGGGGGTGTGCCTGCTGCTGCCTTTCCGCTTACTGATGGGCAAAGTGGTGGCAACGCGCTAAGCCTGCAGGGATTCACACATTCAGCACGGAATGCAGCGACAGGAAAGTTAGCTGCATCCATTGGAAATGCCAGACATCCTGCGTCCGGAATTCCCGCTTATTTCAGATAGAAATCCTTGAAGAAATTCTGCTGATTCTCGGGGATTTGCTTGATGCCGCCGCCCACATGCCGGCCAGGGGGCAAGCGAAACGCTTTCGGAAAATCCTTGCCATCCGGGAACGCGTAGTAGCTGTCATGAACCAGCACATCCTGCTTGATGAGCGGCCAGACCACTTCCATCAAAAATACCTGATCGAAAAGTGGATTGTTCCCATATTTTCCACTCTCCAGCAATATCTCCTGGATATTGGGGAGCACCCCGGCCACCCCTCCCCACATGCCTGCCAATATCAGCTCCACATGGTAGGGATGGTCGCGCATGATATGGAACTTCTTGTCCGAATACAGCCATTCCTGCACCGCAACGACTTCCTGCACATTGACCCGTGAATCGGTGTCCCGGCACAGAAAATACTCCACGCCCGGATCATCCATCACCAAAAACCGCCACATGGAGCGGAATTTCTTCAGGCGTTCATCCTCGATCATCACCACCTGGGCATCCAGCTTTCTCAAGGCGTCCAGCGCCTGGGGCGGCACCGATGCATCGCAATAGAATCTGGCGGTCCAGCCGTCATACATATGCGGTATCAGTTGTGCATTGATCAATGCACCCGTGACGTAGACCGGATCATCCCCCCACAAGGAAAAAGCGATGATATTGCTTTTCTTTTTTTTAAAGTCGAACAGCGGATGCCTGCTTTTGACCGATAAATCAGCATAGGCAGAGCTCTTGAATTTATCTACTGCAATACGGTCTTTCAGCGCCAGGCACAAATAGCCCTGCTTCACCGCCTCGTCTTCTTTCCCAGCCAGCCACAGCGTGGACACCAGCACATTCCGATAATAAAAATTATCTTCCTGGATGCGCACCGCTTCCAGAATGGCATCCGCAGCTTCCTGGTAGCGCTTCATGTCTTTCAGGCACAAGCCAAGGCCATACCAGGCCTTGTGATTCAAAGCATCTTGGGCGACCGCTTCTCTATATTCTGCTTCGGACAACCGGTTCTGACTCATTCCGAATCATTCATAAAATTTTTGACCGCGTGGCTTTTTTCTGCTGAATACCTCAGCCCCATGCGATTTTCACCGATACGGGTTCTGCGACCAAGCGCCGCGGCTTCATGCCTTGCCCCACCCGCTCCTGCCAAGCAGAAAAGACCAGGCCATCAAGGCTGCGCACACAAAAAAAGAGCTGCCCGTGCCCGTAGGCGCAAGCAGCTCTGGTGGTCACAGCGCCCGTGCACCTTGCAGCACACGGGCGCCGGCCCGTGGCTTTACAGATCCACGTGCAGCTTGCCCTGGCTGATCAGGTCCTGCACCAGTTTGGCCTGGTCGGTGGTGTCGTAGTTCTGACCTTCCAGCACGATCTTCTGGTTGGCGCCTTCGCTGCCCAGATGGCCCGTGGTCGAGATGTTCAGCACCGTGGTCGACTTGCCGTTCACCGTTTCGGTGGAGGCGCCCAGGTAATCGCTGAGGTTGGACTTGTTCTCGCCCTGCAGCAGATCGCTCAGGTCCAGCACATCCTTGCCGTTGCCGAAGTCCTGGACGGTATCCACCGCCGGCGCTTTGGCCGTGCCTTCGTCGCCCTTCAGCCATACAAAGGTATCGTCGCCATCACCGCCCAGCAGCGTATCGTTGCCCTTGCCGCCATACAGGTGGTCGTCGCCCTTGCCGCCCTCCAGCTTGTCGTTACCGGCACCGCCAAACAGCAGGTCATCGTCGTCGGAACCCAGCAGTGTGTCCGCTGCGTCGGCACCGGCCAACACGCTGGAGGCGTCATGGCCATCGGCCGTGGCCGATGCATCGTGTGCATCCGCAGACTGCGCATGCGCCGTCAGCGTGAAGTCGGCATCCTTGGCCCCCGTGATGGTCAGCTGCGCATGCACAGACTGGCCGTTGTCCGCCAGCACGCCGTCAATATGGACCTTGCCATCGACCACCGCGACTTCCACGCCGTTGTAGACCACCTTGGCCCCGGCAGGAATGCCTTCCAGGGTCAGATGCTGCGACAGCACTTCACCGCTGCCATCCACATCCGCCAAGGTGGCGGTGATGGTCACGATGTACTCGGCTGCATCGGCGGTGGCGGGCACCGTGGTCAGCTTGCTCACATCCGTGTGGCCCGGGGTGTTCACCACCAGCTGGCCGCCAGCGAAGACACCTTCCACCTTGTTCATGCCCTGGCCCACTTGCTTGCCAGTGCTGGTGGAGATGTTCAGGCTTTCCAGCACATTGACCTGGGTGCTGGCATTATTGGCCGTCGGCGTATTGATCTTGGCGCCCGAAGCGGCGTCCCCAATCAGGATCGCGTAGTCCGGCGCCGTAGAGCCCTTGGCTCCGGTGTTGCCCGTGAAGTTGTTGAACGCACGCCAGGAGCCGTACTCGCCATCCGAGACATTGCCATTGCCCGACCAGGTACCGCTGCTGCTGTGCAGCAGGAACAGGTCGGTCTTGTTGGCAGCGGCCGAGTTGGTGTTGGCCTGGCCATTGGTGTCGTAGCCAATGCGGATCAGGTTTTCGCCGTACTGGGCCTCGCTGAACGCACCGTTCTTGTAAACGAGGATGTCGTTCTTGCCATCGCCGTTGGAGTCAAAGTCGTTGATCGGATTCTTGCCCGTGCCATCGACCCCTCTGGTGGAATACGTACCCCAGACCCGCACGTTGAAGCCCACGGCCACCACGTTGCCGGCAGCATCCAAGTTGAAGCCATTGCCACTGGGGTCCTTGGCACCGCCGTTGACGGCCGTCGTGCCTTCCAGCGGATCCTTGGCGGCATTGTGCGCAGTGATCTCCAGCTGCACCTCGGGCGCATTGACCACCGGGTCCGGGTCGCCGGGCACCTCAGGTACTTCCGGAACCACCACGGCAGGGACTGCCACGGTCAGGTCATCCGATGCGCTGTCGCTACCGTACTTGCCCGAGGCCGACACATCCGCCGTCAGGTCCAGCGCAGGGCTGCCATGCGGCACGTCCAGCGTGATCTTCACATCTGCCAGGCTCACGCCGTTCGGGTTGTGCAAGGTCAGCACGCCATCGTGCAAGGAGTAGTCCGTGCCTTCAACCAGGGTCTTGCCGTTGTGTTCGATCGACACCACCTTGGCATCGCCCAGGCCGCGCACCTCCACATCGGACATTGCATCGCCCGCATCGCCTTGCGTCAGCAGGGCATCCAGGTCCAGCGTCACCTGATCGGTCAGGTGCTGCTCAAACCCAGGCATCCCGCCATCAATGGTCTGGCCGTCGCCAAAGACAATGCCGGCAAAACGATCCAGGGTCAGCGACAAGGTGTCTGGCGATGACTTGTCCTTGATCGTGCCTTTCCAGCTTCCGCCTTGATAGACCAGGCCCGACAGGTCGTACTGGTCCAGCGGCTTGGGCAGCACCAGGATGTCCACCGGCTTCTGGTTGGCCTGGTCCCAGGTGCCCACCACATTGGTCGTCCCCTTCACCGTGGTGTGGTTGTAGCCCACCTGGTTGATGACCACCGCATGGGACTGGGTGCCTACACCCATGTCGTAGGTCACGGCAGTCACCGTTGTCTTGCCCATGCCGTCCACGACCACGCCACCGTCACCCACGGTGATGGAGGAGTCGCCCTTGGTATAAGTGACTTCCGTGTGGCGCGCCTCTTCTGCCAGCGAGATGCTCACATCCGGAGGATCCCCTGCGGGATTGGTCGGCTCGGTTGGCTTGTGCCCGTTCGACACATTGAATCCGCCATCGAACGGATCTCCATCCCCATCCGTGCCCTTCACGTTGACATCGAAGTCCACGTTGACATCCTTGGGCATGGACTGCCACTCCGCACCTTCCACCGTGAACTTGGGTGCATCTTTGCCGTTGGTAGGACCGGAGACCTCCAAGACCACGTCCTTGATGCCGCCGGTGATGCCCAGGGCTTCGGCCGAAATCACCCAGGAGTTGCCCGTCAACGCTACCTCATAGGCCGTGCCATTGACCCAGATGGTGGTGTACTTGCCGGGGTCGCCGCCATTGTTGCGGTCGATGGTGATGGTGAACTCGCTCACCGCATCCTTGAATGCGAAGTCCAGCTTTTCACCCGATTGCACATGGTTGTTGGCCACACCGATGCCCTGGCCGCTGACATTGACAGAGGCGGACCCGTTCTTGTCGGACGCCGTGATCGTCAGCCCCGAGCCTTCCGGCTGGAAACCATTCTTGTAATTGCCAGGCTTCAAATCACCTTGGTCCAACCCGCCTGGTTCGGTTTGCGACAGCTGCGCCAGTTGCTTGACGGTATACGAACCGTCCTGTGCCAGCGTGATCTGGAAGATTTCCTTGCCCGCCGCGTCGAAGACAGACGCACTCCCGCCATCGCTGGAGGACTTGTAGGTCCAGCCGCTGGGCAGGTTGGCGATGTCGGCAATCTTCAGCGTGAACCCGTCGCTGTCTGCGCCCTTGGAGAAAGTCATCTCCCCGGAGAATTCGCCGACCGCATTGCCGGTCTGAATATCTTCGCTGCCGAAGAATTCGGGCACATCGTCCTCAACCGTCACAGCGATATTGCTGGACTCAGACGCGCCAGTGGTGCTGGTCACCGAGACATCCAACTCCAGATCCAGCGCGGTGTCTTCCCCCTTGGACGGATCGTGCGACACCGCATCGGTAAGGCGGTATTCGTACTCCACTTCGTAGCCAGTGGCTGTCTTGGTGAAAGCGGTAATGGTCAACTCGCCACCGGGCGCTGATACCTTGGTGCCTGCCACGATATCGTCCACATCAATCGATGTGCCCGCAATCGTGATCGACACAATGCCTTTGTTCGAGGTAATGCTGAACGATCCGGATGCGACAGCGTTGCCCGCGGCCAAGTCAGCCTCCGCCACCGTGACCTTCCCACCCGTGATGGCCAGGACTTCCGGCTTTTCGGGGGGCGCCTCGGTCGGGGCTTCGGTTGGAGCTTCCGTAGGTGCTTCCGTAGGGGCCTCTGTAGGCGCTTCTGTTGGAGCCTCAGTCGGAGCTTCTGTTGGGGCCTCAGTTGGAGCTTCCGTCGGGGCTTCGGTTGGGGCCTCAGTCGGTGCTTCGGTCGGAGCCTCAGTCGGGGCTTCCGTTGGCACTTCCGTCGGAGCCTCTGTTGGGGCCTCAGTTGGAGCTTCCGTCGGGGCTTCGGTTGGGGCCTCAGTCGGTGCTTCCGTAGGCGACTCAGTAGGCGCTTCGGTCGGAGCCTCAGTTGGGGCCTCGGTTGGGGCTTCTGTCGGGGCCTCTGTTGGAGCTTCCGTGGGCGCTTCCGTCGGAGCCTCTGTTGGGGCTTCGGTCGGAGCCTCAGTCGGCGCTTCCGTTGGAGCCTCGGTCGGGGCTTCCGTCGGGGCTTCGGTAGGCGCCTCTGTTGGCACTTCAGTCGGAGCTTCCGTAGGCGCCTCTGTCGGTGCTTCCGTAGGTGCTTCTGTCGGAGCCTCAGTCGGCGCTTCCGTTGGAGCCTCGGTTGGGGCTTCTGTAGGTGCTTCCGTGGGAGCCTCAGTCGGGGCTTCTGTAGGAGCCTCGGTCGGGGCTTCCGTCGGGGCTTCGGTAGGTGCCTCCGTGGGCGCCTCTGTTGGCACTTCAGTCGGAGCTTCCGTAGGCGCCTCGGTCGGGGCTTCCGTCGGGGCTTCGGTAGGTGCCTCCGTGGGCGCCTCTGTTGGCACTTCAGTCGGAGCTTCCGTAGGCGCCTCTGTCGGTGCTTCCGTCGGTGCTTCTGTCGGAGCCTCAGTCGGCGCTTCCGTTGGAGCCTCGGTTGGGGCTTCTGTAGGTGCTTCCGTGGGAGCCTCAGTCGGGGCTTCTGTAGGAGCCTCGGTCGGGGCTTCGGTAGGTGCCTCCGTGGGCGCCTCTGTTGGCACTTCAGTCGGAGCTTCCGTAGGAGCTTCGGTCGGGGCCTCGGTAGGCGCTTCCGTAGGCGCCTCCGTCGGGGCCTCCGTTGGAGCTTCGGTAGGTGCTTCCGTCGGAGCCTCAGTAGGAGCCTCGGTTGGGGCTTCTGTCGGGGCCTCGGTAGGCGCTTCCGTGGGTGCCTCGGTTGGAGCTTCGGTAGGCGCCTCAGTCGGTGCTTCCGTCGGGGCCTCGGTAGGGGCTTCAGTCGGGGCTTCGGTAGGCGCCTCAGTCGGAGCCTCCGTAGGCGCCTCGGTCGCTGCAACCGCAGCCACGGCGGTTCCGCCACCAATGCGGTCAAACTGCACTGCAGGGGCACCACGTGGGTAGACCAAGGCCAGCGGCGATGTCACTTCCACCACATCGGCCAGACGGATAAAGGTGCTGCCGGTACCACCACCGCCGCTCAGCGTGGCCGCGGTGGGATCGAGTTCAGCCAAAGGATCCTGGCCGTCATTGATGGCGGCAATCAGGTTGTCCAGCAACGGGTCTGCAACCGCAGGCACGGCGGCTTCCGCGGCGGTCACGTCTTCAAATACTTCGGGCGCCAGGGCCACATCCTGGTTTTCGCCCAGCGTCAGAGGGGGCTGGCCGTCTGCCTGCAACTGCACGGTGCTGCCGGAAGCAGTCACCACCTGTGCATCGGCGGGGATGCGCATGCCTTCACGCAGGGGGGTCAGATTTCCATCCGCATCGCGGACCCACGCTTGCCCGGTGAGTTGGGCAACCAGAACAGTTGTCGTAGCCAAGTGCAGCCTCTTTCAGTAAGCAGTGCCCAGATGTCGATGCGGGGGGCCATCGCTCCAGGCTGTTTGTGCATACATCGTAAGAGATTGCCTACAAGGCGACCATTGGCCGCCACGCCAGTTCCCGCCCTCTTTTCACCAAGAGGCCACTTATATGTATCTCGAGCGCAACGGAAAAGACACTTCCTCTTGAGCGACCTCAACAACCCATCCGCAACGCCGCTGATGCGGTGGCACACCGCGCGACGGGCACTGGTTGTGATGTGCCGCCAGCTATTGCCAACCGCTGCCAACCATTGCCACGCGGGGTCAACAAGCCGCCCCCTTCAGAGCAGATAGCCATTGCACGCGGACAAGACGGGCTTTGCGCCGCCCCCGAATTTCCATAAAAAATAGCCGCTCATGAAGGCACAGCCTACACAAGCAGCTATTCTTTTTAAGCACCCACCGCATCTTCCGCACGGGACGGCAGGTGCGGCACAGGGCCTCTGCAGCGGATCTATGAGATCGATGAGATCTATGCCACCGGCACATGCACCCCCTGCGCCTGCAGCGCCTGGGCGGTCTCCGCATCCACGCTGCCCGCCAGATAGACCTCTACCTGCAGCGCCTGGGCCGTGGCCACCATGGCCTGCAGCAGATGCTGGCTGCCGGGGCTGGTGGTGGCCTGCTGGGCAAAGTCGCTGCCCAGCTTGACATAGGCCAGCGGCAGCAGATGCAGGCGTGCCAGGGCCATGGGCTCGTGTTCCAACCGGCGCAGGCCTACGTGCACACCCAGCGCTGCAGCAGCGCTGGCCAGGGCTTCCACCTCTTCCGCATAGGCCACCAGACCGTGAGCGTCCAGTTCCACCCACAGGCGCTGGCGCACATCCGCTGCCTGCTCCCACAGCGCACGCAGCTGCGGCAGGAAGCTGTCATCCGACAAGGAAGGCAGCGATACCTTCACCACCAGTTGGGCGCCTGCATGCTGCTGCAGCCACTGCAGTCCCAGCTGCATGGCACGTACGTCGAACGTGGCCGACATGCCCAGGCGCACGGCCACGGGCAGGAACAGCGCGCCCTGCAGCAATGCGCCATCGGCTTCCTGCAGCGTAAGCGAGGCTTCGTGGCGCTGCACGGCGGCGCTGGCAGCGGCATAGTTCTGTGCAGCCACCTGCAGGCTCAAGCGCTCTTCGGCCAGAGCCTGCACCAGCGTCTGCTGCCACTGGCGTTCGCTCACGGTGTTGCGCGGTGCGGCGTCGGTCAGGTATTCCACCTCTTCCTGGCCCACGCTCTCGCTGCGGCGCAGCCCCTGGTCCAGGCGGGACAGCAGTTCGCTCACGGTCACGCCGCTGTCGTAGTCGGTCAGCGCATAGGCCCAGCGGCACCATTGGCCCGGGCCAATCGGTTGGCGCAGCGCCTGCAGGTCATGCTTAATCTGCTGCACCACATGCATGGCAGCAGGCCCTTCCATGCCCGGCATCAGCACAATGAAGTCCGACCCGTTGAGGCGCGCCAGCAGCGTGCCGGCAGGCCCCTCGGCGGCCAAACGCAGGCCCACGCGCTCGGCCATGGCGGCCAGCCACGCGTCTGCGGGGGCGCGGGTCATATAGGTGTTGAGCGCCTGCAGATCGCGCTGGCGGAACAGCAGCACATGGCCGCCCACGGGCAGCGCCTGGCCGTCTGCCCCCACATCGCCTTGCAGCACACGGCGCAGTTCGTTCATGAAGTACTTGCGGTTGGGCAGCATCGTGACCTGGTCGCGGTTGAGCTCCACTTCCAGGGACTCGATGCGCTGCGTCTGCTCCTGCGCCGTGGCGCGCACACGCTCGCGGGTGTCGCTGATGGCGTGCACCACGTCGGTCAGCTCTGCCACCTTGCTGCGCAGCGGCGCCACCGCGCCTGGCGCGGTAGCGCCCGATGCCGTCGCCCCGATGGCCATCACCTGGGCAGAGATTTCCTCGCGCAGCACGCGGCTGAACCAGCTCAGCAAGCCCACCACCGACAGCGCCCACAGACCGCCTGCCACCAGCACCAACAACCCCATGCGGATGCTGCTGCTCCACAGTGCATCGCGCGCAAAAGTGTTGTCCACCGTGACCGACAGATTGCCCACCTGCTTCCAGCCGTCGCTGATGGCGCGCTGTGCCACCGGCACGCGCAGCGGCAGCAGGCGCGCAAACCAGGGCGGGGCCACCCCGTTGCCCGGGGTGTCCGGGTGGCTGCGCTCAAACAGCGTCTGGCCTTCGGTGCCCGTCAGGCTGATGGCGCGGAACTGCCCGCTGTCGAACAAGGCCATCATCAGCAGCTCGCGCGTGACCTCGTCCTGGTTGGCCGGCTGCGACAGCGACAGGGCGAGCGCGGACACCGCGTTCTCGCTTTGCGACTGCAACTGCCCATCCAGGTACTGGCGCGCGGCATGGATGCTCAGCGCCAAGGTGCCCGACAAAATGATCAAGATGGCCACGCTCACCGTGAGCAACAGACGTTTCAACAATGACATGCAAACCTCACCTTCATCCCTCTACCCTTGTTCTCTGCGGTAGTGACCGCCGGCCCCACTGACTCCACGGACCCCACCTACCTCGCCTATTCCACCTACTCCACCAGTCCGGCCTATCCCGTGCGTGACGGGCTCACGGCACAATGCCTTCCTGCTGCATGCGCCCCATCAAGCCTTTCCAGCGGCTGATGCGTTCCACCGAAGCGGGCTGCGCCCCGGTGACATAAATGCCCTGGGCGTTGAAACTGAACACAGGCGTCAGATCCTTGCGCTGGCTGGCAGGCAGAATGGTGCCCAGCAGGTTGTCCAGTACCAGGGGCTCGGACTGCGGCGTTTCGTAATAGCCCAGCACCATGTGGGCAATGCTTTGCGTGCTGCCCATGCCGCCCACCCGGGCGCGCACATAGATGAAACGCAGCTTTTCCACCGGCATGCCCAGGCGCACCAGTGAAAAGTACTTGCCAATCACATAGTCCTCACAATCGCCCGCGCGCTTGCCCAGGGTTTCCAGCGGGGTGGCCCAGTATTCGGCCTCGCCCCAGATCTGCTGGTCTTCGCCGCCCACAACGCTCTGATTCCAGAAATCGTTCACCGCCTGCAACTGCCCCTGCACGCTGCGCCCAGCCGACCTCTCCAGCATGGCCAGCCAGGCATCCAGCCGCTGCACGCTGCCCTCGCCAAAGCGGGACTGAATGCTCTGGCGCATCTGCTGTACATGGAACTCCAGCGCCTGCACATCCGGCGCGCGCCAGGCGCCCACCGACAGCACCGCCGCCACTGCCACCGTGCGCAATGCCCACAGCGCCGCACGGCGCACTGGCAAAAGACGGGGCACACACAGGGGCATGAAAAAAGTCCAGGCAGATTCCCGGGCGGGAGCAATCAGACAAACAAACAAGCACAGCCTGCCACGCAGCAGGCCCATGGCTGCAGTGCACCGTAAAAAACTGAAGTGTGCAAATGCTTCACCGCTCGCCCCCAGGGCACATGCCGGTGCCCGCACATTATCCCAGTGCCTCCGTCAACCACCAGCCCGCCTGTGCCAACAAAAAAAGAGCGCATGCAGCCATGCCCATGCGCGCTCTTGTTCTGCATTCAGCACCTGGCAGCGCCAGAGAAGGACGATGTCCTTCTCTGGCATCCGTCGTCGTCAGTGGTTGCCCCCCCACCTGCAGCTTCCCTTGGTCGATCAGGCTCTTGATCAGCGCATTCTGGTCTGCCGCCGTATCTGCAGCATTCCATTGCACACCTTCTAGCGTGATCTTCTGGTCGAAGTTGGTCAGCGTGTCGTTCAGGACACCGCTGCTGGACACCTTGAGCACCGTGTTGCTTCCTTCAACATCAATGTGCAGGAACTTGCTGAGATCCGCCGTCGCACTGTCCTCGCCCTGCAACAGATCGCTCAGATCCAGCTTGTCCTTGCCATGGCCAAAGTCCAGCACCACATCCTTGGCGGGCGCGGCGGCCGATCCCTGGTCCCCGGCATTCCACTTGAAGGTGTCGTTGCCTGCACCGCCCAGCAAGATGTCGTCGCCCGGAGAGCCAAGCAAGGTGTCATCTCCGCCAGTGCCCTTGTGCGTTTCCACCACGGCATCCGCTCCGGTCAACAACAGTCCGCTGCTCTTGAGGGCGCTTGCCAAGCCCGCAGTATTCGTCCCCATGAGTGATGTCAGGCTCGCCAGGGTGTAGTTGTCAAACACAATGGTTTGCACCACATCCCCTCCCACAGAACCCACCAGCAAGGCGGCTTTCCCGCCCACGTCGGCAAAGGTAAGCAGATTGCCCGGCACATCGCTCAAATCAATGACATCGCCGGTGTAAGTCGTCAACGAACCCACCTGGGTCGTCACGATATCACCTGTGGTATCGCTGCCCGTGGAAGTCGCTGCAGTAATGTTCAGAGCATGGTCCGCCGAAGTGATACTGAACGTATTGTTCGCCGTGTCGTAGCTCACGATGTAACCGTCGGCTTCCAACTTAGTCCGCAAGTCGTTTGCCGCCGAATCAAAGCGCGTGTTGCTGGCCGAAGCGGAACTCCCCGTAGTATTCCCGGTATTGACTCCCGTATAAGTCTTCCCGTTGATCGTGATCTTGATGTTCTCGTTGCTGTTGTTATCAAACCCGGTAATGGAATCATTGAAATCGACGGTGTATTTCCACGGTGTCCCCGTAACTTTGGTCACCTCAAAATCCATCACACGGTCCACACCACCATCCAGATCGGCCAGCGACCATTGGAAGGTGTCGGCTCCCGCTCCACCGATCAACAGATCATCGCCTGTCCCGCCCACCAGCAGGTCTTTGCCCGTTCCGCCGTAGAGCTTGTCGTTTCCGCTTCCGCCATACAGTTTGTCGTCACCAGCTTGACCAAAAATGGTGTCATTGCCTGCACCACCGTACAAGGTGTCACTACCGCCCACCGTGCCCTCTTGGGCATAGGTCGGGTTAGCCGAGGTGAGATTGGCGTAAATGTCATTCAGTCGGTCTGCTTCCGTGGCGTTCGGATGCGCTGCCAAGTATGCTGCCCAGCCTTTGTCTGCCGCTGTGGAGTAGATGCTGTCACCCAGAATGACATCGTTGCCCGCACCCCCGTGGATGGTGTCGTTGCCCACGGCATTGATACCGCCGCTGGAGCCCACCAATTGGCCGATCACCGTCGACAACTGCGCACCATTCGACACGCTGTCTGCTCCATTCCCGATAGCACCTTCCAACTGCGACAGGAAATTCACCGTGCTGCTGTTGACATCAATGCCCACGGCGTCAATGGAGAAGCCCTTTCCAATGATCTTATTGACTTCGCTGTCTGAGTCTGCTTTGTTCGGGTCAGAAGAAGTGAATGTCCCTAAAACATGCGCCATGGCATTTGCTTCGCCATTGTTCGTTCCGAAGTAATTGATACCCTTTCCACTGTTGTCCTGCGCATAGGTTGGATCACCATCAGTGATAAACACCAGCTTGTTAACACTGGCACCACTCAATGGCGGCGCATTGGTTCCCGTGCCTGAGGTCGAATTGATCCACTTATATGCCGTATCCAACCCGGCTTCGTAATTGGTGTACTCGTATGCACCGCCTTTATATGCAGGCACATTATTCACCGCAGCAATTGCATCATCCAACGCTTTCTGGCTATCAACGCCGTTACTTGTAAGCAGGAAGGAGCCCAGGTCTTTGGAACTGGTTCCGAACGTCACCAGATGCACCATCACATCTTTGGCTCCTGAAGCTGCCAGGTCCTTCAGCGCTTGAACCACGGCAGCCTTCATGGTGGCAAGTCGGGTACTACCATCCATCGACATGCTGCTGGAAGCATCAAGCACCAACACGATATTGGCCGTTGCCCCCGGAACCAGCGTATCCCCACCCATATCGCCGATCACCACATCGTTGGCATCGCCTCCTTGCAGATTACCGTTGCCATTGGGATCGACAATCAGCTTCGGAGCATCGTTGTTCTGACCATTGATGGTGATGATGATGGTCGCCGTTGACGTGGAGCCATCCTTGTCCGTCACTTGGTAAGTGAAGGTATCGGTCAGCGTATCCCCTGCGGCCATCTGCTTGACGTCAGGATTGCTGTTGTTCAACTGGTAGCTATAGCCACCATTGGGATTCAACGTGATCGTGCCGTATTGGCCTTGGCCACTGCTGATCAATGTGGTGCTGTGTTCGGCCTTGGTGCCATCACCCAGGGTGTCGTTATCCAGCACATTCCCCGTCGCTGGCTGCGTGGCGCCTTCATTGATCTCACCTGTATCTTTGACCGCCAGAGGATCCTTGGGTACCACAGGCGTGTCAATGATCGCCGTATCCAGCGTGTTCAATGCCTCGTAATCTCCACCTTCGTGGTCTATCACGCTGTATTCAGCGCTTGAACCGCCTACATTGGTGTTGGCAAAGCTCACGGTACCACTTGTGGCGTTTGCCTCGATCGTGATTTCTTGCCCATTGTTCAGCTTCAAAATCAGCTGCGTTTTAGGAGCATGGTCGACGGTCGCAGTAATGGTGATCAACCCGCCAACTAGTACAGTCGAATCGCTCAGTGTCACCGTCGTGGTGTCGATGCTGTCACCAATCACCACCGGTGTGCTTTCGTTGACCACGTCCAGGTATTCAAAGTTGCCGCCTTCCTCTACGGCCTTGAAGTCCGTGGCCACCAGGTTCGCATCGGGTTCCTTCAAGACGTCCGAGTTCGGGTAACCAGCCAGCGGAACGGCATCACCCGTCAGACCCGAGCCCCAGCCCAGCGTCACCGTTCCCTTCGTGGCGCCTGCGGCCACCGTGACGTTCACGGTCTGGCCGTTTACCTGGAAGCTGAAGTTCTGCGCACCTTGCGTGGCGTTGTCCAGCGTCACCGTGTAGGTGATCGAGCCGTTGTCTTCATTGCCTGCACCTTCGCTGGTCAGCGTGGCAGTGGTGGTGTCGATGCTGTCACCAATCACCACCGGTGTGCTTTCGTTGACCACGTCCAGGTATTCAAAGTTGCCGCCTTCCTCTACGGCCTTGAAGTCCGTGGCCACCAGGCTCGCATCGGGTTCCTTCAAGACGTCCGAGTTCGGGTAACCAGCCAGCGGAACGGCATCACCCGTCAGACCCGAGCCCCAGCCCAGCGTCACCGTTCCCTTCGTGGCGCCTGCGGCCACCGTGACGTTCACGGTCTGGCCGTTTACCTGGAAGCTGAAGTTCTGCGCACCTTGCGTGGCGTTGTCCAGCGTCACCGTGTAGGTGATCGAGCCGTTGTCTTCATTGCCTGCACCTTCGCTGGTCAGCGTGGCAGTGGTGGTGTCGATGCTGTCACCAATCACCACCGGTGTGCTTTCGTTGACCACGTCCAGGTATTCAAAGTTGCCGCCTTCCTCTACGGCCTTGAAGTCCGTGGCCACCAGGCTCGCATCGGGTTCCTTCAAGACGTCCGAGTTCGGGTAACCAGCCAGCGGAACGGCATCACCCGTCAGACCCGAGCCCCAGCCCAGCGTCACCGTTCCCTTCGTGGCGCCTGCGGCCACCGTGACGTTCACGGTCTGGCCGTTTACCTGGAAGCTGAAGTTCTGCGCACCTTGCGTGGCGTTGTCCAGCGTCACCGTGTAGGTGATCGAGCCGTTGTCTTCATTGCCTGCACCTTCGCTGGTCAGCGTGGCAGTGGTGGTGTCGATGCTGTCACCAATCACCACCGGTGTGCTTTCGTTGACCACGTCCAGGTATTCAAAGTTGCCGCCTTCCTCTACGGCCTTGAAGTCCGTGGCCACCAGGCTCGCATCGGGTTCCTTCAAGACGTCCGAGTTCGGGTAACCAGCCAGCGGAACGGCATCACCCGTCAGACCCGAGCCCCAGCCCAGCGTCACCGTTCCCTTCGTGGCGCCTGCGGCCACCGTGACGTTCACGGTCTGGCCGTTTACCTGGAAGCTGAAGTTCTGCGCACCTTGCGTGGCGTTGTCCAGCGTCACCGTGTAGGTGATCGAGCCGTTGTCTTCATTGCCTGCACCTTCGCTGGTCAGCGTGGCAGTGGTGGTGTCGATGCTGTCACCAATCACCACCGGTGTGCTTTCGTTGACCACGTCCAGGTATTCAAAGTTGCCGCCTTCCTCTACGGCCTTGAAGTCCGTGGCCACCAGGCTCGCATCGGGTTCCTTCAAGACGTCCGAGTTCGGGTAACCAGCCAGCGGAACGGCATCACCCGTCAGACCCGAGCCCCAGCCCAGCGTCACCGTTCCCTTCGTGGCGCCTGCGGCCACCGTGACGTTCACGGTCTGGCCGTTTACCTGGAAGCTGAAGTTCTGCGCACCTTGCGTGGCGTTGTCCAGCGTCACCGTGTAGGTGATCGAGCCGTTGTCTTCATTGCCTGCACCTTCGCTGGTCAGCGTGGCAGTGGTGGTGTCGATGCTGTCACCAATCACCACCGGTGTGCTTTCGTTGACCACGTCCAGGTATTCAAAGTTGCCGCCTTCCTCTACGGCCTTGAAGTCCGTGGCCACCAGGCTCGCATCGGGTTCCTTCAAGACGTCCGAGTTCGGGTAACCAGCCAGCGGAACGGCATCACCCGTCAGACCCGAGCCCCAGCCCAGCGTCACCGTTCCCTTCGTGGCGCCTGCGGCCACCGTGACGTTCACGGTCTGGCCGTTTACCTGGAAGCTGAAGTTCTGCGCACCTTGCGTGGCGTTGTCCAGCGTCACCGTGTAGGTGATCGAGCCGTTGTCTTCATTGCCTGCACCTTCGCTGGTCAGCGTGGCAGTGGTGGTGTCGATGCTGTCACCAATCACCACCGGTGTGCTTTCGTTGACCACGTCCAGGTATTCAAAGTTGCCGCCTTCCTCTACGGCCTTGAAGTCCGTGGCCACCAGGCTCGCATCGGGTTCCTTCAAGACGTCCGAGTTCGGGTAACCAGCCAGCGGAACGGCATCACCCGTCAGACCCGAGCCCCAGCCCAGCGTCACCGTTCCCTTCGTGGCGCCTGCGGCCACCGTGACGTTCACGGTCTGGCCGTTTACCTGGAAGCTGAAGTTCTGCGCACCTTGCGTGGCGTTGTCCAGCGTCACCGTGTAGGTGATCGAGCCGTTGTCTTCATTGCCTGCACCTTCGCTGGTCAGCGTGGCAGTGGTGGTGTCGATGCTGTCACCAATCACCACCGGTGTGCTTTCGTTGACCACGTCCAGGTATTCAAAGTTGCCGCCTTCCTCTACGGCCTTGAAGTCCGTGGCCACCAGGCTCGCATCGGGTTCCTTCAAGACGTCCGAGTTCGGGTAACCAGCCAGCGGAACGGCATCACCCGTCAGACCCGAGCCCCAGCCCAGCGTCACCGTTCCCTTCGTGGCGCCTGCGGCCACCGTGACGTTCACGGTCTGGCCGTTTACCTGGAAGCTGAAGTTCTGCGCACCTTGCGTGGCGTTGTCCAGCGTCACCGTGTAGGTGATCGAGCCGTTGTCTTCATTGCCTGCACCTTCGCTGGTCAGCGTGGCAGTGGTGGTGTCGATGCTGTCACCAATCACCACCGGTGTGCTTTCGTTGACCACGTCCAGGTATTCAAAGTTGCCGCCTTCCTCTACGGCCTTGAAGTCCGTGGCCACCAGGCTCGCATCGGGTTCCTTCAAGACGTCCGAGTTCGGGTAACCAGCCAGCGGAACGGCATCACCCGTCAGACCCGAGCCCCAGCCCAGCGTCACCGTTCCCTTCGTGGCGCCTGCGGCCACCGTGACGTTCACGGTCTGGCCGTTTACCTGGAAGCTGAAGTTCTGCGCACCTTGCGTGGCGTTGTCCAGCGTCACCGTGTAGGTGATCGAGCCGTTGTCTTCATTGCCTGCACCTTCGCTGGTCAGCGTGGCAGTGGTGGTGTCGATGCTGTCACCAATCACCACCGGTGTGCTTTCGTTGACCACGTCCAGGTATTCAAAGTTGCCGCCTTCCTCTACGGCCTTGAAGTCCGTGGCCACCAGGCTCGCATCGGGTTCCTTCAAGACGTCCGAGTTCGGGTAACCAGCCAGCGGAACGGCATCACCCGTCAGACCCGAGCCCCAGCCCAGCGTCACCGTTCCCTTCGTGGCGCCTGCGGCCACCGTGACGTTCACGGTCTGGCCGTTTACCTGGAAGCTGAAGTTCTGCGCACCTTGCGTGGCGTTGTCCAGCGTCACCGTGTAGGTGATCGAGCCCGCATCCTCGTTGCCCTCTCCTGCGCTGGTCAGCGTGGCGGTCGTGGTGTTGATGCTGTCACCGATCACCACCGGTGTGCTGCTGTTGACCACGTCCAGGTCTTCAAAATTGCCACCGCTGCCATCGGCCGCAAAGCCGTCGACAGTCAAGCTGACGTTGTCTTCCTTGAAGACGTCCGAGTCGGGGTAGCCCTCCAGTGCCACCGTGCCCGGTGGCAGTTCGGTGCCCCAGCCCACGGTGACCGTACCGGTGGCTGCACCGGCAGCCACGGTGATGGTCACTTCCTGGCCATTGCTCAGCGTGAGCTTGAAGTCCTGCGCACCTTGCGTGGCATTGTTCAGCGTCACCGTGTAGGTGATCGAGCCGGCATCTTCGTTGCCCTCTCCTGCGCTGGTCAGCGTGGCCACAGTCTGGTCACCATCGTCCACCACATCCGTGCTGGCTGGGCTGCCGGTGTCAATACTGGTGTAGCCGCCGCCCGTTGTGCCGCCTACCTCGAACGTCAAGGTATCCGTGCCCTGCAGGTACGCTTCATCAGGACGGGTGGAAATCTCCACGCTCCCGGTGGTGGACCCCACAGGAATGATGATGATTTGGCCGGTAGTGAGCGTGATGACCAGGTCAGAGCCCACGGGCGGGTTGTTGACCGTGGCAGTCACCACGATCAGGTTGCCTTCAATCACCTGCGCCGCTGCGCTCAAGGTGATCTGCCCGGCATAGGTGGCAGGCTCAGTGGGTGCCGCTGTATCCGCAGCGGCTGCCTGCACCGCTGCAGCGCCGCTGGTACGGTCCTGCACCTCTTCCGAAGTGCCGCGGGGGTAGGCCAGCGCCAGCGGGGATGTGACTTCCACCACACTGGACAGGCGCGTGAAGCTGCTGCCAGCACCACCACCACCCGCCAGCACTGCGGCGGTGGGTTCCAGATCTGCCAACGGATCCTGCCCCTGGTTGATGGCCGCAATCAGGCCATCGACCTGCGCATCAGCGGCAGCGGGCACGGCCGCTTCGGCCGCGGGAACATCCTCGAACACATCCTTGTTCAAAGCCACGTTCTGGTTCTCACCCACGGTCATGGGCGGCTGACCATCGGCTTGCAGCTGGACCGTACTGCCGGAGGCGGTCACGAGCTGTGCATCCACCGGGATGCGCATGCCTGTGCGCAAGGGGGTAAGGTTGCCATCCGCATCGCGGATCCATGCTTGACCAGTCAGCTGCGTAACGAGAACGGTGGTGGTTGCCATGATTTGTCTCTCTGAGTGAATGCGTGAGAAGCCCTGTGCCTATGACCTTCATGAGGCATCTGGGAGGCATGGTAGGAAGCCACCTGCTTCGTTGCTATTGGCGGCGGCGCCAGTGATTGGCTGCGCCGCCAAACGGTCGTTCTGAACGGATTTGATACGGCCCATGAACGCAAAAGGCCTGCCGAAACGGCAGGCCTTTTGCTTCTGGGCGCAGGTGTCCCTGCGCCCTTCAAGACATCAAATTACATAGCAATCTATGCTTACCCAAGCTGCGTACACCGCACTCTTACTGCAACCCGATGTACAGCTCACGCAGGCGTTTTCTTGCCAATGCCGTGCACTTTCAGGGCCAGCATCAGGCGGTCGCTCACCTGCAGCTTTTCAAAAATGGCCGACAAGTGGGCACGCACGGTCCGCTCGCTGATGGACAAACGGTCGGCAATTTCCGCATTGCTGTCCCCCATGGCCGCAAAGCGTGCCACCTCCTGTTCGCGCTGGGACAGTGCATCGGCCCACTGCACCCCGGGTTCAGGCAGACGGGTGCCCACATCCTGCAGCAAGCGCTGCAGCAAGGAACGACCCAGCCAGATATTGCCGGTGGCAATGCTCTGCAAGATGCTGCCCAGCGTTGCCGGGGTGGAATAGGCATGCGCATAACCGCTGGCACCGGCCCCTAGCACCTGTCGGCCTACGTCATCACTGGGACGGCTGCTCAGCACCAGCAGCTTCACCTCGCCCAGCAGGCTGCTCCAGCGCGCATCGCCCCATTGCGGCAGCTGCGGCAGGCTTGCATCCAGAATGGCCAGATGCCGGCCTTGCTGTTTCCAGCGCTCCAGATCCGCCAAGCTGGTGCCGCGTGCAGGCAGCCACTGCGGGCCTGCCACCTGCTGCCAGTGCTGCCACAGCGCAGCATCTTGTGTGAGCATCAAAACGGGCAGTGCATACATTCCAATTCCCCCCAGATCATTTCTTCGTTTTAGGTGAGCTAGCGTTCGGTCAAGGCATTCGACTTGGCACGCAGGATGGGCTTGAGCAGGTACTGCATCAGCGTGCGCTGGCCGGTGAGGATGTGCACCTCGGCCTGCATGCCGGGGATGATGGGGCGCGAATCGTCACCCACATGGGCGCGCTCGGTACGCACCTTGCCGATGTAGAAGGAGTTGCCCTTCTCGTCGGTGATGGTGTTGGCACCGATCTGCTCCACCAGACCGCTCAAGCCGCCGTAGATGGCAAAGTCGTAGGCAGTGAACTTGACTTCGGCCTTTTGCCCGAAGTGCAGAAAGCCAATGTCTCGCGGGTTGATCTGCACCTCCAGCAGCAAGGTGTCATCCGTAGGCACGATGTCCAGGATGTCCTTGCCAGGCTGCACCACACCGCCCACGGTATTGGCCATCAGCGTGTTGACTGTGCCGCGCACGGGGGAGCGAACCTCGGCCAGCTTCACACGATCTTGCAGCGCCAGTTGGCCCTGCTCCAGGGAGCTGAGCTTGGCGCGGGCGTCCGACAGCTCCACACGCGCCTGGTTGCGCACATTGAGCTCGGCTTCTTGAATCTTCTTCTCCGCTTCCTGAATGGCTGCACGGATGCGGTCGCTTTGGGCGCCGGCCGCCTTGGCCTCACCGCAGAAACGGGCCACGTCACGTTGCAGGCGCAACAGGTCCACTTCCGACACGGCACCGCTCTTGAGCAGCGGCTTGGTCACCGCCAGTTCTTCCGATGTCAGGCTGCAGCTGGACGATGCCTGGTCACGGTTGGCCAGGGTTTCACGCAGCTCCTGCTGGCGTTGGCGCAGCTGGTCGCGGGCGATGTTGATGGTGGTGTTGAATTCCTGCGTGCGGCTTTCCCAGACCCGGCGTTCCATTTCCGCCAGCTTGGGGGCTGCCGTCATGACTTCCTCCGGCATCTGCATCACCTCGCCCGAAGCCAGGGCTTCCAGGCGTGCCGCCTTGGCTTTCAGCGACAGCACTTCGGCCTTGTTCTCCCCCAGCGAAGCGCTGTAGCGCGTGGGGTCGATGCGCAGCAGCACCTGGCCTTCTTCCACATGCTGGCCGGGGCGCACCAGAATTTCTTCCACCACCCCGCCGTCCAGGCTTTGCACCACCTGCACCTGGCGCGAAGGAACCACCTTGCCCTGGCCGCGCACCACCTCGTCGATATGCCCCAGGCAGGCCCAGACCAGCAGGACCAGCACCACCACCAGCGATGCCCAGACCAATAGGCGCGAGCCCTTGGCTTGCTGCTGGCCGGTGGCCCATTGCGCATCGGCCGCAAAGTCGGCCGCGTTGTGCTGGCTGACAGCTTCGCTGCCATCCATCAGCCATTGAATGCCGCGGCGCAGACGGCTTGCGATCTTGTCTTTGATATTCACAGTCATGCCCGCCCTGCCACGCTTCCGATACGACCTTGCTTGAGGGCCTGAACCACCTGGTCCTTGGGACCATCGGCCACAATCTTTCCGCCATCCACCACGATCAGGCGGTCCACCAGTTCCAGCAATGCGGTGCGGTGTGTCACCAGCAGCATGCTCTTGCCCTTGCCGGCCTCCATCAGGCGGCGGCGCAACATGGCTTCGCTCTGGTTGTCCAGGTTGCTGCTGGGTTCGTCCAGCAACAGCACTGCCGGGTCATGGATCATGGCGCGCGCCACCGCAATGGATTGGCGCTGGCCGCCCGACAAGGACTCGCCGCGCTCACCGATGGGCATGTCGTAGCCATCGGGGTGCTGGTCGGCAAATTCGTTCACACCGGCCAGGTGGGCGGCGCGCAGCATGTCGTCTTCGCTGGCAAACGGCGCACCGATCAGCAGGTTGTGCTTGAGGCTGCCGTAGAACAGCATGGGGTCCTGGGGCACGTGGCCGATGGCGCGGCGCAGGTCGCTGGGGTCGATCTGGCGCACGTCCACCCCATCCACCAGCACCGCACCTTCGGTCGGCTGGTACAGGCCCAGCACCAGCTTTTCGAGGGTGCTCTTGCCCGATCCAATGCGGCCGATGATGCCCACACGCTCACCGGCAGCCACTTTCAGCGACAGATTGCTGAGCACCGGCTGCTTGCTGCCGGGGTAGGAGAAGCTGACGTTGCGGAACTCGATCGCCCCCTGCAGGTTCGGGCGGCTGACATATTCCTTGTCCTGCGAGCGCTCCACCGGCATCTTCATGTAGTTGTCGATGGAGTTCAGCGAGGTGCGCGCGTTCTGGTACTGCATCATCAGCCCTGCCACCTGCCCCAGCGGCGCCAGGCAGCGCCCTGCAATCATGGAGGCTGCGATGATGCCACCCATGGAAAGCGATGCGTCCTGCACCAGATAGACACCGATCACCACCACTGCCACAGACACCATCTGCTGCATGGTCTGCACAAAGTTCACCGTGGCCGAGGAGATCAGCTTGATCTTGCCGCCCATGTAGGCCAGATATTCGGTGGAGCTCTCCCACAGGCGCTGCACGCTGCCCTGGGCGTTCAGGGTCTTGACGGCTTCCAGATTGGTCAGCGACTCCACCAGCACCGCATTGCGCTGCGAAGCCGCCTGGAAGGTCTTGATGGTCATGGCTTCCATGCGTGCCTGGGCGGCAAACGACACGGCCAGCACGGCGGCAATCGCCACCACCGGCGGAATCAGCATCCACGGCGAGATCCAGGCCAGCACGGCCAGGAACAGCAGCACAAACGGCAGATCGACCAGCGTGGTCAGGCTGGCCGAGGCAATGAAGTCGCGCACCGATTCAAACGAGCGCAGGTTCGACGCAAACGAGCCCACCGAAGCGGGCCGCGCCTCCATGCGCAGGTCCAGCACCCGTTCCATGATCTGGGCGGACAGCTTGACGTCCACACGCTTGCTGGCGGTATCCACCACATAGGAACGCAAGGTGCTCAGCGCAAAGTTGAACAGCAGCACCAGGCCGATGCCGATCGCCAGCACCCACAGGGTTTCAAACGCATTGTTGGGTACGACCCGGTCGTACACATTCATGGAGAACATGGGCATGGCCAATGCAAACACATTGATCAGCACTGCGGCCACCAGCGCATCACGGTACAGGCGCCAGTTCTCCCAGATCACGGCCCAGAACCAGTGGCTGCTGCGCGCCTCCGTTCCGGCCTGGATGGAACGCTTTTCCAGCCGGAACTGCGGACGCACAAAGCACATCACGCCGGCGTACTGGGCCTGCAACACCTCCCGCTCCACCAGCACCGCGCCTTCAGACTCCGGGTACTGCATTAGCAACCGCCCATCGGCCTGCACCTGCAGCAGCAGGGCCGCGCGGTCACCTTTCAGCAATACGATGGCCGGCAGCAGCTCCGCCGGCAGATGGTCCAGGTGGCGGCGCACCACACGAGCCGTGCAGTGTGCACGCTGTGCTGCCCGTGCCAGCAATGATGGCGTCAGGCGCTGGTTCACCAAAGGCAAGCCGCTGCTCAAGGCCTGCGCAGTCAGTGGATTGCCATGGATGCGCGTGATTTCGACCAGGCAGGCCAGCAAGGGATCGTCATGCACCGTATGGGGTGCCGGCATGCCCTGGAGCGTCACCGAGGGGCCCGGTGACCGCACCGCATCGGCATCCATCTTTCCGGCAGCGGCCAGTATGGCCTGGGCTTCGGATTGGGCTCCGGATTGGGTGTGTGCATCCGCTTGCGGACGCACGGCCTCGGAGGCCACGGTATCTTTTTCTTGAAGCGACATGGATATCTCAGATCAACTCATCGTCGTCATTGATCAGGCTGTGCGTATCGCGCATGCGCTGACGGGCAGCCTTGCGGCGTTCCAATTTTTCCAGGGCCTGGGGGGGGCAGATCGGTCAGGCGCAAAGTCCCGTTGCGCAGCAATGCATCAATCAAGTCTTCCAGCACGCGGATGAAACCGTCGTCCAGATCGCTCATCGCCTGCTTGCCACGTCCCGCAGAATCTTCCGGTGGCTGGTGTGGATGGTCCATGTCTCTTACAGGGACCGGCATCACGCCGGTCCCGTTTCGTTGCAAAGGTTGCCCCGTACTACTTGGTTTTCAGCACAGGGGGCTTGTCCCCGTCACCATACGCTACGACAGGAGCCAGATTGGTAGTGTCAGGCAATGGAGTCATGCAAGCTTGCAGTAGATCATCCGGCAGCACCAGGGACTGCTGCTCTTCAGGCAGATCCCCTGCATGCGGCTGTGCCAGACCCAGCGTGGTCAGCAGCTTGTTCGACAGCGCCAGCCACTGGTACTCCTGCTTCTTCAGGTCGTACTGCGCGTTGAGCAGCGAACGGCGTGCATCGAACAGCTCGTTCTCGGTATCCAGCAAGTCCAGCAGCGAGCGCTGGCCAATCTGGAACTGCTGCTGATAGGCCACTTTCACCTTGCTGGTGGACAGCTCGTGCTCACGCAGGAAAGGCAGTTGCTGGCGCAGACGCACGATGTTGTTCCACGACACCGACAGCTCCTGCTGGATGTTGCGGCAGGTGTAATCCGCCACATCGCGCGCCGCATAGCCCTGGGCAATCGTCTGGCGCACGCGCGCCTCATCGGCACCGCCGCGGTACAGGTTGTAGGTCATCAGCACCTGCACATTGGCGGTCTGCATGTCGCGGTAGATGCCGTCCGGCTGGGTGCGGTCGCGCCCCACGCCAGCGCGCAGTTCCACCAGCGGAGCGCGCGAGCCCTTGGCCGATTTCTCACCCGCCTGGGCGGCCTGCACCAGCGCCTGCTTGGACAGCAGGCTGGGGTTGCCGCGCAGGGATTCGACAAAATTCTGCGTCGTACCGGCATTGGGCAGCTGTGCCGTGATATCCGGCACCGGATCCAGATCGGCCACTGGATATTCCCCGATCACACGGCGGTAGCGCTGCGTCACATCGTTGAGGTTGTTGCTCTCGGTCATCAGATTGGTCTGCGCCAATGCCAGACGGCCATTGGCCTGCTCCAGGTCGACGCCACGGCCCACACCGGACTGCTGACGTTCGCGCAACTGGCTCAGCGTGCCTTCGTGCATGCTGTAGTTCTCGCGCGCCATGCTGCGCATTTCGCGGTAGCGCTGCACATCCAGATAGGCGGCCACCGCCTCGTTGGCCAGGTTGTTGCTGGTCGCCATCAGTTCGTAATAGCCCGACAGCTTTTCATAGCCCCACTGGCGGATGTTGTTGGTGGTGATGCCACCATCAAAAATCAGCTGGCGCAGATCCAGGTTCCAGCCCGGACGGTTCCAGTCATAGTTGGACTGGCCAGGCATGTGGCTGCGCCACTCCTTGCCCACCCAACCCTGGGCCGTCACCTGGGGACGCCAGCCGCCACGGGCGATGTTTTGACCTTCCAGCGAAGAAACAAAATCCTGATAGCGCGCGCGCACCTCGGGGTGCGTGGTCACGGCTTTTTCCACGGCTTTGGGCAATTGCAGCACATTGCTGTTGCTGGCGGTTTGCGCCGCGGCACCCCAGGCCAGCGTGGCTGCGCCCATGGTGATGATGAGTTGTGCGATGGGTTTACGTTGCATATTCAAATCTCCTCGTGTTGCTGTACTCACGCCCTCTCCTGCGTGATGGCTAGTCCTGTGGGCACTAGCTCCTCCCGGAACGAGACACTGCGCTCTGGGCGCAAACAGAATCAGTCTCTGGGTGGCGTTTGCTGGAAGCGGTCTGATGCCGCACGCTACCCCCCTGACGACCGTCTGATGAAGCCGGGCCTCTTGCCCGTGCACACGACCGCCTTTCGGCAGCCAATGCGAAGACAGCAAGCTCTGAGCCCGCCGCTGTCGCCCGCGCATGTCTTGCATGCTTAAGTGACACAACCATGGTGGGAGGTTCCCCCTCGGCAAGGCGGAGCTACCGGTTTCCGGCCGGTATTCTTGAAGCATGACCTTGCGTCCTGACGGACCGTCTTCCATTTATGCGAATGGAAAATCGCGGCGAAATTGATCGGTCCTGAAAAAATTATAGTAATCACCTATTACAAAGGAAACAAGATTTACACAGATTGACAATCAATAAAAGGTACTTTCCGACGAAAGCGCATGCACACTTCGACTGTCGGCTTTTGGCTGACATAGCGCACAGCGGGCGATGCTGGTTTGCGCCAGCACAGAGTTCACCGCTTGTGCGCCAAAACAACATGGCCTCGGGATTCCCGGCACAAAAAAAGGAGCCCCAAGGCTCCTTTTTTTGTTGGCGTGTCAGCGCTGCTTACAGCGTGGAAACCATCTCCGGCACGGCCTGGAACAGGTCGGCTTCCAGCCCGTAGTCGGCCACCGAGAAGATCGGTGCTTCCGGGTCCTTGTTGATCGCCACGATCACCTTGGAGTCCTTCATGCCTGCCAAGTGCTGGATCGCACCCGAGATGCCAGCAGCGATGTACAGCTGCGGTGCCACGATCTTGCCGGTCTGGCCCACCTGCAGGTCGTTGGGGGCGTAGCCCGCGTCCACTGCCGCGCGCGAAGCGCCGATGGCCGCGCCCAGCTTGTCCGCCAGCGGGGTCATCACTTCGTTGAACTTCTCGGCCGAGCCCAGGGCGCGACCACCGGAGACGATGATCTTGGCGGCCGTCAGTTCGGGGCGGTCGTTCTTGGTCACTTCACGGCCCACGAAGCTGCTCTTGCCCGAGTCTGCCACGGCGGCCACGGTTTCCACGGCCGCAGCGCCGCCGGTGGCAGCCGCTGCATCAAAGCCGGTGCCGCGCACGGTGATCACCTTCACGGCGTCGGCCGACTGCACGGTGGCCACGGCGTTGCCGGCGTAGATGGGACGCTCGAAAGTGTCGGCGCTGTCCACCTTGGTGATGTCGCTGATCTGGCCCACGTCCAGCTTGGCGGCCACGCGGGGGGCCACGTTCTTGCCCGAGGCTGTGGCCGGGAACAGGATGTGGCTGTAGTTGCCGGCGATCGCCAGCACCTGGGCGGCCAGGTTTTCGGCCAGGCCGTCCTTGAGGCTGGCGCCGTCGGCGTGGATCACCTTGGACACGCCGGCGATCTGGGCCGCGGCAGCAGCCGCAGCACCGGCGTTGTCACCGGCCACCAGCACGTGCACATCGCCCCCGCAGGCCTTGGCGGCCGTCACGGTGTTCAGCGTTGCGCCCTTGATCGAAGCGTTGTCGTGTTCTGCAATAACGAGTGCGGTCATTTCTATGATCTCCTTGTGCTGCCTGTCTTAGATGACCTTGGCTTCGTTCTTGAGCTTGTCCACCAGAGCGGCCACGTCCGGCACCTTCACGCCGGCACCGCGCTTGGCAGGCTCGGCCACCTTCAGCGTCTTGATGCGGGGCGCCACGTCCACGCCCAGCTCTTCGGGCTTGAGAACATCCAGCTGCTTTTTCTTGGCCTTCATGATGTTGGGCAGCGTCACGTAGCGCGGCTCGTTCAGGCGCAGGTCGGTGGTGATGATGGCCGGGGTGGTCAGGGCCACGGTTTCCAGGCCGCCGTCCACTTCACGCGTGACGTTGACCTTGTCGCCCACGACTTCGACCTTGGAGGCGAAGGTCGCCTGGGGCAGGTCGGCCAGGGCCGCCAGCATCTGGCCGGTCTGGTTGTTGTCGCCGTCAATGGCCTGCTTGCCCAGGATCACCAGGCCGGGTTGTTCCTTGTCCACCAGGGCTTTGAGCAGCTTGGCGATCGCCAGCGGCTGCAGCTCGGCATCGGTCTCCACCAGGATGCCGCGGTCGGCACCGATGGCCATGGCCGTGCGCAGCGTCTCCTGGCACTGGGCCACGCCGCACGAGACCGCGATCACTTCCGTGACCACGCCTTTTTCCTTCAGGCGCACGGCTTCTTCCACCGCAATCTCGTCAAACGGGTTCATGCTCATCTTGACGTTGGCGATGTCCACGCCCGTGCCGTCCGACTTCACGCGGACCTTCACGTTGTAGTCCACCACCCGCTTGACTGGGACCAGTACCTTCATGGCTTTGCTCTTTCCACAAATAAGTGATTGAAATGGATGCCAGCACTTATACAGCAAGCACTGACAGCTATGAATTCAGGAATTCAGAAATCTGCCTTCCAGATGTACGAATTCCGCTCTTGAATACTGCAACTGCAGCATGGCATGCACGGTCACAGTTCGCCGAAGCCCTTTTCCACTCAGTCGAGGCGGGCTTCCGCCAGCTCGATCAGGTTTTTCCACACCGGCATTTCGCGGGCATAGGCCTTGGCAAACTCCTCCGGGCTGCTGAACATGGGCAAAAAGCCTGCTCCGGCAATGCGTTCCTGCACCTTCGGGTCCTTGGCGGACTCCCGCACCTGGGCATAAATCTGGTCCACGATGTCCTTGGGCGTGCCTGCCGGTGCCGCCATGGCCACCCAGCCGGCAATGGCGTAGGCCTCATCGGTCACGCCCTGCTCGTGGATCGTGGGCAGGTTGGGCAGCACGGTCATGCGCTGGCGGCCCGTCACGCCGATGGCCTTGAGGCGGCCGGAATCGATGAAGGCCTTGGTGTTCTGCGCGCTGGAGAAGCACAGCTGGAGCTGGCCGCCAATCAGCTCCTGGATCATCGGCGCTTCGCCCTTGTAGGCCACATGGGTCATCTCGGCACCGGTGGTCTTGCTCATGTAGGCACCACCCAGGTGGGCGTACGAACCCACGCCCCAGGAACCATAGGACACCTTGCCCTTGTTGGCCTTGACCCAGGCCAGCAGCTCCTTCATGTTGTTGGCCGGCACCGAAGGGTGCACCACCAGCGTGACCGGCGCCGACGCGATCTGCGACAGCATCAGCAGGTCCTTCTGCGGGTTGTAGGCCATCTTGGTGTAGAGAAACTGGTTGATCATCAGCGAGGTGCTGAGCGACAAGGCCAGCGTGTAGCCGTCCGCGGCCGCCTTGGCCACCTGGTCCGTGCCCAGCATGCCGGCTGCGCCGCCCTTGTTCTCGACCAGGATGGGCTGGCCCATGCGCTTGGACATGGACTCCCCCAGCACGCGGGCCACGATGTCGGTCGCACCACCGGGGTTGAAAGGCACGATGAAGCGCACAGGCTTGCTCGGATAGGCGGTCTTGGCCCAGGCTGCGTGGGGCAACAAGCTGCTGCCTGCCAGGGCGGCCATGCCTTGCAAGGCGGTGCGGCGGTTGAAATTCGGGGTACCCATGTCGTTGTCTCCTTCTGCAGTCGGTATGGGGGAAGTGAAAGCGCTTCCCGGGCCATCGAGCTGTGGCCCTTGCGGGAATCGCGGTCCTGGCCGCCGTGGGGCGGCCTTCATTCAGGCCTGTGGCAGGGTCAGCACGCCCTTGGCTTGCAGGGCCTGCAGTTCTGCTTCGGGCAGCTGCAGCAGTTGCTGCAGCACTTCCCGCGTGCCTTCGCCCAGCGTGGGGGGCGCATTGCGAATGGGCAGGCGCTGGCCGTCCAGGCGGTACGGGGGCGCAAACACCCAGGTCTGGCCCGCCACGGGGTGGGGCATTTGCTGGAAGACTCCGGCTTGCTTCGTGCGTTCGCTGGTCAGGGCGTCGTACAGACCGGCCACGCGGCCGCTGGGGATGCCGCAGGCGGCCATGCGCTCCAGCAGCACCTCGCGCTCGAACCCGGCAATGATGGCCATCATGATGGGCAGCAGTTCCAGGCGGTTCTTGGCACGCTCCACATTGGTGGCAAAACGCGGGTTCTCGACAATGTCGGGGCGCATCACCACCTGGCGGCAGAACTTGTCGAACTGGCTGTTGTTTCCCACCGCAATGATCAGCGGGCCGTCCGCGGCCTCGAACATGCCATAGGGCACGATGGACGGATGGGCATTGCCGTAGCGCTGGGTGTCGTGGCCCAGCAGCATGGCATCCAGGGCGTAGTAGCCGTTGATACCCAGGCCGCAGTCGTAGAGCGACAGCTCCACCTGGCGGCCACGGCCTGTGCGTTCACGGCGGAACAGGGCTGCCAGCACCGCCTGCGCGGCGTACATGCCGGTCATCAGATCGACCACGGCCACCCCGAACTTCAGCGGCGGAGTGCCCGCTTCGCCGTTGATGGCCATCAGGCCGGCTTCGGCCTGGATCACCAGGTCGTAGCCCGGGCGCTTGGCTTCGGGGGTGCTACTGTTGTAGCCGGCCACGCTGCAGTAGATCAGATCGGGCTTGATGGCCTTGAGCTGTTCGTAACCGATACCCAGTTTTTCGGCGCCGCCGTGCTTGAAGTTGTGGATCACCACGTCAAACTGCGGCAGCAGGTCATGGACCAGTTGCACACCTTCCGGGGTCTGCAGATCCAGGGTGATGGACCGCTTGTTGCGGTTCATGCTGTTGTAGTAGGTGGTCTCGGTCTTGCCGATGCGCATGCCCCAGTCGCGCGTATCGTCACCGCGACCGGGGTGTTCCACCTTGATCACTTCCGCGCCGAAGTCGGCCAGCACCTGTCCGCACAACGGGCCGGCAAACACACGCGAAAGGTCCAGCACGCGCACGCCTTCCAGCGGGAAATCCATCTCTTGGTCCTGGGCCTGCGCCATCTTTTCTGTCATTGCTCTGTCTCCTTGGATCTGCGCGCGCTCAGTGCTGCTGGCGGCGCAGCTTCACAAAATCGGGGCTGCGTTTTTCCAGGAAAGCGCCAATGCCTTCGCGGGATTCGTCGGTCTCCTGGGCGCGCACCATGTACTGGGCTTCCAGCTCCAGCTGCTGCTCCAGCGTGTTCCGGGGAGCCTGGCGACACAGGTCCTTGATGCGGGCCATGGCCTGGTCGGGGCCGGAGGCAATCTGCTGGGCCAGTTGCACGGCCTGCTCCAGTGCCGCACCCGGCTCGGTCAGACGGTTCACCGGGCCCAGCTGGGCCAGGCGTTCACCGCTGATGCGCTCGCCCGTCAGGCACAGCTCGGTCAGCACCTGGCGCGAGACGAACTCGGCCAGGAACGCTGTGGCGCCGCCATCCGGTGTCAGCCCCACCTTCACATAGGCCACGGAAAACACGCTGTTGCGGGCCGCCACCAGCATGTCGCAGGCCAGCGCCAGCGACAGTCCGGCACCGGCTGCCGCGCCTTCCACGGCCGCGATCACCGGCTTGGGGCAGTCACGCACGGCGCGGATCAGGTCGTGCAGGCCTTCCAGCTTGGCACGGCGTTCCTCCATTGGCAGCTCACGGCGCTTGGCCAGTTGGCGCAAATCGCCGCCGGCACAGAAATGACCGCCCTCGCCCGTCAGCACCACGGCACCCACGGTGGGATCGGTGGCTGCAGCCGTCAGCGCGGTGGCCACCGCGGCATAAAACTCCGGCGACAGCGCATTGCGCGCCGCCACGTTGTTGTTGGAGAGGATCAGTACCTCGCCCTCACGGCGGGTCAGCAGCGGTTCACTCATGTTCTTGTCTCCGTGTGCAATGAAAGCAGGCGCACCGCCCGGCCTGCACACCGGGGGGTGCACGGCAGGGCTGTGGCGCGGAAAAGCCGGCTTATAAGCGCAGGCCTCAGGCCTGCTGGCTCAGCGCCATGAAGCGCTCCAGATGGTGGTCTTCGTCGCCGAACTGGTGGTCCAGCAGCACCAGGCGCTTGGCATAGTGGGCCAGCGGCAGTTCCCAGGTCATACCGATGCCGCCATGCATCTGGATGCTTTCCTCGGCCACCAGCGCGCCCACATAGCCGGCGGTGTACTTGGCTGCCGCCAGCACTTTCTCACGGGCCACGCCTTCGGCGTTGTCGATGGCATCCGCAGCATTGATGACTGCCGAGCGCATCTGTTCCACTTCCAGCAGCAGATCGGCCATGCGGTGCTGCAGTGCCTGGAAGGTGCCAATCGCCACGCCGAACTGCTTGCGGGTCTGCAGGTATTCCAGCGTGCTTTGCTTGGCCACGTCCATGGCGCCCAGCGCTTCGGCCGCCAGCGCCAGCAGCGCATAGCCTTGAATGCGTTCCAGCACGGCATGGCCCTGGCCTTCGGCGCCCAGCAGCGCGTCGGCATCCAGCTGCACGTTGGTGAACGTCAGCTCGGCCGCACGGCCGCCTTCAAAGCGGCTGTAGCCACGCTTGGCGATGCCGGCGGCATTGCCGTCCACCAGGAACAGGCTGATGCCAGCCGTGTCGAACTGGCCGCCGGCTGTGCGGGCCGACACCAGCAGCAGATCGGCCTTTTCGCCGAACGCCACCACGGCCTTGGCGCCGTTCAGCGTCCAGCCCGTGGCCGACTTGGCGGCGGTGGCCGCCACATTGCTCAGCTCGTAGTGGCTGCCCGGCTCTTCGTGTGCCAGGGTGGCAATCAGGCCGCCGGCAACGATGTCTTCCAGCTTGGCCTTTTGCGCCTGCGTACCGGCAGCGATCAGGGCCTGGCCGACCAGCAGCGCGCCCAGCAGGGGCTCGGCCACCAGGCCGCGGCCCAGGGCTTCAAACACCACGCTGATGTCAAAGCCAGCGCCGCCAAAGCCGCCTTCGCTCTCGGGGAACAGTGCACCAATGGCGCCCAGTTCGGCGAATTGCGCATACAGCGCAGGGCTGTGGCCTTCGTCACCATAGGCCAGCTGGTTGCGGTGCTCGATGCCGTACTGCTCGGAGACAAAGCGGTTCAGGGTGTCCGCCAGCATGCGGCGGTCTTCGGTGTGTGCGAAGTTCATGTCCGTATTCCTTCTCTGATTTCTCTGTCTGCAATCAGAGACCCAGAATCATCTTGGAGATGATGTTCTTCTGGATTTCGTTGGAGCCGCCAAAGATCGACAGCTTGCGGTAGTTGAAGTAGTTGGCAGCGGCCGTGGCGGCTTCGTCCGGGCCGATCGGGGCCTCGGCATAGCCTTCGTACTGGGCTGCGTCGATATAAGGCACAGCGTACGGACCCATGGCACGGCGGATCAGCGACAGGATTTCCTGGCGGATTTCCGTGCCGCGGATCTTCAGCATCGAGCTTTCCGCACCCGGCACGCCGCCCCCGGCCACTGCAGCGATCACGCGCAGGTTGGTGGTCTTCATGTTCTCCAGGTCGATCTCGACCTTGGCCATGCGGGCTGCGAACAGCGGATCCAGGTTCAGCGGCTTGCCGTTCTTGTACACCTTGGCGGCAATCACCTGCAGCTTGGCCAGGGCCGAGATGCAGAAGCCCACGCCGGCAATGCCGGTGCGCTCATAGGTCAGCAGGTACTTGGCGTAGGTCCAGCCCTTGTTTTCTTCGCCCACCAGGTTTTCCACCGGCACCTTCACATCGGTGAAGAAGACTTCATTGACCTCGTGGTCGCCATCCAGCGTGCGGATGGGGCGCAGTTCCACGCCTGGCGAGTTCATGTCGATCAGCAGGAAGCTGATGCCGGCCTGCGCCTTCACTTCGCGGTTGGTGCGCACCAGGCAGAAGATCATGTTGGCGTGCTGGCCCTGGGTGGTCCAGGTCTTCTGGCCATTGACGATGTAGTGGTCACCGTCGCGCACGGCCGTGGTCTTGACCGATGCCAGGTCCGAACCCGCACCGGGTTCGGAATAGCCCTGGCACCACCAGTCTTCCCCGCTCAGGATGCGGGGCAGCCAGTAGTTCTTGTGCGCTTCGCTGCCGTACTTGATCAGCACCGGCCCCAGCATGTTCACGCCGAACGGCACGATGCGGGGGCCGCCAGCCAGGGCGCACTCGGTATCGAAGATGAATTTTTCCACCGCACCCCAACCCGGACCGCCATGCTCCTTGGGCCAGTGGTTGGCATACCAACCGCGCTCATTCAGGATGGCATGCCATTGCGCCTGGTCTTCCTTGGTCAGGCGTTGACCGGCCTTGACCTTCTTGGCGATGTTGGCAGGCAGCTTTTCCTTCAGAAAGGTCTGCACTTCGGCGCGGAACGCCTCTTCTTGGGGGGTGAATTGGAGATCCATCTCGATTCCTCGGCAAAACTAGATCAGAAAATTTCGAAAAGACCGGCCGCGCCCATGCCGCCGGCGATGCACATGGTCACCACGCCGTACTTGGCCTTGCGACGCTGGCCTTCCAGCAGGATGTGGCCGGCCAGACGGGCACCGGTCATGCCGAACGGGTGGCCGATGGAGATGGCGCCGCCATTGACGTTCAGGCGTTCCAGCGGAATGCCCAGCTGGCGTTGGCAATACAGGGCCTGCGATGCAAAGGCTTCGTTCAGCTCCCACAGGTCGATGTCTTCCACCTTCAGCCCATGGCGCTGCAGCAGCTTGGGCACGGCAAACACCGGGCCGATGCCCATTTCATCGGGCTCGCAGCCGGCCACGGCCATGCCGCGGAAAGCACCCAGGGGTTGCAGGCCCAGGCGCTCGGCCTGCTTGGCTTCCATGAGCACGCAGGCGCTGGAGCCATCCGACAGCTGCGAGGCATTGCCTGCGGTCACAAAGTTGCCTGCGCCCTTCACGGGTTCCAGCTTGGCCAGGCCTTCGAGCGTGGTGCCGGGGCGGTTGCAGTTGTCCTTGGTCGCCACCACATCGCGGTAGGTGACTTCGCCCGTGTCCTTGTTCTTCTCGGCCATGCGCGCGGCGCAGGCGATGATTTCATTGGCGAACAGGCCCTTTTCCTGCGCGGCCGCCGTGCGCTGCTGGCTCAGCAGCGAGAAGGCGTCCTGGTCTTCGCGGCTGATGCCATAGCGCTTGGCCACCACATCGGCGGTGTCGATCATGGCCATGAACAGCTCGGGCTTGCGCTCCACCAGCCAGGGATCCAGGTCGGCAGGTGTCCCCAGGGCGCGGGCACCCGAGATGCTTTCCACACCGCCGGCGATCATGGCATCCACCCCTTCGGCCACGATGCGGCCGGCCGCAATGGCGATGGACTGCAGGCCCGAAGCACAGAAACGCGTGACCGTGGTGCCACCGATGGACAGCGGCAGTTCCGCGCGCAGCACGGTCTGGCGGCCCAGGTTCTTGCCCTGCATGCCTTCGGGATTGCCGCAGCCCAGGATCAGGTCCTCGATCATGGCGGGATCGATGCCGGCACGCTCCACGGCGGCCTTGACCGAGTAGGCGGCCAGCTGGGGCGCCGGGGTGACGTTGAACTCACCACGGTGGGACTTGGCCAACGGAGTGCGGGCAGTGGAAACGATGACGGCTTCGCGCATGGTGTTTGTCTCTCTGTGCTTATAGGTTTGAATCGCTGCCTGTGTCCCTGGGGCCCGAATTTCGGATCTTTTGATCTGAAATCCTTGCCTTCAAAGGCCAGGCAGCTCCGTTTTTTGCAGATTGGAGTCGCAGCCCTCCACACCGGCGCTGCCAAGGCAGCAGCCGGTGGGAGACTGCCAGCGGCTCTGCGAACCGCTGGAGGGGGGAGAAACCGGGGGGCTTGCGGCAGCGTGCACTGACGCAAGCCCGGTAACGCTCAGACGGCCTTGTTCAGGCTGTCGAAGTTCTTGCCTTCGGCCACCAGCTTTTGCAACAGCGCGGCGGGCTTCCAGAACAGCGCGTCTTCCTTGGCAAACTCGTTGATGTCGGCCAGCACCTTGTCCAGGCCCACCATGTCGGCGTACTTCATCGGGCCACCGCGGAAGCGCGGGAAGCCGTAGCCGGACAGGAAGGTCACGTCCACGTCCAGGGGGCGCAGGGCAATGCCCTCTTCCACCACCTTGGCGCCTTCATTGACCATGGCAGCCATGTAGCGGCGCATGATTTCGTCGGCGCTGAACTGGCGCGGCGTCACGCCCTTCTTGGCGCGTTCCTTGTCCACAATGGCCAGCACTTCGGGATCGGCCTGGCCCACGCGGGCACCTTGCGGGTACAGGTAGAAGCCGCGTCCGGTCTTCTGACCGAACCAGCCGTTCTCACAGATACGGTCTGCCACTTCCACGTAGCGGGCCTTGGGGTCGCGCGTGGCAGCACGGCGCTTGCGCGTGGCCCAGCCGATGTCGCCACCGGCCAGGTCGGTCACCTGGAAGGGACCCATGGGGTAGCCAAAGCCGCGCACGGCTTCGTCGATCTCGTACGGCGAAGCGCCGTCTTCCATGATGTAGTCGGCCGCCTGCTTGTACACGGCCAGGATGCGGTTGCCGATGAAGCCATCGCAGACGCCGGCGCGCACCGGCACCTTCTTCATCTTCTTGGCCAGCTCGAAAGCCGTGGTCACCACATCGGGGGCCACCTTGGCGGGCACCACGATCTCCAGCAGCTTCATGATGTTGGCCGGGCTGAAGAAGTGCAGGCCGATCACGTCTTGCGGACGGCTGGTGGCGTCAGCAATGGCATCGATGTCCAGGTAAGAGGTGTTGGTAGCCAGCACGGCGCCGGGCTTGCAGACGCGATCCAGCTCCTTGAACACGGCCTTCTTGACTTCCAGGTCCTCGAACACGGCTTCAATCACCAGGTCCACGTCGGCAATCTCATCGTAGCTGGTCGAAGGGGTGTAGCGCGCCATGATGGCAGCCTTGGCCTCTTCGGTCATGCGGCCCTTGGCGATCAGGCCGTTGTAGACCTTTTCCACATTGGCCTGGCCACGGGCGATGGAGTCGGCATCGCGCTCGATCATGGTCACGGTGAGACCGGCGTCCAGCGCGGACACGGTGATGCCGGCGCCCATGGTGCCGCCGCCGATGATGGCGATCTTGGCAAAGTGGCGCGGTGCAGCAGCCTTGGCTTCGGGGATCTTGGCGGTTTCACGCTCGGCAAAGAAAGCGTGCACCAGACCGGCACGCTGCGGGCTGTTCAGGCATTCGGTGAACAGGGCGCGTTCCTTGGCCAGACCTTCGTCAAACGGCAGGTTCACGGCGGCCTGCACGCATTCGATGATCTTCAGCGGCGAGAACAGGCCACGCGCCTTCTTGGCGGTGTCCAGCGCCAGCATCTGCAGGTCGGCCAGGGCCATGGCCTTGTCGGTGATTTCGATGTCGCGGGTGCGGCGCACGGCCGCCTTGGCGGCCAGCAGCTCGTTGGCATACGCCAGACCGGTCGCCTGGGGGTCTTCGCCCTCGACCAGCTTGTCCACCAGACCGGCCGCCAGACCGGCCTTGGCCGACAGGTGCTTGCCGCTGAGCATCAGCTCGGTGGCAGCCTTCACACCCATCAGGCGCGGAGCGCGCTGGGTGCCGCCAGCGCCGGGCAGCAGGCCCAGGCTGACTTCAGGCAGCCCCAGTTTGGCGGCGGGCAGTGCCACGCGATAGTGGGCCGACATGGCCACTTCCAGGCCGCCGCCCAGGGCTGCGCCATGGATGGCCGCGACCACGATCTTGTTCGAGGCTTCGATGCGGTTGCACACCTCGGGCAGCGACGGCGGCACGGGCGGCTTGCCGAATTCACGGATATCCGCGCCGGCGATGAAGGCCTTGCCTTCACCCACGATCAGCACCGCCTGCACGGCGGCATCGGCATCCGCCTGTTCCACCGCCGCCAGCAGACCGGCGCGCACGGCCTGGCCCAGGGCATTGACAGGAGGATTGTGGATGCTGACCACCAGCACCGCACCTTCGCGGCGGGTCTGGACGGCGGGGATGAGGACTTCAGCGTTCATGGCACAGGTCTCCAATATTTTTCGATAACAGGAGCCGGCATTCTTTCCGCGACAAAGCTTCTTTACAATCCCCTGAATTATTGACAGACCGTCAAAAGTTATTTGACAATCATCCTTGAGCAATGCCGTCCTGCGCCGGCGCGGGCCAGACCTGCGTATACCTGGGCACAGCCGGGGATGCCCCGCAACGCATAGCCCCGACCGCACACCACACCTCCATGGACCTCAATGCCCTGACCCTGCTGGTGGAGATCATCGACAGCGGCAACCTGAGCCAGGCTGCCCGCAAGCTGAAGATGACCCGCGCCAACGTCAGCTACCACCTGACCCAGCTGGAAAAAGGCCTGGGCGTGCAGCTGGTCAAACGCACCACGCGGCGGGTGGAGCCCACCGAAGTGGGTCTGCGCCTGTACGAGCATGGCCGCAACATCCGCAACGAACTGGCCGCGGCCCAGGAAACCATCACCAGCCTGGGCGAGGAACTGCAGGGGCGCGTGGGCATCAGCGTGCCCAGCGGCTACGGGCAGATCGTCATGAGCGACTGGCTGATCGAATTCAAGCGCCTGTATCCCGGCATCGTGCTGGACGTGCTGTTCGAAAACCGGGCCGACAACCTGCGCGATGAGGTGGACATCGCCATCCGCGTGATCCAGGATCCCCCGCTGTCGGTGGTGGCACGCAGCCTGGGCAATGTGCGCTATGTGGCCTGTGCATCGCTGGACTATGCCGCCCAGCACGGCCTGCCACAGACCTTGCTGGAGCTGCGCAATGCGCCACTGATCACCGCCGGGGTGATGGGCCGCCAGTTGCGCCTGTCGGCCTATCAGGGGCTGGAGCGCCAGGAAGTGGTGCTGGAGCCCACACTGATTTCCGAGCACTTTCCGTTTCTGCGCCAGGGCATTCTGGCCGGACTGGGCGTGGGCCTGGTGCCCGACTATGTGGTGCAGGATGCCGTGGCCAGCGGCGAGGTGTTGACCACGCTGCAGGAATACCGGCTGAGCATCTTCGGCACCCACCTGTATCTGCTGTACCTGCCCAACCGCCACCAGACCCGGGCGGTGCGCACCTGCATCGATTTCCTGCTGGAAAAGGCCCGCAGCCGGGGCGACACCAGCGCCAGCTGAAGCACCAAACAGCATGAAAAAAAGGAGCGCCTTCGGCACTCCTTTTTGGCCTCCGCAGAAGGAGGGTGAGGGTCAATGGCGACCGTAGCCACGGCCGTAGCCACGCGGCCCCGGCCCCCAGCCATGACCGCGAGGGCCCCAGTAACCGGGCCGCCAGTCATAGCGCGATCCGCCCCACAGCCAGATCCCCGGCGTCCAGACATAGGCGGCACTGGGTGCCACCGGCACCACCTCATAGCGTGCCGGTGGCGGCGAGCCATAGGTGGTGTAGCCGTAACCGGCATCCACCGGCGCCACCACGCAGCCGCCCAGCAACGCGACGCTGCCCAGCAATGCCGCTCCCAGCGAACGGCGCAGGGTGTGATTCAACAAGGTGGTCATGGCCACTCCTTCCATACAGTGCCTGCAGGGCTGCAGGCGGAAACTCTCGGCAGCGGGACTCAATCCCGGTCGCGGTCCGGTCCATGGCGGCGATTTTCAGAACGCTCCCTGTCCGTGCGCCCGCCCGGTCCCGGCCGGGGTCCTGGTGCAGGTGACGCCGCCTGGGGCGGCTGTGGGCGCGCACCTGGGGGCGGAGCCGGTTGTTCTGGACGCGGGCGATCGGGGCGCCCTCCCCATTCCGGTCGCGGCCCCGGAGCCGGGCCCGCTCCAGGCCCCGGACGAGGCGGTTGAATCTGCGGCCGCTCCGGCGGACGCGGCGGTGGCTGAAAACCCGGCCGCGATGGCGACGGCACGCCCCATCCCGGTCGTTCCGGCCGCGGAGGAGGCGGCGGCGGGGGCTGGAAACTCGGGCGCGGTGGGGGTGGAACGCCCCAGCCCGGCCGTGCCGGCTCCCGCCACAGCGGTGCGCGGTGCGGCGGCTCCCAGCGCCCCGGGCGCCAGTCGTAGCGACTGCCTCCCCAGAACCAGTCCCCACTCACCCAGACATAGTCCGGGTACGGCGACACCGTGCGGTATTCCACACGGGGTGGCGGGGGCGAGCCGTACTGGGTGTAGACCACGGTGCTGGAGTCGTAATAGCCCGCGCTGCTGTACCCACTGTCCACTGGCGGTACCACACAGCCAGTCAGTGCGGCAGCGCCGACGGCAGCCACCAAAACCGCCAGCACCCGGCCTGCGGGCCGTGCCGCATGGCGGACAGGGCCAGCAGCAGGGGAAACAACGGTCTGAGTCATACAGTGGCTCCAGTAGATACACCTATAACGAACAACCCCGGTCATATGCTGACCGGGGTTGTCATCTGGGGCGTAAAGCGAGGGTAAAGACCTCGCTCGAATTGTTGCTGCCCGCCTGTTCAGGCGGCGCCCGCCCGCAAGCAGCGAGCGGCTTACTGGGCGCTGTTTTGCAGCGCAGCAATGCGCTCTTCAATCGGCGGGTGGCTGGAGAACAGCTTGCCGATATTGCCGGTGATCCCCATGGCCTGGATGCTCTTGGGCAGCTCGCCGGGCACCATGCCGCCCAGGCGGGCCAGGGCGTTGACCATGGGCTGCTTGCGGCCCATCAGCTGGGCGGCACCGGCGTCGGCACGGAATTCACGCTGGCGCGAGAACCAGGCCACGATGATGGCTGCCACAAAGCCCAGCAGGATGTCCATCACGATGGTGGTCACGTAGTAGCCGATGCCGGGGCCGGAGCTGCTCGATTCGCCCTTGCGCAGAAAGCTGTCCACGCCATAGCCGATCACGCGCGAGAGGAAGACCACAAAGGTGTTCATCACCCCCTGGATCAGCGTCATGGTCACCATGTCGCCGTTGGCAATGTGGGCCACTTCGTGGCCGATCACGGCCTCCACCTCTTCGCGCGTCATGCCTTGCAGCAGACCGGTGGACACCGCCACCAGCGCGTTGTTCTTGAAGGCACCGGTGGCGAAGGCATTGGGCTCGCCTTCGTAGATGCCGACTTCGGGCATGCCGATGCCGGCCTTCTGTGCAAAGTTCTGCACCGTCTGCACGATCCAGGCTTCATCGGCGTTGCGGGGCTGGTCGATCACGTGCACGCCCGAGCTCCACTTGGCCACGGGCTTGGAGATCAGCAGCGAGATGATGGCGCCGCCAAAACCCATGATGAAGGCAAAGCCCAGCAGGGCGCCCAGGTTCAGGCCATTGGCGGTCAGAAAGCGGTTCACGCCCAGCAGGCTGGCCGTGATGCCGAGCACCGCCACGACGGCGATGTTGGTCAGAAGAAAAAGTGCAATACGTTTCATGGGGGTTGTTGCTCCACGCGGGGGAAAACAGGACAAAGCCCTACAGCAGGTGAAATGGGGCCGGACCCTGCAATTTCAAGCGGTTGTCACCTCTGCAGGCCCCAAAGTTATCGTGGTATTGCTGGGACGCTGGCCGCGAAATACGAGGGAGTCATCATAGAAGGAAAAGTTCGTATTTTCCGGCCACCACCCCGGCACCCCCAGCACCGGCAGCGGGGCAAATGGCTTGGCCGCCAAGGCGGCGGCCTGCAGCAGGGGCTGGCGGGCCAGCGCAGCATCGCACAGAGCAGGCATGTCGGCGCAGCCGGGCAGCGCCTGCGTACCGTCTGTCGGCAGGCACAGCAGGTGGGCGGTGATGGGCTTGCGCGGTGCCGCCAGCTTCTCCAGCAGTGCATGGCCCACAGGCAGCAGGCGACTGTGCACCCACAACGGGCGCAGCGCCACCATCAGGCGCTGCCAGTCGCGGGCATGCAGCGCATCGATCAGCGGCTGCGGCGCCCACCAGACGGCACCGTTCTCGTCCAGCACCGTGAGTGCATCGCGCAACGGCCCACGCCGCGCTCCCACGCCCGCGCTGGCAATTTCAGCCGCCTGCAGCCGGTTCATCTGCAGCTTGAGCTGGGGCCAGTGCAGCCACACCAGTCCGTTGAAAAAATCGTGCAGGTTGTCCCGCGTGGGCACGCAGCGCTGCGCATGGATGAAGGCTTCATAGGCCATGCCCGCGGGCAGATCGGCCTGGGGCACAAAGCGCAGGCCGATGGCCTGCAGCGCAGGAGGCACCGCGCTGTTGAGCACGGCATGCACCGGCAGCCCTTGGCCCAGTTGCTGCGCCAAAGGCGCGCCCACGGCACGCAGGCTCTCCAGCCAGGGGCGGGACCAGTCGATGGCGCACCAGTCCGGGTGCAAGACAAGCGACGGGCCGGGTGGGCAGGCGGAAAAAGCGGCAGACATGGCCCCGATTGTCAGGCCACGGCTCAGTTGCCGACGGTGCGGTGGTAGCCGTTGCCGTTGCCGTTGCCGTTGCCAGCATTCGCCTTGTGCGCCCATTTGCCGCGCACCGCCACGCGCGAGGTGCCTTCGTCGCGCATCTCGAAGGCCTGGGTGGCAGCCAGCAGCTTGGACAAGGTGGCATAGCCATAGTTGCGGGCATCGAACGAGGCCTTGTTGGCAATCTGCGTGCCCAGTGCACCCACCGAGGCCCAGCCCTCTTCGTCCTGCATGGCCTGCACGGCATCGCGCAGCAGGTGCATCAGTCGGTGGTCCTGGCGCAGTTCACCGCCCGGCACACGCAGCCCTTGCTGGGGCAGCCTGGCAGGGGCCACCACCGCCACCGGGGGACCGGCATGGGCCGCCGGGGCCGGTGGCGGCGCCGGAGCAGGCACAGAGATCGCCCGCTCCGCCGGCTTCCCGCCAGCTGCCGCCGCCTCGGTGCGTGGCGGCGCGGGCCGCGGCTCCACCGTGCTGCTGCCGGTCCCACCCTCGCCTTCGATCTGGGTTTCCGCATCCTTGCCCGACAGGCTGCCCAGCGCCTCCAGATACAGAAAGCGCGAGCAGGCGTTGACGAAGGGCTTGGGTGTCTGGGCCATGCCAAAGCCATAGACGGCCGCCCCCTTGGCACGCAGGTGCATGACCAGCGGGGTGAAGTCGGCGTCCGAGGAGACGATGCCGAACGCATCCGGCTTCTCGGTGTACAGCAGCTCCATGGCATCCACCGTCATGGCCATGTCGGTGGCGTTCTTGCGCTTGGAATAGTCGTACTGCTGCATGGGACGCAGCGCAAATTCCAGCAGCTTGGATTCCCAGCTCTTGAGCCCGGCCTTGGTCCAGTTGCCGTAGGCACGGCGGATGTTGATCACCCCCAGGGTGGACAGCTCGTTCAGGATCTCGTCGATCATCTCGGCCGGCGCGTTGTCGGCGTCGATCAACAGGGCGATGCGCAACTGGGTTTCTGCCATGGCTGCAGGCTCTCCTTCAGGAATCTGCCCACAGCCTACACGAGCCCCCGTCTCGGCGAAACCCAGCCAGCCCAGGGCCGTGCAGCCTAGCAGGCACCACGGACACCTTCGCAAGCGGGGCCGGCCACTGGGTGTGAGGGTGCTGGCCGTCAGGCCTTTGCCGCCCGTGCACCAGCCCCCAGCCATTCGACCCCACCGCCGGATCCAGCCCGGCAGCAGGCGGCGCCATGCCGCTCAGTCTTGCGTGGACACCACGCGCCACGGCAGTGCGTCGCCGGCACGCAGCGGCTTGAGCTGCGCCTCACCGTAGGCAAAGCTGTCCGGCGGGGTCCAGCTTTCGCGGCGCAGCGTCAGCGTGCCGGTGTTGCGCGGCAGACCGTAGAAGTCGGCGCCATGGAAGCTGGCAAAGCCTTCCAGCTTGTCCAGCGCGCCGGCGTTGTCAAACGCCTCTGCATACATCTCGACGGCCGCATGTGCGCTGTAGCAACCCGCGCAGCCGGTGGCGTGCTCTTTCAGGTGGGCCGCGTGCGGCGCGCTGTCCGTGCCCAGGAAGAACTTGGGGCTGCCGCTGGTGGCCGCCTTGACCAGGGCCAGGCGGTGGGTTTCGCGCTTCAGCACCGGCAGGCAGTAGTAGTGCGGGCGGATGCCGCCCATGAAGATGGCATTGCGGTTGAACAGCAGATGCTGGGGAGTGATGGTGGCGGCCAGGAACCGGTCGGAAGCCGCCACATACTCGGCGGCTTCCAGCGTGGTGACATGCTCCATCACAATCTTCAACTCAGGGAAATCACGGCGCAGCGGAATCAGTTGCTGGTCGATGAAGGCGGCTTCGCGGTCGAACAGGTCGATCGCGGGATCGGTCACCTCGCCGTGCACCAGCAGGATCAGGCCTTCGCGCTGCATGGCCTGCAGCGTGGGATAGATCTTGCGGATATCGGTCACGCCATGGTCGCTGTTGGTCGTCGCACCTGCCGGGTACAGCTTGCAGGCCACCACGCCGGCGGCCTTCGCGGCCACGATGTCGGCGGGCGAGAGCTTGTCGGTCAGGTACAGCGTCATCAGCGGCTGGAAAGCGCTGCCGGCGGGCAGGACGGACAGGATGCGCTCGCGGTAATCGGCCGCCATCTGCGCCGTGGTCACCGGCGGCTTCAGGTTGGGCATGATGATGGCGCGACCCATCTGGGCGGCGCTGTGCGGCACCACGGCGCGCATGGCTTCCCCGTCGCGCACATGCAGGTGCCAGTCGTCGGGACGGGTGATGGTGAGGGTGTCGAGTGGGGCGGTCATGGGGCCCTATTGTCCCATTACCGCCCCACTCTGCGCTGGGCAGCGCCAGCGCTTTGTATGTCCATTGACGGCAGCGGGGCAATGCCCCGCCCGCGCATCAGTTGTTGGTGATGTGGTTGTCGGTAATCACCTTGCCCCACTTGCCGAGGTCGCTGGCAATGCGTTTGTGCATGGCGGCACCGGGGGCAAAGGCCGCCGTGGTACCCACCTGCTGCAGCTTCTCCTGCACGCTCTTGTCGTCCAACGCCTTCTTCAGGGCGGCGGTCAACTGGTCCATGACGGGTTGCGGCGTGCCGCGGGGCGCCATCAGACCGCCCCATGCCACCGCGTCAAAGCCCGGGAAGCCTTGTTCGGCCACGGTCTTCACATCCGGAGTGAACACCACGCGCTGGGGCGAGCCCACCGCGATCGGACGCAGCTTGCCGGACTTGATGTGCGGCAGCGCGGCAATCATGTCCGAGAACATCATGGGCACCTGGCCACCGAGCAGGTCGGTCATGGCCGGTGCGCTGCCCTTGTAGGAGATGTGCAGCATCTCGAATTTGCCCTGGCTCTTCAGCAACTCGGTCGACAGGTGCCCGAAACTGCCGGAGCCGGCGCTGTTGTAGTTGAGCACCTGCTTCTTGGAGGCCGCAATCAACTGGGAAATGTCCTGCACATCCAGGACTTTGGGATTCACCACCATCACGATGGGCAGGTCGTAGGCCACCCCGATGTGGGCGAAATCCTTCAGCAGGTCGTAGCGTTTCTGTCCATACAGCTTGTCTCCCAGCACGGTGGGAGAGGCCAGCATCACCAGCGTATAGCCGTCCGCGGGGCTCTTGGCGGCGGTCTCGGTCCCCACCAGGCCCGAAGCACCGGCGCGGTTTTCCACCACCATGGGCTTGCCCAGGGTCTCACCCATGTGCTGGCCCAGAATGCGCGCTGCCGTATCCGTCGGCCCTCCTGGCGGGAACGGTACGATCAGCTTGATGGGCTGGTTGGGATAGGCCCCCGCATTGGACGCCAGCGCCGGCGCGCTCCAGGCGCCTGCCAGCAGCGCGACGGCTGCCATGCAGGCCGAACGACGGGCCAGAAGAGAGGAAGTGATGGACATGGGAAAGTCTCCGAAAAATGGCGTACGCAATTTCTGAGGTGTCGCGTATCTGCCAAGCAGCATTAGATTGCGAACATTTGTTCGGAAATAATGCTATCGGACTTCCTTCCATTCCTGCGTCCAGCAGGTGACAGTTGCCAACCGCCCGCACCATGCCTTCACGCCCCCCATCCTCTGCCGCCGCGGACACATCGCCCACCTCTGCCTTGCACAGCGAACGCCTGGAGTCACTGGCCAACGGCCTGGCCGTGCTGCGTGTCTTTGCGGAGGGCACACCGACGCTGACCGCCCAGGAAGCCGCACTGCGGCTGGGCCTGACGCGTGCGGCCGCCCGGCGCCTGCTGATCACGCTGCAGCTGGAGGGCTATCTGTGCAACGAAGGCACCGAATACCGGGTCACTCCCAAAGTCATGGACCTGGGCTTTGCCTACTACGCCGCCATGAGCCTGCCGCAACTCGCCCATGGCACCTTGCAGGCTTTGGGTGAACAGGTCACGGAAGCCTGTTCGCTGGGGGTGTGGGATGAGGGGCATGTGGTGATCGTGGCGCGGCACGAACCGGCACGCATGCTGCGCGTCAACGTCGACATCGGCCGCCGGCTCCCGGCATCGGCCCACTCGATGGGCCGGGTGCTGCTGGCCGCGCAACCCGTCGCGGCACAGCAGGCCCACTTGCGTGCCCACCCTCCCCGGGCGTTCACCAGGGAGACGGTCACGGACACGGCCCAGCTGCTGCAGATCTTTCACCAGGTCGGCCAGCAAGGCTGGTGCCTGCTCACGGGCGAGCTGGCCGAAGGCTTTTGCGGCATCTCCGTCCCCATCCACGGCGCCTCGGGAAAGACCCTGGCGGCCTTGAGCATCACCATGGTGCAGGGACGCCACAGCGCGCACGACATCCAGTCGCGCTTTCTCCCGCCCTTGCAAGCCGCAGCCCAGCAGCTGGAAGCCCTGATCGCAGGGCGAGAGCGCTTTCATGGCTTCACCTTCTGAAAGCGGTCCACGCCGCCTTTTTCTGGCGCCATGACAAAAAAAGGAGCACCCGGGGTGCTCCTTTTGTGCGGGACATGCGGCCCGGTCAGTGCTGCAGGATCTTGCTGAGGAAGTCCTTGGTACGCGGCTGGCGTTCGTCGGGCTTGCCAAAGAAATCTTCCTTGGTGCAGTCTTCCAGAATCTTGCCGCCCACGTCCATGAAGATCACGCGGCTGGCCACCTTCTTGGCAAAGCCCATTTCGTGCGTCACGCACATCATGGTCATGCCTTCGTTGGCCAGGCCCACCATCACATCCAGCACTTCCCCCACCATTTCGAGGTCCAGCGCGGAAGTGGGTTCGTCAAACAGCATCACGATGGGGTCCATGGACAGCGCACGGGCAATCGCCACGCGCTGCTGCTGACCACCGGAGAGCTGGCCAGGGAACTTGTCCTTGTGGGCGGTCAGGCCCACGCGGTCCAGCATCTTCAGGCCGCGCACCTTGGCATCGTCAGCCGAGCGACCCAGCACCTTGATCTGGGCGATGGTCAGGTTCTCGGTCACCGTCAGGTGGGGGAACAGCTCGAAATGCTGGAACACCATGCCCACCTTGGAGCGCAGCTTGGGCAGATCGGTCTTGGGATCGTGCACGGCGGTGCCGTTCACATAGATCTCGCCTTTTTGCACCGGCTCCAGCGCGTTGATGGTCTTGATCAGCGTGGACTTGCCGGAGCCCGACGGGCCGCACACCACCACCACCTCACCTTTGTTGATGCTGGTGGAGCAGTCGTTGAGCACCTGGAAGCTGCCGTACCACTTGGAAACGTTTTTGAGTTCGATCATGAGTATTCCTCAGAGTCTGGGTGATACGCCGCTCAGCGAATGATGGCGATCTTCTTGTGCAGACGCTTCACCAGCCACGACAGAGCGAAGCAGATGATGAAGTAGATGACGGCAGCAGCGATATAGGCCTCCATCGGGCGGCCATAGTTCTTGCCCGCCACTTCAAAGCCCTTGAGCATGTCGTAGGCACCAATGGCGTAGACCAGCGAGGTGTCCTGGAACAGGATGATGGTCTGCGTCAGCAGCACCGGCAGCATGTTGCGGAAAGCCTGTGGCAGCACCACCAGACGCATGTTCTGGCCATAGGTCATGCCCAGCGCCTGGCCGGCAAACACCTGGCCACGCGGGATGGACTGGATGCCGGCCCGCATGATTTCCGAGAAATACGCTGCCTCGAATGCCACGAAGGTGATGACGGCCGACAGTTCCGCACCGATCGGGCGGCCGATGACCAGCGGCACCAGCAGGAAGAACCACAGGATCACCATCACCAGCGGGATGGAGCGCATGCCGTTGACGTAGATCGTGGCCGGCACGATCAGCCATTGCTTGCCCGACAGGCGCATCAGCGCCAGCAGGGTACCGAAGAAGATGCCGCCCAGCGTGGCCACCACCGTCAGGGTGACACTGAACATCAGCCCCTTGAGGATGAAGTTCTGGACCAGGTCCCAGTTGTAGAACGAGAAGTCGAGTGCCAAGTTCATATCAGTGTCCTCCCGCACCCGATGCGCTGATCATGCCCGGCACGCGGGAGCGCTTCTCGATGAAAGCCATGATGCGGTTGATCGCAAAGGCCGAGATGACATACAGACCTGTCACCGCCATGTAAACCTCGATGCCCCGGCCGGTTTCTTCCTGGGCCTGCATGGCGAACATGGTCAGCTCGGTCACCGACACGGCAAACGCCACGGACGAGTTCTTGAAGATGTTCATCGTCTCGCTGGTCAGCGGCGGAATGATGATGCGGAACGCATTGGGCAGCAGCACATAGCGGTAGGTCTGCCAGGTCGTGAAACCCACGGCCATGCCGGCATAACGCTGACCACGCGGCAGCGCCTGGATGCCGGAGCGCACCTGCTCTGCAATACGCGCCGAGGTGAAAAAGCCCAGAGCCAGCACCACCAGCACAAAGCCGGAAACCGACTTCATCGCCGGGAACAGCGAAGGCACCACGTGGTACCAGAGAAAAATTTGCACCAGCAGGGGGATGTTGCGGAAAAACTCCACCCATGCATTGCCAAAGCGCACGACCCACGGGTGGTCGGGCAAAGTGCGCAATGTGCCGATCACGATACCCGCCGCCAATGCCAGCAGCAGCGCCAGCAACGAAACCGAGATGGTCCAGCCCCAGGCCGACAACATCCAGTCCAGGTAGGTGACGTCACCGTTCTTGCCGAAACACCCTTGCACCTGCGTGCGCTCCAGGGTGTCTTCGCAGAACATCTGCCAATCCCATGCCATAGGATTTCCTTCACAAAATTTCAACTACGGGCGCGGCCCACGGCGCCCGCCCAACAAAAAACGCCCCTGGCGATGCCAGGCACCGCAGGGGCGTCACCGGGCCGATTTACTTGTTGAAATCTTCCTTGGGCTTGTTGTTGGGGTGCAGCCAGGCGTTCTTGGTCGACTCCGACAGCGGCAGACCCACCTTCTGGTTGGCCGGCGGGATGGGTTGCATGGTACAGCTTCTCCAGCGAGCCGTCCTTGACCTGGCGGGCGATGGAGTCGTTCACGGCCTTCAGGAAGGCAGGATCGCTCTTGCGCACCATGCAGGCGATGGGTTCGGTCGACAGGGGTTCACCCACCAGCTTGAAGTCCTTGGGAGCCTTGGACTTGGAGATGTTGCCCATCAGGATGGAGCCGTCCATCACGAACGCATCGGCGCGACCGGTTTCCAGCAGCAGGAAGCTGTCGGCGTGGTCCTTGCCCATGATGTTCTTGAAGTCGATGCCTTCGGCACGCTTGTTCTGGCGCAGCAGCTGCACCGAAGTGGTGCCCGTGGTGGTGGCCACGGTCTTGCCGTTCAGGTCCTTGATGTCGTTGATGCCGGAATTGGCCTTCACCGCAATGCGCACCTGCTCCATGTAGGTGGTGTTGGCGAAGTCCACGTCCTTCTGGCGGTTCAGGTCATTGGTGGTGGAGCCGCACTCCAGGTCCACCGTGCCGTTCACCACCAGGGGGATACGGTTCTGCGAAGTCACAGGCTGGTACTTGACGTCGACCTTGGCCACGCCCAGTTGCTTCTGGATGTCCTTGACGATGTTCTCGGCCATCTCGGTGTGGAAGCCCACGTACTTGCCGTCACCCAGCGTATAGGCCAGGGCGCCCGAGGACTCGCGCACGCCCAGCGTGATGCTGCCGGAGGACTTGACCTTGGCCAGGGTGTCATTGGCTTGCGCCATCGCGCTGCCTGCAGCCAGAGCGGCCACAGCAACGGCCAGCAAATGCTTCTTCATATCTGTATCTCCTCAATAGATAGGGTCCAACGCAGGACGGCAGGCCGCACCACCGGCGATGCCTGCCATGCTCACATCCTGGGAGCACATTGTGCAACCAAGCTTGCGCTGGATCGCAGTATGTGTCCACCACGTGACCGTGTCGTCAGGATTTGACCTGTATGCGTGTAAATCTCTAGGTAAGAAATTTTCATGCCAGGTTCTGCCCGGGCGCCGGGTTGCCGCATCATATGCAAGTAGGCACTCTCCGCCAATGCCGCGTTGTTTGGAAAGTATGCGCAGCCTGCATCAGGTGGGCAGTGTGCCTGCACCCTGCTCCTGCAGAAACGTCCACAGTGCATGGGCAACGCTGTTGCCCCCATCCTTGCCGACAGGTTTTTCCCTATAAGCCCTGACATCCATAGGCATTTGGAACTGGGTCAGCTCGGCCGGAGCCGCCTGCACCAGGCGCCCGCTCTCCAGTTCCTTGCGTACCGCACTGAAGGGCAGGAAGGCAATCCCATGGCCTTCCAGTGCCATGGCTTTCAGGCCTTCAGCCATATCCGTTTCGTACACCCGGTCCAGGTGGATGGGGATGCCCGCATCCTTCAGGATCAGCTCGGTCACCCGGCCCAGGTAGGCGCCGGGCGCATAGCCCAGGAAAGGCAGCGGCTGCCCCGCCGTGCCGGGCAGCGCGTACAGCGGGCGCCCCTGTGCGTCGGGTTTGGAGTACGGGGCCAGCAGTTCCTGGCCCAGGCTGACCATCTCGTATTTATTGGCGTCCAGCTGCAGCGGCTGGGAAGAGTGGTGGTAGGCGATCAGCAGGTCACAGCCGCCTTCCACCAGGCGCATCACCGCGTCATGCACATTCAGCGCGATCAGGCGGCTCTTGAAGGGGCCGAACTGCTCGTGCAAGGCCGACACCCAGGCCGGGAAAAAGGTGAACGCCAGCGTGTGCGGGACCGCAAAACCGACCATGCCCTTGCCCGCGCTGACGTGCGAGCGCAGCATGGTGCGCGTGCTTTGCAGCGACTGCAGCATCTCCAGCGCCTGGTCGTACATGGTCTTGCCCGCGGGCGTCAGCCGCGTGGGATAGGAGCTGCGATCCACCAGATCGGTGCCTGCCCAGGCTTCCAGCGCCTGGATGCGCCGCGAGAACGCCGGTTGGGTGACATGACGCAGTTGCGCGGACCGGCTGAAACTGCGGGTTTCAGCCAGGCTGACAAAGTCTTCGAGCCATTTGGTTTCCATGCCCGCCATTATCCGCGAGCGCTATGCATGGAATGCATAGTTGGCATGCAACGCCCTCCCGCGCGCCAGAGAAGTGCGTAAAACCGTTGTATCCAGCGGCCCTCGCACGCACAACTCCCGCTTCCACATCGCCACGCACCGGCATGGTGCTGTAGGCACTGTCTGAAGCGAATGCCTGCCCCTGTCCTACGACATCTCGAGAAACTTCCGATGACTATCGAAGTGATAGCAGCATGATGTGCCGTGTCACTCTGGCACGGCACATCTCCCAACCAGGAGCAGCCGTGAGCTACACCAAACGCCAAGTCCAGAATCTGTTGACCAAGCCGGAGCTGGAACTGTTCCAGGCCAGCCGCATCGGCGCCATCAAGGCCTTCAATGCACGGCAGCTGGTGGGCAAGATTTCCCGTGCACGTGCGCTGCGCGACAAGTACCGCGACCTCTACCAGCGCCAGACCGTGCGCACCGCGACCGCCCCGGCCACCCCGCGCAAGGTGACGGGCACGGCCAATCTCCGCACCGACGTCAAAGCCGATGTGATGCAAGAAGTGCTGGGCCGTTTCGAGGCCCAATTCGAGAAGGTGCAAAGCCCCCCCGGCCAGGCCAGCAAGAAAGCACCTGCTGCCAAGCGGGCGCCAGGCAAGGCCGACATCGCCATGCGCGGGGTGAATGGCACCACCCCCAGGCAGCTGGCGCGCACCCAACGCGCGGCAACCGATTTGGCGCAGGAGGTCGTGCAGTCGCGCGCCGCCACCCCCAAGCCTGCCGCCAAAAAACGCGCAACACCCTCTGCGGCAACCCAAACCGCCACCACCTCCGCCGCCAAGACGGGCCGCACCAAGGCAGTCGCCGCACCCGCCAAAACCCCGGCCAAGGCAGTGCGCGCTACCGCAGCCAAGAAATCTGCCGCAGCGAGCGCCCCCGCCAGGCGCAGCAGCCCCAAGGCAGGTAAAAAGGCCGCAGCGTGACACCCTGCCGGTGATGTGGCACCCGGCGCTGCCACCCGGCGCGCGCCCCTGCCCATGCCCATGGGGCCCGGCGTGGCAACCGCGAACGCAGCGCCGCCCGGCCCCTCTGCACACCGGCCCTTGTGAGGGCCGGTTGCCGTTCAGGGGGTGAAGCCGCTGCCGTGCCCGCCGACCGCCTCAGGCAGCCGGCGATCGCGGCCGGCCTCTGACAGGCCTTGCACATTCGTTGCGCGGATGCTCCAAACCAAGGGAAATGCCTATTGTTTGGCGACAGGCCGTGCCGCGTTGTTCCTCGATAATGCCCCAGCGCACCCACCGGTGCGTTCTCCACTCCACACCTCACGGTGCACAACGCCGCGGCGGTAGAGGGACTGCATTTCAACCATGTGTGTTTTTCTGACTTCCCGCGTTCATGTCCTCCATTCCTCCCGAGACCGAAGGTGCGGCCGATGCCGGCGCGCGCCCGGATGACCCTCGCTCGCTGCGCATCGAAGACTGGCTGACGGTGGCCATCATGGCCGCACTGGCCCTGATCACCTTTGCCAATGTGCTGGTGCGCTACTTCACCGACTCCTCCTTCGCCTGGACCGAAGAAATCTCGGTGTTCCTGATGATCCTGCTGGCCCTGGTGGCCGGCTCCGGTGCGGTGGCGCGCAACCAGCACATCCGCATCGAGTTCTTTGCCGACCGGGGCTCCGTTGCCCGCCGCCGTGCACTGGCGCGCTTCGGCACGCTGATGGTGGCCTTGCTGTTTGCGGTGATCGCCGTGCTCAGCGTGCGTGTCGTCTGGGACGATTACCGCTTTGAAGAGACCTCGCCCGGCATTGGCGTGCCGCAATGGTGGTATTCGATCTGGCTGCCCCTGGTGTCGGCCCTGATCACCCTGCGCGCCCTGGGCCTGTTTGTGCGCCAGGGCAAGCCCGGCGCCTTCACCGAAGACGAGACCATCGAAGCCTCCGGCAAGGAGGCCCCATGATTGCCACCCTGCTGTTTCTGGCCTTTCTGGGCCTGATGTTCGTCGGCGTGCCCATTGGCGCCGCCCTGGGCCTGGCCGGTGCGGCCGCGATTGCGCTGGCCAATGCCGATGCCCAGTGGTTCGGGCTGCTGGCCGTGCCGCAGAACTTCTATGCAGGCCTGGGCAAGTACCCGCTGCTTGCGATCCCCATGTTCGTTCTGGTGGGCTCCATCTTTGACCGCTCGGGCGTGGCCTTGCGCCTGGTCAATTTCGCCATCGCCATCGTGGGCCGCGGCCCCGGCATGCTGCCACTGGTGGCCATCTGCGTGGCCATGTTCCTGGGTGGCATCTCGGGCTCCGGCCCGGCCAATGCCGCCGCCGTGGGCGGCGTGATGATTGCCGCCATGAGCCGCGCCGGCTACCCCAAGAGCTTCTCGGCCAGCGTGGTGGGCGCTGCCGCAGCGACCGACATCCTGATTCCGCCATCTGTGGCCTTCATCATCTACTCGGTGCTGGTGCCCGGCGCCTCGGTGCCGGCCCTGTTTGCCGCCGGCATGGTGCCCGGCGTGCTGGCGGGGATTGCCCTGATCGTGCCGGCCGTGTGGATGGCACGCCGGCACAAGATGGGGGCCCTGGAAGCCACCCTGCCCCGCCCGGCTTTCTGGAAGAGCCTGAAGGAAGCCTCCTGGGGTCTGGCCGCGCCGGTGCTGATCCTGGGCGGCATGCGCGCCGGCTGGTTCACCCCCACCGAAGCCGCCGTGGTGGCCGTGTTCTACGGCCTGTTCGTGGGCATGGTCATACACCGCACCATCCGCGTGCGCGACCTCTACCCCATCCTGCGCGAAGCGGGCGAACTGTCCGCCGTGATCCTGATCGTGGTCTCGCTGGCCGGTATCTTTGCCTTCTCCCTGTCCACCCTGGGCGTGATCGACCCGGTGGCCGCCGCCATCGTGAACTCCGGCCTGGGCGAATACGGCGTGATGGCGCTGCTGATCCTGCTGCTCATCACCGTGGGCATGTTCCTGGACGGCATCTCCATCTTCCTGATCTTTGTGCCGCTGCTGCTGCCCATCATGAACCACTACCACTGGGACCCCGTGTGGTTCGGCGTGATCCTCACGCTCAAGGTGGCGCTGGGCCAGTTCACCCCACCGCTGGCCGTCAACCTGATGGTGTCCTGCCGCATCGCCGGTGTGCGCATGGAGTCCACCGTGCGCTGGGTGGGCTGGATGCTGCTGGCCATGTTCCTGGTCATGGTGCTGGTCATTGCCTTCCCGCAGCTGGCGCTGTGGCTCCCGGCGAAGCTGGGCTATTGAGTGTTCCCCCGGTTCCGATTCCCAACCTATAAGGAGACAAAACCATGCAACTGCGCACTTTCCTGACCACCGCCGTGGCGGCCGCCGCCACCCTGGCCTTTGCCCTGCCTTCCGCCATGGCCGAGACCAAGTACAAGAGCGAATACCGCATGTCCCTGGTGCTGGGCACCGCCTTCCCCTGGGGCAAGGGCGGCGAGATCTGGGCCGACAAGGTGCGTGAGCGCACCCAGGGCCGCATCAACATCAAGCTCTACCCCGGCACCTCGCTGGTGCAGGGCGACCAGACGCGTGAGTTCAGCGCCATCCGCCAGGGCGTGATCGACATGGCCGTGGGCTCCACCATCAACTGGTCGCCCCAGGTCAAGGCGCTGAACCTGTTCTCGCTGCCTTTCCTGTTCCCCGACTACGCGGCCGTGGATGCCGTGGTGCAGGGCGACACCGGCAAGGAAATCTTCAAGACCATCGACAAGGCCGGCGTGCTGCCACTGGCCTGGGGCGAGAACGGCTACCGCGAGATCTCCAACTCCAAGAAGGCCATTACCAAGCCCGAAGACCTCAAGGGTCTGAAGATCCGCGTGGTCGGTTCGCCGCTGTTCCTGGACACCTTCACCGCCCTGGGCGCCAACCCCACGCAGATGAGCTGGGCCGATGCCCAGCCCGCCATGGCCAGCAGCGCCGTGGACGGCCAAGAGAACCCGATTGCCGTGTACATGGCCGCCAAGCTGCAGTCCGTGGGCCAGAAGCACATGACGCTGTGGGGCTACATGAACGACCCGCTGGTGTTTGTGGTGAACAAGGACGTCTGGGCCAGCTGGACTCCGGCCGACCAGGCCATCGTCAAGCAGGCCGCACTGGACGCGGCCAAGGAACAGATCGCCATCGCACGCAAGGGTCTGGTGGAGCCCGGCAAGCCCCTGGTCAAGGACCTGGAAGGCCTGGGCGTGACAGTGGTCGACCTGAATGCGGCACAGCGCAAGGTGTTTGCCGACGCCACCAAGAGCGTCTACACCAAGTGGAAGCCCCAGATCGGCACCAACCTGGTGGACATGGCCGAGAAGGCCATCGCCGGCAGCCGCAAGTAAACAGCGCCACGGGCACATCGCTGCCGCCTGGCAGCGGCGTGCCCCGGATGCACGGGGCGCGGCAGCGCAGTTCAGATTCTGCTGCCGCACCCAGCGCTGCCAGCCTGGCGCCCGCAGTGCGCCACACTCACAGCCCTTCGATCAGCGGCGCCTCCCCCATCAGCACTTCCATCTGGCGCGCCACGGCGTGGCCCTCGCCCAGCAGCAGCACCTGGCGCAGACTGGCCAGCATGCGCTGCGCAAACCCCAGATCATTCATCAGCGAGCTCGCCACCAGGCCAGGCAAGGCACCGCCGCGGATGCCGGCGAACAGGTGCTGGCGAAACTGGTCGGCAAAGTTCTGGTTGCGGTCGTCCAGTGCCTGCAGCTGGGCGGCCCATTCGGTGTCCGGCGCATCAGAGCGGCCCAGTGCGCGCACATCGCGCAGTGCCAGCAGCACATGGTGGCGCAACTCGATATAGCTGCGCCGCGCCGCACTCTCGGAGGGCTCCGGCAGGTAGCGGTGCATATTGCGCTGCAGGCGGTGGGCGTTCTTGACGGCATCCACCATCTGGAAGGCTGCCACCTGGCTGTCGTGCCAGAACTGTTGCTGGGCCGGGTCGGCCGGCAGGTCCACCTTGCCCATGAAGGCCAGCAGCTGGGCGTAGACGCCCTTGATGTGCAACTGGTAGAGCCGGTCGGCATCCACACGCTGCAGCTCCACCCGGGCACGCAACTGGGCATCGTCGCGCGGCGGGTCTTCCAGCATGGCCAAGGGACAGTACAGCGCATGGCAGATCACTTCCAGACTCAGCCGCCCCATGTGCTGCAGCTCCTGGGCCACGGCACGTGCCGCGCTCTCGGTGGTCTGCAGCGCACTGGTCTGCAGGTAGCGGGCCTGCGTGGCTTCGGCGGCCTGCTCGGTCTGGGTGGCGATCAGCACCGCAGGCTCGGCCTTGTCCGGCAGCCAGCGGGTGAGCGCAGCCGCCAGCTGCGGCTGCCAGGGCCAGAACAGCAGCACACCCAGCACATTGAACAGGGTATGGAACAGCGCCAGCTGGATCAGCAGATTGCTGCCCGCGCCAAACCACCCCGTGGCCTGCACCACCAGCCAGCTCAGCGGTGACAGCAGCGCAAAGCTGACCACGGCCGTGCTGCAGTTGAACACCACATGGGCAATGGCCAGGCGCTGGCCGCTGCGGCTGCTGCCGATCATGCCCATCACGGCCGTGGACACGCTGGAGCCCACATTGGAGCCGATCGCGATGCACAACGACTGCTGCAGCTCCAGTTGGCCACTGCCCAGGGCCGCCAGCGTCAGCATCAAGGTGGCGTGGCTGGACTGCACCACCACGGTGATCAGCGCCCCGACGGCCACAAACAGCAGCGCGCCCTGCAGACCGTCGGCGCTGTAACGCTGCAGGTCCATGTCGCCAAAGCTGGTGAAGCCCTGCTTGATCTCGTCAATGCCCAGAAAGATCAGACCGATGCCCAGCAACAGCCGCCCAATGGCCGCGCCGCGGGCACCGGAAAAGCCCAGCAGCACCCCGAACACCAGCAGCGGCATGGCCAGTGGCGCCATGCTCAGGTTCTGGCCGGCCATGGCCAGCAGCCAGATGCCGCTGGTGGCCCCCAGGTTGGCGCCAAACAGCACGGCCAGGCTGCCCGCCAGGGTGATCAGGCCGGTGCTCAGAAACGCGATCGTCAGCAGCGACACCAAGGTGCTGGACTGCAGCAAGAAGGTGGCCACACAGCCGAACAGCAGGCCCTTGCCCGGGGTGGCCGTGCTGGCAGCCAGCAGCGTCTGCAGCCGCCCCCCGGCCAGGCTTTTGAGCCCCTGTTCCAGTTGCTGCATGCCGAACAGGAACAGCGCCAGACCGGCGCACAGCGTGAGCCAGCCCGGGCTGAACCAGAACGACCAGGCCAGTGCCCCAGCGGCCAGCGCAATCAGCGAATGTTTGGAATACGTGGAATACGCTGCGGCCAGCACGGAGGATCTCCCGTTGTCATACGGCGGTCATATGGAAGGCATATGGCGGGCATATGGAAAAGCGACTGAGCTTAGCGGAAGCGGTCCATCTCAGGGCCTGCCCGCACTTGACCTGCATCAACCGCCTCTTGCGACGCCATTGCAGCACGCCCGCGGGCACCGCGCAATGCGACACCTGTGCGACGGCACCTCATGGTTTCCCGGGTTGCCCCTGCGCTGCGTGCTTTGCAAGCTGGCAGCACCTCCGCTTCCTCTTGCCGCCATGTCCCACGCCCTGATTGCTCCCGCCACGCTGCACCGCTGGGTGCAGGACCTGTGGACCGCCGCCGGCTCCAACGCCCGCGAAGCGGCGCTGACCGCCGACCACCTGGTGCAGGCCAACCTCAGCGGCCACGACTCCCACGGCGTGGGCATGGTGCCGCGCTATGTGCTGTCCTGGCAGGCCGATGCGCTGCAACTCAACCAGTCGGTGCGCGTGGTGCACGACGGCGGCAGCCTGCTGAACCTGGACGGCCAGTGCGGCATGGGCCAGGCCGTGGCCGAGGAAGCCATGGCCCTGGCCATCACCCGCGCGCAGCAGCACGGGGTGTGCATCCTGGGCCTGCACCACAGCCACCACATCGGCCGCGTGGGCCACTGGGCCGAGCAGGCCTGCCGCGCCGGATTGATTGCCATCCATTTCGTGAACGTGCTCTCCAGTGCCTTGGTCGCGCCCTGGGGCGGGCGCCAGGCCCGCTTTGGCACCAACCCCTTCACCATCGGCGTGCCGGTCGACGGTGCGCCCCCGCTGCTGCTGGACTTCGCCACCAGTGCCATCGCCATGGGCAAGGTGCGCGTGGCATTGAACCAAGGCCACGCCGTGCCGGCCGGCTGCCTGCTGGATGCCGACGGAGCGCCCACCACAGACCCGCAGGCCATGTACCCGGCCACCGGTGACGGCATGGGTGCGCTGCAGACCTTCGGCGGCCCGGTGGCCGGGCACAAAGGCTATGCGCTGGCTTTCATGTGCGAACTGCTGGGTGCCGCCGTGGCGGGCGGCCAGACCATCCGCCCCGCCACACTGCAGCGCAACGCCGGCGTGTGGAACAACATGCTGGCCATTGTGTTCGACCCGGCCCGCCTGGGCAGCAGTGCCACGCTGGGCCACGAGGTGCAGGCCTTCATTGACTGGGTGCGCTCCGCCGAATGCCAGCCCGGCGTACCAGGCATTGCCGTGCCCGGAGAGCCCGAACAGGCCATGCGCCGTGCCCGCGCCGAGGCCATTCCCCTGGATGCCGCCACGCTGGCCGAGCTGGACCGTGCAGCGGCCCAGGTGCAGGCCGCACGCGGCAGCGGGCCGGGGCCGCTGTCCGCGCTGGTGCAGACCGGTTCCTGAGCAAGCCGCAGTTGCTCACTCCTTGACCCTGCGGCCTTGCATGCCGGCGCCATGCTGCCGGCAGAGACCGCTCAGACCGGCGAGACCAGCGGGCGACCGGCCAGATGGGCCTGCACATTGGCCACAAAGCGGTCCACCGTGGCCTGTACCGATTCGGGCGACCAACCGGCCACGTGCGGCGTCAGCAGCACATTGGGCAGATCCAGCAGCTCCTGGGGAGCGAGCGGCTCGCTCTCGTACACGTCCAGCGCGGCAAAACCCAGCTCGCCGCTGCGCAGCGCCGTGGCCAGGGCCTGGGTATCCACCACGCTGCCGCGGGCGATGTTGACCAGGTGGCCTCGCGGGCCCAGAGCGCGCATCACGGTGGCATCCACCAGGTGCAGGGTCCCGGCGCCGCCGGGCGTGGCCACCACCAGCACATCGGCCCATTCCGCCAGCGCCAGCAAGCTGTCGAAGTAGGTCCACGGTGCATCGGCCTTGGGCGAGCGGTTGTGGTAGCCCACCTCCATCTCGAACGCCTGGGCACGCAGCGCGATCTTGCGGCCGATGGTGCCCAGACCCAGCACGCCCAGGCGCTTGCCGGTGATGCCGGCGGGCAGCGGCAGCGTGGTGCGCCACACACCGGCACGCAGCTGTGCACCGTAGTAGTCCAGCTGGCGCACGCTGGCCAGCACCAAGGCCAGGGTGTGATCGGCCACGCAGCTGTCGTTGGTGCCCGCACCGTTGCCGGTGGCAATGCCACGCGTGCGAGCATGGGCCACGTCCACTTTCTCGTAGCCGGCACCCAGCGCGCAGACCAGTTGCAAAGCAGGCAGCTGGTCCATCTGCACCGCACTCAAACCCACGGAGCCGATGGTCAGCACCACCTGCACGCGCGCAGCGTGCTGCTGCAGCGCCGCCTCGGCGGCGGCGGGTTCGGGCACATAGACCAGTTCCAGACTGGGCAGGCGCTGGGCGATCTGCAGCAGATCCTCATCGGCAACGACGGTGTTGATCAGCAGGATGGGGCGGGAAGCGGCGGCGATGGGTGCGGTAGCGGTAGCGGAAGTCATGAGAGTCTTTCAGGGGAACGCAGGAAACACAGCCCCGACCGTACCGCATTCCCTGCGTGTGGCCGTGCTGATGGAGAACATGTGGACAGGCTATGCCTTCAGCGGTGCAGCTTCCGTGCCACCTTCGCTGCCATCCGCCTCACCGCTTTGCTGCAAGGCCCACATCTGGGCATAGCGCCCGTTCAGCGCCAGCAGCTCGCTGTGGCGGCCACGCTCCAGGATGCGGCCGGCCTCCATCACCAGAATCTCGTGTGCATCCACCACCGTGGACAGCCGGTGGGCGATCAGCAAGGTAGTCTTGTTGCGCGCCACCTGGGCCAGCTCCGCCTGGATGGCCCGCTCGTTGGCGCTGTCCAGTGCCGAGGTGGCCTCGTCAAAAATCAGCACCGGCGGGTTCTTCAGCAGCGTGCGGGCAATGGCCACGCGCTGCTTTTCGCCACCGGACAGCTTCAGGCCCCGTTCCCCCACGCGCGTGGCATAGCCCTGGGGCGTGGCCGCAATGAAGTCATGGATGCGGGCCGCCTGGGCCACGGCCACCACCTCGTCGTGGCGGGCGCCTGGCCGGCCATAGGCGATGTTGTATTCCACCGTGTCGTTGAACAGCACCGTGTCCTGCGGCACGATGCCGATCGCGCACCGCAGGCTGTCCTGCGTGACATGGCGGATGTCCTGGCCGGCGATGGTGATGCGTCCGCCCTGCAGGTCATAGAAGCGGAACAGCAGCCGTGCCAGCGTGCTCTTACCCGAGCCGGAGGGCCCCACCACGGCCACGGTCTTACCGGCCGGAATCTCGAAGCTCACATCCTGCAGAATGGGCCGCGCCGGATCGTAGGCGAAGCGCACCTGCTCAAAGCGCACGGCCGGCTCTCCCGCCAGCTGCAGCGGCGCTGCATCCGGCGCATCGGCCACTTCGCGCTCCTTGTCCATCAAGGTGAACATGCGGTCCAGGTCCACCAGACTTTGCTTGATCTCCCGGTAGAGCACGCCCAGAAAGTTCAGCGGGATGTACAGCTGGATCATGAAGGCATTGATCATCACCAGATCGCCCAGCGTCAGCGTGCCCGCCACCACGCCCTGGGTGGCGCGCCACAGAATGGCCACCAGCGCCACGGCAATGACCAGTTGCTGACCGCTGTTGAGCAGCGTCAAGGTGCTCTGGCTCTTGAGGCGCACCTTGCGCAGGCGCTCCAGGTTCTCGTCGTAGCGCGCCGCTTCGAAGGCTTCGTTGTTGAAGTACTTGACGGTTTCGTAATTGATCAGCGAATCGATCGCCTGGGTGTGGGCGGCCGAGTCATGCTGGTTGGCCGCACGGCGAAACTGGGTGCGCCACTCCGTCACCTTGACGGTGAAGGTGATGTAGACCGCCAGTGCAGCCAAGGTGATGGCGGCGAACCAGGGGTCGAACTGCACGGCCATGATGCCCAGCACCAGCGCCACCTCGATCAGTGTGGGCACGATGCTGTAGAGCGAGTACGAGATCAGCGACTCCACGCCCTTCACCCCGCGCTCGATGTCGCGGGTCATGCCGCCGGTCTGGCGCTCCAGGTGGAAACGCATGCTCAAGGCATGCAGATGGAGAAAGGTCGCCAACGCAATGCTGCGCGCCGCGCCGTGGGTGGCCTTGGCAAACACCAGCTCCCGCAGCTCTGAGAACAGCGAGGTGCACAGCCGCAGCAGGCCATAGGCCAACAGCAGGCCCACGGGCACCACCAGGATGGCAAGCGGGTCGCCAGGCTTCAGCGTCAGCGCATCCACCAGGTTCTTCAGCAGCACCGGCACGCCCACATTGGCCAGCTTGGCCCCCACCATGAACAGCAGGGCGGCGATGACCCGCCATTTGTATTCCCACAGATAGGGCAGCAAACGGCGCAGCGTGGCGGCGTCACGGCCAGAAGCCTGGGGCGTGGTCGTGGAAATGGGATCGGGGGGAGCGGCGTGGTGGCGCATGCGGTGACAATTTCGCAGTTTTGTTGTTTTGCGAGATTGTGCCCATGTCCACCCCCAACTCCCCCGCCCATGTCACCTTGCCCACAGACAAGGAGCTGGTGCTCAAGGTCATTCCCATGCCCGGCGACTGCAATGCCAATGGCGATATCTTTGGCGGCTGGGTGATGTCGCAGGTCGACCTGGCCGGCTCCGTGCTGCCGGCACGCCGCGTGCAGGGCCGCATGGCCACTGTGGCGGTGAAGGAATTCATCTTCAAGCAGCCGGTGCGCGTGGGGGATCTGCTGTCGTTCTATGCCCACCTGTCGCATGTGGGCCGCACCTCGGTGACGGTGGAGGTGGAGGTCTATGCCGAGCGCATCCAGCGCCAGGGCCGTTACATCAAGGTGACCGAGGCCACGCTGACCTATGTGGCCATCGACGAAGCCGGCCGTCCCCGCGCCATTCCGCCCGAAGTCAGCGGCAACTGAGGCACCTGTGCCGCCTGAGTCGGCTGCACGCCGGCCTGCAGCACTGCGGGAGAAAGATCCCGGCCTTCCGCAGTGACCGCCCTCCCGCACCACAGGAGGGCGCGGCTGGCTTACACGGCCAGCGAGGAGGACGAAGACGAGGTCTCGTCGGCCAGTTGCAGGCCGGAGGTGCTGCTGGAGGTGCCGCTGGCGCTGCTGTTGGAGAATGCGCTGCTGGAGCTGGAAGCGGTGCCGCCTGCCCCCACCTGGATGTCGCCGCTGAGCTGGCCGCCTTCTTCGATCACGATCTTGCCGTAGCGGATGGAGCCGCTCACCTTGCCTGTACTGAAGATCACCAGTTTCTGGCGCACGGTCAGGTTGCCATTGAACTCACCGTGGATCTCGGCAATGTCGATCTCGGCGGAGCCACGGAACGCGCCCTGCTCGGCAATCTGGATCACGCGGGAATTCATGGTTGCCTCGACCGTGCCTTCCACCACCAGGGTGTCGCAGTCGGTGATCTCCACCCCTTTGAGCTTGATGTTGGGGCCGACGGTGAGCTTGCTGCCGCTGCTGTCACTGGATGCCGAAGAGGTGCTGGAGCGGGGGCTGGTGGAAGACATGCTGGTGCCGGATGTACTGGATGTGCTGCCGTAGCTGCTGGAACTGCCTGTGCCCAGCGCGCTGCCGCTGGTCGAGGTACGGGTGGAAAAAGTGTCGTTGTCGCGCTTGCCGAAAAAGGGGTTCTGCACTGCCATGGGTCCTCCTGCGAAAAGCTGCATCCTAGAAAGGATGTTGTGCAACGAAGACAGCAAGATCGCAAGAGTTGTAAGCAAAAATCACACATGCAACATGCACTTGCAGTTCTTTCGTTTGCAAGTATTTTGAGAGCATGTGACGCTGGCGCGGCGCGCTTCGCCAGCACTTGGGCTTTGCACATCATGAAACCGCAAGGTGCGTACGGCAGTGCCGCGCCCGGCCAGCTTTGTGTCGGCCGTGGTTACGAGACGATGTAGGCCGCCGCACCGGCGGTCAGCAAGGTACCGTCCTCACCCAGGAATTCCATGCGCGTGGATGCCACGCGCGAGCCCAGGCGCAGCACACGCGCCTGGACACTGAACACCTCGCCAATCCCCTGGCGCAGAAAATCCACCCGCAGGTCGATGGTGCCCAGGCGCGCAAAACGCTGCATGCGCTGCACCACCGGCTCGTCCATGTGCTTGGCGGCAATGGCGGCCATCACTGCCACGCCGCCCATGGCATCCAGTGCAGCGCTGATGGCGCCGCCGTGGAGGCGGTTGTAGCCAAAGTGGCCTACCAGCTCGGGCTTCATCACCATGCGGGCCTGGGCCTCCTGCGGGGTGACGGAGACCAGCTGCAGGCCCAGCACCTTGTGGAAGCTGATCAGCTCCTCCGTCAGCTGGCGCATGGCAGCAATGAATTCTGGCTCGAAGGCCGTGGGAACCGCGGGGGTCTGGGGCATGTCCATGTCCTGTCCAATCAGGAACAGCCTGTGGCTATGCGGCCCCGGATTCCGGAGCTTGTGCTTCGGAACCCGGCACCGCCAGAACACAGGACGCTCCTATTTTTAGTGTGCAAAGGTCCCACGAAAAAGGCCCGCAGCAGAAGCTGTGGGCCGTGGCACGGGGGATCGGGCACCGCGTCACCGGATGGCGCTGCGGGAAGCGGCCGGAGCCCCCGGCCTGCCGGTCTCAGCAGTGGCTGAAATCGGGCTTGCGCTTTTGCATGAACGCGGTGAAGGCTTCCTTGGCCGCCGGAGCCGTCAGCATGCGGCCAAAGCTGGCGCCCTCTTCAGCCATCTGCGCCTTCACGGCGGCTTGCTGCCCGCCCTTCATCAGGCGCTTGGTCTCGATCAGCGCGCTCAAGGGCTTGGCCGCCAGCTTCTTGGCCTGGGCCTGGGCATAGGCGTTGACTTCGGTGGGCGGCAGCACGCGGTTGACCAGACCCACTTCCAGCGCGGCCTCGGCCATGAAGGGCTCGCCCAGCAGCAGGGCTTCGGCGGCACGGTGGTAGCCCAGCATCTGCGGCAGCAGCAGGCTGGAGGCCGCTTCCGGGCACAGGCCCAGATTCACGAAAGGCATGGAGAACGCAGCGTTGTCACCGGCGTAGACCAGGTCGCAGTGCAGCAGCAAGGTGGTGCCGATGCCCACGGCCGGGCCCGCCACGGCCGCCAGCAGGGGTTTGGGGAAGCTGGCGATGCCGTGCAGGAAGCGGAAGGTGGGGCTTTCCTGCGGCAGGCCCTGGCCGTCCTGGCGGTTCAGGAAGTCGCCGATGTCATTGCCGGCACTGAAGATGGTGGCATCCCCCTGGATCACCACCACGCGCACCGCGTCATCGGTGGCGGCGCTGGCCAGGGCATCGGCCATGGTGCCGTACATCAGCTGCGTGATGGAGTTCTTCTTGTCGACGCGGTTGAAGGTGATGGTGCGCACACCGGCTTCGGTGTGGACCAGGATATCGGTGGTGGTTTCGCTCATGGATAGGCTTCCTGGGGAGAAGGAAAAATCAGCACGCTGCGCAGCCTGGCTGCACACAGCGATGCTTCACTCTTTGTAGTACACGGTCTGGTGCGATGTGGCCAGCAACTGGCCTTTCGCATCCCAGACCTGGGCGCTCTGGTCGAAAAAGCCGTTGCGGAAAGCCTGGGCATCGGCCTGGCCCAGCACGTGCTGGTCGCCCTGCGCAGCGAGCTGGGCACGGTCGGCATGGAAATAGGTAGTGATCGACACCGTGCCCGCCGGCACCCGCCGCGCACGGCGCAGCCACACGCGGGGGAAGAACACGTCGCACAGCGCCGCCAGCGCCGGAAAGTCCAGCGCACGCGGCGGATTGTCGCGCACCCACAGCTGGCTCACGGGCTCGTGCGCGCTGTCGTCCCACACTTTGGGAATGGCACCGGTCACCACGCGCATGTCGTAGCGCTGCAGCCACTCCATGGCGCCGGTGGTGTCGAAACGCTCGCAGGTGGCAGGGTCGGGCATGTGGGGCGGACGGCCGTCTTCGATGCTGAAGGTGTCGCGCCGCACTGCCGTCACGGCCGTCGCCGTGGTGGTGACCTGCTGATCGCCGTTCTCGTCATCCTGCAACAGCACCACCGTCCAGTGCTGGGTGGAGCGGTTGGTACGCACCGGAGTGGCTTCGATGCGGTAGGGACCTGACGCCACCGGGCCGGCAAAGTTCACCGTCAGTGCCACCGGGTCGCCCAGGCAGTCCGGGTGCTGCAGGATGCTGTGCAGCATCAGCGCAGCAGTGGCGCCACCGTAGGGGCCCACCATGTTCCAGTAACCGGCGTGGGTATGGCCTTCGTAAACCCCGGGCTCGCGTGGCTGCAGCGCCAGCATGGCGTCCAGCGCATGGCCTGGGGGGGTGCTCGAATCTGTCATGTTGCCTCCGTGAACAGATCACCCTGCCCCGCCGCCATCGAGGGCGCAGCAGGGGGGCAATGCTTTGCCACCACTGTAGCGGGTTCCGCCAGCGCCGCCTGACTCGCAGGCGCCACCGCCGAACCGCCATGCGGTCGCCGGGGCAGCCCCTCCATGTCACCCGCCGGGCCCAGCCACTGCTCCAGCACGGCCGCCGCACGCGGCCACAGCGTATCGGCCATGTCACGGCGGAAAAACCCGAAATGCCCGATGCGCGGCTGACCGGCATCGGCAGGCCGTACCCGTTCAAGCACCTGGGGGGCGTTGCGGTACCAGCTCAGCAGCGAACGCGTGCTGTTCCAGGACATCATCTCGTCGTCGGTCATCGACAGCGCATGCACCGGATAGCGCACCGCGGCATAGCTTTGGCGTGCACGCTCGCCCTCCACGCCCAGGCTGTAGCTGGGGTGCATGCACCAGCGCCGCCACTGCCAGACCACGCCGGCCGGCAGATCGCCAATCAGCCCCAGGCGCTTGCCCGGCAGACAGCCGCACAACGCCGTGATCACAGGCTGTATGCACCACCACCACAGCAGCGCCTTGCGCTTGGTCGGCGGAGCGTTGTCACGCCAGTAGCCGCTGCCGCTGGCAACGGTCAGCATGCCGTCCACCGGCAGCGCCGGCCGGCACAGGCCCGGCAGCTGCGCCCCCACGCTGTGGCCCACCCACAGCACCGGACGCTGCAGGCCCTCGGCGGCGTCCAGCGCGCGCAGGTGCTGGGCCACGGCCAGGCAGTCCTGGGCCCAGTCCAGCAGATCGGCCTTGGCTTGGCGCAGCGGGCCCTGCAGCGAGGCCGCATGGCCCCGGTAGTCAAAAGTGGTCACGGCCAGACCGCGTGCGGCCAGCCATTCGGCAAATGCCGCATAAAAGGTTTGTGGCACGCCCACGGCCGGCGCCAGCACCACCCGGCCGCGCACGGGCATGTCGGCGGGCTGGCAGTGGCGCAGCGCCAGCCGGGCATCGCTGCCCGGCACGGCCAGCTGGGCTTCGGTCCACCCGACTGGTTGCAGAAGGGTGGTCATGGCCTCAGACGCTCTCAAAGATGCCGGCGGCGCCCTGGCCTGTGCCCACGCACATGGTCACCATGCCGTACTTCAGCTTGTGGCGGCGCAGCGCATGGACCACGGTGGCCGCACGGATGGCACCGGTCGCTCCCAGGGGGTGGCCCAGGGCGATGGCACCGCCCATGGGGTTGACCTTGGCCGGGTCCAGACCCAGGCTGTTGATGACCGCCAGCGACTGGGCCGCAAAGGCTTCGTTCAGCTCGAACCAGCCGATGTCCTGGTGGTTGATGCCGGCATAGCGCAACGCGGCAGGAATGGCTTCGATGGGGCCGATGCCCATGATTTCAGGGGGCACGCCGCGGGCGGCAAAGCTGACGAAGCGGGCCAGCGGCGTCAGGCCGAACTGCTTGACGGCCTTCTCGCTGGCCAGGATCAGCGCACCGGCGCCATCGCTGGTCTGCGAGCTGTTGCCTGCCGTCACGCTGCCGCGTGCGGCGAATACCGGGCGCAGTTTGCCCAGCGCTTCCAGCGTGGTGTCGGGGCGGGGACCTTCATCCAGGCTCACGGTGCGGGTCCTGGTGATGACTTCGCCGGTGGCCAGATCGGGGCTGCGGTCGATGATGTCGATGGGCGTGACTTCGTCGGTGAATTCACCCGCCTGCTGGGCGCGCACGGCACGCAGGTGGGATTCCAGCGCGAAGGCGTCCTGCATCTCGCGCGTCACCTTCCACTGCTGGGCCACTTTCTCGGCGGTCAGGCCCATGCCGTAGGCAATGCCCACGTTTTCGTCCCGCGCAAAGATCTCGGGATTGAACGAAGGTTTGTTGCCGCCCATGGGCACCATGCTCATGGACTCGGCTCCGCCCGCGATCAGCACATCGGCTTCGCCCACGCGGATGCGGTCGGCCGCCATCTGGATGGCCGTCACGCCCGAGGCGCAGAAGCGGTTCACCGTCACGCCGCCGATGGGGTGGTCGAACGCCAGGCCCACGGCAATGCGCGCCATGTTCATGCCCTGCTCGCCTTCGGGGAAGGAGCAGCCGATGATGGCATCCTCGATCGCCTTGGGGTCCAGCGTGGGCACCTGGGCCATGGCGGACTTCAGCGTGGCCACCAGCAGATCGTCCGGACGGGTGTTCTTGAAATAGCCCCGGCCCGAGCGGCCGATGGGCGTGCGCGTGGCGGCAACGATGTAGGCGTCTTGTACTTGTTTCATGGTTCTTGTCTCCTTGCCAATCAGTTGCGAACCGGCTTGCCGGTGTTCAACATGCCCAAGATGCGTTCATGGGTCTTGGGTTGGCCGATCAGGTGGCAGAAGGCCTTGCGTTCCAGCGCCAGCAGGTATTCCTCGGTCACCAGCGAGCCGGCATCCACGTCGCCGCCGCAGACGATCTCGGCAATCATCGAAGCGATCTTGAAGTCGTAGGCGCTGATGAAGCCGCCATCGCGCATGTTCACCAGCTGGGCCTTGATGGTGGCCATGCCGCTGCGACCCGCCACCGGGAACAGGCGCTTGAGCGGCGCGCGCCAGCCACCGGCGGCCATGGAGCGGGCTTCGTTGATGGCGGTGAACAGCACCTCGTCCTTGTGCGGCACGATCAGGTCGGAATCCAGCAGATAGCCCAGCTTGCGCGATTCGATGGCGCTGGTGCCCACCTTGGCCATGGCCGCGGAGGTGAAGCCCTCGGTCAGGAAAGGCAGCACATCCTTGCTGGTGGACTGGGCCATGTTCTCGGCCGCACGGCGGGCGACATAGGTCAGGCCGCCGGCGCCGGGGATCAGGCCCACGCCCACTTCCACCAGGCCGATATAGCTTTCCATGTGGGCCACGCGGCGGGCGCTGTAGACGGCCAGCTCGCAGCCGCCGCCCAGGGCCATGCCATGGATGGCCGCCACCACCGGCACCTGCGCGTAGCGGATGCGCAACATCATGTTCTGCAGCTCGGCTTCGATGCTTTCGATGGCGTCGGCGCCACCGATCACGAAGGCGGGCATGGTGGCTTCCAGATCGGCGCCCACGCTGAAGGGGGCGTCACCGGACCAGATCACCATGGCCTCGAAATCACTCTCGGCGGTTTCCACGGCTTCCACCAGGCCTTCCATGACCTCGGGGCTGATGGCGTGCATCTTGTTCTTGATGCTGGCGATCAGCACCTGACCATCCAGCGTCCAGGTGCGCAGCGCCTTGGTCTCGGCAATGGTGGTGCCGGCTGTCTTCCAGTCCGGCAGACTGTCTTCGCCCAGCAGCTTCTCAGGGAAGATCTGGCGCTCATAGACGGGCAGCACGCGGCGGGCGACAAACTTCTTTTGTGCCGGGCTCCAGGAGCCTTGGGCGGTGTGCACTCCGCCGGCTTGTGCCACCGGGCCTTCGAACACCCAGCGGGGCAGCGGCGCCGTGGACAGCGCCTTGCCGGCATCGATATCCTCCTGGATCATCGTGGCCACCTGCAGCCAGCCGGCTTCCTGCCACAGCTCGAACGGGCCTTGCTTCATGCCGAAGCCCCAGCGCATGGCCTGGTCCACATCGCGTGCGGATTCGGCAATGGTCTCCAGGTGGATGGCCGCGTAGTGGAAGCTGTCGCGCAGAATGGCCCACAGGAACTGGCCGGGCGCGCCTTCGGCGTTGCGCAGCAGTGGCAGGCGTTCGGCAGCGGGCTTCTTGAGCATGCGGCCATAGACCTCATCGGCCTTCTGGCCACCGGGCACGTAGTCCTCGCTGTCCAGCTCGAACTGCAGCACCTCGCGGCCCACCTTCTGGTAGAAGCCTTTTTTCGCCTTCTGGCCCAGGTGCCCCAGGTCCAGCAGTTTCTGCAGCACGGCGGGCGTGCCGAAGTTGCCGTAGAAAGGATCGGTCTCCGGGCTCAGATTGTCCTGCAGCGTCTTGATCACATGGGCCATGGTGTCCAGGCCCACTACGTCGGCGGTGCGGAAGGTGCCGCTGGAGGCGCGCCCCAGCTTCTTGCCGGTCAGGTCATCGACCACATCGAACGTCAGGCCAAAGTTCTCGGCCTGCTTCATCGTGGACAGCATGCCGGCAATGCCGATGCGGTTGGCGATGAAGTTGGGGGTGTCGTGCGCGCGCACCACGCCCTTGCCCAGACCGCTGGTGACAAAGGCTTCCAGCTGGTCCAGCACCTCGGGACGGGTGGTGGGGGTGTTGATCAGTTCCACCAGCGGCATGTAGCGCGGGGGATTGAAGAAGTGGATGCCACAGAAACGCGGCTTGATGGCGTCGGGCAGCGCCTCGCTCAGCTTGGTGATGGACAGGCCCGAGGTGTTGGATGCCACCAGCGCATGCTTGGCGATGAAGGGCGCGACCTTGGTGTAGAGGTCCAGTTTCCAGTCCATGCGCTCGGCAATGGCTTCGATGACCAGGTCACAGCCCTTGAGCAGCTTCAGGTGCTCCTCGTAGTTGGCGGCCTGGATCAGATCAGCATCTTCGGCCACACCGATGGGCGAAGGCTTGAGCTTCTTCAGGTTGGCGATGGCGCGTTCGGCAATGCCGCTCTTGGAGCCTTCCTTGGCGGGCAGGTCAAACAGGATGACCGGCACCTTGACGTTGACCAGGTGGGCGGCGATCTGCGCGCCCATCACGCCGGCGCCGAGCACGGCGACTTTCTTGACGTTGAATCGGGACATGGTGTTCTGGGTGAAAAGACGCAGCCCCGGCCAGCGGCCGGGCTGCGTCGAAATAGGGGAGTAAGACGGGCAGGCGCGCGGTGCTTACTGCACGCGCACCCAGGTCTGGGTGCGGCCAAACGGGCCGATGGAGCCGCGCACTTCCAGCTTCTTGCCGTCGTCGATCGGGGTCAGGCGCAGGGTGTAGCTCTTGCCGCTTTCGGGGTCGAGGATCTTGCCGTCCTCCCAGACGGTCTTGCCCTCGGCCTTCTTGGCACCGGTGATGATGGGCAGGCCCACCATGGGCTTACCCTTGAGGCCGTCCTTGCATTCGGTGCAGACGGCGGCAGGGTCGGCACCCTTGCGCAGCAGCTTGGTGACATGGCCGCTGAGCACGCCCGCGTTGTCACTGATCTGGATTTCCGATTTGGCTTCGCCGGTCTTGTCATCCACGCTGTGCCAGGTGCCCACAGGCGTCATCTGTGCCCAGGCGGCAGACATGCCACCAACCATCACCACTACGGCAGCTACCAGTACTTTTACGGTCTTCATATCCAGGTCCTTTCTGTTCGAACTTCAGGATTTGTCTCCACAGGCCGCTCCGCTGTTTGAGGGTGTTGCAGAGCGGCCTCCCCAGTGCATCAGGCCAGTGCAGCGTCGCTGTCCATCAGAGTCTTGCCGCCAGCGCGGGCAGTGCGCATCAGCGTCGCGGTTTCCGGGAACAGTTTGGCGAAGTAGAAGCGCGCCACCTGCAGCTTGGCCACGTAGAAGGGATCGGTGTTGCCGTCGGCGATGGCGCGCAGCGACACCTGGGCCATGCGGGCGAACAGGTAGCCGAACACCAGGTGGCCGGCCACACGCAGGTAGTCCACGCTGGCAGCGCCCACTTCGTCGGGGTTTTGCATGCCCTTGAAGCCGATTTCGGTGGTGAACTTGGTCATCTGCTCGCCCAGCATGGCCACGGGGGTGATGAACTCGCTCATCTTTTCGTTGACGCCCTCTTCCTCAACCAGCTTGGCGATCAGCTTGCCGAACTTCTTCAGCGAGGCGCCCTGGTTGCCCAACACCTTGCGGCCCAGCAGGTCCAGGGCCTGTACGCCGTTCGTGCCTTCGTAGATCATGTTGATGCGGTTGTCGCGCACATACTGCTCCATGCCCCATTCCTTGATGAAGCCATGGCCGCCAAACACCTGCTGGCTTTGCGTGGTGGCGATCCAGCCGTTGTCGGTCAGGAAGGCTTTGACGATGGGGGTCAGCAGGGCCACCAGATCGGCGCTGTCGCTGCGCACTTTTTCATCGGGGTGGTTCAGTTCCTGGTCGATCAGCAGTGCGCAGAAAGTGGACAGCGCACGGCCGCCTTCTGCATAGGCCTTGGCGGTCAGCAGCATGCGGCGCACATCAGGGTGCACGATGATGGGGTCAGCCGGCTTGTCCTTGGCCTTGGTACCGGACAGGCTGCGCATCTGCAGGCGGTCCTTGGCATAGGCCAGCGCGTTCTGGAACGCCACTTCGGTCAGACCCAGCGACTGGTTGCCCACACCCAGGCGGGCCGCGTTCATCATCACGAACATGGCTTGCAGGCCCTTGTTGGGCTGGCCCACCAGCTCGCCCACAGCGTCTTCCATCACGATCTGGGCCGTGGCATTGGACTTGATGCCCATCTTGTGCTCCAGGCCGCCGCAGTAGATGCCGTTGCGCTCACCCAGCGAGCCGTCGGCATTCACCAGGTACTTGGGCACCACGAACAGGCTGATGCCCTTGGAGCCGGCGGGTGCATCGGGCAGGCGGGCCAGCACCAGGTGGACGATGTTGCTGGTGAAGTCGTGCTCGCCGGCGGAGATGAAGATCTTGTTGCCGGTGATCTTGTAGCTGCCGTCGGCCTGGGGCTCGGCCTTGGAGCGCAGCAGGCCCAGATCGGTGCCGCAATGCGGCTCGGTCAGGCACATGGTGCCCGTCCATTCACCGCTGGTCAGCTTGGGCAGGTACTTGGCCTGCAGTTCGGGAGAACCGTGGGCGTGCAAGGCTTCATAGGCGCCGTGCGACAGACCAGGGTACATGGTCCAGGCCTGGTTAGCACTGTTGAGCATTTCATACAGCGCGGAGTTCACCACAAAGGGCAGGCCTTGGCCCCCGTACTTGGTGTCGCACGACAGTGCCGGCCAGCCACCTTCGACGAACTGGGCATAAGCTTCCTTGTAGCCCTTGGGCGTGGTCACCTCGTGCGTGGTCTTGTCCAGGTGGCAACCTTCTTCGTCACCGCTGATGTTCAGCGGGAAGGTGACGTTGGCAGCGAACTTGCCCGCTTCTTCCAGCACCGCATTGATGGTGTCGGCATCCACCTCGGCATGCTGGGGCATGGCCTGATAGACGTCAGTCACCTTGAACACTTCGTGCATCAGGAATTGCATGTCGCGCAGGGGCGGGTTGTAGCTGGGCATGGGTCGGTCTCCTCGGGATGTAGGTATGGGTCTGGAATGGAGCGGCAGCTCAGGCCTGGGTGATGCCGTAGCGCTGCAGGATGTTGTCAAAGCCACGCTGGGCACGCGGCAGGGAGTCGGGCAGGCGCATGAAGCGCGCTTCGTAGTGCAGCACCAGGATCAGGCCATGCACTTCGAACAGCACCTGGGATTCATCGGTGTCGGCGCGCAGGTCGCCGCATTCCTTGCACTGGACGATGGCGCGGCGCAGCGCGGCATGCCAGGTGCTGACCGATTCAACCAGGGCATCGCGCACCGGGCCGGTGCGCTCGTCAAATTCAATGGCGCCGCTGATGTAGATGCAACCGGAATCCAGCTCGATGGAGGTGCGCTGCATCCAGTTGGCAAACAGCGCGCGCAAGCGCGGCAGACCGCGCGGCTGGCGGATGGCGGTGAAGAACACTTCGTGCTCGAAGCGGCGGTGGTATTCGACCACCACAGAGATCTGCAGCTCTTCACGTGAGCCAAAATGGGCGAACACACCCGACTTGCTCATGCCCAGTGCCTGGGCCAGTGCCCCGATGGACAGGCCTTCCAGGCCGATGTGCATGGCCATGTCGAGCGCGGTGTCGATGATGGCGGCCTTGGTCTGCTGGCCTTTGTGGGCGGCGCGTGGGCGGGCACCAGCGACCGGCGGCAGCGGTTGATCGCCGAGCGGGCGGTCATCGGAAACAGAAGTGGGAGCGGGCGCGGAAGCTGTCATGACGCAAATAAAACGAACGATCGTTCTATTTTGCGCAAACTTCCGGCTTTCGAAAAGCTGACCAAGGGTAAACACTCAAACCCTGGATCCGCAGACTGTCGCGTTTACCCGACAGAAAGTCGGCGGCTGGGGGCAGAGGAAAGCCCCACTCCTCTACGAAAAAAGCCCCCGTCCCAGCACGCGGACGAAGGCCAGGCGCTGCCTCCAGACCGCGCTTGTACAAGCGGAACGCCTTAGATCAGCATGGCCAGGCTGGCGTCCAGGTGTTCGGTAGGCAGGCGGCGGAAGCCCGTGCGCGCAAAGCGCTGCATGCGGCCCAGCATGAAGGCGGTCAGCACACTGGCGGCCACATTGGCATCCACCGTCGGGGTGGCAGAGCCCAGGGCGTCGGCAGCCGGACGCAGGCACTGGCGCAGCGTGGATTCGATGCGATCGAAGAACTGGTTCATGCGGGTCTGCAGGCGCTCGTGCTCGAACAGGATGGCGTCGCCCACCATCACGCGCACCATGCCGGGGTTGCGTTCGGCAAACTGCAGCACAACCCCCACGGCGCGGGCAGCGCGGCGGGCACCGTCTTCGGGCGTCACCGTGCCCTCTTCCACTTCGCGGGTGACGATCTGTTGTACCAGGGCAAAGACCGACTGCTCGATGAACTCGATCAGGCCTTCAAACATCTGAGCCTTGCTGGCGAAATGGCGGTAGAGCGCCGCTTCGCTCACCGACAGGCTGGCAGCCAGCGCGGCGGTGGTGATGCGGTCTGCACCGGGCTTTTCCAGCATGGCCGCCAGGGCCTGCAGGATCTGCTCGCGGCGCTCGCCTGGCTTGGGACGTTTGCGCGTACGCGTGGTATCAGCGGCAACGGCCACAGGCTCTTCGGTTTCGGCGGGCGGGCAAATCACTTCAGACACTGACATAAGGCATTTAAATGTAACAACGCAGTCATTCTCGCACAGCACTTTTCAAAAGTAACCGCTTGTCATGACTCGCCAATTTCGTTTAGGGCACCATGTCTCCTTGCACTGCGCACAGAGCCATCGGTACCCCACGAGACCATGGACTCCAGCCTGCCGGCACAGAGACAGCGCTTGCAAAAGCACGCCATATGCCGCATTCCGAATCCATGCAACCAGCCGACACCAGGTGTCCAAAGACACCAGCTGCGCACGGCCAACGCTGCCCCGGCGGACATGCAATTCCCGTGCACAGCGGTCACAGCCGACCATTCCCCGTCGTAACAACCATTGGGGACAGATAAAAAGTGTAGCAGCCCGTAGATGCCGCGAGGGCATGAGGAAATATTGAAATTCTTACTCTGGAAACACCAGGGTAACTTGCAGCCCCTGCTGGCCGGCCCCCGGCGTCAGCCGCAGCGCGGCATGGTGGCCCTGGGCAATTTCGTGTGCAATGGCCAGACCCAGGCCCGAGCCTTCGCCCACCGAGCCCGGTAAACGGTAAAACCGCTCCAGAATGCGCCCGGTTTCGCCCAGAGGCACGCCCGGCCCATCGTCCTCCACCTGCAGAAAGGCCTGCGGCTGGCGCCCGCCCAAGCGACGGCGCCCACAGCGCAGCGTGACCTGCCCGCCCGAGGGCGTGTATTTGATGGCGTTGTCCACCAGATTGGAGAGCAGCTCACGCAGCAGCCAGGCCTGACCGCTGATGTACACGGCCTCCACCTCCAAGCCCAGGTCGATCTGCTTGGCTGCAGCGCTGTCCCAGAAGGCTTCCAGCAGGTTTTCGCACAGCTCCTTCAAATCCACCCGCTCGTGTGCCTGGGACTGCACATGCCGCGCATCGGCGCGCGACAGGGCCAGCAACTGGTGGGCCAGCTGGGAGGTACGGCGGGTGGCGTTGCGCAGCTTTTCGATCTGCTCGGTCTGCAGAAACAGGCCGGACTGCGATTGATCGGCTTCGGCCCCAGCAGAGGCCGGCCCCAGCCGTTCCACCTGGGCGGCCATCAGTGCCCAGGCTTCCACCTGGGCCTGCAGCGCCGCCAGGGGTGTGCGCAGCTGGTGGGCGGCATCGGCCACAAAGCGGCGCTGGGTTTCGGACTGTGCCTGCACCAAGCCGAACAGCCGGTTGAGCGACTGCACCAGCGGCCGGACTTCCTTGGGCGAGGTGGTTTCGTCAATCGGACTCAAATCCCGGGGTGAACGGCTTTCCACCGCCTGAGCCAGGTCCAGCAGCGGTTTGAACGCCTTGCGCACCGACCAGTAGATCAACAGCGCCGCCACCACCACCAGCAGCATATTAGGCAGCAGCACATGGGTGAGCAACTGGTGGCGCCACTGCTGGCGCACGTCCGAACCATCCGCCAGGGCCACCACCATTTCACCGGCACCCGCCGTCATGGAGCGCTGCACGGCGACGCGGTAGGTGATGCCACCGAACTCCTGGCTGTGAAATTCCGCCGCCGGCGTGGTGGGCACGACCACACTGATCCACGGGTCGCCCGCCAGCACATGGCCGTCCAGGTCGGCCACGGCGAAGCCCGTGATGCCGCTGCGGTTGCGCACAAAGTCGTCGATGCTCGGAGACAAGGCCATCAACGGCTCCATGTCCTTGCCGATGGCCGGTGCCATCACCGAATCGGCCAGTTGTGGCAACAGGCGCAACAGACGCTGGTCATGCTGGCCGGCCGCAGTCTCGGCCGAGCGATAGCCCCACCAGCTGCCCGCCACGGCCAGCACGCACACCGGCAGCACCAGCAGCAGCAGCAGCCGGTTGCGCAAGGTGGTGGTCATGGTGCCGCGGGCCATGGCTCAGTGCTCCAGCACCACAGTCAATATCGCAGCATCCTGCGACGCCGGAGCATGTGCCGCCAAGCGTGTCAAAAAAACCGCGGTCAACGCCGTGTGTGCGCCTGCTGCGCCATCCTCAAACCTGAATCGCATGGAGTTCCTTGATGCACAGGGTGCCGCCGCCGATGGGTGGCCTTCGGATGGCTTGCCGATCGCCACGGTGATCGCCGGAGCAGATTCGCCCACGACGGCCACCATGCGAAGCGCCGACCACCACATGGCGCAATATGAACGCCGGCCGCCCCCACTCCGCACCGCCACGGCGGTGGCGCAGAAAGCACTACGTTGCAGAAAGCAGCCCACCTCAGGCGGCAGAAGAATCCACCGCCGCCAGCTCCAGCCGGTAGCCAAAGCCGCGAATCGAGCGCAGCGCCACACCGTGCGGCTCCAGCTTGCCGCGCAGGCGAGACACATAAACTTCCACCGCATTGGGGGTGATTTCCTTGTCCCAGCCGGTCAGTGCCTGCAACAGCTTGTCTTTGCTGGCGGGCTTGGGCGCGTGGATCAGCAGATATTCCAGTACCGTCCATTCGCGCGGCCCCAGGTCGATGGGCAGCAATTGCTCACCCAGCACCGGGTCCTTGCTGCGCACGCCGGCGCTGCGCCCGGCCGTGTCGAGCTCCAGCGGGCCAAAGCTCAACACCGCCGAAGTGGCCGCCTGAGAGCGGCGCAGCAGCGCACGCAGCCGGGCCAGCAGTTCAGGCAACTCGAAAGGCTTGACCATGTAGTCGTCGGCTCCCAGATCCAACCCTTGCACACGGTCCTGCAGAGCATCACGTGCCGTCAGAATCAGGACCGGCATGCCGCTGCTGGCCATGTCCTTATGGCGCAGCCGGCGCGTCAGCTCCAAGCCATCCATGCCGGGCAGGCCGATGTCGATCACCGCCACATCAAAGGTTTCGGCCGCCAGCACCTCCAGTGCCCGTTCACCGCTGCCGACCCAGTCCACGGCATAGCCCGCGTCGGCCAGACCCAGCTTGATGCCACTGGCCACCATCACATCGTCTTCCACCAACAGCAAACGCATGCTCTGCACTCCTGACTCGTCGCTCTGTATCTACGGGGTATGCAACCGCTTGGGCTGCATCCTGGAGCGCTGGCATGGCCGCCCAAAGAGCAACCATATGTAAAACAAGCAACCATGGCGCGCCATGTCGGCAGCTTCGTTCCGGTTCGAAACAGCGCCAACCCCACTCTGTAGCGCGCGAGTGTACGCGGCCAGCCCTGCACCTGCAGAGCGGCTTTCCTGATCCTTCCGATCACTGCAGCCCGCATGCTCCACGAAAAACGCCTGCCGGCGCAGCTCAACTGCACGGGCAGGCGTTTCCAAGATGGCAGCTTGCGGCACAGCGCAAGCCCGCGCTCAATGGCTGCGAATCATGGTGCCATAAGCCTGATCGGTCAGGATTTCCAGCAGCATCGAGTGCGGCACGCGGCCATCGATGATGTGCACCGCGTTCACCCCGGCCTTGGCGGCATCCAACGCGCCGCTGATCTTGGGCAGCATGCCGCCGGAGATGGTGCCGTCGGCAAACAGGCCGTCGATCTCGCGCGCCGTCAGGTCGGTCAGCAGGTTGCCGGCCTTGTCCAGCACGCCGGGGGTGTTGGTCAGCAGCACCAGCTTTTCTGCCTGCAGCACGGTGGCCAGCTTGCTGGCCACCACGTCGGCGTTGATGTTGTAGCTTTCGTTTTCTTCACCGAAGCCGATGGGGCTGATGACAGGAATGAAGGCATCGTCCTGCAGTGCCTTGACCACGCTGGGGTCGATGGCCACGATATCGCCCACTTGGCCCACGTCGTACTCCACGCTTGGGTCCTTGTTGTCCACCATCTTCAGCTTCTTGGCGCGGATCAGACCACCATCACGCCCCGTCAGACCCACGGCCTTGCCACCAGCCTGGTGAATCAGGCCCACGATGTCCTGCTGCACCTCGCCGGCCAGCACCCACTCCACCACCTCCATGGTCTCTGCGTCTGTCACACGCATGCCCTGGATGAACTCGCCCTTCTTGCCCAATCGGTTCAACGCGGTCTCGATCTGGGGCCCCCCACCGTGCACCACCACCGGATTGATACCCACCAACTTCAGCAACACCACATCTTCCGCAAAGTCCGCCTGCAGGGCAGGATCGGTCATGGCGTTGCCGCCATACTTGATGACCATGGTCTTGCCATGGAACTTGCGGATGTAGGGCAGCGCCTGGGCAAGGATTTCGGCTTTGTCGCGGGGGGCGATGTGGGAGATGGAGTCGGTCATGGCAATCAGTTACGCGTCACGTGGGACAATACAAGAAATGAATCTTCGCATTGTGCCGTAACTGCACCAACTGCATTTCGTAACCGGCAAGATTCAGAGACACATAAGATAGAACAAAGACTGTCCACTGGATAGATATCCACTCCTACGCATGCCCAATACTCCTTTATTTTTTACAGAACTGTTTAGATACGATGCTTTCATTGCAGGGGTTGCATCTCTTATCACCAGTCTTCTTCTCGTTTTTACCAAAAATTGGCACGGCAGTTTTTCAATGGACCACAACAGTGGCATTCAAAAAATGCATACCTCCCCCACTCCACGCATAGGGGGCATAGGCATCGCCGTAGGGGTTCTTGCAGGTTTTGCGGCCTCTAGCCATGGTATTGCTGCCGCAGAAAAACGTGCCATCCTCAGCACCATTTTGTTAGCGGGCATGCCCGCTTTTCTTTTTGGCTTGCTCGAAGATGTCACCAAAAAGGTATCTGTCAAAACCCGCCTGCTTGCCACCATGGCATCTGGCGTGCTCGGCTGGGGAATTACAGGCACTGCCATTACGCATGTAGATATTCCAGGACTGGATTTCATACTGGGCTTCACAGTGTTTTCAGTCATATTCACTGCTTTTGCCGTTGGTGGCGTAGCAAATTCCATCAATATCATCGATGGATTCAATGGGTTGACGGCCGGAACCGCATTGATCATGCTGGCCGCATTCGGAATTATCTCTCGCCATGTCGGAGACATTCCATTAGCTTTTACGTGCATGATCATATCCGGCGCTGTAATGGGGTTCTTCCTTGTTAATTGGCCGCGCGGAAAGCTATTTCTAGGAGATGGTGGCGCCTATTTTCTGGGGTTCACGCTTGCCTGGATTGCCGTGCTCTTACCGGAACGCAATTCAAGCATCTCTCCCTGGACCAGTTTGCTTATCTGCTCATATCCCATCATTGAAGTCGGCTTCAGCATTTACCGAAGAAAATTCTTGCGCGAGGATGCATCGGCCACACAGCCGGATGCAGTTCACTTGCACACCTTGGCCAACAAACGATGGGCCAAGAAAATATTCCCGACCTTTTCCAAAACTGCCCAAAATGGCCTGACTTCACCTTTTTTGTGGTGTTATGCACTGTTGCCCTGCGTGTCCGCAGTTATCTTTCATACCAACAAATGGCTCACACTCGCGGCCTTGCTATTTAGCCTCATTATCTATCTACTGATGTACAGCAAATTGGCTTTTTTCCGCTGGATTCCAAAGAACAAGAATGAAAAGTGAAATGAAAAAGGTTGCGATTCTATTGGCTGCCTACAACGGCGAAAGATATATAGCAGAGCAGCTGGATAGCATATTGGCCCAGACATGCGTATCCGTTCACATATTCATCAGCGTGGACAAGTCCAGTGATCAAACGCTGAAGATACTAAATAATTTAGATAGCGGAAACGTCACCATCTTGCCTTACGGGAACCGGTATGGAAATGCCGCCCGTAATTTTTACAGATTGATTCAGGATGTTGATTTTTCAGATTACGACTTTATTGGATTTTCCGATCAAGATGATCGCTGGAAATCGGACAAATTATCCCGCGGCATAGATCTCATTGAAAAGACAGACTCCGATGCTTATTCAAGCAATGTGACGGCCTTCTGGGAAAATGGGAGATCCAAAGAGATCATAAAGTCCCAGCCACAAAAAAAATGGGATCACTTTTTTGAAGCAGCTGGTCCAGGGTGCACTTATCTATTTCGGACAGAAAATTTCACCCAATTCAAAGAATTTTATAAAAAAAATCAAAAAGAAATCTCAGCCATCACACACCATGACTGGTTGATCTATGCCTGGTATCGAGCATCCGGATTTACCTGGTTGATCGATGAAAATTCTTCCATGTTTTATCGCCAGCACGGCAGCAACGAGCTGGGTGCCAACAAAGGGATAAAACAAAAAATCAATAGAATAAAAAGAATTAAGAACAAGAATTTCAGAGCAGAAGTTCTGAAAATATCAAAGCTGATCCACCGACAAAAACTCCCCACCCCTCCTGGAATTGTGGAGTCAGGCGGGGGAAATGTTGCATTTTTTCTCAAGAACTTCAATCAGACTAGAAGAAAACCTGTTGAGGCTTTTTTTCTTGCATTCTGTGCAGTCATTGGCATCTATTAAAAAATACATTTCTGGACCTTGCCAGCCGTTGTTTTGTCGCCCGGTGTTTGGCTACAGATAGGCCTGGACGGCGCGCAACGCCCAGCCCTGCGCGCTATGACCCCTATCCGTGGGATAGCATACAGAGCGGTGTTTGCTGCCCCAGTCTGGCAAGACCGCGTCAATCTGTCCGTGGCCAGCCAGCACAGGTTGACGCAGATGCAGCGGCTGTCAGCTCAGCCGGATCAACCAAATCCTGTTCGGCGTGGCTGTGCGAGGTTCCCCGGATATATGCGGTCCTTGCTCGCCTGGCCTCGCGGCGTTGGCCTGCGCCGGCTTTCCGCAGACCATGCTCCCTGGGGGGACTGGTGGCTTACCCGCCCCACAGCGTCTGGCTTCATGGGCATGATGCCCCAGAGCAAAGGCAACTGGGAACGCAAGAACCCGATGCGAATTGCCAAGTGCAATGCAGACTCACATTGTTGCCCACACGCACACGCAGAAGGGCCTTGCCTGCATTACACCTGCAACAACGCCAGCGAGTCTCCATGGGATAGCACCATCACAGGCATATTTCCCTGCCCCCTCTGCAGAGCGGCACAGCGACAGCGCTTGTGGCCGACGGCCACCAGAATCACCCAAGAAGGGTGCACAGCGGCGAAAAACCAATGCCGTTGTGAACCGGAAGCGGGCATCGCCACATGTCTGCGCCGTGGACCACCGACACAGGTGTCCGCCTGCTGCGTTGTCCGATGGGCACCAGCAGCATGCATTGCATCCAGCAACGAGCCAAGTAGGCGGAGCCCAGGACGTCTGAAGTCAATGGCCATGGGCTGCACTTTGGGCTTGGGCAGTCGTGCTCCTCCGGTGCAAGCGCAGGACGCATAGACTGTCGGTGATGGCATCGCCACGCTTGGGCTTCGGTAAACCATGGCTTCAAGCTGATTTACCAAGCACACCGCATCCAAATTAATTCACGATATATGAAAGCAAATCTTTCCAATTATTTTTGAAAGGCTGTTGGGCATCTTTTGAAATTATCTTTTCGAAATGCAATTCGCCTTTTGAAAATGCGATTATTTTTTCTGCCAGTTCATTTGCATTTTTCGCCGAATAAAATGAAGCCGCGTCATATGAACCAATCGCTTCATGTGCATAGGGTAAATCAGCTGCAATGATGGCAAGGCCATGCTCTTTGGCTTCACTCAGAGGCAAACCCCAAGTCTCCAGCAAAGAGGGAAATATCACACAGTCCACATTTTTATATTTCTCTTGCATCTCGCTCTTGGGAATTATTCCCACAAAATCTACTGATTGCAGATGCTGAAATTTTTTTACCAAATGGCGCGAATATCTATTTTCATTTCCGTTCAGTGTTACGGTCAAATGTAAATCCAAAGCATCAGTTTTCTCTATGATTTCCCAGGCACTCAGCAGTGTCTCAAAATTCTTGAACGCTCTGGGAAATGATGGATAGAAAAATCTAACCCCACTCTTTTTCAGCAGTACATTGCTTTTATTTTCATGCAGGGGATGTGCAACGACGATTCTTTTAAGATTGAATTTTGCAAAAAATTCATTTCGAACCCATTCTTGCTGAACAATCACACACTCATTGGAGTGAATATTTATTCTGTAAAACAATCCATACAACCAAGAAAATAAAATCAGCTTCGGCTCATAAAACATCTCTTTCCAAGACATTGAATAAAAGCACATTGCATTATGGCAATATACCGATTGCCGCACATTACCGACACGCGGTGACATGTCATGCATGGCAAGCCAATAGTCAGGATTTATATCTTCAGCTATTTTCTTTGATTCAACGTATTCAAATAAAATTCTTCGAAACCAAGATTTTTTTATCTCAGGCCGTTCAATATAATTGATACCTTCAATACCTATCAAATCTGACTTATGTACAATAGCGGTAATATCCCAGTCTGCAGATAAATCTCGACGTGCAGAAGCCAGACAATCTCTCAATACCGTAAGAGTTCCGCCCTCAACCAGATTGACAGCAGAAATGACGAGGTGTTTACGCTTCATTTTTTTGGCACTTGATTGCATTTCGGAAATCTAATCCGATAACTGCGGTTGTTGCAAGAAAAAATCCTGTTGAAAAGTACCCTACACCTCTGACGAAAAGTTCAATCAGCAACGCCAAGACGCATGCCGCGAAAAATATATCTATCGCTTTTTTCGGGTTATCCCCATGTCGTAAAAATACGATACACCGCATGCATAGCAGTAAATAAAAAAATAATCCAGCGAATCCCCAAACACCCAACTCACCTATGATTTTCGCCGCGCTGCTGCCTCCGTCATAGAGGTTTTGATCACTTAATTTCAACGCCGCCAATTTATCCGATAGTTCACCACCCAACCCCAGCATGCCAAATTGCTGAAATCCTCCGCCCCACAACCCAGACTCACGAAAAGCCAGCAGAGCCATCTCCCAACCCCGCAGTAACACAACGACTGAAATATTATCAGACTCCGCGGAGATAGAAAATCTATCCGTGAAATACTGACTTTTGGCGAAAAATAATACTGCAATACATATTGCAATAAATATTGGAACGAATGTCTTTAACCTAACTCGTGTGATGAGACTCAACGAGAGAATAATGACTATCATGGTGGTCAGATTCTGAACCAGTACTGCAAATACAAAAAAAACAAACAAAAAGAACTTGTACCACCGGTCCTTGATCACACAACTATAAATAATAAATGGCGCCAATGCCAAAGCGAAGTGGGATGGCTCGGAAAAAACACCCACGGGCTTGTGTGACATATGCGGGAACATTTTTATACCCAGAACACCACAGATGGCATTCATGAGCATAAAGAAAAGTATTGCCCTGATAATTTTTGACAGTTTGTCATCTTGCAGTTCAGAAATAACTGAATGAAAAATGAAACAACCGATCGCAAAAAACATCAGCGCAACATAACTCCAAATAAATCGACCGATGTCAAGCGGCACATCTCTAATATTGTTCAAAGAGAAATGCAACAGTAAAAAAATAAAAAAAACAAACGAAAAATATTATTTTTTTAAAATTTATCTTTTTTCTTGAGGAAATATTCGAAGAGATGTAAAAAAAACCAAGGAAATATACAATCAAAATTGACAGGAGCAATCCCGATGCCAGAGAGCTTTGCCCCAGCGAAACCATGAGCAGCGAAGGAAAAAATAATAAACAAAAAAATAATGGAAGTATCATTATATTATCTACAGATATACTTTATATAATCAATCCACTTCGCGCTCATTTTATAAGCATTGGATTTATTTATTTTTCCAGTCCCCAGATATCTTGAAGAGTACTTTATATGCCTCTCCAATATCAGTGATATCTGCGTGCTCACGTGGAGAAGAGAAAAATCTATAGTAAATGCGCTTCACTTGCGAGGACATTTCGTCAAGCAATGAATTCAAGATACGGACAACCGCTCCTTTACCACCGGCAGATTTCCATTTCTGGAATGCAATCTTAATTTGCCCCCAATGCTCTGGATAATGAATGGCACAGCGCACATAAAGCCCGGGGAAATCGAACGTATACAGCGGATCATTTATCTCTTCAAGCGCCTTGAGTTGGGAGTATGCCCACACAGTATGCGGGGCATAAAATGCAGGTATGCGCTCATCCCATCGCAAGCTGGGACCGAAGCGTTTGATATGGTCACGCTCGTGCAAGGCATCCGTATCCTCTCGGGCCGCTCCTTCCCCCGCCGTGCTTTTGGGAGATGCGCCTGGTATGACAAAAGGATAATCCACTGCACAGGCTTTTTTTACCTCATAAGACAGCAGGGTGGCACTAAAAATATCCGGGCTTACACCACCAAACAGATGGCCATATTTTTCTATGACCCGTTGTACCAAGGATCGACTGATCACTCCATGGTATGCGCGAACCATGCTACCGAGCCCGGTTCCTGGTTTTTTGAGCACGGAAGCAATTGCAGATTTTCCATTGATTTTTTCGATGCCACCGGAGTAACTTCGCAGAAAAAGCTTCCCCGCATACCCATCACCAAAATATTTCGACTTTATCTTGGGCCAAAAATAATTGGCAATGAATCGCTGTTTATAAGAAATTACTGCCTCAACATCGTGGTTCTTTGCCCATTGCACAATGTCCTCGATACCAGGGCCAACACAATCGTCGTCCCCAAGGAATATCAAATAATCCCCTGACGACATATCAAGAGCCATCTTGAAATTACCGACAACACTCAATTTCTCTGTCGTATGCTGATAGATTACCCTTCCAGCATGGATAAATTCATCTACGGACTCATCTGCCAGCTTATTATCGCTGTTGTCGCAAATAATAATTTCTGCATTAGTCTGCTCCACCAACGTCTTAACGACAGGAATCAAATATTCATGTCTATTTCTGGTTGGGATGATTACTGAAAGCGAAGGATTCATGACAGCCATTTCAATTATTTTAATTCTTCATTGATATAAGAAAGCTTCATCAATAGCTCTTTAATTTTATGAACCGTCAATCTCTCTGTATTGTGAGATGTGTAGTCATCCACTTCATTGGCTTCAGGTTTGCCAAACAAAATGAATTTGTCATAATTCAGATCTCTATTATCCGCAGGGACTCTGTAATATTTCCCCATATCTTCAGACTTTGCCATTTCCTCTCTGGAAACCAAAGTCTCATAGAGCTTTTCCCCATGGCGAGTTCCAATAATTTTAATTGGTACGGAGGAATTAAAAAGCTCTTGAATCGCCTGCGCCAGGTCAGCAATAGTGGATGCAGGAGCCTTCTGCACAAAGATGTCGCCTTGTCGTCCATGCTCAAATGCGTGCAACACCAGATCCACAGAGTCCTCCAGTGACATCAGGAAGCGGGTCATCTCAGGATCTGTGATGGTCAACGGCATTCCTGCCTTCAGCTTCTCAACAAAGAGCGGTATGACCGATCCCCTGGATGCCATAACGTTCCCGTAGCGGGTTGCACAAAATACAGTTCCGCCATCCGGGACCGTACGAGATTTTGCGATCACAAGTTTCTCAGCCATGGCTTTTGAAATCCCCATGGCGTTGATAGGATAGACTGCTTTGTCAGTGCTCAGCACAACAACACGTTTAACTCCCCGATCAATGGCTGCATTCAGAACATTCTCGGTTCCTGTGACATTGGTATGTACAGCCTCCATGGGGAAAAATTCACAAGATGGAACTTGCTTCAATGCGGCGGCATGGAACACATAGTCGACACCAACCATTGCACGTGAAATGCTCTCGTAATTTCTCACGTCTCCAATATGAAATCTTACTTTTGGATTATTCAGTGCAATACGCATATCCTCTTGCTTTTTTTCATCGCGACTGAATATTACAATTTCTTTGATATCCGTATTCAGGAATCGATTGAGAACCGTATTCCCAAATGACCCTGTACCACCAGTGATCATTAGAACTTTATCTTTTAGCATATTAGACCGATAATTTCACGAGTAATAGATATTTTTTCCCAATGCTATTGCAGACAAGACAACAACAACGGAAAAAACCAGGAAAAAAGCATATGCAGCGGCACGCGCTGCATAAGGGATGTTCAATTCTGCTTTTAAATAAAAAACTCTGGCCCAAGAAATAAGCATGGAAATGCTATGGTAAAGCGTATACGCCCAGCAAATCGCCAAGATGTTATTTGTTCTGGCAAAGAAAGTCACCGCGGCAAGCGTGCAAACGGTCATGAAAACGGACATGAGCGCCTGCGCTCTGTAATCTTGTCCCGCCACCAATAAAGTATATGGGACATAGCCCAGGGCACCCAATGCGATTCCAGGCAGCAAGACTCCGGCATAGTGAGCCACTTCGGCGGAATTGGGCTGCCCATGCAGCCACGCATGGATTATTATCTCTCTATTTATCCACAGAATAGCCGAAGGCAGTGCCACAACTCCGATAAGGATTGTGAGCATGGATTTTATCTGCTGCTCCGACAGAAGAATATCTTTCGAAATGAAACTTCTAATGATTTTTGGCTGAAAATACTGTGCTACAGGTCCTGCCAGAACGCTGACAGGAACAAGGCACAACGTCATAGCTAAATAGTATGAAGCAAGAAGTTCTGGCTTTGAAAATGATCCAATGATGATTTTGTCCAACTGTAGAACCGCCGCTCCTGAAATACCAAAGAAAACGAGCGGTCGCCCTTTCATGAAAATACTCTTGGCGACCGATGTTATTTTTTCCACATCAATGCCAACAATGGATTCATGCAAGATCTTCCGGCAAGCTGCGGATGTGATACACATTTGAGCGATTGCAAACAATACTTGGACAAAAAGAAAAGTATTGATGTCTGCCTTGTAGTAATACAGTGCAGCCAGCGTGGCAATGGCCCGAGCCAGGACTCCGGCTGCTTGGATCAGCGCTGCGATACGATACTCTTTTCGAGCCAGCAACACCGACTGGCCTGCATTCTGAACAGTAAGCGACCAGAAAAAAATCAGACACAATGTCACTTGCAAGAAAGATAAATAAAAATCGAAAAATATATAAGCAACACTGCTAAGAAAAAATAATATCAAATACAGCGAATGCAGAACCCATTCTCCCGCCCGCCAGATGAGCTTGGGAGATTCTGCATTTTCACTGGCTGCGATGTCCCGCCCAACAATCGTTGATACGCCCAAATCCAGCATAATCAAAAATGTTTGCAGAGAAAAAATCAATGCAACCCATCCAAATGCCGATGCCCCCAAAAGCTGCTGGTACCAAGGCAGTATGAATACACCGACCACAATCGCACCTGATTTACTAATGTACAACATTAATAAATCAAGAATATTTGCTGATTTTAGTAGTGCGTTGATTTTTTGTTTTATCACGAATTCAATTAATTGCTGACTCTAATGTTTCCGCGATCTTCTCTATGTTTTCATCATTCAACCACCAGCCGCACGGCAAGGCCATGATTTTATCCATCACGAAATCTGTTCCAAGGAGGGAATCATTAATTTGATTAAATCCGGTATAAACATCATTGCGCTGATGCATTATTGATGCCAACACTCCATTGGATTTCAATTTCATCAAAATGGCATCACGATGCTCGGCATAGACCAGCATCCCCCAGTATGCTGAGATTCCATTTTCTACCACTGGAATTGGCTGGATATCTTTGAGATGGCTCAGTCGTTCTGTCAATTTCCTGGCATTTTCCCGCACCTTTGCTTGACGCGAAGAAACGGTTGGGAATTGAGAGAGTGCAACTGCGGCATTCAATTGACTGAAAGAGGCGGAATATCCAATACATTCAACATCCGAATCAGGATTGATTTCTCCACGGGAATCTCTAAAGGTTGAAAAATCAACCCCAAAACGTCGCAGTTTTTTCGCTTGCCGTGCCTGCCCCGCATCCGCGCAATATAGGGCACCACCATCCAATCCATTGATCTGTCTGTTTGGATAAAACGAAAACACCGAAAAATCGCCAAACGTACCTATCTGCTGATCATTGAACATTGCACCCAGTGCATTATTACAATCCTCGATCAACGGAATATTTGCTGCCCGGCAGATCGCAGAAATTTCGTCAACTTTTGCTGGATAGCCTGCAATGTGATAGAGCAGAACAGCCTTGGTTTTGGATGAAATCTTTTTCTCCAAATCCCTTGGGCACATGGAGATATTCTGTGGATCGATATCGATCCATTTGGCCTGAGCGCCAATGACGGCTATGGGAGAGTTTGAAGAAAGGCAAGAAAACGCCAACGTCGCAACTTCATCACCTGCGTTCACTCCCGCCAACTTAAGTGCAATGATCAAAGCACTCGTCATATCATTTGTACTAACGATATTTGTGCATCCGGAGTATTCTTGGAATTTTTTCTCGAATGCATCGACCTTGGGGCCGGCTGCAATTTGCCCAGACCTTATCACATCGACAGCGGCACTCTCCATTTCGGGGAGCCTGACAGGATAGAACAGAGGAATCAAACTCTCTTGTACGCTCATAGAATCTACCCTTTTTTCACCGTTTCAACGATAAGAGCACGATCCTCGTCGCTGACCCACCAACCGCAAGGCAGATGCAACAAGCGTTTATAGAACTTATCCAATCCAGGAAGATCAGTTTTAGATCCGTCAAAAATACTGTGATAATTATTGGGTCGGTGCAATTTGGAAGCGGAAATCCCGGCTGCGTTCAGGGCTTTCTCAAGATCTTCCGACTCATCGCTTAGCAGCGTATAGAGCCAATAACTTGGCTCAGCATTTGCGTCGCATTTGGCAAAATCAACCCCCGCCACTTTGGCAAACATTTCATCGAAATATTTACCATTTTCAATATGGCGCTGCAAAACATTTTCTATGTTTCTGAGCTGAATCTGACCAATGGTGGCTACAACATTATTCATATTGTATTTATAGCCAACACTAGAAATATTGACTTCGGTTCGAGGAACGCCTTTTAGCATTCCAAACCATCTGAATTTCTTGGCTTCCTCCATTTTTTCAGGATTGGCCATGGCCAGTACACCACCATCGATCGTGGTCATGTGCTTGATTGCCTGAAATGAGTAGATCGCATAATCCCCCACCAAGCCCACATGCTTGCCTGCATACAATGCCCCCAGGGCATGTGCACAGTCTTCAATCAATGGAATTCCATGCTGATTAGCGATGGATTTCAACTCGGCGAGATTCACAGGATAACCTGCATAGTGCACGCAAAGTATGGCTTTTGTTTTGTCGGTTATTTTGGACCTGACTGACTCGGGGTCCATGCCACCCAACTGGGGATCGATGTCAGCCCATACGACTTTCGCACCACAATATAAAATCGACAGATTTGTGGGCTCTGCCGTCATTGGCGTTGAGATGACTTCGTCACCCGGCTCAACCCCACAGAGTTTCAAGGCCGCATGGAGGGCGGCAGTGCCGCTGCTCATGGCCAAAACATTCTTTATGTTGAATTTTTCAGAGAATTGCTTCTCAAATTCATAAACCTGCTCGCCCTCGGCAATTTGCCCGCTGTAGAGCGTTTTTTCCAGCGCAGGCATCAACTCATCTGCGGCAGGCAGTGCAACTTTAACAATAGGTAGCATTTACTCCCCCAGTTTATTGAATCTTGCTTTGTTCCCCGAAAGAAACTTCAAAACCTTATATTCCAATTCTGAAAATTTCTTATTATATGTTTTATCCTCAACACAACAGACTGTGGAGAGCGACTTGAGCCTCATATCCATTGCACCATCTTTGTATTTTGAAAAAACAACTTCCCCACCATCGGTCGATTTTTCATTCCTCACATGTAGAAAATCCTCTGTGACGTCAAGCATCAACCCGCTGTCTGCACAATAGGCTTGCATCCATTCTTTTAGCAGATCCCATTTCTCATCCAGGGAAATATCTTTATAAAAACTTAAATTACTTTTTTCCTGGGCAGGGGACCCTGCAATCACCGCATTAGGAGGAAAGGACTTGGTTATATTGGAGCCGATCAGGGCAACCGTTCTTTTCCCAAGGGTCACTCCAGATGCAACAATACATGAACCAACCAGCCAGACATCGTCCCCAATATCAACAGGTCGTCTCCCGAAAAGGGTGCAGCCTTCAATTTGCTCGCCGGCAGCAACATGGGACCAGAGTTGCGAATACATTCCAACCCGCACACCACGCCCGATTGAAATACCACCACTACCATCGATTACCGAGTTCTGCCCGAACCAGCAATGCTCTCCAATCTTCACATACTCACCACTCAATACCAGACAGTTATCGTGCAGTGTGGTCCAGTCGTCGATGAAAATATCACCGCCTGAACATATGAATTTAACCCCATCACCTATCGAGCAATAATCTCCAATCGATATATTTCCTGGCGATTGGAATATGAATTGAACATCATTGCCTATCTTTGCAGACTTAGAAACATTAATATTTCCATTACCGGAAATTTTATATTCTTTCATAGATCCTCTATTTATAAATAGATTCAAATCAGGTTAGACAAATCAGCAACACGATTCATGGCCTGGTGCAGCGTGGCAAGCAAGCCCAGGCGATTGGCCTTGAGTGCTGCATCTTCCGCATTCACCATCACATGCTCAAAGAACGCATCCACAGGAGCGCGCAATGCTGCCAAGGTCTGCAGGCTGGCGGTGTAATCACCTGCAGCAAACTGTTGCTCGGCTTTGGGAGCCACCTGTTGCAGCGCGGCATACAGATCTTTTTCGGCCTGCTCCACCAGCACCGCTGCGTTCACCTGGGGTTGAACCGCTTCTTCCGCCTTCTTCAGAATGTTGCTCACGCGCTTGTTGGCCGCGGCCAATGCAGGTGCTTCCGGTAGCGCCGCAAACGCGCGCACGGCTTCCAGGCGCTTTTGCACATCGGAGAGGCGCTGGGGGTGCAGTGCCAGCACGGCTTCGATTTCCTGGGCGCTGTAGCCTTGTTCGCGGAACATGTTGGCCAGGCGGTCGTAGACGAATTCGACCAGTTGGGACGTAGCGTCGATGATTTTGTCGCCAAAGGCGGGCAAGGCACTGACCAGCAGCGTTTCCAGATCCAGCTCCAGATCCTTTTCCACCAGCATGCGGATCACGCCCAGCGCATGGCGGCGCAGCGCAAAGGGGTCGCGGTCGCCGGTGGGCAGGTTGCCGATACCGAACATGCCGACCAGGGTTTCCAGCTTGTCGGCCAGCGCCACCACCACACCGACATCGCCGCGCGGCAGTTCGTCGCCTGCAAAGCGGGGCTTGTAGTGGTCTTCAATGGCATCGGCCACGGCCAGGTCCAACTGGTCGTTCAGGGCGTAGTAGCGGCCCATGGTGCCTTGCAGCTCGGGGAACTCCCCCACCATGTCGGTCACCAGATCGGTCTTGGCCAGCATGGCGGCCTGATCAGCCAGGCGGCCCAGTTCGGGGTTGCCCAGTTGCTGGGCAATGCTCTTGGCAATGGCACGCACACGGGCGATACGCTCACCCTGGGTACCCAGCTTGTTGTGATAAACCACCTTATCCAGCAGCTCGACGCGGCTGGCCAGGGTCTTCTTACGGTCCTGGTCGAAGAAGAACTTGGCATCGGCAAGACGGGGGCGCACCACGCGCTCGTTGCCACCGACGACTGCCGATGCATCCTGGGGCTGGATGTTGCTGACAATCAGAAACTGATGGGTCAGCTTGCCGCTGGCGTCCAGCAGCGGAAAGTACTTCTGGTTGGCCTTCATGGTCAGGATCAGGCATTCCTGGGGCACTGTCAGAAATTCCTTCTCAAATTCGCAGACCAGCACATTGGGGCGCTCGACCAGGGCCGTCACCTCGTCCAGCAGGGCTTCATCCTCAATGGGACGCACGCCACCGCCGATGCGCTCGGCCGCGGCCTGCAATTGCCGGGCAATGTCTGCACGGCGCTCCGCAAAGCTGGCAATCACGGCGCCTTCTTCGCGCAGTTGCTCGGCATAGCTGTCGGCATTGCGGATCACCACAGGGTCCACGGCCGCTTCAAAACGGTGGCCGTGGGTGGCCGTACCGGCCGTCAGGCCCAGGGCCTTCACGCCGATCAGCACCTCGGTGCCATGCATCACCACCAGCCCGTGGGCCGGGCGCACAAAGTGCACGCTGGTCCAGCCATCCTGCAACTGGTAACGCATGACCTTGGGAATGGGCAGCTTGGCCAGCGCTTCGTCCAGCGCTTTCTGCACGCCGTCGGTCAGCAGCACACCCTTGGCCGTGGATTCGTAGAACAGGGCTTCGGCCTTGCCTTCGCCCTGGCGCTTCAGACCGGCCACAGCGGATGCGTCCGCACCCAGCGCGCTCAGCTTCTTGAGCAGCGCGGGCGTGGGCTTGCCATCGGCGTCCAGGCCCACAGCCACAGGCATCAGCTTTTGCGAGACCGCCTTGTCGTCGGCCTGGGGCAGCACTTCGGTGATGTGGGCCGCCAACCGGCGGGGCGATGCATAGGCCGTCAGGCGCGATTCGGTCGACGCCAGCAGGCCCTGGGCCTTGAGCTGGTCAAACAGCACGGCGGCAAAAGCATCACCCAGCTTTTGCAGTGCCTTGGGTGGCAGCTCTTCGACAAACAGTTCAACCAGTAGATTCGATGCGTTCATGATGATTTGGATAGCTGCTCAAGCTCACCAGATGGGCTCAAAGCAGCTGAAATTACGTGTAAGTGGACGGTCTGCAGTAGCGGCGCTTCAGGCCGCTTTCTTGGCGGCCTGCTCTGCGGCCTTGGCCAATTCGGCCAGCACTTCGTCGGCATGGGCCTTGGGCGCCATGGGGAAGCCCAGGCGCGCGCGGCTGTCCAGATAGCTCTTGCCCACCGCACGGGCCAGATTGCGGATACGGCCAATATAGGCGGCACGCTCGGTCACGCTGATGGCACCGCGGGCATCCAGCAGGTTGAAGGTGTGGGCCGCCTTGAGCACCTGCTCATAGGCAGGCAGCGCCAGCTGGGCATCGATCAGTTGGTTGGCCGTGCCTTCGTGCGCAGCAAAGGCGCTGAACAGGAACTCGGCGTTCGAATGCTCGAAGTTGTAGGTGGATTGCTCCACTTCGTTCTGGTGGAACACGTCGCCGTAACTCAGGCCATCGGTATAGACCAGGTCGTACACCGATTCCTTGCCCTGCAGGTACATGGCCAGACGTTCCAGGCCGTAGGTGATCTCACCGGTGGCGGGCTTGCAGTCGATGCCGGCCACTTGCTGGAAATAGGTGAACTGGGTCACTTCCATGCCATTGAGCCAGACTTCCCAGCCCAAGCCCCAGGCACCCAGGGTGGGGTTTTCCCAGTCGTCTTCGACAAAGCGGATGTCGTTCTTCTTCAGATCAAACCCCAGGGCTTCCAGCGAGCCGAGGTACAGCTCCAGGATGTTGTCAGGAGCCGGCTTGAGCACCACCTGAAACTGGTAGTAGTGCTGCAGGCGGTTGGGGTTCTCGCCATAGCGGCCATCCTTGGGACGGCGGCTGGGTTGCACATAGGCGGCCTTCCAGGGCTCCGGACCGATGGCACGCAGGAACGTGGCGGTGTGCGAGGTACCGGCGCCGACTTCCATGTCATAGGGCTGGAGCAATGCACAACCATGATCGGCCCAGTAGGACTGCAGTTTCAGAATGATTTGTTGGAAGGTCAGCATGACGGGCTATTCGGATCGGTGCAGACGACGGGCGGCTACACCCTCTATCTATCGTTATGGAGGCGGGTGCCCCACCGCCAGGAACAAACCAGCGGCACGGCTACGCGCGCGAAAGGAGTGATTTTAGGCCTGCCGCCCTGTATTCACGAAGCCAGACCGGGCTACGGTGTTACACGAATGAGCGGAACGCACAAATTAGGAGCACACTACGCCCGTCTTTCTTGCATCTCCCAAATTAATCATTTTCAAAACCTTGTTACATGGGCGCCAACAGCTACGCTTTTGATACTCGCAATCATCTCTGCCAACAGCCCGGGTTCTACAATGACCGCGCAATGGCCCACTTTCCCACCTGCCTGCGAGGTTTGGCATGAATCTGTTCAATATCATCAAAAACCAGCTGATCGAAATCATCGAGTGGACCGATGACTCGCGCGACACCCTGTCCTACCGCTGGCCGGATGAGGACAAGGAGATCAAGAACGGCGCCCAGTTGATCGTGCGCGAATCGCAGCAGGTGCAATTTGTCTCTGCAGGCCAGTACGCCGACCTGTTCGGACCGGGCAAGCATGCCCTGACCACGCAGAACATCCCCATCCTCTCGACCATCCAGGGCTGGAAACATGGCTTCCAGTCGCCGTTCAAGTGCGATGTCTACTACCTCAACACACGCCTGTTCACCGGCAACAAATGGGGCACATCCAACCCCGTCATGCTGCGTGACAAGGACTTTGGCGTGGTGCGCATTCGCGCCTTTGGCACGTATGACTTCCGCATCGTTCAGCCGGCTAAGTTCCTGAAAGAGGTGGCGGGCACGGACCAGAACTTCCGCCTGGACGAATTTGCCGACACCATGCGCTCGCGCATTGTCAGCATCTTCACCGAAGCACTGGCCAAGGCCCAGGTGCCGGTGCTCGACGTGGCCACCCGCTACAGCGACCTGGGCGATGCGCTGCTGCAGATCATCAACCCGGCTGTCACCGACAAGTACGGCCTGGAAATCACCAGCTTCATCCTGGAAAACGTGTCCGTGCCGCCCGAGGTGGAGCAGGCCATCGACAAGCGCTCCAGCATGGGGGCCATCGGCAACCTGAATGACTACGTGAAATACCAGATGGGCCAGGCCATGGCGAACGGCAGTGAAGGCGCAGCGGCAGCCACCCTGCCCGCCACCATGGCCATGGGCTTCGGTATGGCGCAGGAGATGATGAAAAGCATGCAAGGCGGCGCAGCAGGGGCGCACGGGGCTTCCGGAGCAGGCGCTTCTTCTGCAGACCCTTTCTCACCTGAAGCTGCACAGGCGGCGCACACCCAGGCTGCACCCGCACCAGCGGCCATGCAGGTCTTCACCCCGGCCCAGGCCGCCCAGGTACTGGGCGTGGCCGAAGCCGATGTACTGGCCGAAATCCAGGCCGGTCACCTGAAAGCGCGCCAGATCGGCAGCCAGTGGCGGATTGGCCAGGCGGCACTCGATGAGTTCCTGCGCGGGTAAATCAACGCCCTCTCAGCGGCTTGGCCGCGTACCACAACCCAGTGCTGCCCACTGAAGGGAAACCTGCCAGGCGGCCGGTGCGCGGCGCCCTGGCCAGAGTGCCAGCAGCAAGGGCCTGTGCAGTGCACCTGATATTTTTGCGCCGTGACCCACCACACTGCCCCCACCTCCTCCAGCCATGCCCCCGCTGCGCCAGCAGCCCCGCCGACCATGGTGCGCAAGCACCCCTGCCCGGAGTGCGGTGGCAATCTGGAATGGAATGCCAAGGCCCAGGCACTCAAATGCCCGTACTGCGGCACCACCGCGCCCTGGAGCGAAGCCACGCGCGAAGAGCTGGGCCGCGCCGTGGTGGAGCAGGATCTGGCTGAAGCCCTGCGCAACCCTGTCAGCGGTCGCGGCTGGGGCACCGATGCGCGCTACGAGGTGCAGTGCCAGAACTGCCGTGCCATCTCGGTCTTCCTAAACAAGACGGCAGCCCAGCGCTGTGACTTCTGCGGCTCGCCGGCCATCGTGGCACACGAAGAGCGCAACGATGCCATCACGCCGCAGAGCATCCTGCCGTTCCAGATCAGTGACGGACAGATCCGCGACCGCATCCGCCAGTGGTATGGCAGCCGCTGGTTCGCGCCCAGCACACTCAAAACCGCAGCGCTGACCGATACGCTGCACGGCATATACCTGCCTTACTGGACCTTTGATGCCCATGCCACTGCCCAATGGCAGGCCGAGGCTGGTTACTACTATTACAGAACCGAAACCTACCGCGATACCGATGGCACGCAGCAAACCCGCGAGGTGCGCCATGTGCGCTGGGAATCGGCTTCCGGCCAGTTGCAGCATTTCTTCGACGACGCGCTGGTGCCCGGCACCGTCGGCGTGCAACCCGATTTGCTGCGCCAGGTGGAGCCCTTTCCGACCACCACCGACCTCAAGCCCTACACCCCTGAATTCGTCCGTGGCTGGACGGTGGAGCGCTACCAGGTCGACCTGTCCAAAGCCGCACAACTGAACGAGCAGGACATGGATGCCCAGCTGCGCAGCCTGTGCGCCCGCCAGGTGCCCGGCGACACCATGCGCAATCTGCAGGTGCAGCGCCAATACACCGGCAGAACCTTCAAGCACACGCTGGTGCCCGTATGGCTGGTGGGCTACACCTATGGCCGCACCACCTACCAGATCGTGGCCAATGGCTATACCGGCCAGATTGCGGGGGAGCGCCCATACAGCTGGGTGAAGATCAGCTTCGCCGTGCTATGCGCTGTACTGCTGTTGCTGATCGTGCTGGGCCTGGCACAGAACAGATAACAGATGACAGATGAATAAAAAAAGAGCTGCCACTGGCAGCTCTTTTTGGGTGGTGCAATGGTGCAGTGCCTTATCCGATGAAGGTATCCGCATCCTGCAGCAAAGGCTGCTTCAGGTCTTTTTCCGACAGCAGCCAATCCATGCCCAAATCCGGCCAGGCAATGCCAATCTGCGGGTCATTCCAGGCAACGCCCCGGTCCGACTCGGGCGCGTAGTAGTCCGTGGTCTTGTAGAGGAAATCGGCCGACTCACTCAGCACCACGAAGCCATGGGCAAATCCTGGGGGAATCCAGAACTGCTTGTGGCTGTACTCCGTCAATTCCTCGGCCACCCATTTGCCAAAGGTTGCAGACCCCTGGCGAATATCCACCGCCACATCCCAGACGGCGCCACGCACCACGCGCACCAGCTTGCCCTGGGCATGTGGAGGCAATTGGTAATGCAGGCCACGCAGCACCCCTTTGCGGCTACGGCTGTGGTTGTCCTGCACAAACTCGAAATTGGTGCCAGTGGCGGCATTAAAAGCCTGCTGGTTGAAGCTCTCGTAGAAAAACCCGCGGGCATCCCCGAACACCTTGGGTTCCACCACCATCACGTCCGGGATCGCGGTAGGGGTGGCTTTCATCGCACACCGCCTTTGAGGCATTGCACCAGATACTTGCCATAGCCATTCTTGAGCAGCGGCTGCGCCAGCTTCTCCAGCTGTGCGGCACCAATCCAGCCGGAACGGAAGGCAATTTCTTCGGGACAGGCCACTTTCAAGCCCTGGCGTTGCTCCAGGGTGGCAATGAACTGGCCGGCTTCCAGCAGGCTGTCGTGCGTGCCGGTATCCAGCCATGCATAGCCCCGGCCCATCAGCTGCACATTCAACTGCCCCTGCTCCAGATACAGGCGGTTCAGGTCGGTGATTTCCAGCTCGCCACGAGGCGAAGGCTGCAGCGACTTGGCCATGTCCACCACCTGGCTGTCGTAGAAATACAGGCCGGTGACCGCATAGTTGGATTTGGGCTGGGCCGGCTTTTCCTCCAGCGACAGCACCTGGCCCTGGGCATCGAATTCCGCCACGCCATAGCGCTCCGGATCCTGCACATGGTAGGCAAACACCGTCGCCCCGGCGGACTGGCTTTCTGCGTTCTTCAACAGCCCCTGAAAATCATGGCCGTAGAAAATGTTGTCGCCCAGCACCAAGGCACTGGGGGCGCCAGCCAGAAACTCCTCGCCAATCAGAAAGGCCTGTGCCAGGCCATCGGGGGAAGGCTGCACCGCATACTGCAGTTGCAGGCCCCATTGGCTGCCATCACCCAGCAGCTGTTCAAAACGCGGGGTGTCCTGCGGCGTGCTGATGATCAGAATTTCACGAATACCCGCCAGCATCAGCGTGCTGAGCGGGTAATAAATCATGGGCTTGTCGTAAATGGGCAGCAGCTGTTTGCTGATGGCCAGGGTGGCAGGGTGCAAACGGGTGCCGGAGCCACCCGCCAAAATAATGCCTTTGCGTGCAGATGTCATGGCGTTGAAGAAACGGAATTACAAAATTTCATGCAGCATGCGCGTCACGCCCTGCTGCCAGGAAGGGAGCTGCAAGCCGAATGTGGCTTGCAGCTTGCGGGTGTCCAGTCGTGAGTTGTGCGGCCGCTGGGCCGGTGTCGGAAAGGCGCTGCTGGGCACCGGGCGAACTTCCCTGGCCTGGATCGCCAGCGCAGGCTGCACCTGCTGGGCTTGCGCCAGCACATAGCGGGCATAAGCATTCCACGTGGTTTCACCCTGCGCTACCAGATGGTACAGGCCCGCGTCCTGCGGACAGCGGACCACCTGCCGGATGGTATGGGCCGTCACATCGGCAATCAGGTCCGCTCCGGTGGGGGCTCCCCACTGGTCATCGATCACCGTCAGCGACTCCCGCTCCTGCGCCAGGCGCAGCATGGTCTTGGCAAAATTGCCGCCACGCGCCGCATAGACCCAGCTGGTGCGAAAGATCAGGTGTCTGCAGCCCGAAGCCTGGATGTGCTGCTCCCCTTCCAGCTTGGTGCGACCGTATACCGACAGCGGAGCGACAGCGTCGGTCTCAAGCCGTGGCACGGAGCCGCTGCCATCGAACACATAGTCGGTGCTGTAGTGCACTAGCAAAGCATCCACGGCCTTGGCTTCCTGGGCCAGCACCCCTGGCGCCAAGGCATTGAGTGCGCGTGCCAGCTCCGGCTCGGACTCGGCCTTGTCCACCGCCGTGTGGGCGGCGGCATTGACGATCACATCGGGCCGCAGCTGGCGCACCGTCTGCGCCAGGCCCTCCAGATGGCCCAGATCGCCGCACAGCCCGTCCGCAGCGTGCCGCCCCAGCGCCACCAGCTCCCCCAGCGGTGCCAGGCTGCGTTGCAGTTCCCAACCCACCTGACCGTCCTTGCCCAGCAGCAAAATCTTCATGTTCACTCTGCGGTGGCGGTGTATTGCTTTTGCACCCAGTCGCGGTAAGCACCGGACTGCACGTTGGCGACCCATTGCGGGTGGTCCAGATACCACTGCACGGTCTTGCGGATGCCGGTGTCAAAGGTTTCTGCCGGCTTCCAGCCCAGTTCGCGCTCCAGCTTGCGGGCATCGATGGCGTAGCGGCGGTCATGCCCCGGGCGGTCGGCTACATAGGTGATCTGCTCGGCATAGCCCTTGCCGTCGGCGCGCGGACGCAATTCGTCCAGCAGGGCGCACACGGTTTTGACAATGTCGATATTGGCCTGTTCGTTCCAGCCCCCGACGTTGTAGGTATCGCCCAGCTTTCCCGCTTCCAGCACGCGGCGGATGGCGCTGCAGTGGTCACGCACATAGAGCCAGTCGCGCACCTGCATGCCGTCGCCGTACACCGGCAGCGGTTTGCCGGCCAACGCATTGACGATCACCAGCGGGATCAGCTTTTCAGGGAAATGCAGCGGGCCGTAATTGTTGCTGCAGTTGGTGGTCAGCACCGGCAGGCCATAGGTGTGGTGCCAGGCACGTACCAGATGGTCGCTGGCGGCCTTGCTGGCCGAATACGGGCTGTTGGGCTCGTAGTTGTTCTCTTCCGTGAAAGCGGGATCGGAAGGCGACAGCGTGCCGTAGACCTCGTCCGTCGACACATGCAGAAAGCGGAAATCCGATTTGGCATTGCCCTGCAGCCTACTCCAGTAGCCCCGCACGGCTTCCAGCAGGCGAAACGTGCCCACCACATTGGTCTGAATGAAGTCTTCCGGACCATGGATGGAACGGTCCACATGGCTTTCGGCCGCGAAGTTGATCACCGCACGCGGCTGATGACGGGCCAGCAACACATCCATGACGGCGCTGTCCCCGATATCCGCCTGCACGAACACATGCCGCGCATCGCCATGCACCGAGGCCAGGTTTTCCACATTGCCGGCATAGGTCAGCTTGTCCACATTGACCACCGGCTCCTGCTGTGTAGCCAGCCAATCCAAAACAAAATTTGCGCCAATAAAGCCGGCGCCACCGGTGACAAGAATCATGGAAGGATTTTTTCTGAGAATGTGAACCGATTATCCCACTGCACTCTTCAGCCAGGGTAAGCAGCTTTTTCTGCCTCGCACGGCCTCATGCGGGGATTGCATCGACCCCAGATATTCTCCTGCAGCGCACGTGCCCGCAGGCATTGCGCCGATGTCAGCCCCAGCGCCGTTGCGCCATCACCAGCAGGCCATCGAAAATCAGGTTGTCCAGCAACTGAAAGGGACGCGTCATGCTGGGGGCCATCTTCCAGCCAGCGCCCCCGGCCATGATGCAGGCAGGCTCCGCCCCGCAGTGCTGGGATAGATGCTGGTACATGCGCTCCACCGCTCCCGCAATGGCATAGGTCCCGCCGCTGGTCAGTGCATCGCTGGTGTTCTTGGGAAACAACCTGACTTCGCCGGTCGGCACATGCAGACCCGCCGTGCCGCCTTCCAGCGCGCGCAGCATGATGCCGTGGCCAGGGATGATCAAGCCCCCCAGAAAATTGCCTTCGGCGTCCAGCGCATCCACCGTCACCGCCGTGCCCACCATCACCACAATCAGCGGCCTGGCCGGCCCCTGCTGCAGCATCTGGTGGCGCGCACCGATCATGGCCACCCACCGGTCGGCCCCCAGGCGCGAAGGATGGTCGTAGCCATTGACCACGCCGGCTTCCTCCACCGACGGCACCACCCACTGCGGCTCCAGGGTCCAGCCCAGCATCAGCTCGATCTGGTCGTGCACCCGGCGTTTGGCGGTATCCCCCGCCACCACGCAGCCCAGCATGCGCGTGGGCGCTGGCAAGCCGGCCCAACAGCCTTCGGCCAGGCGCTCGATATGTTCCAGAAACTCCGCGCCATGGGCCAGCAGCGCAGCCCCGGGGCGGTGATCGTCGTACATGGCCCACTTCAAGCGGGTGTTGCCGATGTCAATGGCCAGAAAAGTCATGCGGCGGATTATCTGTATTTTTGTTTCCCAACCGGACAGCAACGTCTCATACAAGACACGCCACACGGGCAATTGTGAACAAATGGAACAGCCGCCGGCCCTGTCTTGCCAAGCGCGGATTTGCCGCTACAGTGGGGCGGTTTTCTTCCCTGTCCACCACTTCAAGGAGTCAATCCATGGGACTTTTCAGTTTCATCAAGGAAGCCGGCGAAAAGCTGTTCGGCGGCAAGGATGCCAACGCAGCCACCCCAGCGGACGACCTGAATGCCAAGGCCGCGCAGGCCATTGCCACGTACATCAATGCCCAGAACCTGGGCGTGAGCAATCTGCAGGTCACCTATGACGGCAGCCAGGGCAAGGTCACCGTGACCGGCGTGGCGCCCACCCAGGGAGCCAAGGAAAAAGTCACCCTGTGCTGCGGCAATGTTTCCAGCGTGACCAGTGTGGACAACCAGATGTCCGTCACCCACCCCGAACCCGAAGCCCAGTACCACGACGTGGTGCGCGGCGACACGCTGTCGGCCATCGCCAAGAAATACTATGGCGATGCCAACAAGTACCCTGCGATTTTCGAAGCCAACAAGCCCATGCTGTCGCACCCCGACAAGATCTACCCCGGCCAGAAACTGCGCATTCCGGCCCTGTAAGCCCTGTACCGCTGTCAAAAAGGCTCCCGTCGGGAGCCTTTTTTCATGGGTGCTTGGCGCTTCACTGGTGCCAGGGCAGGCCCTGCTTGCGCCAGCCGCTTTTCTGGCCACGCTGGTTGTGGGCGTCCAGATCGCCTTCAAAGCCTTCGAGGATGTTGTAGGCCTCAATGCCCAGCGCCGCCGCACGCTGGGCCGCTGCGACGGAGCGCACGCCGCTGCGGCACAGCAGCACGACCTTGCCACCGGGCGGTACCGCTGCGCGCAGCTGGGCATCAAAGTCGGGGTTGGCTTGCATGCCCGGCCATTGCTTGAGCGCCACGGGAATGGCTCCGGGCACCTGGCCCACCCAGGCGCGCTCGGCATCGGTGCGCACATCCACCAGCACAGCCTGTCCGGCCTGCACCCATTGCCAGGCCAGAGGCGCAGGAATATCGCCGGCATAGCCCGCTGCGGGAGTGACCTGAAGATCGGTGGCGGAGGCTGTCATATGTAGTCCTGAAGCAAAAAATCCGTCAAATCATGCCAAGGCCATGTGCGGCCTGGCAACGTTGGTGCGCATTGTGCGCGCTGCGGAGCTTGCTGCACAGCGGGCAGCACTGCCATCTTGCGGGTTTCAGCCAGTTGCCGGCCCCAACCCATGCAAACAATGCGCGGCTGCCGCCCCCCGCTATTTGCCGGGGACTCCACCGCTCATCGGCGCCACCCATTTGCAGGGGCGGCGCTTTCCAACCACCTGACACCGCCGCTCAGGCCCACAACGGTGAAGCGTGCTCGCGCAGCTCGGCCCGCAAGGCCGCATAGTCGGGGCTGGCCTCTGCCACCGTGGCCCAGAAGCGCGGACTGTGGTCCATCACCCGCAGGTGGGACAACTCATGCACCACCACATAGTCCAGCACCGCCATGCGACAGTGCAGCAAGCGCCAGTTCAGCATGATGCTGCCGTCGCTCTTGGCGCTGCCCCAGCGCGTGCGCGCGTTGGACAGGCGCAGGCTGCGCCACTGCACCCGCAGTTGCGGGGCATAGTGGCGCAGGCGTTCGGTGAACAGGTTGCGCGCATGGCGCAGCCACCAGGCGGCCACTGCAGCGCGCACCTGGGCGGCACCGGCGTCCGCGGCCAACGGCAGATGCAGCGCCCAGGCGCCTTCACCTACCGCCAGCAAACTTCCGCCGCGCGGTGCAGCCGGGTGCAGGTGCAAGGTGATCTGGCCGCCCAGAAAAGGCAGCACGGCGCCATCGGCCCAGGCGATGCGCTGGGCCTGTGCCTGGTCGGTGCGTTCGCGCTGTTCCTGCAGCTTTTGCACAATCCAGCGCGCTTTTTCATGGATTGCAGCGTCGAGCTGCTCCAGCGAGATCCAGCGCGGTGCGCGGATGACCAGGCCTTCTGCGCCCACCTGAAAACCGATGCTGCGACGCATGGCGCGCTCCAGCCGGTAGGCCACACGCGTGCCGTCCCGCAGCAGAATCTGGTGCGTGGCCGCGGGGTGCTGAAAGTCCTTCCCGCCCCACAGCAGCGCCTGGCCACCCGCCTGTGGCACCGGCTTCGCGACAGAAGCCAGTGCCGCTGGCGCACGCCGGGCTGGAGTGGAAAAGCGATGGGGCATGCAGCCTGCCGTGGACCGTACGCGCGCGGTGGCTCAGCCCTGCGCAGGTGCGGGCAGCGGCGCAGGGACGGCCGGGTAGGCCTCCGGGTCCAGGCGGCGCATCTCGGCTTCGATCCAGGCCTGCACCTCGGCCATCAGCTCTTCATGCTTGCGGCCGACCGTGGGAATGGGCTTGCCAATGGACACGTCCACCACGCCGGGGGTCTTGACAAATGCCTTGCGTGGCCAACATTTGGCCGACGTCACCGCCACCGGCACCACCGGCTTGCCGGCCATGATGGCCAGGCGGGTGGCGCCCGTCTTGTATTCCCCCACTTCGCCGCGCGCCACGCGGGTTCCCTCGGGGAACATGATGACCCATACCCCTTTTTCCAGCAGGCGCTTGCCTTGCTCCACCACCTTGTGGAACGCGCGCGAACCGTGCTTGCGGTCGATGTGGATCATGTCCAGGCTGCCGATGGACCAGCCGAAGAACGGAATCTGCAGCAGCTCCTTCTTGAACACATAGGCCAGCGGCCGCGGCATGATGGCCGGCAGCAGGAAGGTCTCGTAGGTCGACTGGTGCTTGGACAGCAGCACCACGCCGTCGGTATCGCTGTTCGGCAGATGCTCCATGCCCTGCACACGGTAGCGCACACCGCAGAACCAGCCCGACGCGTCCACGCACAGTGCCAACCAGGCCCGGGCCACTTTCCAGCGCACGTCGGGCGAGGCACCGCACACCCGCAGCAGCAGGATGACCAGGGTGTAGGGAATGACGGTGACGCACATGAACAGCATGTGCAACAGGGAACGGAGAAAAGGCATGGATGTCAGAAACAGTCGGTTGACACAGGCGTCAGACCCTAGAGGATAAGGCTTGCGCGGTTTTGCGTCAGACGGAAGGGGACGGTGCCGGCGCTTCGGTCGCCGCAGGGGCCAGAGCCTGGGCCAGTTCCGCCCAGTCGGCATAGTGCTGCACCGCCTGTGGCAGGGGCGGTGCCGGCATGGTGGCCACGCCACTGCCCTGCTCCACCCACACCAGGTGGGCACCGATGGCCGCTCCAGCCTGCAGATGGGCGTGGTCCTGGCCAATCACCCATATTTCATGCGGCTCGGCCCCGTAGCGGACGGCAATCTGCTGCAGCAGACCCGGCGCGGGCTTGCGGCAGGCACAACCTTCATCCGGAGCATGGGGACAGAAGAATGCGGCCTCCACCCGGGCGCCGGCAGTGGCCAGTTCGCGCTGCATGCGCTGGTGCACGGCGTTGAGCTCGTTCACATCGAAGTTGCCCCGCCCCAACCCCGGCTGGTTGGTGGCGACCACCACATGCCAGCCGGCACGGTTGAGCTGGGCAATCGCGTCCAGCACCCCGGCCTGGGGCTGCCAATCGCGCGCGCCCACCACGGCGTCCTCCCCCTCGGGGTGAAGGGTGCCAATTCGGTCCAGGATCGCGAGCTTCATGGTGGATTCGGGCAAAACCCGCAGCGGTGTCAGACAAAACCGCCAGACCCGGCTTTGCGTGCAAAAACCGGCCCAGCGCCTGCACGCATTCTAGGGCGCCATGCCCAGCGTGCAGGTGCAACCGCCCGTTAGCATCCACCAATGATGCAGCGCAGCAACTATTCGCTCGCCGCAGCAGTGCCTCCCGCAGGGAAGCCACTTCTTTTTGCGCAACATTCCAGCGCAGCCTGCGCTTTTCCGGATTGCCAACACCCGGGTTTTTGCGGTGGGTCCCGGTACCCGGTCGAATTTCAGTCCGCAGCCGCCACTGTCAGCTGCGCGGCAGCTTCCTCCGGTTTACCAGCCGCTCCACACTTCTTCGGCCAGGCCAAACGCCGTGCTGGCCCCCGAACCGCTGGTCACAGCCACCACCCGCGTCGCATCGTCAGGGGCCTTGACCAGGCAGGGCGCATCGGGCGACACCGGGTAGGTCCCCACCCAGCGCTCCACCACGTGGTCGCCTTCCAGATGCAATGCTTCGCGCAGATGGCGCAGCATCAGCCGGTCCACCGCCTCGCTGGCAAAAGGCGACGGCGCCGGGCCGTAGTGGTGGGAGTCACCCACCACCAGTGAACCATCGGCGCTTTGCACGGCGATCAGGTGGATGCCATGGGCCAGGCTTTCGGCCTCGTCCCGCTCCAGCTCGGCACGCAACGCCGCCGCCTCCGGCAGTGCGCTATAGCCTTCGTAGCGGACCAGGCTCAGATCGCCCATGACCGAACCCTGCAGCGCAAAACCGGCCTGTGGCTGCACCCGCAGCATCTGCAACTGGCACAGTTGCACCTGGTGCTCCGTCCAGGCGTCTGCAAACAGGCCTCCGGGATCGGCGTTGTTGCAGACCACCACACGCTCGGCGTGGTAGCTGCCGCGTGACGTGGTGACACGCGGCGTGGCCACTTGCGTCACGGTCTCGCTGAAGCGGAAATCCACCCCCAGCGCCTGCTGCAGCCACTGCGCCAGCATCGGAATGGCGGTGCGGGACTCCACACGCAGCTCGTGCGGGCTGTAGAGCACCGATTGCAGCCCCCCGGTGCGCAGTGCAGGGTGGCGCTCGGCGGCCTGGGCCGGCGTGAGCAGCGCACAGTCCACGGCCATGTCGGTGCGCATGAAGGCCTCCAGCACAGCCGCCGCCGCCGGGCGGCGTGCGGTCAGCCACAGGCCGGAGTGGAGCACATCGATCCCCGCCTGCGGCGCCACATCGGCCCAGATGGCGCGTGAACGCAGGGCCCGCTGCCAGTGGTCACCGGCACGCTGGCCGGTGATGGTGACAAAGCCGAAGTTGCGGATGGAGGCACCCAGACAGGCACTGTCGCGTTCAATCAGCAGCACGGACTTGCCGCGGACCGCCGCGGTATAGGCATGGGCCAGGCCGACGATACCGGCACCGACGACGATCAGATCGTAATTTTTCATAGCATGAACAGCCAAGAGAGGAAACAAAAGGCAAAGGAGCGCCCTGGCGCCCCACCAGAAGGCAGGGCACAGGGAAGTCCACGGGAGGAGAGTGGGGAACGGGCCGCGCGGCGCGGTCAGCGGTGGCGCCAGTGCTGGGTGCGTTTTTGCGTCCAGCCGTCCAGCGCGGCAATCAGCAGGCGGCCGACCGCCGCCGTGGCAAAGATCAGCGTCGCCATGGCGGCGGCGGGTGCAATGTCGCCGGCATCGTCCATGGCCAGTACCGCCGCCGAGGCCAGCGAGGTTTCGGGTGCATACAGAAAGACGACAGCCGATACCGTGGTCATGGCATTCACAAAGAAGTAGCCCGCCACCTGCATCACGGCCGGCAGGCACACCGGAAGGTGTACCCTCCACAGCACCGTCCAGAACGGCACGCCCATGGAATCGGCCACGCGCTCATATTCGGCATCCAGTTGCTGCAAGGCCGTGAGCTGGGTGATGTGCGCCACCGAAAAGAAATGCGCCACCGAGCACAGCACCAGAATGCCGAGCGAGCCATACAGAAAGTGCAGCGGATTGCTGGCGGCATTGAAGAACAGGATGTAGCCCAGCCCCAGCGCCAGCCCTGGCACCGCCATCGGCAGCGTGGCCACGGCATGCAGCCACTGGCGCGCACGCGCCCACCCCGTCGGTTTGGCCACCAGGTAGGCACTCAGGAAACTCAGGAGCGCGCCCACCACCGCAGTGGCCGCCGCCATCGCCAGCGAATTGCCATAACTGGCCCAACCGCCACCGTCCATCATGTCGAACTGGTAGTGCCTGAACCCCAGGCTCAGGTTGTAGGGCCAGAAGGTGACCAGCGAAGCCAGCACGGCCGTGCCCATCACCGCCAGCAGCCCCATGGCCACCAGGCTGCAGTACAGCAGCAACGCACGGTCCCGCAGCGCCGCAGGCTGCGGCACCAGCGGTGTGGCACGCACCGCCATGGTGGCGGCCTGGCGCGCGCGCAGATGGCGTTCGGCAGCGAACGCTAGGCCGGCAGGCACCAGCAGCAGCATGGCCACCACTGCGCCCATGGACAGGTTGTGCTGGCCAATCACCTGCTTGTAGATATCGGTGGCGAGCATGGGCGTGTTGCCCCCAATCACCTTGGGCACGCCAAAGTCCGTCACCACCAGCACAAACACCACGATCCAGGCAATCAGCAGCCCGTAGCGGCTGGACGGCAGCGTGACCTGGCAGAAGCTGCGCCAGCGGCCCGCACCCAGCGTGGCTGCGGCCTCATACAGCCGCGCATCGCCCGACGCCAGCGTGGTGCACAGAATCATCAGTGCATGCGGAAAAGTCCACAGCACCGAGCCCAGGATGATGCCGAAAGGCCCGTAAGCCGAACCACCCAACAACCAGCTTTTCAGCAGCCCCTGGGCGCCGAACAGGTAGATCAGACTGATGGCCATCAGCAGCGACGGCGCCAGCAGCGGCACCAGGGCGATGGCGCGGAACCATGCGGCCAGCGGCATGCAGCTGCGCACCACACCGTATGCATAGCCATAGGCCAGCGCCACACACAGCGTGCTGCTGGTGGCCGAGAGCCACAGGCTGTTGAACAGGGACTGCGCCACCCCCGGTGTTCGGGCATACGCCATGTACTGCGCCAGACCCGAGAACTGTCCGTCGGCCGACCAGAAACTGCGGCCCAGCAGCGCCCCCACCGGCAAGGCAATCGCGATCAGCAGCACACCCAGCAGGCCCAGCACCAGCACCCCCAGCCAGAGCCTTTCCCCATGGAAGGTGCGGGATGGCCGCGGCGCGGCAGGACCTGCATCCTGGTGGCGCCGGGCAGTGTGCGGCACTGCAGAGGGGACCACCGGATCGGCCCCCAGTGGCAGGGCCGGTGTCGCGGCCGTCATCATGCAGCCCTCCGCAAGGCCTCTGGCGCCGCCAGCACCTGCAGCGCTGCGGCGGGCAGTTCCACCAGCACCTCCCCCTGCAACCAGTCGGGCAGCCGGGCATCGTGGCGCAGCGGCCATTGCACATCGATCTGGCATTGCAGCGTGGGACTGCACACCCGCACCAGCACCATCGAACCGAGGAACGAGGACTCCATCACCCGGGCGCGGAACAGATTGGCCAGTGCAATCGGCTGGGCCGGGTGCAGCACCACGCTTTCGGGCCGGACACCCACCAGCACCGCATCACCGGGTACAAAACCCGCCGTGCTGCAATCCAGCCGTCCTTCCCCCACGCGCACCATGTGACCCACCTCCGCCGTCGCGGGCAGCAGGTTCATGCGCCCCACAAACCCGGCCGCAAAGTGACTGACCGGCTGGGCATAGAGCTGCTCGGGCGAGCCTTGCTGTTCGATACGCCCCTGGTGCATCAGCACCACCCGGTCCGCCATGGACAGCGCCTCTTCCTGGTCGTGCGTGACCATGATGCAGGTGATCTCCAGCTGACGCTGCAGCCGGCGGATCTCGCTGCGCAGCTCGGTGCGTACCTGGGCATCCAGTGCGGACAGGGGCTCATCCAGCAGCAGCAAGCGGGGGCGGGGGGCCAGCGCACGGGCCAGTGCAACACGCTGCTGCTGCCCGCCGGACAGCTGTGCCGGGTAGCGCTGCGCCTGCGCGCCCAGGCCCACCAGGGCCAGCATTTCCTGCACACGGGCCTGGACCTGGTGCGCAGGCTGCCCCCGCAGGCCGAACGCCACGTTCTGCGCCGCCGTCAGATTGGGGAACAGTGCATAGCTTTGGAACACCACCCCGAATCCCCGGCGTGCCGCCGGCCAGCGCGTGATGTCCTCGCCCTGAAACAGGACTCGGCCCTCGTCCGCCTGCTCAATGCCGCACAGAATGCGCAGCAGCGTGGTCTTGCCGCAACCAGAAGGCCCCAGCAGGCTGACGAACTCGCCGCCATCGACCGCCAGGTCGATGCCGCGCAGCACGGGCGTGTCCTTGTACTGCTTGGCAATATGGTCAATGCGCAGCATGTATCTCTTTCAACGTCAAAAACAACAGACAGCCCACCCGCCCGGCCACGGCGCCATGGCCAGGCCGTTCTGCAGAGCGTGCCCACCTCCCCTCCATGCACCATGGGCCACAGAGAGAAGGCACCAGCGGTGGTTACTTCTTTTCCGCCTTGGCTTCATAGCGGCGCGCCCATTCGGTCAGGATGCGCTCGCGGTTGGCGGCCGACCAGTTGAAGTCGTTCTTGGCCAGGCGCTTTTCCAGATCGGCCGGAATGAATTCATGCTTTTCCTGGGCCTCGGGCAAGGCCAGCACGGCAAAGTTGGCGGCATAGAGCTGGTTGGCCTCGGGCGTCACGGCCCAGTCGGCCAGGGCCTTGGCGGCCTCCTGCTTTTTGCTGGTCTTCATGATGGCCGTGGCTTCCACGTCCCAGCCCAGGCCTTCCCTGGGGAAGACGATGTCGATGGGCGCACCGTCCTTCTTGGTCTTGTTGGCCCGGTACTCGAAACTCAGGCCCACGGGGAACTCACCCGCACCGGCCTGGCGGCAGGGTTTGGAGCCGCTGTGGGTATAGACGCCTATGTTCTGGTGCAGCGCGTCCATATAGGCCCAGCCCTTGTCCTCACCCATCATCTGCAGCCATGCCGCCACCATCAGGTAGCCGGTACCGCTGGAAGCCGGGTGGGGCATGGTGATCGTGCCCTTGAATTCGGGTTTGGTCAGATCGGCCCAGCTGGTGATGGCAGGCAGCTTGCGCTTGGCTGCCTCCACGGTGTTGGCACACACGGCCGACGACCACAGATCCATGCCCACCCAGGTGGGCGTGGCTGCCGGGTCACGCATGGTGGCGCGCACCTTGCCCAGGTTCTTGGGGGCGTAGGGAGCCAGCATGCCCTGCTTGTCCAGCAGCATCAGCGACGTGGCCGCCACCCCCCAGATCACGTCGGCCTGGGGATTGGCCTTCTCGGCCAGCAGGCGGGCCGTGATGATGCCGGTGCTGTCGCGCACAAACTTCAGCTCGATCTCGGGGTGCACTTTTTCGAAACCGACCTTGTAGGCCTTGATCTGGTCGGCTTCCAGGGCCGAATAGACCAGCAGCTCGGTCTTGGCGGCCAGCGCCTGGCCGGCGACACCCAGCAGCGCACAGGCAGCAGCGGTCCACAGGGCAAGGCGGCGGGGGCGGGAAACAAGGGCATGGCGCATGGCAGATTCCTGAAAAATGGTGGGAATGGAAACCTTTGCGGAGCCGACCCACACGGCCAACTCCCTGCCCTGCACTCTAGAAATCGCATGTGAAATCTGCGTGTCACAGAGCCGAAATCTGCCGAAGCGCCTATTGGCAAATTTGGGTCCCCATCGCAGTGGGAGATGCGCCACGGTCCAGGCCGCCATGGTGAAATGCGGCAGCCGTCCCTGCCGGACGGCGCCACACACCATGTTCGTCACGCAACTGCAATCCTTTTTCTGGGTGGCCCGGCTGGGCAGCATCACGCTGGCGGCACGCCACCTCGGGCTGAGCCAGCCCACCGTCACCACGCAGATCCGCGCGCTGGAGGCGCATTACGGCGTGGAGCTGTTCCACCGCCAGGGCGGGCGGCTGACCGTGTCTGGGGAAGGCCTGCAGTTGCTGCCGCAGGTGGAGTTGCTGCTGCTGCGCGCCGTGGAGGTGGAGTCGGCGCTGCGCCACGCAGGCGATGGCAGCCAGGGCGGGCAATTGCGCATCGGGGCCACGGCACCGTATTACGTGCTGGACATCGTGCAGCGCTTTGCCCAGCAGTACCCGCGCGTGCAGGTGTCGATGGTCAGCGGCAATTCCCAGCAGATGGGCCAGGCACTGGCGGCCTACCAGGTGGATCTGGCCACCTCGTCCACCCCGGAAAGCGATCCACGCCTGCTGCGGCTGGAACTGGGCCAGGACCCGCTGGCCCTGCTGGTGCACCGCAGCCACCGTCTGGCACGCCGCCCGTCCGTGGACGTGGCGGATCTGGCCGGCGAAACCTTGATCCTGCGCGAGCCCGGCTCGGTGACCCGCCGGCTGACCGAGCAGCTGCTGGCCGACGCCGGCGTGCCTCCGGGCCGCGTGCTGGAGATTGCCAGCCGCGAGGCCATACGCGAGGCCGTGATTCGCCAGATGGGCATCAGCGTGTTTGCCCGGCATGAGGCCTCGGCACACCCCGACCTGGTGGTACTGGCCTTTGCCGGCAGCGTGCCCCACCTGCCCGAATACCTGTACTGCCTGCACAGCCGCAGCCAGGCGCCTCTGATTGCGGCCTTCCTTGCCGCCAGCCGGGAACGCCCACATTGACCACGCCCTGTGCGTCGGCAGCACCTGTCATGGGCTGATGGGCCAACCGGCCACAAGAAAAAAGCCCTGTGTGTGCACACAGGGCTTTGTCATGGAGGCCACTCCGGTCCGCAACCGGTTGGGCTGCAATCGGCGGGGCCGCAGTCGGCTTACTGGCCGTCCCAGCGCTGGAGCAGCAGGGATGCGTTGGTGCCACCGAAGCCAAAGCTGTTGGACAGCACGGTCTTCAGCTGGGCATCGCGCGTGGTCGTGACCAGAGGCATATCGCCCAGCAGCGGATCGGGCGTTTCCACATTGGCCGAACCGGCGATAAAGCCCTTGTTCAGCATGATCAGGCAGTAGATCGCTTCCTGCACGCCCGTCGCACCCAGCGAGTGGCCGGTCAGTGACTTGGTGGACGAAAACGGAGGCACCTTGTCGCCGAACAGCTCGCGCATGGCACGCACTTCCTGCATATCGCCCACCGGGGTCGATGTGCCATGCGTGTTGATGTAGTCCACGGGCGCGTCCACGTTTTCCATGGCCTGCTTCATGCAGGCAATGGCGCCGTCACCCGAAGGAGCCACCATGTCCTCACCGTCGCTGGTGGCACCGAAGCCCACCACTTCCGCCAGGATGTGGGCGCCGCGGGCCAGGGCGTGGTCCAGGCTTTCCAGCACCACCGCACCGCCGCCGCCGGCAATCACAAAACCGTCGCGGTTGGCGTCATAGGCGCGCGAGGCTTTCTCGGGCGTCTCGTTGTACTTGCTGGACATGGCACCCATGCCGTCAAACAGCAGCGACATGCCCCAGGACAACTCTTCACCGCCGCCGGCGAACATCACGTCCTGCATGCCCCAGGCGATCTGCTGGGCCGCCGCACCGATGCAGTGGGCCGAGGTCGAACAGGCCGAGGTGATGGAGTAGTTGATGCCCTTGACCTTGAAATTGGTCGCCAGGCAGGCCGACACCGTGGAGCTCATGCAGCGCGTGACCTGGTACGGTCCCACGCGGCGGATGCCCTTCTCGCGCAGCGTGTCTGCCGCCTCGATCTGGTTGGCCGGCGAGCCGCCGCCGGAGCCCATGATCAGGCCGGTGCGCGGATGGCTCACCTGCTCGGGCGTCAGCCCGGCCTGCTTGATGGCGTCTTCCAGCGCAATTTGCGAGTAGG